>CAZWIM010000037.1:0-29265 GCA_964634265.1 uncultured Chitinophaga sp. | reverse complement strand
CTGGATTATTATTGAAAGGTATCCAAAAAGGTTACCACCCTAAAAACTACCCCACCCAGTTAGCCACCAGCATTGAGGCAATACCAACCGCCAGCCCCCCATATATTTCCTGTGGCGTATGATCAGATACAATAAAACGGGAAGTGCAAACAATGCCGGCAATAAAAATGGCTGCTGAAAGATAAATACCAAAATTCAGGTCCTGTGCAAATGCCAGCAGGAATAAAAAAGCAAGCATCACCCCTATGGCAATGGCATGTAAACTCACTTTCATAATGATATTGACCAATAAGCCTAAACTGGCAGATATCCATACGGCCAGTGTCAGTTGTACAGCTTCAGCAGGGTAATCGGGTAAGTTGCGCCATACATACCAGATCCAGAAATACCAAATACCGCATGCCACTAAGGGAATGATGCGGTCTTTCTGTGTATGAAGCCGGAAGTTTTGTACAAACTTCAGGGCCTTTAATAGTAACACCGTTACCACCGGAAAAAAAGTATACATCACAAAGGCCATTATCACGGTTCTCACTTTATCAAACGGTGAAAAACCTGCAAACAGGTAAGGATGTACAAAAACCATAAAGATCACCAGGTAAACCGGCACAAATACAGGATGAAAAATATAGGAGAACAACTCAGCAAAAAATCTTACCGGTGCCGGCTGCTGCGGAAAAGCCGGAACCCTCACTTCCTGCAACCGGTTCTTATCATCTACCATCATTTGGGTACCCATAACAGTATTAATATGTGGCGCAAAGTAATGCAATTGGGCAAAAGGGTGAGGTTTTTGTATATTGAGTGACCCTTATATCCGTTTTAAAACCCAATGACTGTTCTTAACCAAAGAGATAAGCATGAAGAAAATTGTTTTTGCCCTTTTACTGTTGGTTTTTAACCAGTCTGTTCAGTCCCAACAATCCAATAAACCCAAACTCCAGGCCATGTACGATGCCATTAAAGCGGCAGGTATACTGCACCCTGATTTTGTAATGGCCCAGTGCATACAGGAAACCGGCTGGCTTAGTTGTAAAAAATGCTGCCTGCGCTATCATAACCTGTTTGGTTTCTATATTAAAGGGAATAAATGCAAAAAGTTTGAATCAGATGAAGAGTGTATTGCCTACTATAAAACCTGGCAGGACAAACGTTACACGAAATGGCGGAAAAAACATCCCAAAGGCGATTACTATCATTTCCTGAAAAGTGTGGGCTATGCAACCGGTGATAAATACACGGCAGAACTAAAACCCAAAGTGGCATGGGTGAGAAAAAATCTGAAGTTGTAATACACACTGAATACTGCGACAGTAATACATTTGATAAATGCTGTCACCCTGAGCCTGCCTACCGGACAGGCAGGCTTGTCGAAGGGTGTTAAACGGATTTGCTTCGGCATGCTCAGCATGACAGGGCACTATTATTTCTTCAACCCTTTGATCTTCTCAATATGGAAAGGCGTATGCGCTGCAAAAATATTATTGATAAATAAAAGCTCATTAATACCTTCTGCTTTCAGCATGCCAATAAAATCTCCGGTATAATAACGCTGATCAACAACAATCACTTTTTCATAATTATTGATTAGGAAAGGAGCAAATGCATTTCCGTAAGATTCTTTCACAATGGCAATCTTCCTTCCGTTCTTATGCTGCGTTTCCATTTTTACGATCGGTAAATCACCCTGCAGGAAAACTGAATAGCTATTGGCACCGCTGGCACCCTCGCCATACATTTTTGATTTCGCCCAGTAATTGATACTGTTGCTGCTACCCACATAAAAGTTGACTGAATCCCTGAACAGGTAATAACGTACCGAATCCGGGTTGCTCTGCAAAGAAGGATCTCTTGTAAGACGATATAATGATCCCAGGAAAGCTAGTTTCACTTTAGAACGTACTGTATCCAGCGAAACCGGTGTCAACCCCGCTGTGGCACAAAAAGCCCGGTAAGCATAATAAGCGCCAAGGCTGGTCCAGTGATGGTCCGTACTGAAATAGATATACTCCGTGCGGTGTTTACGTATCTCATCTATAGCCCACACTTTTTTGATATTAGAATCAAGTGTGTTGTAGATGTTTTCAATAGCAGGCCGGTTAGGCTTTTGCAGCTTTGCATATTTTTCGGTGATCTCAAATTCAAGTGCCACGGGTATAATAAGATTATATACCTGTATGCCCGGTGATAACAGCCTGTTGTAGGAATTGATCACATTGGCATACGATCTTCCCATGGCTTCTCCGCCACCAAACATTTCAAATGCTCTTTTCTTAAAGACAAATACCCTTTTCTTCACCTCTCCCACGGCACCATCATCCGGCAAAGGGCCGCTTGCCTGCACTTTATCAGTAGTATCCTTTTTCTCATTGGCCTCGGCGTCATTCACCTGGTCATACATTTTTATCTCACTCGACTGGAAGCCCAGCTTATTCCTGAAAGAAGTGGAAACATTGATCCATTGATTGCGAAATGGAAAATTATCAGCATAATACATTTCAATCTGGCGGAAATAATCACCGCTCCAGAAACTACTGTCAGTATAAACAGGAAAGGCAGTCAGTTTACGGTTCTCCGTTTCCGACACAGCTTCCTTCTTCATCGCCAGGGAAATGACGCCACCCAGCAGCAGCAGGCCACAAAACAGGCTCACATTGATCACCTGTATTCTTCTGTTTATTGCTTCACTCATAAAATCAATCTCAATTTGTTATCCGGTTAAAACCGGAAATAGATAAATGGATTATAACTCTTTCCCACCAGTTGGGCCACACAGATAAATAACAACAACACATTGAACCCGATGGTTACCGAATCGAAAACCGTTACCCGGCTGGCCTTCTTCTCAATATAAGCTTTTACTTTATGATAAACCGGCATACACAATACGATCGCCATGATCAGCCAGAACAGATGAGTAGTGATGGTATTGAAAAAATCTGTATTGCCTGTTGCACTGCCGCTGAAAGAGAACAGTTTTTGCACATAGGCAATAAGCATTTCTGTGTCGGTAAAGTAAAATATTACCCATCCCGGAATAATGATCAGCAATGCATAGGTATGCGCTACAAATGCCGGCACTTTATCCAGTGCTTTCAGTAAGAATGCCTTTTCAAGGGCAATAAAAACAAAAAAGTATAAACCCCAGAAGATAAAATTCCAGCTGGCGCCGTGCCACATACCGGTCAAAAACCAAACGACCAGCAGGTTGAAATACACTCTTTTTTTATTCCCGCCCAGCGGGATGTACACATAATCCCTGAAAATACTTCCCAGCGAAATATGCCATCGCCGCCAGAACTCACTGATGGATTTGGATATATAGGGATACTCAAAGTTTTCCCGGAAATGAAAGCCAAACATTCTTCCCAGCCCTATCGCCATATCCGAATAACCGGAAAAATCAAAATATATCTGGATGGCAAACATAATAAGGCCAAACCACGCCTCTCCGCTGGATAAAGCAGAAAGCTCGGTCATGGTTAGCAGGTCACTGTTATCGCCCATATACTTCTTCACCAGTTCAGCCGCTACATTGGCAATAACCACTTTTTTAAAAAGGCCTATGCAGAAACGGGAAACACCAAGACTGAAATCCCGAAGGTTCTCTTTACGGCTGTCAATTTCAGTAGCTACATGTGCATACCGGATTATGGGACCGGCAACAAGCGAGGAATACAGTGAAACATACATGAGAAAATTGGGAAAATTTCGCTGCGCCTTGATATCTCCCCTGTACACATCCACCACATAAGAGATAGTATGAAAAGTATAAAAAGAAATACCAATAGGTAAAGCATACCCCGGTGCAGTAAAAGAGGTTCCAAGTAATGCATTCACCTGGTCCACGATAAAAACATCATACTTAAATGTGGCCAGTAAGCCAAGGTTCAGGATCAACGTTACCACCACTCCCACTTTGGCCCATTTTGTTCCTTTGTGCTTTTCAATAAAAAGGGCATTGGCCCAATCCACCATGGATGACAAGATGAGCAACGAAATCCAGATAGGCTCACCCCAGCCGTAAAAGAATAAGGAAAAAATGATCAGCACCCAGTTTCTCCACGTTGCATTCTTTGAGCTGTAGTAAAGAATAAGGTTAAGCGGCAGAAATAAAAAGAGAAAAATTAAGCTGGCAAATACCATATAAGGTGGGTTGGGGAATATTTAGCGGCGTAAAATACTAATTCAGTTTTATTTACCGAAGCGCATAGAAACAAAAATTAAATGAGGCTATGAATACCCTGTAAATGGTATTTACCGGGTCACAATTCTTTTCGCAGCCTTGCCACAGGTATGTTGAGTTGTTCCCTGTATTTGGCTACTGTTCGACGGGCAATATTGTAGCCTTTTTCCTGCAATAATTCTGTAAGCCGCTCATCACTTAGCGGATGCTTCTTGTCTTCTCCTTCTATCAGGTCACTTAGTATTTTTTTCACCTCACGGGTAGAAACTTCTTCGCCACTGTCGGTACTCAAGGATTCACTGAAGAAGAATTTAAGCCGGTAAGTGCCAAACTCGGTTTGTACAAACTTGCTGTTGGCCACCCGGCTTACAGTAGAAATATCCAAATTTGTTTTCTCGGCTATATCTTTTAAGATCATTGGCCTCAATTCAGTCTCATCGCCCGTCAAAAAGAAGTTGTACTGGTGCACCATAATGGCATTCATGGTACTCAGCAATGTATGTTGCCGTTGTTTGATAGCATCAATAAACCATTTGGCCGCATCAATCTTCTGCTTGATGAATAAAACAGCTTCCTTCTGTCGCTTGTCTTTCTTGGCACCCCGGTCATATTCCTTCAGCATATCCCGGTAACCTTCACTGATGCGTAGTTCAGGTGCATTACGGCTGTTCAGTGTTAATTCAAGCTTACCGGCATTGTTTAAAATAAAGAAATCGGGCACCACATAGCTTTCAGCTTTATTGATCTCTCCCACATTACCACCCGGCTTTGGGTTCAGCCTGATGATCTGTTGCATCACTTCCCGCAGTTGTTCGTCGGTAAGGTTTAGCCCCCGCTGTATTTTTTCATAATGCTTTTTAGTAAACTCATCAAAATACTTGCTGATGGCTTTAATGGCTGTATCAACAGGCCGCCCCTCATCTTTCTGCCGCTTTAACTGGAGCAATAAACATTCCTGCAGGTTGCGGGCAGCTACTCCGGGAGGATCAAACTGCTGAATACGTTTGATCAGGGTTTCCACCTCTTTTTCTGTAGTAATAATATTCTGACGAAAAGCAAGATCGTCCACAATAGCCGCTGTTTCTCTTCTCAGGTAACCATCTTCGTCAATACTGCCGATGATCTGCTCAGCGATAGTCTGCTCTTTTTCTTCAAGGTTCAGCAAACCCAGCTGATTGATCAGCATTTCATAAAAACTGGTTTCTGTTTTAAAGGGCAACTGCCTGCCTTCGTCTTCTTCCGGGTAATTGTCATCCCGGAGTTTATAATCCCCCACTTCATCATCGCCTTCCTGCACATATTCGCTTACATCAATATTATCATATTCGTCCTCGCTGCCGTCCATTTCCTCAAAATCTTCTTCCCCGTTTTCGCTGAACTCATCTTTAAGGTCATCCGCCCCCTCATCATGTTTTTCCTCATCCAGTTCAAGGGCAGGGTTTTCTTCCAGTTCCTCTTTAATACGGGTTTCCAGGTTGGCCGTAGGCACCTGCAGCAGTTTCATCAGCTGAATCTGCTGGGGCGATAGCTTTTGCAGTAATTTCTGTTGTAAGCTCTGACTAAGGGCCATGGTTCGTTATCACTTTAGCAGCCAAAATTTTTAAAAATTCGGCCGTTGCACAAAAATAATGCCGTAAATTTAGGGACAAATAAATGAAAGATGCGGCAACGGATAAGTTTCTTTCTTGTTGTGTTCCTGTTAATGTTTGGTGCAGGAAGTTTTGCGCAGAAAAAACCCGTTTATGATTTGCCAGGGAAAATAATTTACTCCTATCCTTCTCCTTCTTTTATAACTACACCGAATTCACCATATCAAAGTGATAAAAGAAATTCGGCAAACAATATTTTACAACCTGTGCCGGCTAATTATTATACCCGTTTTCTCGGTCTGTTTTGCAGAAAGGAATGGCAATTGGAAAAAGCGGTTTCATTACCCCTTCGTTTCAGGTTGGGTTCTTTGGAGTATGTGACCTGGATGGAGGGGAAGCCCAATTCAATTAAGCCCAGGTAATTGATCAGCTTAAATTTCCGGATTTAACTTCTTCCACCGGCATCATAGTGGTACTGGTTGCATTCCTGATTACAATAAAACCTGCCACACCTGCAATCAGTGATGAAACCAATATGGCTATTTTGGAGTATTGCACTATATGCGGATCGGTAAAGGCCAGCAGCGTAATAAAAATAGACATGGTAAAACCAATCCCGGCCAGTATGCCGGCACCGGCCAGTTGCAGCCAGTTAACCCCTTCCGGCATGGCCGCTGCCCGGAATTTGATAGCAATATAACATAGCAACAGAATGCCAGCCGGTTTCCCAATTATCAACCCGCCCAATATACCCAGGCTGTTACTGTTGCCCAGCACTTCACCCATCGGTGTATTCAGCAGGATGCCGGTATTGGCTAATGCAAATAATGGAACAATAATAAAGGCAACGGGTATATGCAGAAAATGCTGCAGCTTATAAGAAGGTGATTTTTCTTTGCCGTCACCAAACGGTATGGCAAAGGCCAGTAATACACCAGTAATAGTGGCATGCACTCCCGATTGCAGCATACAATACCACATTACAATACCGCCGAGCAGGTAAGGAATTAAAGAATGTACTTTCAGACGGTTCAGCACCAGCAACCCACCAAAGATGCCGAGTGCAATAAACAGGTAAACCGTATTCAATTCCTGGGTATAAAAAACAGCAATAATGAGAATAGCTCCCAGGTCATCAATAATGGCAAGGGCTGTGAGAAAAATTTTTAAAGCAAGCGGCACCCGTTTACCCACTAAAGAAAGGATACCTAATGCAAAAGCAATATCCGTAGCCATCGGAATACCAAAACCATTTTCGGTAGCAGTGCCCTGGTTAAGTGCAAAATGTATCAATGCCGGAACGGCCATGCCACCGATGGCTGCGGCAATGGGAAGCGATGCATTTCGGAGACTGGATAATTCTCCAATGTATAATTCCCTTTCAATTTCCAGGCCTATCAATAAAAAGAAAATAGCCATCAGCCCGTCGTTGATCCAGTGTTCCCAGCTTAACTTCAGTTTTAATCCGCCCCATTCAAATCCTGCTTTGTTGTGCCAGAAATCTATATAATCCTGCCCGATAAATACATTGGCAAGCAGCAGGCTGGTAATGGTGCAAAGAATTAATACAATGCCGCCACTTCTTTCACTTTTAAAAAAATCAGTAAATAGTTTAGTAGCTATCATTGTAAATGGATAGTTCGTTAAAGAATTCGCAGGAAAAAATCAGGCGGAAACGGAATGAGTACTCAGCACTTTCTTTATAGTATTGACCATCTTTTCACCTTTTTCCTGTATTTGCTCTTCTGTCCACAGCAAGCTGATAGAAGTGGAAATACAACGGCTCATCACTGCATCGCTGGCTGAAAAGTCTTTATTGGCCTGTTGCATAACCCTTTCTTTTAATTCAGGGCTCAGTGCATTTAATGTCACCGCATTTTTCAGGTGATCCCATTTGCGTATGTAGTGCCAGTTATTATCGTACCAGTAAAAATTACCGGGTAAAATTCCCTGTGCTTTCATTTCAGCCACCACTGCCCTCGTTATTTCTTCCGTAGGCAAAAACCAACTTATGAAACTGCAGCTGTCTCCTGCCGGATCAGGTATGCGGCGGAAGGAAACTTCGGGTACTTGTGCCAATATACTCTTCAGCAATCCGTAATTCTTTTTTTGAGCCGATAAAAATTCGGGGAGCCTCTTTATTTGTGCCAATCCCACTGCTGCATGCAGTTCAGAGATGCGGAAATTATAACCAATAAACGGATGCAGGTCTGCACCGCGGTCCACCCCTTTATGATCATGGCCATGATCGGTATAACCATCACAGTTCACATAAATATCTTCCCGGTTGGTCATCACCACACCACCTTCGGCACAAGTCATTGTCTTTACAAAATCAAAAGAAAAAGTACCTGCATCACCAATTGTACCGAGATGTTTACCCTTGTAAGTGCCTCCAATACTCTGACAGGCATCTTCCAGTAAAATCAGATTGTGCTGTTTACAAATAGCGACCAATGCATCCATATCTGCCATACTACCGCACATATGCACCGGCATTACAGCTTTGGTTTTAGGTGTAATGGCCTTGCGTACAGCCTCGGGATCCAGTGTCAGGGTATCATCCACATCCACCAGCACCGGCACTGCACCAACACTCAGTACTGCTTCAAAACTGGCCACAAAAGTGAAGGACGGAGTGATCACTTCATCGCCATAACCAATGCCGAGGGCACTCATTGCAGTAGTCAATGCAGCAGTACCGCTGGAAGTGAGTTGGGCATATTTGCATCCAAATGTTTCGCTGATGGCAGCCTCCAGTTCCTTACTTTTCCAAATTCCCTTTCGGGGGCCATCAAAGCCATAGCGCATCAGGATGCCTGTTTCCAACACATCATTTACTTCTTTTCTTTCTTTATCACTCCAGAGTTCGTAACCGGGCATATTCGTTGTTTAAAGTTTGAAGTTTAATATTTTAAGTTGCTTCACGAACAACATCGCAAAGTTAACTATTGCTATGTAAAGTGTTTTTAGGAATACTTTATAGCTGACTTAGATACATAAGGTACTGTAGCAATATATCTTGTACTTACTCTTCTGCAAATGAGAAAACTGCTTATCATCATACTATCACTTTTTCCAATACTAACAATAGCACAAATAAGGACAGGGGTTAGAGGCGGAATAAATCTTACCAATTTTGTGTACAGACCTGCTTACCAGGGTGACACAAAAGGTGCGGGGGCATTGCTGTTTCGGTTTAATGCAGGACTTCAGCTAGAAATTCCATTGAATGATGAGGACAACTGGTTTCTTTATACAGGACCTTACTACAATGGCAAAGGAAACAGGGTGAGGGCCAAATACCGTACCCCGCATTTTGATACTATTGTTACTTATCTCAACTATATTGAACTACCACTTACGGTGGGTTATAAAATTCGTTCTGTAAGCAACAGTCGCATTACGACAGGAGCAGGAATCTATGCTGCTTATGGATTTAAAGGAAGAGTTGAATACCACGGTTCACCGGAACGGACAAAATATAACCTGCACCAAAAAGACAGTTATTATAAAAGATTTGATTTCGGTTTTTCTTTTTCAGGTATGTATGAGTATAAAGAAAAAAAAGGTATACGTTTTGACTATTCCGGGACCATCCCGGATATATCCCGTAACAAATGGAAAGAAGCCAACAACGTTTTTTCCTTTACCTTTTTTTGGTACCTGCCTTCAAAAGAAAAATAGAATACTTATTTATCAGGGATTGTAAAATTGCCACTTTCCGTCAGGCTGCACCAGGATGGCAATCTCACTAAGGTCACTTTCATTGTTGTTTTTACTCACCGCTGTTATCACATAACGATAGGAAAAATGTTCAGGCGAAAGTGTTTCCTTCAGTTGAAATCCTTCCGGTAGCGTAACAAACCGGGAAATATATTTCGGTGAATTACCAAAGGTCTCCGTATGTGAATCGGCTCCATATTGATAAACAACATAGTATTTAATGTCAACCCTGTTCCGGGGATCCGGCCTTACAGTCAATTGTATCACAGAATCATCAATTATTTTTCTGTCAACAATCGGTGGCCAGGGTTTTTCATTATCAATCCAGCGCATAGGCGGCAGCAAGGCAGGATATTTATAATAATTGTCACGAAGGCTGTCATTCCAGCCGTTCGGATTTTTTTCAAACGATTTACTACTGAAATAAATACTGCCCTGCACATTGGGGTAACGGCGCAGCAACTTTATCTGGTTAGGCAGTTCTTCAGGCACTTTCCATTTAGGCTGATCTTCCTGTGTACGGTAAATGCCATGACCAATGTAAATATGTTTACCATAACTATGACGGCTCCACCAATCAAGCAGTTTTTCATAAGCAATCTTATCATGACCGATTTCTAAGTATAACTGTGGAGTTACATAGTCAATCCATCCTTTTTTCAGCCATAACAGAATATCTGCATACAGGTCATCATAATTGGTTTGCCCGGCCTTACTGTCACTTCCCATGGGGTCCTTATCCTTGTTGCGCCAAACACTGAAAGGCGATATACCAAACCGGCAATACTTTTTTTCCTGTTTGATGGCAATACTTAATGCCCTGATGATGGAATCTACATTACTGCGGCGCCAGTCATCCTTTTTTAGCGGAGAACCTGAGCTTTTATAAGAAGATTCATCCGGGAATTCTTTACCCGGAATCCGGTAGGGATAGAAATAGTCGTCCATATGAATAGCATCCACATCATAACGTTTCACAATATCCCGTACAACATTCACCACAAATTTTTGAGCTTCTTTATTGGCCGGATCAAAATATTTTTTATCACCATAGGTAAGAAACCATTCCGGGTGAATCCGGGTGATATGATTGCCGGCTATAGAAGAACTGGCTGTATTATGTACCGCCCTGTAAGGGTTCAGCCATGCATGAAATTCCATTCCCCGTTTATGGGTTTCTTCAATCATAAACTGCATAGGGTCCCAGTAAGGTGATGGCGGCTGCCCCTGGATGCCGGTAAGCCACTGGCTCCACGGCTCGTACTGAGAGGGATAAAAGGCATCGGCTGCCGGCCTTACCTGCACAATCATGGCATTCATGCCATTTTTCTGATGCAAATCCAGCAGGCGGATGTAATCGGCTTTTTGCTTTTCAGGGTCAGTCACTCCGGCGGGTGGCCAGTCAATATTATTGACCGTAGCGATCCATACGCCACGAAATTCATACTTGGGCTGAGCTACAGAAAAATGAACGGATAATATGGATAGGAGCAATAACCAGTGGAAACGATTCATGTTTTCAAATTCGGGATGAACAATCGGGCAAATTTACATTATTCACCGCCATCCCTGATCTTATCCAGCAAATCGCTTAAAGTATTAGCATCTTTTTCAGAAAGTTTACCGAGCACCCCATCAATTTCATCTTGCCGGGTATCCAGTCTTTCGAGTAATTTTTTGCCTTTATCGGTAATGATGACATCTACCAGGCGGCGGTCATTTTTGCAAACAACCTTCTTGACCAGACCTTTTGCAATCAGTCGGTCAACAATACGACTGGTATCACTCATTTTCTCCAGCATTCGTTCCCTGATCTGGAGGGTAGATAAAGGTTGGGGAAAACTACCCCGGAGAATCCGAAGAATATTGAATTGCTGTGAAGTAATGTCTTCAGCCTCAAAAATGCATTTTGTCTTATCCTTCATCCACGATAATGTATAGATAAGATTGATGGCTGCCTTCTGATGTGCATTACGAAATTTCGCCTGCTGTATGTCCTTCTCTATTCCCATCTTTGGTAAAAGTAAAAAGTTTCGGGCTAAGCAGAACACTTAACCCGAAACAATATTCATCCGGTACGGTTATATAACTTAGTTATTATAGTAGAATTTCTCTTCTACGATCTTACCGTTTTTCCAACGCTGTACAGCCAGCTGACGATAGTTACGAACACCATAATCTTTGTGGGTATAATCAAACCACCACTCTGTAACTGCCAGGTCATCACTTACCAGGGTGTTCAATATTTTAGCGCCACGGAATTCAGTCAGCCCGTTTACGAAAGCCTCTTCATACTGGCGGTTCACATCCTTACCTACCCGGGCAGGATAGTCATTGTCCTGCATTACAATGTTATCATCATAAAATTTTTCGAAAGCATCCAGGATTTTACCTTCCAGCACCATTTGGTTCAACTGGTCAACATTTGTTCTTAAATCGCTCATGTTATAAGTTTTAGTGTGTGATAAAATAATTGAGAGTGCAAATTTAATGTTGCAACATTGATTTATCCAAATTTATTTTACTCCAGGGGCCAGGCTTAGCCATTTATTAACATTTGAGGGGCAGCATTGGTGCAGAAAATCACCTCTTTGTGGTATTGCCGGAAAGATGGAAAAACCGCAGCTTTACAACACCGAAATCACTTAAAATTTAACCACCATGAAAATTTTGTCAGAATCGATCCGCAGCTTTTTTGAAGGGTTCACTTCTTTCTACACTTCTCTCTACCGGGAAGTGCAAAAATGGTAAGCAACGCCTTATCGCTGATCTGTTGTTTTAAGCTCTGCGGCCAGTTTAAAAATAGTGAAGAGGTGATGAGCCTCATGCAGTAAAAAGAAATTCAGCCATTGGTGCAGGTTCATTTTTCCATACACTCTGTGGGTGCCCCGTTTGTCAAAATCAGTTTCTTTAAAGGATACAATCTCGGCCGTCATCTCCTTTCTTGTCGTCAGCAGGTCCTGCATAATTTCCCGGGTGGATTTATGACAGTTATCTAAAAAAAGGGGATCAGCTTCTGCAGAGTATCTGTCAAAAACAGGCTCTTCATTTTTTAATATCTGTTTTACCCTGCTGATAAATTTATGCTGAAAGGTTTGGAGATGTACCACATTTTCGAAAATGGACCATTTGCCCGGAATGATCTGTCTTCTTATTTGTTCATCGCTCAAACCATCAAGAACCTCTACCAAAACCTTATGCTGGTAATGAAGACGGGTGGATATAGCAGATGATAATTGCATAAAACTGATTTTTAGTTATCGTTCCCAGACTTTTGTCCCCTCACTGCAGTTGGAGCAGATATCAATATTCTTCCTTCCCAGCAAAATCTGTTTCCTGAATTTAGTGTATTCTCCGTTTTTCCAAATTTCTTTGAAGGACTTTTTCTTCAAATCACCCAGCTGGTGTTGCGCATCTTTATCAAAACAACAGGGTGCCACCAGTCCATCCCAGGTAATGACAGGATCATGCCAGAGACGCCAGCAATGGTTGGCCAGTTTTCCTTTGAATGCATAACCATCAGGTGTTTGACGATAGCGGCTGTATTTGTCAATGGAGGGAATCAGCTGGTTAGGATCATTCACATAATCATACACCTGTGCGGTTTTAAACCACACATCATCCACTCCAACCTCTTTCGCCAATTTCTTAACATCCTCTATCTGGTGTTCATTAGGCTTTACCACCAGAAACTGGAACACTACAAATGGCTTTTTACTTTTCAGTTCTTTTTTCCACTTCACAATGTTTTTAGCTCCTTCGATAACTTTACTCAACTGACCTCCCACCCTGTATTGCTGATACACTTCCTGTGTTGTACCATCTATAGAAATAATCAGGCGATCCAATCCGCTTTCGATGGTACGTTTTGCATTCTCATCGGTTAAATAATGTGCATTGGTAGATGTAGCGGTATAAATTTTCCTCTTTGATGCATATTTCACCATATCCAAAAAAGAGGGGTTCAGGTAAGGCTCCCCCTGGAAATAGAAAACGAGATATAGTAACTCCTTTCGCAACTGATCGATGGTTTCGCTGAAGAAATCTTTTTGCAGCATGCCTGTAGGTCTTGTAAAAGCCCTTAATCCGCTGGGACATTCCGGGCAACGAAGATTACAGGAAGTGGTAGGTTCAAAAGAAATAGAAATGGGGTAACCCCACTGCACCGGCCTTTTTGTCCACTTGCTGATATAATAACTTGACAACACTTTCACCCCGTTCAATGCCCGGCGAAATGTAAGTTTGGATAATAAATTGAAACTGTCTCTCAGGTTAACTTTAGCCATCGCAGTAAAGTTAAGTTGGTATCTTCAAATAGACTTTTATGCCTGCTCCTTCTTTTGCATACGAACTGTTTGCCCTCGGCGATACGGCTATTACTATTGATTTGGGTAATCGAATTGATAAAAAAATAAATGAAGAGATTATATCCCGGTATAACCAGTTCAGGCAAGAACCTTTGACCGGAATGATAGAAGTTGTACCAGCTTACAGCTCACTGACTATCTATTACGACCTTACAATTGTCAGGAAAAAAATACAGCCGGGCAGTACGGCCTTCAGCTACCTGTGCAAAGAGATTGAAAAAAAACTATCCCAGCCTGTACAAAATATAAAAACGGAGAAACGGCTGATAAGGTTACCGGTTTGTTATGAAGAAGACTTTGCCCCGGACATTGATCAGCTGGCAAAACAAAAAAGTATCAGCCGGGAAGAAATTATCCGGATACATACTTCTTCGTCATATCATGTTTACATGATGGGCTTTTTACCTGGATTTGCTTATATGGGTGAAGTAAATGAAGCTATCTCCGCTCAAAGAAAAGCACAACCCGTCAGCATTGTTGCCGGAAGTGTCGGAATTGCAGGGAGACAAACAGGAATCTATCCATTTGATTCACCGGGTGGCTGGCAGATCATTGGCCGCACTCCTCTAAAACTATTTGATAGTAACAAAGAAGACTGCTCATTGCTGAAAACCGGGGATGAAGTAGTGTTCTTTGCCATTAGCAAAGAGGAATTTTATAAGCTTAAGACAGATAAAGAAACATAATGGGATTAACGATTGTAAA
Organism: uncultured Chitinophaga sp.; assembly: GCA_964634265.1. GTDB lineage: Bacteria > Bacteroidota > Bacteroidia > Chitinophagales > Chitinophagaceae > JJ008. The sequence continues at coordinate 14,692 of CAZWIM010000037.1, read as the reverse complement.
ACAAGGCTTGCAAGATACCCTGCAGGATGCCGGAAGATGGGGTCATCAGTCTGAAGGCGTTAATCCGTCAGGAGCTATGGATCAATTTGCCATGAAGGTGGCTAATGTATTAGTTGGAAATGACCCAGTAGAAGCAGTAATTGAAATGCACTTCCCAGCCTCTGTATTTCTGTTTACGCAACCGGCACTGATCGCTTTAGCCGGAGCCGATTTCTCGGCCAGTATAAATGGCGAGGCCATCCCGCACCTTCATCCCATTATGGTAGGTAAAAATGATGTACTTCAATTTCACAAGCCGGTAAATGGTGCCAGGTCATACCTCGCTGTAAACGGGGGATTGGCAGCAGAAAAATGGCTGGGCAGCAGCAGCACAAATCTCAAAGCAGGAATAGGAGGCTTTGCAGGAAGAAAACTACATAAACAAGACGAACTGTTTACCCGCCAGCCATCAATCGCTATGTATATGCCTCAACTTGAATACAGGGTACTACCCTGGCAGGCAGATACAAGATGGCCCGATCTGCAGAATGGTATTTTTGTGTTGCAGGGTCGTGAATGGGGACGGCTCACCCAGGAAGCAAAAGAGAATTTCTCTATGACGTCTTTTGTTATCACCAGCCAATCAGACCGTATGGGCTATCGCCTGAACAACATGCCCCTGCATACGTTGACAAATGAAGAAGTGGTTTCTTCTGCTGTAGGTTTTGGAACCATCCAGCTGCTGCCGGACGGACGTCTTATTATTCTTACAGCCGATCATCAAACCACCGGTGGGTATCCAAGAGTGGCCCATGTTATATCCGCACATCATTCAAAACTTGCCCAGTATAAACCCGGCGACAGGATTCAATTTCAACTTACAAATCATGTAATAGCTGAAGAATTATTTTTAAAACAACAGCAACATTTGCAGCAACTGCAAAATGCCTGTATCTTAAGGCTAAAAGAATTTCTGCATGCCGGTTGATATTAACTGCGATATGGGAGAAGGGATGGGTAATGATGAACAGATCATGCCTTTTATCACATCGGCCAACATTGCCTGTGGCTATCATGCCGGGGATATTTCCACCATGCAAAAAACAATTGAGCTATGCCTCAAACATGATGTTGCTATTGGTGCACACCCTTCTTTTTTTGACAGGCAAAACTTTGGAAGAACTGCTATTCAACTTTCTGCAGAAGAAATCTACGAACTGATCATACAACAACTGCTTATTTTAACTGAAGTAGCCAATGCTTTTAATACCAAGGTCCACCATGTAAAACCACATGGTGCTTTATACAACCAGTCGGCCAAAGAGAGTTCTATTGCCACTATAATTGCCAAAGCCGTGAAAGACTTCGATAATCAATTAATCCTTTACGGTCTAAGCGGCAGCGAATCAATAAAACAGGCACAGGCAACCGGTATCAAAACCGCCAGTGAGGTTTTTGCTGATCGCAGCTACCAGGATGACGGATCCCTTACACCCCGCTCGATGGCCAATGCACTGATAGAAGAAGTGGACAAAGCAACAGCCCAGGTACTGCAAATGGTCCGTGAGGGAACGGTAACAACTGTAAGCGGTAATACAATACCCATTACAGCAGAAACCATATGTATACATAGCGATGGGAAATATGCTGTTGAGTTAGCCAAGTCTGTTCACAAAGTCATAAAGACAGCATGAAGAAAAACACAGCAATAGTCGGTGCTGCATTTCTGATGGCAACCTCTGCAATCGGGCCCGGCTTTCTTACTCAAACTTCCTTATTTACAGAACAACTACTGACAAGTTTTGGCTTTGTAATTCTTATCTCTGTTTTACTGGATGTAGGTGCACAATTAAATATCTGGCGAATTATCACTGTAAGTGAAAACAGGGCCCAGGACATTGCAAATAAATTATTGCCGGGAACGGGCTTCTTTCTGGCAGCGCTGATTGCATTTGGAGGACTGGTATTCAATATTGGTAATATAGCAGGTGCCGGTTTAGGGTTCAATGTGCTGACCGGTTTAAGTACACAAACAGGAGCCATCTTAAGTTGTTGTATAGCACTTGGTATTTTTTGGTATAAGGAAGCAAGCAGACTGATCGATCAGTTTGTTAAGGTACTGGGGCTGCTAATGATACTGCTTACTGTGTACATTGCTTTTTCTTCTAACCCGCCATTAACTGAAACTTTGTACAGAACTATTTGGCCGGAGCAAACAGACATAATGAAAATTGTGACACTGGTGGGAGGTACAGTAGGAGGTTATATATCGTTTGCAGGCGCCCATCGCTTACTCGATGCAGGTATTAAAGGCAAGCTACAAATTAAACAAGTAACTAAAAGTTCGGTAAGCGGTATCCTTATCACCTCATTGATGCGGTATTTATTATTTCTCGCAGCTCTGGGGGTCGTTATGCAGGGCACCAAACTAGATCCGGGAAATCCTGCCGCATCCGTATTCAGTGCTGCGGCTGGTGGATGGGGGTATAAATTTTTTGGCATTGTTATTTGGTCTGCTGCTATCACTTCTGTCATCGGTGCATCTTTTACATCTGTCTCTTTCTGGAAAACGCTATTGCCAGTTGTTGGAAAAAATGAAAAAATGGTGATCAGTCTTATTATTATTACATCTACTGCTGTTTTTATTGCTTTAGGCAACCCGGTTAAACTGCTGGTGCTGGCCGGCGCTATAAACGGGCTTATTCTGCCCATTGCTTTAGCGGTGATGCTGCTGGCAGCTAATCGTTCTTCCATTATTGGCACATACAAACATCCATTGCTATTACAATTTTTTGGATGGCTGGTGGTGGCCGTAATGAGCTGGATGGGTTATATCACTATTCAACAAAGTATCGGAAAGCTTTTCTAATTAAAACAAAAAAGCCCAACCATAGGGTGAGTTGGGCCTTTTGTAATCATCCATCCTTGTTGTGTGTCCAATCAGCCATTTAATATTTTAGAGCCAAGCAGGTAATTTTGTGACGGATGATATATAAACAGGCAGGTGCCATTTTTAATTTTCGTTATTATTTGTGCAGATTCTTTCACCGGTACAGCAGGACAGCCAAAACTTCTACCCATCATAATACCAGCCTTTGCCCTTGCACCATCCACATAGGCAGCGCCGTGTATCACTATACTACGGGTCAAAGCCTTATCGTTGAAGCCGGGATCTACACCATTAATTCGTAATGAGAGGCCATGTTCGCCGGCATACGTTTGAGAAGTAACATAAAAACCAAGACTGCTTTGAAGTGATTCTGGTATGTTGGAAAACCTGGTGGCATATTCACTACCACTGTTGCGGCCATGTGCTACCCAGGTATTGGTAACCAGTTTAGCATTGGCAACATCTATGATATATAATCTTTTTTGACGTGAAGACTGGCTGAAATCACAGATAGTCAAATAATCAGCTCTTTTTATAGTTCCCTTTTCCAATAAATGCTGGTAGCCTTTCCATGCATAGTCGAATGCCTGTTTGGATAAGCCATATTGCTGCAGGCAGATATCGTTATATAGCATTGTAGCCATATCTATTGCAGAAACCGAATCACTTTTCGAAGCGGAGGAAATTATCACTGCTGATTTAAACAGGGACGATTGGGGTGGAATGATGGTAAATGAAACACACATCATTCCCATGGATATTGGAATAATAATTTTTCTCACTCAGGTACGGTTTTTCTCTGAACTCCCTTTCGGGTCTTATTGTTCAGATAGGATTCTTTAAACGGAAGCCGATGCTAAAATATTATCCAATCGTTAATAATTATAATAATAAATGATTGTTTTCTATGCATTTGCGAAGAAGTACGCAATGAAAACATATTTACAACAAGGAAATTTACGAGAGCTTAAAGGGATATACTTAAACGCTGCAATTATTAATTCTCCATGATCTTATGAAGATCTCTTTGTTTGGTAACGAACTCACTTGTATATATTTTAAGCAACAGGATAAACATTGAAATTAACAGAGGACCAAATATCAAACCGAGAAAACCAAAAAGATTTAAGCCTATAATAACCCCAAAAACGGTGACCAGCTGATGCACATTGGCCATCTTCTTTAATAATGTGAAACGAAGCACATTATCTACAAGACCAATAATACCAAACCCGAAGATCAGTAAAGCAATTCCTTGCCCTGATTGCCCGTTAGCAAAGAATATGATTGCAAGTGGAACATAAGCTAATGCTGCGCCTACCACCGGCAGCATAGCAGCGATACAGGTGACACCAAACCAGAAAAAAGGCTCTTTCACGCCGATTATTAAATATCCGATCAAACCCACTACTCCCTGCACAAAAGCTATCAGCGGAATACCAATAGCATTTGAATAGACCATAGTATGTACTTCCTTGCCGATCTTGGAAACATTTTCATCCCTCAGCGGAATGTATTCATATAATGCATCCTCCATTTGACGGCAATTAACCAGCATAAAATAAAGAATGAAGTACATAAAGAAGATAGTGGTAAGAGTATTAAAGGTGGCCCCCAGTATTTTGGGAAGACTTTGCGCTATGGCATTACCCAGCTTATTAATATTCTCCTCGCTGGCAATAACAATATTATACTGCGCTTCAATGTCCGTTACGACCTTTTTAAGGGCTGTCGTCAATTCCGCAGAATGCTGAATAGCATAACTGACTTTTGAAGAAAGCATATTAACCAGTAATCCTACCGGAAGAAGGATGACAATAAAAGAAACAAACATCAGCAAAAGAGCAGCGAGGCCTTTCTTCCATTTTCGTTTCTCAGTAAGATAAAACATCCACCGGTGCATAAGAATATACAGCGTTATAGCCCCAAGCATTGCAGGTAAAAAAGAATATAGCTGAAAAGAGAGCAGGATGCCGAGTAACAATATCAATACAATAAAGAAAAACTGGCGAACCCTGTTTTGATCAATTACATTATTACTCATACACTAAAAGTAAGAAGCAGGAAATACGAAGTATGAAAGCTGATAGCCGGTATTTTCATACTTCGTAAAATTATTGATTATACAGCTACCTTTTTCCATTTTCCTTTCCGGAAATAGTAGTAAGCAATTACTGCCATTACTGATTCCGCTACCGGTATGGCAATAAAAGCACCCATCGGCCCAAGCTTAAACACTTTAGCCAGCAAAAAAGCAAAAGGTATCTGGAATAACCAGAATCCAAAAAAATTGATCCATGTTGGGGTTCGGGTATCACCGGCACCATTCAACGCCTGTATCATTACCATTCCGATGCCATAAAAGATATAACCGCTGCCGATTATCTGTAAGGATAAAACCCCATAGGCATGCACTTCAGGCTTAGTTGTGAAAATGCTGATAATAGGAGAAGCAAATAAGAGAAATAACAGCATTACACCTGCCATAAAAATGGCATTATACTTTGTGGTAAGCAGTACACTTTTTTCTGCACGGTCTGGTTGCTTCGCTCCCAGGTTCTGACCCACCAGCGTAGCTGCCGCATTACTTAATCCCCATGCAGGCAGGATAAAAAATACGACGTTACGTATGGCTACCTGGTAGCCTGCACTGGCATTGGTACTTCCTGTATCAGACACCAGCCAGGCCAGCACAATCCAGCTACCGCTCTGAATAAAGAACTGCAATGTGGCAGGCCATGCCACTTCAAATACATGTTTGATAACCGGGAAATCCCATTTAAAATGCAGCCATTTTATTTTGATATTTCCTTTACTGTGAAAAAGGTAATAGCATTGATACATTACACCTGCTCCCCTTCCGATGGTTGTGGCAATAGCAGCCCCCTTCAATCCCAATTCAGGGAATGGACCATACCCGTTGATCAGCATGGGGCAAAGAAAAATATTGATAATACTTGCCAGCCACAAACTACGCATGGCAATGGCAGCATCACCTGCCCCACGAAAAATACCATTAATTAAGAAAAGTAAGACTATCACTGTGCTGCCACCCAGCATGATACGGGTAAAAACAGCTCCTTCCTGCACCACTCTTTCTTCAGCTTTCATTAATCGTAAAATATCTGGCGCAAAGATGACCCCGGCAATACTCAGTACAACAGCAGCCGCCACAGCCAGTAAAATAGATTGTGCACCGGCATGTGCAGCGGCGTCGGGGTTTTTCTCACCAATCCTCCGGGCTACCACTGCTGTAGCTCCGGTACTTAGTCCAATAGCCAGCGTATAGACAATAGCAATTACGGATTCTGTTAGTCCAACAGTAGTTATGGCTACTTCGTTATCTGGTAAATGGCTGACAAAATACATATCTACCACAGCAAATACCGATTCCAGGCTTAGCTCGAGTATCATTGGTATTGCCAGCAGAACAATAGCTCCGCGGATGCTTCCTTTTGTATAATCATGTTCCCCGCCTTTAAGCGATTGCTTTACCAGCGAAAAAAAGTAAGAAAGTTTATTGGTTTTTGTTTGATTCAACATGGTTGTTGGTTTGGGCAGTATAGAGCATTTGCTACATACTGGTATATGAAAATAAATTAAATGAAATTGAAACAGCTAATACAGCTGTTTGATGAACGGTCTCAATATGTCAGGTTCTGTCCCGGTATATCCGGGATTACAATGGGATCGAACCTTAGCAGATTTTCATATTCGTTACTTAAAGGAGAAACGAAGATAAAAGAAACCGGGAAATTGCTTATCACATAAAGATGTGAATGAAAATATCAGCAAATACGGGGTAATTGTTCACCGGGAAGAAACCCTACTACCCGCTGACCGCCGATATTGCTGTTCAAAATTACTTTGCCTAGATTATCAGTTGTTACTTCTCCGATAATAGCAGCATTTTGACCGTTACTATCTTTTCTTAATAGAGACAAAAAATCCTCTGCAACATCATTCTTAACAATGGCCAGGAAAATGCCTTCATTGGCAATATATAAAGGGTCAAGCCCCAGCATCTCGCAAGCACCTTCCACCTGCGGATCTATAGGAAGTGCAGATTGATGTAACCGGTATCCCAGGTTAGTAAGGCCGGCAATTTCATTTAACACCGAGGCAGGGCCACCCCTGGTAGGATCACGAAGAAACCGGATACTATCACCGAAATCATCAAGCAGTTTCATTACCGTATCATGCAGTGCTGTTGTATCACTCTGTATGGTGGTTTCAAATTCCAGCCCTTTTCTGAGGCTCATAATGGTAATACCATGGTTGGCCAGCTGGCCACTGATAATGATCTTATCCCCCGCCTGTATACGGTTGTGATGAATTTTTGCATTGGGATGCATGATCCCTATACCTGATGTATTGATAAAAACTTTATCCCCCTTTCCCTTTTCCACCACTTTTGTATCGCCGGTTACAATCTTTACGCCTGCTTTATCAGCTGCTTCCTTAATACTTACCAGTATTTTCCAGAACTCTTCCATTGTCAATCCTTCTTCTAATATAAAAGACAAGGAAAGATACTTTGCCCTGGCACCGCACATAGCAAGGTCATTCACGGTGCCATTAACAGCCAGGTCACCGATATTGCCACCGGGGAAGAAAATGGGAGTCACCACATAACTGTCAGTACTAAAAGCCACCTGGTCATTCAGGGAAAAATTGGCCCCGTCGTGTTGCTGATCCAGCAAGTCATTCTTAAATAAATCAAATACCCCGCTTTGCAATAGTTTATGAGTTAGTAACCCGCCACTGCCATGACCTAGGGTGATCATATCAAAATCAAATTTGGGCATTGGACAAGTTAGCGTCATATCAAATGGTTTGCACTGTGTCAGTATATGAGTAATGATAATAGGCCGCACAAGCACCTTCACTACTTACCATAGGTGCACCCAGAGGATGTTCAGGTTTGCACAAAGTGCCAAAATTGGGGCAATGAAATGGTTTTTTCAGCCCTTTCATAATCTCACCACTGATGCAAGCTTTGTTTTCTTCGGCCAGCGGAATATCGAGATTAAACTTCAGCCGTGCATTATACTTTTTATACCGGTCATTCACTTCATACCCACTTTGCGGAATCGGGCCAATACCCCGCCATTGCCTGTCACTGATAGCAAATACCTGTTCAATAGATTCCTTAGCTAAAAGATTACCCTCTCTTTGAACAGATCTTGCATACTGGTTCTCGACTTTGTATTCTCCTTTTTCCAGCTGAATGATGGCCATCAGAATTCCCTGTAACAAATCAAGCGGTTCAAAGCCAGTGACCACAATCGGCGTTTTATATTTTTCAGCAATAGGGTAATATTCTTCTATACCCATTATGGTGCAAACATGACCGGCTGCTAAAAATCCATCAATCTTGTTTTCGGGATCACTTAGCAAAGCCTCCATAGCAGGCGGTACCAGTACATGTGAAGCAAGAATACTATAATTATTTACACCCAATTTATCAGCCTGTATAACACTCAATGCATTGGCAGGGGCTGTAGTTTCAAAACCGACAGCAAAAAAAATCACTTCCTTATCCGGATGCTGCTGTGCCAATAGTACAGCTTCCAACGGAGAATAGAGTACCCTCACATCTGCACCTGCAGATTTTACTTCCAGTAAACTCTTTGATGAACCCGGCACCCGCAGCATATCGCCAAAAGAACAGAGAATTACATTCTCTTTTTGAGCAAGGTGAATGGCCTCATCAATCACACTGATACTTGTAACACAAACCGGGCAGCCTGGTCCGTGTACCATAGTTATTTTATCGGGTAAAAGATCAAGAATACCGTTTCTGACCAAACTATGCGTTTGGCCCCCGCAGATTTCCATCAGCGTCCATGGCTTTGTCGTCACCCTTCGTATTTCTTCAAAATACTGACGGGCCAGTTGAGGATCACGGTATTCAGATAAAAATTTCATTCATCATTTAATTCATTGGTTTCACCAATCTGCTTCAGGTATTCAAATGTCAGCTTGGCTTCTTCTTCATCAATCCGGCTGATAGCTACCCCCACATGCACCAGCACATAATCATTCACCACAGCATCCGGCACCATACTCAGGTTTACTTCTTTGGTTATACCACCAAAAGAAACTTTTCCCATGCGGAATGCTTCATCCGTTTTTGGAGTGACCGATAATATCTTACCCGGTATTGCTAAACACATAATTCAGTTATTAAAATATCTCACTTAAAACTTCCGATGTACCACGACTTTTTTTGATATACTGATGCTGTAATACATGATAACAGGCAAGCTGTCCGAATCCAATGCACTCATCATTTGGACTTAACTGCCGGTGACGAAACAGTTCTTTCCTTCCCTTGTACAATTTATCAATTATTTCTGTCAGCAGTGCATTCTGAAAAACGCCGCCACTAAAGGCAATTTTGTCAATTCCAAGCTGATCACTTACCCTTCCCACCGTTAGTGCCAGTGAGTAAAGGAGTTTCTTTGCTATTCGGTTAACGGGCATTTCAGCTTCCTTGTCATTTATAAGCTCCTGCAGCAACAACAATAAATCAATGCGGTTATTTTTTATTGGCAACGGATAGTAATCACTTATTTCATCTTTATAACTCCTGGCTATAGCCTCCAGGCGCATAGCTGCTTCCCCTTCGTAGGTGTTGATCTGGCAAATACCAAGAAGGGATGCAGCTGCATCAATCAGGCGACCCACACTGCTCGTCAACAGACCAGCCGACTGTTTTAGCAATTGCTGGTAATACTGCCATTCCGTTGCTGAAAATTGTGGTTGAAGCAAGGTTTGTTTTGCAGGTAATAATTTTAAAAGGCTTAAAGCTGACAATCTTGGCTCTCGGCTCATCTTATCACCCAACAGTTGCGGGAAATAGTCAAAATGCATTACCCTGTTCATTTCGCTATCCTCATAGACAAAGAACTCACCACCCCATACCTGTTTGTCATCACCATACCCTGCACCATCCCAAATAATACCCAGTACAGGTTCTATTGTATGCAACAGTCCGTTTTCTGCCAGCACTGCTCCAAAATGAGCTTCGTGATGCTGCACAGCAAACAATGGTATATTATTTTCCAATGATAGCTCATTGGCCCGCTGCGAAACAAAATAGCCTGGGTGTTTGTCAGCCAGGAGAACAGATGGCTTTACTTGTAACAAGCCTAATAAATGATCACTGGTGCTGGTATAAGCCTCCTGTGAAGCAAGGCTTTCCTGGTTTCCTAAAAACTGGCTGATATATAACTGGTGCCGGTCCTGTATCGCAAAAGCACTTTTCAGTTCACCACCCATTGCCAGTATGCATTCACTGCTTGTTTCAAAAGGGTTGGGGAAATAATTAGGCGCCAGTCCGCGGCTTCTTCGTAAAATTATCTTCTCACCATCTTCAGTCAGTTGTAGTACGCTGTCGTCCTGCGGCAGTACAATTTCCCTTTCATAACTGAGGATATAATCAGCAATAGACGAAAGTTTCTCCATTGCCTCGTCATCTTTGTAAATGATTGGCGAACCGCTGATGTTGGCACTGGTGGCGATCAATGGCTTTCCAAAATCATTGGAAAGCAGTTGCAATAAAGGTGCGCAGGGAAGCATCAGGCCAATCTTATCCAGACCGGGTGCAATAACTCCGGTACAAATATTGTTCTTCGGCTCTTCTTTCAGCTGGCAAAGTACAATAGGAGCTGCCTTGCTCAGTAAAGCAGTTTCTTCTTCTTTGGAAATATGAACATCCCGGGAAGCAGCAGAAATATCTGCATACAGCAAAGCAAAAGGCTTTGCAGGCCGATGCTTTCTGGTTCTTAACTGCTGAACGGCAAACTCATTGGTAGCATCACATAGCAGCAGATAGCCACCGATGCTTTTTACAGCAATTATATTTCCCTCTTCAAAATATTGATTGCACTTAAGCAGTATTTCCTCAGATTGATGACTAGCACTTTCACCAGCTACTGAATAAAGATGCATTGGTATGCCGCACTCGCCGCAAGAATTAGTCTGGCTATAGTGCCGGCGATCATACACATTATTATATTCATGCTCACATTCAGTGCACATTTTCAAATGCGCCATTGTTGTGTGATATCTTTCGTAAGGCAATGCTTTACTGATAGAATACCTCGGCCCGCAATGCAGACAGGTAGTAAAAGGATAACGATATCGCCTGTTTTGCGGATCAGTAATTTCTTTTCTGCAGGAATCACAAACAGCAAAATCAGGTGTCAGTAAAAGATCAGGCTTGCAATCAGTTTCATCCGGCAAAATAGAAAAAGAAGAAAATGATTTGGCATCAACTTCTTTTATACTGTAAGCGGTTATGACGGCATTGACAGGAGGTTGCTGAATAATTCTTTCATAAAATTGCCGGGCAATATTTTCCTCAGCATTAATTTCAATGTGCACTCCGTCTTTAGTATTGCTCACCCAGCCGGTCAGCCCTGTTTGTTTCGCAATTTGATATACATGTGGTCTGAATCCCACTCCCTGTACCAGGCCGCCGATATGGATGTGATATGTTTTCATAAACTCAGGCAGGCTGCAATACAGGCACTTTGGCCCGCAGCCAATCGTACCATTGAGGCAAACCCTCCCCGGTAAGACAACTTACTTCAATTATTTCTAAATTATGATTAACCTGCCTTGCATAAGCCTTTGCCTTTTCAATATTAAAAGGTACATAAGGAAGCAGGTCTGTTTTATTAATGATACAAAGTGTGGAAGTATGAAACATTTCCGGGTATTTCAATGGTTTGTCTTCCCCTTCTGTTACACTCATGATCACCACTCTTTCCTTTTCACCCAGGTCAAACATAGCGGGGCAAACGAGATTTCCCACATTTTCAATAAACATCACTGCATTTTCTTTTGGCTTCATACCCTGTACTGCATGCAGCACCATATGTGCATCAAGGTGGCAGCCCTTACCGGTATTGATTTGTACCACTTTTGTTCCTGTAGCATGTATACGGTCAGCATCGAGGTTGGTTTGCTGGTCACCTTCAATTACATAAAAATCATACTGCCCTTTCAGGTCAGTTAAAGTTCGCTCCAGCAAAGCTGTTTTACCCGATCCCGGTGAGCTAACCATATTAACAGCTAAAATATTTTTTGCGTCAAAATAACCCCTGTTTCTTTGCGCCAGCAGGTTGTTCTGGTGCAGAATATCCTGTTCCACTTCCACTACGGTTTTTTCATGCCCATGCGAATGATCATGATGATGGTGGTGATCATGTCCATGAATCATCAGATCTTCATTACTGCTGCAGCCACAAGTAGCACACATACTGAAGTTTTTTTTGGTTTAAAAGGATTAAGCTTTTTTCTCTTTTTTAAAATAACTGCGGAAAAAAAGAATACCTGCGGCTAATACGCCGATCAGCAACAGCAGGTGTTCGGGTTCAACAAAATAATGGGTGATGGTAAATCCGTGAGTATGACCGTGACCCTCATGTGCAAAACCCAAAAATGGAACGAGAAATACTAAAACACTGATTAATGTAATTTTTTTCATTTTGGCTTGTTTTACAGACACCAATATTAGAAAATCTATACTGGCAGGCGGAATAACCCGGTCATAGCTGAATATGATAATAGTCAGGTGAAAGACTGTTTTAAACTACCCGTCTTTGTGAACATAAGCGGTCTGCTTAAAATCACATGACAGATTAACAATAGTCATACAATTCAGAAATAAAATGTATTGATATTGAGTCGTTTTTTGAAACTATAAATCCCAGACCATGCCTGCCGAAACAGTACAACAGCTGGTGGAACCCGGGCAAACGCAAATGCTCAACCAGTTATGGGAGTTGCAATTAAAAAATGGTTTTATCAATGACGATGATATAAAACAAATTGCGGAACAGTTCAACCTGTCCACTGTTGAAGTGGAAGGTGTTGTTTCTTTCTACCATTTTTTTCACCGTAAACCCACCGGCAAATACACTATTTATCTCAACAACAGTATTGTAGCCGATATAAAAGGGTTCAACCGAATCAAAGAAACCTTTGAAAGAGAAACCGGCACCGTCTTTGGCTCTGTGGACCGTACCGGTACATTTGGTCTCTTCCTTACACCTTGTATCGGGCTGAGCGACCAGGAGCCTTCTGCCTTGATAAATTTTTATCCTTTTACCAATTTAAATGCCATACGGGTAAAAGACATCGTACATGCTTTGAAAAATGGTGCCACACCAGCGTCAATCTGTGATGCACCTGCCGATAATATCCGTTATACACCCCCGGGTGATAAAAGCATTTTCTTTAAAAAATTTATCGATGGAAAAGCATTAGCAAATGCCGCCATACTGGGTGCAGATGGTGTAATTGAGTCATTAAAAAAGACTGAACTGGCCGGGAGGGGTGGCGCTTATTTCCCTACGTGGAAAAAATGGAAAGCAGCAAAAGAACAAACGGCTACACCAAAGTTTGTAGTTTGTAATGCTGATGAAGGTGAACCCGGCACTTTCAAAGACAGGGTGCTCATCAATACGCAAGCCAAATCAATGATAGAGGGAATGATGGTTTGCGGCTATACTATCGGTGCTGAATACGGCATCATTTACCTACGGGGTGAATACCGCTGGCTTAAAACAAAACTTGATGAAGTCATTGATGACTACAGGAAACAAGGTCTATTAGGTAAAGATTGCGGAAGTATCAAAGGATTCAATTTTGATATCAGGGTTCAGATGGGTGCCGGTTCTTATGTATGTGGAGAAGAAACTGCCTTGCTGGAATCGCTGGAAGGCAAAAGAGGTGAGCCCCGGACAAAATGGTTCTTCCCGGTTGAAAAAGGTTATTTGCAACAACCGACTGTTATCAATAATGTGGAAACCTTCTGTGCTGCAGCCCGTATAGTTGAAATGGGTGCGGAGGCCTATATGCAATGGGGCATCCCCGGTTCTCCGGGCACCAAACTCATAAGTGTGTCGGGTGATTGCAAACTTCCCGGTATTTATGAAATAGAATGGGGGATGACAGTGGCAGAACTGCTGGAACTCTGTGAAGCAGAGGATCCTTATTATATACAGGTAAGCGGACCGTCAGGAGAGTGTATTTCTGTCAAGGAAAAATACCGCCGCATTTCTATGCTCGACCTGCTGGCAAGAAAAGATATCCGCTGTGGTGGTTCCTTTATGATTTTCAACAAACAGCGGGATTTGGTGAAAGTGCTGCTGAATTTTTCTGAGTTTTTCAAATCCGAATCCTGCGGCATCTGTACTCCTTGCCGGGCCGGCAATTTTATCATTCAACGAAAATTAGAAAGACTGGACAATGGCCTTGCCAACGAAAAAGACCTGGAAGAGCTGAAGAGCTGGGGTACCATCATGAAAAATACCAGCCGTTGCGGATTAGGTAAAACAGCAACCAACAGTCTCATTTTCTCAATGGATAAATTCGGCGACTATTTCCGAAGCAAACTTGATAAAGACTACAACGGTCTGAACCTGAAGTTTGATATGGAAGAAGCAACCGAAGCATACGAGAAATATAAAATCTGACGACCATGGCAGAAATGGTAAACATAACGATCGATGGCAAAAGTATACAGGCAGAAAAAGGAAAAAACCTGATGCAGGTAGCCAAAGAAAATGGCATCTTCATACCATCCCTCTGTTATTACGAACACATAGAACCGCCACTCGGAACCTGCCGGGTGTGCACCTGCAAGATGAATGGTAAATACAACCCCGCCTGTACCGAAAAAGTGAGTGAAGGCCTGGTAGTAGAAGTAAATACACCGGAGTTAATGGATACCCGTAAGGCATTAGTGGAAATGATGTTTGCTGAAGGCAATCATATCTGTCCTGCCTGCGAAAAAAGCGGCAA
>CAZWIM010000036.1:0-29807 GCA_964634265.1 uncultured Chitinophaga sp. | reverse complement strand
ACAACGCAGAAGAACCTTTGCCATTATTTCTCACCCGGATGCCGGTAAAACAACACTTACAGAAAAATTCCTGTTGTTTGGAGGAGCCATCCAGGTAGCCGGTGCGGTAAAAAGCAATAAGATAAAGAAGCATGCCACCAGTGATTTCATGGAAATTGAAAGGCAGCGGGGTATTTCTGTGGCTACTTCGGTGATGAGTTTTGAGTACAACAATATTCTCATTAACCTGCTGGATACGCCTGGTCACAAGGATTTTGCAGAGGATACTTACCGGACGTTGACTGCTGTGGACAGTGTTATTTTGGTGGTGGACAGTGTGAATGGGGTAGAGGATCAAACCCGCAGGCTGATGGAAGTGTGCCGGATGAGAGACACACCTGTTATTGTTTTTATCAACAAGATGGATAGGGATGGTAAGAACCGATTTGACCTGCTGGAGGAAATCGAGAAAGAGCTGAATATATCGTTGCATCCTATGACATGGCCCATCAACAGTGGAAAGGATTTTAAAGGTGTTTATAACCTCGATCAGAAAAGTTTGTTGTTATTTACTGCCAATACCAAAGCCGATGAAGACGGCATTTCCATTTCGGATATTAATGATAGTATACTGGATGAGAAACTGGGCGAAAAAGATGCTGCACAATTAAGGGAAGATGTTGAGTTGGTGGATGGTGTGCACGGTAAACTTAATGTGAATGATTATCTCGCTGGCAAAATTGCCCCTGTATTCTTTGGCAGCGCAATTAACAATTTTGGGGTGAAGGAGATGCTGGATACATTCATCCGGATTGCCCCCACACCCAGAAGCCGGGAGACCACCAGCCGTTTATTGGATGTTGAAGAAGAAAAAATGACCGGTTTTGTATTTAAGATTCATGCTAACCTTGATCCCAAGCACCGGGACAGGATAGCCTTCTTCAGGGTTTGTTCGGGAAAGTTTGAACGAAACAAATACTTCCATCATGTAAGGCTGGATAAGGATGTAAGGTTCAGTAATCCTTATTCATTTATGGCAAGGGATAAAAGCATCATTGAAGATGCTTATGCCGGCGATGTGGTAGGTTTGTTTGATACAGGTAATTTCAAAATAGGTGATACACTAACAGAAGGTGAAGAATTTTATTTTACGGGTATACCTTCATTTTCACCAGAAATTTTTAAAGAAGTAGTGAATAAAGATCCGATGAAGACCAAACAGCTGGAGAAAGGGCTGTTGCAATTAACGGATGAGGGAGTGGCACAACTTTTTACTCAATTTGGGGGTAATAAAAAAATTATTGGCTGTGTGGGTGAGCTTCAATTTGAGGTGATACAATACCGTCTTTTGCATGAGTACGGTGCTTCGGTTGTGTTCAATACACTGCCATTTTATAAGGCCTGCTGGTTAACCGCCAAAGATCCGAAGAAGCTTGAGGATTTTTTACGATTTAAACAGGCAAATGCCGGAGAGGACAAAGATGGACACCCGGTTTACCTGGCACAAAGCGAATGGTTTTTGAATACAGAAAAATCAAATAACCCGGATATTGAATTCCATTTCACTTCTGAAATCCACAAGTAATTAATGATCATTTTTGAAACAGAAAGATTAATTGTCCGGCATTTCAGGGAACCGGATGCGGATGATTTCTTTTTGTTGCAGGGAAACCCTGATGTGATGCGTTTTATCCGGCCGGTGAAGAACAGGGAAGAAAGCGATGCTTTTCTGTTGGAAGCTATTGCCGGGTATGCTGAACCCTGGATGGGTCGTTGGGCCATTGAAGAAAAGGTAACCGGAAAGTTTATTGGTTCGTTTGTCCTTAACCCGATACCAGAGGATAAAGAAAAGACTCAATTAGGTTATGCTTTTATGCCCGAGTACTGGGGGAAGGGGCTTGCAACAGAAGTTACAATAGCAGGCCTCGAATATTTCTATTACAAAACACCTTTGATTCAAATTTTTGGAGTAGTGGAAGCTGCCAATCATGCATCACAAAAAGTGCTTCTCAAAGCAGGATTTCAGCCATTCGATTCTTTTATAGAAGGTGAGAAAGAAATCCTGCGGTTTGTTTATCACAGGATTACCTAATCAGCGCAAATGTTCCTTTTCTGAAAACATAACTTTCGCAGGTTGTTTTAGCCTTGATCATATAAACAAATATAGCAGGATCTTGCGGTATTCCCTTGTATCTGCCATCCCAGCAATCCCTTGGGTTACGGGTAAAAAATATCCGTTCTCCCCAACGGTTATAGATACTGAACTCAAGTTCTTGTATTATGCCCCAGTACTTAATACCATAGCAATCATTCAAACCATCATTATTTGGAGTAAATGCAGTCGGCATGATATAGCCTCCTTTGTTAGTTGCATTTACTAAGACCTGGATGCTATCAGAATTTGTACATCCGTCAGCATCTGTTCCTGTCACAATATATTGCGTAGTTACTATTGGTGTTGCAACAGGCGAGGAGGAGAAGGGATTATCTAGGGTTGTTGCTGGTGTCCAGGTGTACTGAGTGGCCCCACTTGCAGTAAGCTGGCTTTGAGAGATGGCGCAATCAATGTCGTTAGACTTATTTGCCCTGATAACCGGTAATGGTAGTACAGTAACAATAGTTGAAAGGGTTGATGAATTATTGCAAAGTGTGTCTGTGATTGTTACAGTATAAGTTGAAGTTACAGAGGGTGAGGCAACAGGATTGGGTATAAAAGAGTTGTTTAAATAAGTTGAAGGTGACCAGGAATAAATATCCCCACCGGTTGCAGTAAGCTGAATTGAAGATTCTTTACAGATTTTTCCAGGAGGATTTATTTCAGCCGAAACAGGAATTCTAACTGAAACTTTTACAGAATCGCTTGCAATACATCCATTTGAATTTATGCCGCTAACTATATAGGTTGTACTCTCAGTTGGTGTCGAAATAGGGTTGGCAATATTTGGATTATTTAGACCAGTAGCAGGCGACCAGTTATAAAGTGTCGATCCTGTTGCATTAAGATGAACACTGTCACCAAGACAGATATTTGCATTTCGGGTAGCAATTATAGAAGGTGTGTCTACTGTTATTCTCACACTGTCCCTTCTTACATATATCGGGGAGAACGATATATCATCCAGTGCAAAATCGTTGCCAGAGAAAAGGCTATTTTGATTTACGATCGAGATAACGGCTGTCGTATTTGTACCGGAGTTCCATATTGCGTTGAACTGTTCCCAAATGCAGCTTATATTATTGGCCTGGAAAATAGTACCAATTATATTTCCATTTATTGAAAACTGTAATCTTGCAGGATTAATTGTAGTAATGTGTTGGAGCCAGGTTGAGAAATTGTAATTGGTGTTCGGTGCTACAGGCACTGATTGTGACCAAACCTTAACATTTAAATCAGTAGAGCCGTTAACCATAAGCATATTGCCATTACCTGTGGTATGGTCGTTGCATGCGGACATATTGGGATGCCAGACTGTAATAATTGAGCCTACATTATATACACCTGCATTTATTCCTGAGGAAGGCGAGTATAGGTAGTCAGAAGTAAATCCAGTGTTCCCTTGACTAAAATCTCCATTAATAATCAGATTATTTCCGGAAACAACAGAATTCAGGAAATAGGTAATTGAATGAGGGGTGGTTGTTACAGGATTTGGTACGTTAGTGGCACTCAAATAAGTGGCCGGTTGCCAACAGCTACTTATTCCTGCTATAGAATTTAGTTGTTTGGAATTACCGAAACATATAGTTGTGTCGTTGGTTGTAATAATTTGGTTGCTTTGTTGAACTAAAACAGAAATATTTTTTTCCATAGTATCAGAGCATGCCGGATAGTCAGTAATCATCGTCACAGTATAGTTGCCCTGACTGGAGTATGTATTTTGAGGCGAGGCGTTGTTATTAGCAGTATTACCATCGCCAAAACTCCATCTTATATTATTATATCCGGTTGCATTTGAATAAAATGAAATATTAAGCGGGTTGCAGGGATTGATATTAAAGGAGAAGTCATTGTTGGTTGTACATGCGTTTAGTCGGCAACTGTCAACTGTTAATATACAATTTGAATTCGTTTGATTTATTTGAGCTGAACCAAAGATACTTCCATTCCATGCCGGATTACCCTGTTTGTTTAAGAGATTTTCAAAAGTGTAATAGGCAAGAAGACCCGGTTGAGAGGCGGGGCTGGGTAATGATGTATTGAGGTAAGTTCTTATCTGGTCTTGTGTTCTGGCAACATTCCAGATTCTTACTTCATTTATCTGACCTATCAGGTTTGTGTTATGAGCTGTTCCGGCGTATAGGCCGATTCTCGCCGGGTGATTGTTTTGTATTAGATTTCCTGTTGCGGGCACCTGGCTCATCAGAAAGCCATTTCTGTAAAATTTTAGTGTACTTCCATCATATACCAATGCAGCATGATAAGTACGGTTTAATTCAATTTCACAAATTGGTGGTGTTATAAAAAAACCTGCACTGGTTGTTATCTCTGCGTTATTAGGTCGTAATAAATAATTTACATCATTAGGATCGATGTGTTTTGATACAAGGTCACCAGCCCAGTTATATCCCCCGCTATAAGGAGCTGTCCTGACAAATACTGCTTCTATTGTTACAGTATTTCCCGGTATATCAAGGTCTCCCAAAGTGACATATGACTGATAGGAAGGTAGGTTCAGCCAGTTGTTACAAGTAAGGCCAGTTTGATTTGTCTTCGTATGACCATTATTTGTAACTGAGTTACTTTTTTTTAGTGATTGCCCAAATGCACTCTGGGCGATTATTAAAGTAAGTAGCAATATTCTTCTCATGGATGGTTTAACCAATATTCAGCTAATTTATTTAAAAGAGGTGATCCCTGTATAATTATGGGGGGTAATTTTTTTAAGTTCTCTTTTTATATCATCCTTTATTTTTAGCGAATCGATAAACTGGTGAATAGATTTTTTATCAATTTTAGTATTTCCTCTTGTCAGCTCTTTTAAGGCTTCATAAGGATTGGGGAAATTTTCCCTTCTTAAAATGGTTTGAATAGCTTCTGCCACGACTGCCCAGTTATTATCAAGATCTTCATAAATCCTGGCATCATTTATTACCAGCTTACCCAATCCTTTTTCTATTGAACGAAATGCAATCAATGTATGTGCAAAAGGCACACCGATATTTCTTAAAACAGTAGAGTCCGTCAGGTCCCGTTGCAAACGGGAAACCGGTAATTTGGCTGATAGAAACTCAAATAATGAATTAGCCATTCCCAGGTTCCCTTCTGCATTTTCAAAATCTATGGGATTTACTTTATGAGGCATAGCAGAAGAACCTACTTCTCCCTTTTTTGTTTTTTGTTTGAAATACTCCATCGAAACATAACTCCAGATGTCCCTGCTGAGATCGATCAGTATATTATTGATCCGTTTCATGCAATCAAAATGAGCGGCCAGGTTGTCGTAATGCTCAATTTGTGTGGTATACAGCTGACGGTTAAGGCCTAAGTGTTGTACAAATTCATTTCCGAATTTTATCCAGTCTGTTTTAGGGAATGCTACATGGTGAGCATTAAAATTACCCGTGGCTCCCCCAAACTTACCGGTGAAAGGTATTCCTATGAATTGCTCAATCTGGTTTTGTATCCGTTCCACAAATACCATTATCTCTTTGCCCAGTTTGGTAGGACTTGCCGGTTGTCCATGTGTATGAGCCAGCATGGGAATTTCTTTCCACTCTTCGGCCAGTAACTTCAATTCGGTATTCAGGTTAAGTAAGGCAGGCAGGTATTCAAATTCAATGGCATGTTTCCATAAAAGTGGTATGGCAGTATTATTGATATCCTGTGAGGTAAGTCCGAAATGCACCCATTCTTTAGCTGCCTCTCCGCCACATTTTTCCAACTCGTTTTTAAGAAAATATTCAACTGCTTTTACATCATGGTTGGTTGTAAACTCAATTTGTTTTATTTCCTGGGCATCCTCGGGGCCAAAATCCTCCACTATCTTTTGCAGGTGTTTTGCAGTTTTACCAGGGATTTTGAAGAATTTTTTCTTTTCAAGGAACAGCAGGTATTCCACTTCTACCTGGACCCTGTATTTCATTAATCCATATTCTGAAAAATATTCATCTAAATGCTGTACCTGTTTACGATAGCGGCCATCAATAGCAGAGATGGAGGTGAGTGGTGTAAGTTCCATGATATTTTGATTAACTGTCAAAGCCTGTAACAGCCTATTTTTGCTGCAAAGATAAAGAACACAAACCGCAGAAATGGCAGATAATAACTCCCCAGTAGGGGTTGGTAGCAGTAAGATTCGGGTTGGTATTGTAAATTACCTTAACACCCGTCCGTTGATATACGGGTTGAAAAAGCAACCAATAGCAGAGATGATTGACCTGGTAGGTGATTACCCGGCAAGAGTTGCCGAAATGTTGCAAAAAGGGGAGATTGATGTAGGTCTGATACCTGTTGCTGCCATCCCAAAGTTGGATTCTTATTTCATAGTTGGAAATCATTGTATTGGTACGGAAGGGGAGATTGCATCCGTTGCTCTTTTTAGTGAAGTACCGATGAATGAGATTAAAAAAGTTTACCTGGATTATCAAAGCAGAACTTCTGTTGCACTCTTAAGATACCTGATGAAAGAATACTGGGGCATTAATCCGGAAATTGTACAGGCAGAGAATGAAGATTATAGGAAACAAATAAACGGAACAACGGCAGGATTGGTAATCGGCGACAGGGCTTTGGAACAGCGTAAGATTTCTACTTTTATTTATGATCTGGGTTCTGAGTGGCGAAAAATTACAGGTTTGCCCTTTGTATTTGCTGCATGGATAAGCACCCGGCCGTTGCCGGATGAATTTATAAGGCTGTTTGACCAGGCAAACGCTGAAGGGCTTTACCACATTGATGAAATAGTGGCGGGCCTGCCCGATGATCTTTATGACCTGAAAAAATACTACAAGCTTCATCTAAGCTATAAGCTTGATGAAGCGAAGAGAAATGGAATGGAGCGTTTTTTACAGATAATTGTTAATTCCTGATCAATACTTGTTAAATAGCCGGATGTCTGCCTCCATCATTTCATGTATAAGTTGTTCCAGTGTGTAACTAGGCTGCCAGTTTAATTTTTCATTTGCTTTGGATGCGTCACCGAGTAATAAATCAACTTCAGTTGGCCGGTAATATCTTTTATCTACACTGACTACATTTTGACCAATTGGCAGCTGATATAGAGGATTGCTGCATTTTACAACAAAACCCTTTTCATTCTCTTGTTTCCCTTCAAAACGAAGTTCAATGCCGCAATAAGCAAAAGACTTAATAACAAAATCCCTGACCGTATTTGTTATCCCTGTTGCGATGACAAAATCTTCGGGAGCTTCCTGTTGCAAAATTCTCCACATAGCATCAACGTAATCACGGGCATGCCCCCAATCTCTTTTTGCATTGAGATTTCCAAGGAACAGGGTTTCTTTCTTTTTTAATACAATCTCGGAGACACCTCTGGTGATTTTACGGGTAACAAATGTTTCGCCTCTGACAGGACTTTCATGATTAAACAATATACCGTTACAGGCAAACATACCATATGCTTCCCTGTAATTAACAGTGATCCAATAAGCGTATAGTTTGGCAACTGCATAAGGCGACCTGGGGTAAAAAGGTGTCTTTTCATTTTGTGGTATGGCTTGTACAAGTCCATACAGTTCAGAGGTAGATGCCTGGTATATTTTTGTTTTCTTTTCAAGACCAAGAATACGAACAGCCTCAAGGATCCGTAATGCGCCGAGTCCATCCACATTAGCGGTATATTCCGGAGTTTGAAAGCTGATATGAACATGGCTCATCGCACCAAGATTATAGATTTCATCTGGCTGCACTTTCTGAATAATGTGCAATATGCCTGCAGAGTCAGTCAGATCACCATAATGAAGAAACAAGTTTACGTTGTCTTCATGTATGTCTCTGTACAGATGATCTATCCGGTCAGTGTTAATCAAGGATGCTCTTCGGCGAATACCATGAACTTCATAACCTTTATTGATTAATAATTCAGCAAGATATGCGCCATCCTGACCTGTAATTCCGGTAATTAGTGCCCTTTTCTTCATTTATTGAACTTTCGGTGCTGACAAAAATACAATTTTGCGGCTTACTATATTAGGTACTAAGTTTGCAGCCAATAATCTAATAAAATGGCAGAAACATTAGGGTCGCTTTGCGATAAGCTGACTATTGTAAAATTAAAACAATATCATTCGGAAGACCAGGCTAGATTGGAAAGCCTTGGTAATCAGGAGATGCAGTTGAGGACAGAAATAGATGAGTTTGTGGCAGCTGCCGTAAGTGGTCATATTCCTGCTGATAAGCTTACATTTTCGGCCAATAAGGTTTATAAACAAGAGGGTAACGAGACCCGTAACATTGCTGGCAATCTGGGAGAAGTGTTTGCAGAACTGGCAAAAGTTAATTGTGATCTCTGGCATGAACAGGAAAAAGTATACGAATTTGAGACCGTGCCTCCGGCTGAAAAGGATATAGTAGTAAAAAGACTTGCTGTGTTAAACCTTGAAAGAAATAAATGCATTGATTCTATTGACAGGCAGTTTCAATCTATGATAGCTGGTAAATAATAATTATGCCTCAAGCCCTCATTTTTGGTATCAACGGACAGGATGGATATTACCTATCTCAGATTCTTACAGAAAAAGGAATAAGTGTCACAGGGGTGTCCAGGTCTGCCACAGAATGGCTGCAAGGTGATGTTGGCGATCGTTCTTTTGTAACAGAACTGATAAAAAAGGAAAAGCCCGATTATATTTTTCACCTGGCTGCAAATTCCAGAATTAATCATGAATTGTTATTTGAGCATCAGTCTACCATTGTGAATGGCACTTTAAATATTCTCGAGGCAGTATGGCAATATTCTCCTTCCTCAAGGGTATTTATTACGGGAAGCGGCTTTCAGTTTCTGAATGAAGGTAATCCAATCAATGAAGAAACAATATTCTCAGCCAATAATGTTTACTCGCTGGCCAGGATACAATCTGTTTATGCTGCCCGCTACTATAGAACAAAAGGTCTGATGGTTTATATTGGGTATCTTTTTCATCATGATAGTCCATACAGAAGTCATGGTCATCTTAATAAAAAGATCGTTGATGCTGCTAAATCAGCTGCTGTTGGTGAAAAAAATTCTATTGAGATTGGGGATATATCTGTAGAAAAGGAATTTGGTTTTGCTGCTGATATTGCAGCAGGAATCTGGCATCTTATTCAACAGGATGAAATTCATGAAGCTTGTTTAGGAACCGGAAAGGCATATAAAATAGAAAAATGGCTGGATTTATGTTTTTCTATTGTTGGTAAGAACTGGAAAGAATATGTAAAGCAAAAGAGTGATTATACTCCTGACTTTAAAAGGATGTTCAGTGATCCGTCGCTTATAAACAGATCTGGCTGGAAAGCAGCTGTTGATATAACTGATTTGGCTCAGATTATGATGGCAAGCACTTTCTGATATACATGGCGCAGCAAAAAAAGAAAATACTTCTTGGTATACTGGTAGCAAATGGAGATTGCCTCCTTGCAACAGTAATTGCCAGGCAAATAAAGGTGGATTTTCCGGGATCTCATCTTACATGGGCTGTCAGTAATCTCTGCAGGCAGATAGTTGAGAATAACCCGGATGTGGATGAGATATGGGAGATCAATATTGAAGATAAAAAAGCTGCAGAAAGGCAGGCATGGTTTGATTTTGTAAGGCTTGCAAGTGAAAGAAAAGAAAAAGGAGAATTTGATGATATTTTCCTGGTACAGGTATACCCATCAAATGTTCATCAATATGATGGCACAACACGGGGGACGATTTATAATTGTTACCCCGGAAAAATTACAGTAAGTGCAAGGCCGGTTTTACGATTGACACAAGATGAAATAAATCAAGTAAAGTCATTTGCTGATGACAAAAAGCTGCAACAGTATAAGCATGTGATTTTGTTTGAATGTTCTTCATTTAGTGGTCAGTCCTTTGTAACACCGGAATGGGCTCTTTTGGTATCAGAAAAGATTACAGACCTTCATAATGACCTTGTTATATTAATTTCAACTCATTTACCACTAAAAGTGAATAATGAAAGAATTATCATTGTAAATAATATTACCTTAAGGCAAAATGCAGAACTCACAAAGTATTGTACACTTTTAGTGGGCTGTTCTAGCGGCATAACATGGGTGGCCACAACTGATTGGGCAAAGCGATTACCGATGATTCAGTTTCTGAAAAGGGGCATTGGGTTTACGTTTGCATCTGTAGCATATGACCATAGATATTGGGATTTAGATGATTCACTGATACTTGAAACCACAAAGGATGATATTCAGCAGGCTGTTTCAATTATTAATCATACACTTTGTAATGGGATTATCCAGGCAAAACATTCCTTTCATCAGCCATTAAAGCCCAGGTTGATTTCGATGCTTAAATACTCTTTTATGTTTTTTCGAAAAGGGAGTTTTAGCAAGTCAATCAATGTATTGAAAAAATTTATATCCAGGAATTATTTAGCCCACAAAAAACATTAGTTAAAGTCGAGACTTTTGTAAGCGTCCTTTCTGCAGAATATGCTGTTTATAAAAGTGTCTGCGAATAAAAAATACCCTTTTGATTCTAAGAAGTTATTAATAACAATATTCTTTTTCTCTTTGTTGTTAGCTGTATAACCAATTGTTTCTATACAAAATACTTCCGGTTTAAAGCGATCAAAGTCTATAGTGTTAAGTATTGCGAGATCAAGCCCTTCTACATCTATTGATACGAAATTAGGATGCGGACTAAAATATTGCCCCATCACTTCATTTACATTTACAAGTTTAGTTTTTATTATTGATTCAATCTTAAACTTGCCAATCCGTTCGTTTCCTGATTTTTCCCAAAACTCTGCTTCTTCTTTGGAGAAAGTACCAAGTCCATTTGCTTTTTTTGGAAATTGGTAAAAGTCAGCTTCTGTAAGGTCATTAAAAGCAATACCAGCATGTATGCATATATCTCTCTTCCTTTTTTTTAGAAATTTTTTAAAGAGGTAAGAATTAGGTTCGATGCATACCCCTGATGATCCTTTTGAATATAGAAGGTAAGTGTTGCTTATATAAAATGGTTCGTTTGCGCCTATGTCGAGATATGTCGGTCGGGAAATACCCAATCTGGCAAATAGATCTTTAATAATCATGTCCTCTCCATTTTGGGAATAACTGATCCGGGTATATGGGAATAAATAGCCGGTGTAAATTCTTCTTATTAATTTTTCAATGAAAAGCCGCATATAAAGGTGATTTATAATATAATCTGATGACTTTTCTGACGTATTTATCTAATTTGAATTGAAGCGATTGATTATTCAGCGTTTTCAATTCAATCATTTCCTTTTCAGTGTACTTATTCTCCTTGACATTAAGTTTTGCAAGCATTTCTTCAAACAGTTCTGTGAATTTACTTGCAGACCAATCTTCTTTAATTTGTTTTACTGTAGGACCGGAATATAATATTGATTCTTTTAATGACTGTTGAGGGTAGGGCTTTAAATATTTTATTACATGCCGGAATGTATCATTGTCAGAAATGGCCAAGGGTCTTTCACTGGTAATAGCCTGGTCAGTTGTTGCCGCCAGGCCCGGCATATTTCTATCGTATAAAAAACAATTCAGTGTATTTTCACTGCACCAGTAGATTAATTCTTCTTTGCTCATGAAATCATGTGTCACTTTAACCTCGATTCCCTTTTTTGCTTTGGACTTACACAAAGTTGCCAATTCCATTGCATATTGATGACTTTGATCGGCGTATGTGCCATGGGGAATATTTATCCTGACAATTGCTTCATCAAATTCTTTATTAACAGCTTCGATAACTAAATCAAATCCTTTTCCCTTAGTAGCAAAACCGAAGCTGCCGATAACAGGAATTTCATTTTCCTTAAAGGACAATACCCCTTTATATTCATCAAGTGGCCTTGGAAAAACAAATACTTTACGGTGCCTGAAAGTCATTGAAGGGTCTAGTACGCAATAGAAATCGAAATCAAAAGGTGAGCAATAGACAAAAGGATCATTTGGAAGTATTTCTAAAATAATTGTTCCCTTCAGGCCAGGTAAATTTTTTACAGATTTTGTATTGAGCCAGCCCGTAGTACTGAAATGGTAGTTAAAAAGATAAAAATCATAATGGCCGGGTATTAGCAGGTTGTCTTTTTTTAGTTCGAAGTAGTCCAGTGAAAACTTGTTGCTGTTTATTATGCAATTATAAACCATCAAGCCTGACTCATGTATACTGCAAACGGCTTTTTCTGTGTTTATAAAAAGTCCTTTCACTTTTATACAATTTCAATAAATGGTAAAGGAAATATAAACTTTCCACCGCCTGCATGGTATTCTTTTTCCCTTGCAAGAATACTATTTCTAAAGTGCCAGGGTAGCACAAACAGGTAATCTGGTTTCATAGCTCTTGCTTCGATTTCTGAAACAATAGGTATAAGTGTTCCCGGAGTATAAGATCCAAATTTATGTTCGTTTACCTCTGCTATGCAATCAAGGTATTGGGTGCCGATACCGCAATACTGCAATAAAACATTGCCTTTGGTGGATGCACCGTAACCTATTATTTTTTTACCGTCATTTTTCAATTTGTCAAGCAGGCTGATAAGGCTGGTTCTGTGTTCCGCTACTCTTTCAGCAAATTCACGGTATGGTTTCTCTGTATTTAGCCCCATTTTTATTTCCTCTTCGAGCATCCAGTTAATAACCGATTCATTGGAATTCAGCGACGATTTTTTTTTGGCAGCTGTTGCAGCAAAACTGCCACCGTTAATATCATTCAGTTCAATATCAATAATTCGAAGGTTAGCTTTCTCAAGAATGTATTTGACGGCGATTAGTGAGTAATATTCCAGGTGCTCCTGGCAGATTGTATCATATGAATTAGTCCGCAGCATTGAAGGCAAATAACTTTGCTCAAAATGCCAGATTCCGTTTTCAGCTAGTATTGATTCTATATCAGCTGCAAATTTAACAGGATCTTCCAGGTCGTAAAACATGGCAATAGATGTAACAATCGCCGCCTTTTCATCCGGAAATATTTTTCGAAAATTATCCGCTGTAAAAAAATCGGGAACCAAAGAGATATCATCTGTATAATACTCTTTGAATTTTTTACCGGTAGGGTCTATCCCGATACGGCGCATATAAGAAGGATAACATTTAAGCGAAGTAGCATCGTTACTACCGATATCCAGAACGATGTCGCCCGGTTTGGTTTGCACCTTTCTGAGCAGCATATTCACTTTGTTCTGAAGATGGTTTACCATACTCTGGTTTAAGCCTGAACGGTAACCATAATTATCTCCATACATTTCATCAAGGCTATACGATTGCTTCATTTGCACCAAACCGCTATCAGGACACCATACCATATCCACCGGGCCTTTGGTTACAACCTGTTCTTTAGATGCAGGGAAAACGCCTGTGAGAAATTGCTCTCCTAACGATAAAACCTGAACAAGGTTGGAACTGCCACTAATTCTGCACTTTGTAATTTCTGTATACATTAACTTTAACCGTTTTTAAGCTGCAATATTAAGCCATTTTATAGCAACACGACGATGAAGGTTTCGGTCATAATTGTAAATTTTAATACCCGTGAACTGACTACAGATTGTATAAGGTCGGTTATACAGAACACATCCGGATGTGGCTATGAGATCATCCTGGTAGATAATGCTTCCACTGAGTGTGACCCGATAGTTTTTAAGCAGGAATTTCCTGACATCAGGCTTATAAAGAGTGGAAAAAATGGTGGCTTTGCATTTGGGAATAACCTGGGTATTAAGGAAGCTTCAGGTGATTTTATCCTCCTCTTAAACAGTGACACAATTTTAAAGGAAGACAGTATCAGTAAGGCGGTAAGCTGTTTTAACCAGCATCCGGATGTGGGAGTGGTGGGCTGCCGTATGATTTATCCGGATGATAAAATCCAATTCACTGCCCGGAGATTCCGGACTATTAGTTGGGAATTATTGGACCTTTTCCGTTTCATTCCGTACCTCATGACTTATTCAAAGCGGTCCAGGCTAATGCTGGGCAAATATTTCCGCCATGATGAACCGGTGTTTTGTGATTGGTTAAATGGTGCTTTTTTTCTTTTTCCAAGGAAAATTTTGAGTGAATTACCTGAAGATAAATTGGATGATAGATTCTTTATGTATGGCGAGGATCAGCTTTGGTGTGAACAAATTAAGAACCTGGGTTACAGGATTCTCTTTTATCCCGGCACTACTATTGTTCATATCAACAGTGGAAGTACTGATTTATCCAAACAACTCAGGCTACGCAGGACAATGTTAAAGAATGAACTGGAAATTGTATCACTCAGAAAAAAGAAAGGATTATATTTCTTTTTTTTCAAAATGATTTACACAACAAAAGAAAGTATCAGAAACTTTATTAAATCAGTTTTTTTCCGTTTGACCGGTAAATTGATTAAATGAAGTTATTTTTCTTTTTACTGGTAGGTGATAACCAACTTGGGATGTTTTGCTGTGTTGCTGTATTTGCTTGAACAAAAATCCCTGATGTTGTAAATTACTTCATTCTGCAACCTGATCATAAATCCATAATTATTTCCACTGTGCATTGCTGCCACCAGGTTTTTTACATCAATGTCAACAAGATCAAGCACGGATTGCGAAGTATGAGGAATTGATACCTGATCAGTAGTGGTGGTGCCGGGCTGATTAAGCCAAACGGTACTTGCCGGCGTCCAGTTTGAAGTTACTCTCTGTATGTACATAGCATTGGCGGGCCCAAAATTGGCATCAACTAAGTTTCCATTCAGAGGAGTTGGATTAGAAAACAATGTAAGCTTTGCTGTAAGGATTGTGGCATTGACGGGGATAGAGGAAAGGTCAAATTTCACAAAACTCCTGGAAGTAATTACATCACCGGAGGTCCAGGAGGCACAAACAAAATCAGGAGAATTGGGATCTCCGTTATTGATACCATTACTATTGCCTAAAACATGTACTTCATTGGGGTTGTTTGCAGGTTGTAAGGTAAGTGTTTGAATTGGGGCCTGAGTAAATGTAATTTTCGTAGTGTCAACTCCTGTCAAACCTGCATTATCCACCACCATTAATTGAAATATATAAACGCCGGTAACAACACCCGTTACAGTAGTGGTTGCTGATCCGGGAGTTGTTATTACAGGTACATTTGGTCCGGATACAAGACTCCATAAATAGCCAGTTATAGTACCGTTTTGGGTGGTTCCGGATCCTGTCAATGTTATAGAAGAAACGGGTAGTTGAACAGTTTGGTTAGGGCCGGCATTAGCAACTGGCGGGGTTTGCAATAACTGCTCGTCAGTTTCCTTTTGACACCCCCAGAATGATAAAGTAATCAGAAAACTTGCCAGTAGCGTTTTAATATAAGTCTTCATATGTTGACTACGATTTTTAATAGCAAGCAAGGTACGTTTTTAAAATCTGTATTATAACAAGTGACTTATTTTTTTAATGATCATTTTCCAGTTGTACATAGCATAGAAAGTTGCAGGGGTGTCTTCATTGCTCTTAATTTCAACAATCTTTTCAGCGAACTCTATCCAGTTATTATCCTTTACAACAATCAGTTTGCTCCTGCAAGCATGTTTGTCAATTCCTGTGGAGCCTGTTTCAGTGGAAATAACAGAAGTGCCAAAGGCAATAGCCTCCACCATTTTTGTCTTTACGCCGCCACCACTTTGTACCGGGTTCAGCATCAGGTCGGAGCCCCTAAAATAAAGGGTAATATCATCAACGAAGCCGGCATAGATGATATTTTTATCGATATGGTCCTTCAGTTCATTAAAGTTTTCAGGCAGTCCTTTACCACAAATGATAATTTTATACGGAAAATTCTCTTTTTTCAATAAAAGCGGGTTAACCTGTTCAAGAATTATTTTCAGGGCATCCAGGTTTGGTTTATAATTCAATAACCCGTTGAAGAGTATTATTTTTTCATCTTTGGCAATGTTGTGTTTTACCGCTATTTCATTTCGGCATTGTAACTTGTCTCCAGGATGATTCTCTATTTCTACCCCAAAAGGAAGATCAACACACCTGGCCGGATCAATCTTCCAGCTCTTAATGGCGAACGATTTATCTTCAGGAGTGATGAAAAAGATTCCATCAGCCTTTTTAAGACAGTTTCTCTCATACCATTTAAGAATTGGCCACCACCAGCGTCCGGTACTTTTGAAACGCTGGTATTCGATATTATGCGTATGAATCAACGTTCTTATACCTGTTCTTTTCCTGACCCGGTAAGCTAGCCATGAATAGTACGGATGCTCCCATATCACTGTATCAAACCCACCTTCCTTAACAATTGAAGTTATTTTTTTAATCAGGCTCCAGTCGTAGTAACGGGAAAATGATTTTTTTAACAGAGAAACCGTTTCATAGGTAGTGACCAGCGAAAAGTCATTTCCTTCAGTACCAATAACAGTGAGATCAGTTTCTTTTCCCAGGTAATGAAAAAATTGTGCAATAAATTTTTGTCCCCCCGAAAAATAAGGCAGGTAAGGGTAGGGGGCTATTGCAAGTACCTTTTTCATGAATCAATTCAACTGGCTTTCCGGCTTTGTCTCCAGGCCATGAACAATCCTCCTACTAAACTAACCAGGATCACTATTGAGGCCATGAACATGATTGAAGTACCTTTCTTCACAGACGCTGGTTCAAATACAAACTTTATGTTGTGTTTTCCTGTTGGTATTGAAAGGCCACGCAAAATGTAGTTTACATTACAATAATCCACTTTTTTGCCATCTAAGTATGCGTTCCAGCCTTTGGGATAATATACTTCACTGAAAACAGCAAACTGCGGCCCGTTGCAATTGGCTTCATATTCTATTGCATCATTATCAAATTTTATCATTTTAATTGTGGAGGCAGAGTCGGGCTGTGGCTGCGTAACCAGGCTGCTGAATGATTTTTCAACAATGGCTGTATCCCTCAAATTGGTAGAACCTATCGCTTTAAAAGCGGCAACCCTGTCTTCAGCTATCCGGATATTCTTTACCAGCCAGCAATTGCCATAAGCATCGGTGTTAGGAATTACAATTTCCTGTTTCATCTGCGGGTCCCTGTAAATGATATACTTTGTATTCAGCATGTTCAATACCTGCTGATTGGTATTGCCAGTCATATATTTTTCAATCACATCCTGGTATATTCTAAGTTTTGCAGGATGGTAGCCGCCCACTGATTTATGATAATACGATGTTCTGGACTCACTGAAGGTGCCACCACTACTGGTACCAGCCATATTCAATACACGATAATTGGGATCAGTATCTTTTAAAATCTGTTCATCGATAGCCGTTTTAGCAAAATTGGAACTGGTATAATCATCCGCCGGAACAAACAACTGATCCTGCCTGTTTTCAAAGGGGCCTTTATCATTACTGAAATATAAATGGCTGGCAAAGGTTATTTCAAGAGTACTGACAATTAATAAAACGATAGCAGCAATTTTTGCATTGATACTTTTTTTCAAATAGAGATAAAATATACCCAACGCTACAATCATCAGGCCTAAAGTTCTTAATAGCTGCGCACCGAATAATGCTTTTCTATCGGCTTTCAAGCCATTAACTACGGCTTGTCCTATTGCTTCATTTTGTGCCTGCTGCGAAATATTTTTAGCAATTTCCGGATCGTATGGAGATGAATAATTGACGGAGAAGTACAGAAGTCCTAATACAGCAAATAATCCTCCGGCTGTGTAAAGTATCTTTTTAAAATCTGCCTTTTGTAGCTGGCCTCCGAAAAGTAACTGCTGCAGGGTAAGTACTGCTGCGATTCCCATGGTAAACTGAGGAATTACCTGTGCAAATGCCGGAGACCGGAATTTATTATACAATGGCAAATGTTCAAATAAGAAAGTATTGAATCCTGGCAGGTACTTTCCCCAGGTCATCATAATGCCAAGAAGTGTTGCTGCCAGCAAGCCCCACCTCATGGGAGATTTTAAAAGAACGAAACCAATAAGGCCCAAAAGGCAAATAATTACTCCGAGATAAGCAGGTCCGGAGGTATATAACTTTCCCCAATAAACTGGCATCCCTTGCGCTACCTGCACTGCATTATTTTCAGGAATGCCAAGGTCTGTTAATTTCTTAACAACATTTGATTCTTCACCTGCATAACGGCTGCTGTAACCACCATAGGCATTCGGCATTATTAATGAAACTGTTTCACCTTTTCCAAGGCTATATTCAAAAGCATAGGTGGTATCCAGCCCCTTTGTTTTGACCGCTTTAACTGTATCGCTGGTAATATCAAGATCTTTGCCACCCCGCATGGTAAATTTGCTGTATTCAGAAGTGGTCATAAGGATTAGGGCATTACCCGCAACACCTATTAATCCCGATACAATAGTAATGGCGCCTGCTATAGCAATATGTTTCCAATCCTTTTCTTTTATCCATTTAACAAGGTAAGCCAGGGTGAGTATTACTGCAATCAAAAAGAAATAATAAGTAACCTGTAAGTGGTTAACACCTATCTGCTGGTAAGCGGCAAATGTGGTCAATGCAAATCCAAGCCAATATCGTTTTTCATAAATATTGACAATACCGGCCAGTACCAATGGCATAAAGGCTGTTGCCAGCATCTGCGTATCATGGCCTGCAGCAACAATTACAGGGTTGTAAGTGGAAAAAGCATAAGCCAGTGACCCCAGCATTCCCACAATCGGGTTTACCCGTAAGGTCAGACAAAGGATATAAAAACAAATACATGCCAGGAAAAAGAAATTGATGGGTTTGGGTGTCCATAATGATAATATACTGATCATATCCGGCATGACACTTTTGCCTTCCATGGCCACCTGGTAGTTTGGCATCCCGCTGAAGAGATTAGGATTCCAGAGAGGGTAATGGCCATTTTTTTCTTTATACTCAAAGGCGTTTTGGGCCATACCTTTCCAGCCCACATTATCATGCTGGTTCAACACATTTCCTTCCAGCACTGGTTTGCAAAACAGGGCAGACACGACCAGGAAAACTACAACAGCTATAATATGTGGTAAGATCTTTTTCAGCAGCGGATGATTCATATTATTTCACAGTTAGGCTGACAAAATAATGCTATTTTAGACTAAAATCCCGATGCGGTGGCTTTTATTTTTATCACGACTGGCTTTCATCTGCGGCTTATTTTTTTTGATCAGTTTATCCTTATTGGTGAAGGATTGGATCAAAGACGAAAGCCTTGTTTCTACGATTATCACAATCGGTTTTTTTATGGGGATGATCATCGTTCCGATAACCCTGCTTTGTTACATTTTACTCTGGATTTTTGGAAAAAGACCCGGAGCAATTGTACCAATATGGCTTATCGTTGCCAATGTTTTTGTTTTGCTGATCTTGCTTAGTTATATTTTTTACATAAACTACCTGTATGCACAGGCATCAGTATGATTAAGACTATTATTCAAAGCAAGCCTACCAAACTCTTTATTATCCTGGCAGGTATTTTTATTGCCAATGCGTTAATTGCAGAGATTATAGGGGTGAAGATATTTTCATTGGAGAAAACACTTGGTCTTGAGCCCATGCATATCAGGATATTGGGCAATGATCTTTCTGTAAACCTGACAGCCGGGGTTTTGCTATGGCCGGTAGTTTTTATTATGACAGATATTATTAATGAGTACTATGGGATGAAAGGAGTAAGATTCCTGTCCTATCTCACTGCTGTATTGATAGCATTTGCTTTTTTAATCTTTTACGGGGCGATGAAACTGGTTCCTGCTGATTTTTTCATCACCAGTAAGCAGGGTAGTGGTGTTCCTGATATGGAGAAAGCATACAACAGCGTACTGGGACAGGGAGGCTTTATTATCATCGGTTCTTTGACGGCATTTATACTCGGGCAGTTAATTGATGTTTTTGTTTTTCACAAAATAAAAAGAGTAACGGGTGAAAAGCGTATTTGGTTAAGGGCCACCGGTTCTACACTGATTTCTCAGTTCATTGACAGTTTTGTGGTACTGTTCATTGCCTTTTATGTAGGAACAAGAGTGAATGCGTCAGGCAACGACTTTGTGTGGCCTTTTGGATTGTTTATAGCTGTAGGAGTAGTCAATTACTTTTATAAATTCATTATAGCCATTCTGCTGACTCCGGTTATTTATTTTGTCCACGGTGTTATTGAAAAGTACCTGGGTCATGAACAGGCCGCTGCTATGAAGAAGGCGGCTATGGGTGATGAATAAGTTTGTCTTTAACCATTGCGGCTACTATCTTGTCAATAGGAAGTGTAACTGACGCTGCAGAAAAATCATCCCAGTTAATGAAACGGAATGTTTCCGTTTCTCGGGTAGCTTCATACATTTTAAGCTGTTTTTCATCGAAATCAAATGGCTTGTTGCGCAGCGGGGCCGTAATCGGCTCAAGTGCTTTGGCAAAATAATAGATCGAAATGATCTGGTGTTCAGGATTGAATGCGGAGATCTGAAAATAGTCAGTAGTGTAAATATGCTCACCAATTTCAACTTTCAGATTCATTTCTTCCAGGAACTCTCTTCGGAGGCAGTCACGGGTGCCCTCTCCAAACTCCAGCCCGCCACCCGGAAATTTGGTAATGTAATTTCCACGAATCAGTTCATCACTAACCAATACCTGTCGCTGATTATTGATTAAAATACCGTATACCCTGAGATTGAACATGCTCTTAGAATATTTTCTTACGGAAAAAGAACCAGCCAATACCTACTGATATTCCCAGTGATAAGAAGGCAACGATATAAAATGCATAGGGAGAATGTTCAAACCCGCTTGGCACATTCATGCCGAATAAACTGGCGATAAGTACAGGGAAAGTAAGTACAATCGTAATAATGGCTAGTCGTTTTAATACCTGGTTCTGATTATTGGCAATAATGCTGGCAAATGCGTCGAGTGTACTGCTGAGGATGTTTGTATAAATATTAGCCATCTCAAGGGCCTGTGAATTATCTACGATCAGGTCATTTAAAATTTCTTTTTCTTCTTCGGTTAATCCAAGAAAATTTGTTCTTTCCAGTTTCATCATCAGCATTTCATTAGAGCGGAGTGCTGTAACAAAATAGACAAGGCTTTTCTGGATCCTCATCAGTTCAAGTAAATGTTCATTCCTGCTGGCGTCATATAACTTTTGTTCATATGTATTGCGCCGCATATTGATCTCTTTTAGTTGTTCCATGAAGTTTTGAACAATCTTTTCAAAAACCTTGAGCACCATCATATTCCTTTTATCAGGATGCCTGTTTTGAAAAGTATTCAGGAACTTTTTAATAGCAGGATTTTCAAAAGAGTTGACCGTTACGATCTGGTTATGGGTAAGAATGATACAAATCGGAATAGTGATGAAATAAGCATCACTGTCATTAAAAGAGTTGTTCTCAGTAGGTGTTTTGATTACTATAAGCTTAACATTATCCTCTTCTTCGAAACGGCTTCTTTCATCAATATCCAGCGAGTCGGTCAAAAAGTCAATAGGAATATCCAGTGCTGAGGATAGTTCAGAAAACTCCTCTTGTTTCAGAGGTGGCAAAATATTTACCCATGCACCATTTTCTGGCTTGTCGATAGCAATTGTTTGCTGATTGATATTTTTGAAGTACTGGATCATGACCGGTACCCGAATGATTATTGAATCCGGGCAGGCAAAGGTAAGGTTCAAAAAACGGAAAGAGATATGTGTTTCAGGACAGGAGTGAATTATATATCAACATTCCCCTGAAACACTTTTTCTGCAGGGCCGCACAACCAGATATTCTCAAAACGGTCTTCGTCCACCCGGTCAAATTCAACGGACAGGTGACCGCCGAGGGTCTGAACCTCCACATCGTTGAAGCCATTTTCGTTGTGATAACAAACAAGGGCTGCTGCAGTAACTCCCGTACCGCAGGAGTATGTTTCGTCTTCCACACCTCTTTCAAACGTCCGGACAATAATTTTATCAGGTTCCTCTGACTGTTCTACGAAATTTACATTGATTCCTTCCTCTTCAAATTCTTTGCTGTGCCTTATTTCGTATCCTTTTTTGTAAACGTCAAGCTCCATTACATGATTTACCAGTTTGATATAATGAGGAGAGCCTGTATTTAAAATATAGTCACCATGAAATTTTTTGATCACACTGACATCTTTCATTTTTAAAGAAACGATCCCATCAATATCTATTTCAGCTTCATGCACACCATCGGAGGCCAGAAACCGGTATAGCTCCCGGTGGATACCCAGGTGATAGGCGAACTTTACCATACAACGGCCACCGTTACCACACATGCTGCCTTCTTTGCCATCTGCATTGTAATACTTCATTTCAAAATCAAACCCTTCTTTGTTCTGCAGCAACATAAGTCCGTCTGCACCAATGCCAAAGCGACGGTCACAAAGCTTATGAATCTGTTGTTGTGTCAAAACATATTCATTTTGGCGATTATCAACCAAAATGAAATCATTCCCGGTTCCCTGGTATTTGTAAAAATGTAATTGCATCAGATGTTTTCGCTGAATATGCCAATAAATTTTTTTATAAGGTTTTCTACAGCAGCCTGTCCGTCTTTGGAAAATTCCTTTTTCACCCTGTTGGCAACAATTGCGTTGATGGCAAGGCAGTGGTGCCCAAGTAGTTTACCAAGTCCATAGATGGCAGATGTTTCCATTTCGAAATTAGTGATCCGGTGCTGGCCAAAACGGAAATCTGTAAGTCGGTTTATCAGTTCAGGATTGCGGATACCCAGGCGCAGTATTCTTCCCTGCGGACCATAAAATCCGGGGCAGGTGACGGTTATTCCCTGGTGAAAATCTTTTACAAAATGTTTGATCAGCGAGGCTGAGCAACTGGTGATATAAGGATTACCGATCTGTCCATGTATTTGAGTGTGGGTGATGAAAGAATGCAGCAGTTCTTTTTCTTGCTCATTTTGTTCATGCCGGTAAAAGTTCAGCAAGTTGTCTATGCCCAGCCCATGTGTAGAGGCCACAAAGCTGTCTACAGGTATGTCTTCCTGTAATGAGCCAGAAGTACCTATACGTATTATATTTAAAGAACTGAGATTCCTCTTAATTTCCCGGGTGCTAAAGTCAATATTGGCCAGTGCATCCAGTTCGTTGATCACAATATCAATATTATCGGGACCTATTCCGGAGGATAAAACGGTTATCCGTTTTGTGCCAACATAACCAGTATGGGAGATAAACTCCCTGTGTTGTCTTTTAACTTCTATTTTGTCAAAGTATTTGCTTACTTCCTTTACCCGGTCAGGGTCGCCTACAGTTATAACTGTACTGGCAATTTCTTCCGGCCTTAAATCTAAATGATAAACAGCGCCTCTTGCATTGATGATCAGTTCTGATTCTGCAATTCTGCTCATGTTCTTTTATTAATTGTTAGCTAATTATTCAAAAAATGTATATTTGCAGCCGTTTCGGATTTCAAAACTAAAGTCTTAAATCTACAATCTGAAATAATTGAAATGGTCCTGTGGCCGAGTGGCTAGGCAGAGCTCTGCAAAAGCTCCTACACCAGTTCGAATCTGGTCGGGACCTCAAAAAAGTCATCGTAAGATGGCTTTTTTTATTCTGCAATGAAAACCCGTTTTCCATTTAGCCGGCTCAGGGAATCCAAAACACGGCTGGTATCGGCTGCCGATACCGGCAAAAGCATGTAAAGCGTAAACGAACTAGAGTCCTTTGTTTCCATTTCTACCTGCCACTGAAATGTTTTTAACCGGTTATACCTGTATAAGGCTCTTTCCTTCGGTGAAACTTCTAATATGAATTTTTTACTGCCTGCAGGTACTACTGGAGCCCGGGCTGATAAAGCCTTTGCGTTTCTGGTAGTATCTCCTTTTTGTGTTATTGTATCAGTAGGTTCTTTGTTTATATTCTGATCCTGACTTGTTTCATTTTTATCAGAGGTCACCACAGTTTCTTGCTTTTCACTTCTCTCAGTTCTGTTCTTATAAACTGTATATCCTCCCCAGATCGCAAGACCAAAACCAAGAAGAATAAGACTTATGGCAGCTGGTTTCTTCCAGGCAGACTTTGTATGTTTATTATAGAAAACACTTTTATAATCGCCGACTGGTTCTTCGCTTATTGCCTCCTTTCCGTATTCCCGGTGAACGGCTGACTCTATTCTGTCCTGGGATACTTGTCCGGGTGTAAAACTGAATTCACCGGTTTGGGTTTTCACAAGGCTGCCAATTCCCTCGAAGAGAAATGGTTTCCCGATGTTCAGGAACTGGCTGGCCAGTTCAAGATGTGAATAAAGGTCTGCTGAGGCAAGAGCTTTTATTTTACCGCTGTGTTCGGAAATAAAGGCAATAAGATCAGGATCCTCTTTAACTGTCCGGTTATGCTGAAATGAAACACCTTCCAGGGCAATTGTTTTGTTGTGTTTGCTTTTATCGGAATCCAGTACAATATCATTATCCAGGGTAAATGTGCCTATACCGGGCAGGTGGAGCTGCTTTTTGGTATAGAGATATTGTGCCAGCAGGGTGGTAATTTTCAAAGTCTTGGAGTTAAGATGCACAAGATATATATTTTGTTCCGGCAATGCAAGGGTGAAAGTCCTTTGTGATTTACCTTTGCCCACTCTGTGATTGTCATAGATTGGAGGAATAAGTTTATGTTAACAAAAGAAGAATCTGACTTTATCGTTTATTGGGAACAAAACCGTTTAATAAAGAAAAAGGTACTCCGGCAATTATATGTTGGTTTGCCGCTGGCTGTCGTAATGGTGATTGCCATTTTTGTAAATTTTTTCTCCGGCTGGTATAAAAGAGCCGAAATGGTGATGAAAAGAGAACAGTCTTCTCTGATCCTTGTTTTAATGATTGCAGCCATACTGATCGTTATTTTCGTGGTGATTTTTTCAGCCCGCCACCGGTGGGATATCAATGAACAACGATATAGAGAACTGCTTTCCAGGAAAGACCACACTAACTTTGAAAAAAATGAAAACAATAGATATGATTAAGAATTTGCATTTAACTGCTTTTTTTGTAGTGATGTTGTTTATATCCCCGGGTTGTTTGAAAGACAATAGTTGTAACCCCAAAAGTGTGGAAAGTGAGGAAGCAGCTATTCAGGCTTATGCTGCTGCCAACTCTATCAATGCGGTCAGGCATTCCAGTGGCCTGTATTATGAAGTTGTAAATCCCGGTAGCGGTCCTACTCCGACAGTTACTTCCGTAGTATCTGCCCGGTATGTTGGTAAGCTGACTGACGGAACTATTTTTGATTCGCAAACGGTTAATCCCGTTTCTTTCCCGTTAGGTAATACCATTTTGGGTTGGCAGTTGGGTATACCGCTGGTTCAGAAAGGAGGTACTATTAAGCTGATTATTCCATCCGCTTTAGCGTATGGTTGCACCGGCCAGGGACCTATTCCCGCAAATTCAATTTTATTTTTTGAAGTAAACGTAGTAGACGTTCAATAAACAATACTTTAATTAATCGTTTGTTATTTATACTTCACCTAAACTTTTCACCTTGCCACACGAAGCCATCTCCGTTTTTGACATTTTTAAAATTGGCGTTGGTCCTTCAAGCTCTCATACGCTGGGTCCATGGAGGGCGGCCCAGCGGTTTGTACAGGCAATTCAGCAAAAGAACAAGATTCATGATGTAAAATCCGTCAGGGTTTTATTGTATGGTTCTTTGGCGAAAACCGGCAAAGGGCATGGAACTGATGTGGCGGTACAGTTGGGCTTATGTGGTGCTGATCCGGTAACTTTTGCTGTTGAACAGATAGCATCAAAGATCAGTGACATTGCTTCAATGAAGAAAATTCTGCTGTTGGGTTTGCATGAGGTTGATTTTGACCCCGCAGAAGATATTGAGTTTCTGATTACTGAGAACCTTCCTTACCATCCCAATGCAGTTACTTTTCTGGCAGATATGGTTTCTGGAGAATCGGTCGCAGAAACTTTTTATTCTATTGGTGGCGGGTTTGTGGTCAAAGAGAATGAGGAAGTCTCAGGGAAACAGGATGAGCAACTCCCTTTCCCGGTTAATACTGCTGATGACTTGTTGCACTGGTGTATAAAGACCGGTATGTCGATCAGCGAAATTGTGATGGAGAATGAACATACATGGCGAAGCGAGGATGAAACAAGAAAAGGGTTGTTGAATATATGGAGAGTTATGAAGGAGTGCATTTACCGTGGTTGTCATACACCAGGGATGCTTCCCGGGGGATTGAATGTAAAAAGAAGAGGGGCTGAATTAAATAAGAAACTCTTAGCTGTAAAATCATACAGTGATTATAACTCATGGCTGACAGCGATCCGTTCCGGGGGAAATGATTTTAAATACACACTGGACTGGGTCAGTTGTTTTGCCCTGGCAGTTAACGAAGAGAATGCTTCTTTTGGCAGGGTAGTAACAGCGCCAACCAATGGTGCAGCGGGAGTGATTCCTGCGGTACTTCAGTATTTTATTGCTTTTTGCGATGGGAATAGTGAGGATAAAATTGTTCAGTTTCTTTTGACAGCAGCTGAGATCGGAAGCATTTTTAAAAAGGGA
The DNA here is from genome assembly GCA_964634265.1 of uncultured Chitinophaga sp. Taxonomy (GTDB): domain Bacteria; phylum Bacteroidota; class Bacteroidia; order Chitinophagales; family Chitinophagaceae; genus JJ008. The sequence goes on along the minus strand of CAZWIM010000036.1, from coordinate 3,216 downwards.
GCCACACTTTCTGCAGCAATGGGTGGATGCCAGGCCGAGATCGGTGTTTCTTCAGCCATGGCAGCTGCTGGTCTTACCGAATGTATGGGTGGCACACAAAAACAGGTAATGATGGCTTCTGAAATTGCGATGGAGCATCATTTAGGCCTTACCTGTGATCCGATAGCTGGATTGGTTCAGGTTCCTTGTATAGAACGTAATACAATGGGTGCTATCAAGGCCATTACTGCATCGCAGTTAGCTTTGCAAAGCACACCTGATTTTGCAAAAGTTTCATTAGATGCGGTAATAAAAACCATGTGGGATACCGCAAAGGATATGGACTTTAAATACAAGGAAACTGCAGATGGAGGTCTTGCAGTCAATGTACCGCTTAGCCTGCCTGAATGCTGATTAACTAGTAACTTCCGTTAAAAATCCTTTACCATGCGGAGACTTTTATTTGCCAATATCTTCTTATCAATTTCCTGTATCACTTTTTCTCAGCAGTTTGGAGGAAACCCGCCTTCGCTTAAATGGAAGCAGATCAACACAGATACTCTCAGGGTAATTTACCCGGCTGGGCTTGACAGCCATGCACAACGGGTGGCCTCCGTCGTACATTACCTGGCAGCTAACAAGCCATTTTCATTAGGTGATAAGTTGCAGAAAGTAGACATAGTGCTACAAAATCAAACAACCATTGCCAATGGTTATGTGCAACTGGGGCCCTTCAGAAGTGAGTTCTTTTTAACTCCTGAACCTGTCAATTTTAACCAGGGAAGTGTTAGCTGGACTGATCAGTTGGCATTGCATGAATACAGGCATGTTCAACAGTTCAACAACTTCAATAACGGACTAAGCAAATTGATGAAAATTCTCTTTGGAGAAGATGGTTACACTCTTGCCATAAACGCTTCCATTCCCGACTGGTTTTATGAAGGTGATGCCGTGTACCAGGAAACGGCCGTAAGTAAACAAGGAAGGGGCAGGTTACCTCTTTTCATGAATACATATCCTTCTCTCTGGCAGGCTGGCAAAAAATACTCCTGGATGAAATTGCGAAACGGGTCTTTAAAAGATTATGTACCCAATCATTATAATCTTGGTTATTTGCTGGTCAATTACGGCTATAAAAAATATGGAACAGATTTTTGGAAGAAGGTCACCCGGGATGCCAGTGCATATAAAGGTTTATTCTATCCTTTTCAATCCGCCATAAAAAGGCATGCGGGAATAGGTTACAAAACTTTCACAAAGCAGGCATTTGACTTTTACAAAACACAGACTGATACTACAACAAGGAATGAAGGCTTTTTGATGCCTCTTAAGAAGGACTACGTAACCAGTTATTACTTTCCTTACAGTGCCGGAGCGGATTCACTTGTTTACCTCAAAGCCAGTTACCGTCAGCGACCGGTTTTCTATATAAAAGACAAAAACGGTGAACATCGGCTAAGAGCAAGGGATATTTCTATTGATGAGCAATTCTCATACAAGAACGGGAAAATTGTTTATTCGGCTTATGAAACAGATCCTCGTTGGGGTTGGCGGGATTATGGAGTGATTAAATTATTAGATGTAAAAACAGGGCAGCAACAGACGCTAACAAGAAAAACGAAATATTTTACTCCGGATATTTCATCCGATGGTTCAAAAATAGCGGCTGTTCAAAACAACAACGATGGTAGCAGCGAGTTGCATGTGCTTAATAGCAGCGATGGCAAGGTTTTGCGGCGTATTCATTCAACTGAGATAGCTGTATTTACTGATCCGAAATTTATTGATGAGGATAATCTTGTCTCAGCAGTAAGGCTCAGAGACGGCAGAATGTGCCTTGCAACTGCAGAAATCTCCACCGGGAATACTACGAGGCTTACTCCACCTTCCTTTAATGTAGCAGGGTATCCATGTGTAAATAACGGGATCATTTATTTTACAGCTAACTATCAAGGGAATGATGATGTATTTGCGTTGCGATTGATCGACAGGAAAATATTTAGAATCAGCAACGGCCCACTCGGTAATTATTATGTAAATGCAGGCAATGGAAGAATAACATGGTCAGCATTTACAGCTGAAGGGTATCAATTAAAACAAATTCAGGAAAAAGAAATTGTATGGAACGAAGTAAGTAATACAGTAACTGAATCATTGAATGAAAAGTATCCGGTTAGTAACTCCTCTGTACCTGGTGATATTTTGTTGTCGAAAGTGCCTCAGCGATTTTTCAACAATGAAAACTATAAAAAGTCAACACGGTTGCTGAATTTCCATAGCTGGAGACCTTATTATTCAGATCCCATCTTTACTTTTTCTTTGTATGGAGAAAATGTACTGAATACGTTGCAAACCGAATTGTATTATCTCTATAACGAAAACGAAAGAACCAGTGCCGCAGGCTTAAGTATGACATACGGAGCTTTTTTCCCTTTCATCAGTGTGGGAACTGAATACACATTCAATCGCCAGGAAGTAATCAATAACCGTGTACGTCAATGGGATCAATTGGATACAAGGATAGGCTTAAGTATTCCCCTGAATTACGCCAGCGGACAGACATATAAAAACTTTAACCTGGGAAGCAACTATGTTTTAAGAAACGAGTTTAATAAAGGACAGTTTGCAAACTTGTTAGGCAATACCTCTTTTAGCTATCTGCTGCACACTATTTCATGGACACAGCAGATACAAAGAGCCGTTCAGCATATTTTCCCCCGGTTTGCTTATTCTGTTTCAGCCAGCCACCGGCATGCTATTACCAGTGTAACGGGTTACCAGTTCATAACAAATGGCTCTTTATATGTACCGGGATTGCTTAGTAATCATAACCTGGTTTTAACGGGCTCTTTCCAGGAAAGAGATACCCTGTCACAGGTTGTATTTTCTAACCGTTTTGGTTATTCAAGAGGTTATGAGGGACGTTATTTTTCCCGTATGTGGCGTTTGTCGGCTAACTATCATTTTCCCTTATGGCATATCGATTGGGGATTTGGAAATATACTCTACCTGCAACGGATAAGGGCTAATGCTTTCTATGATTTTACAAAAGTGTATTCAAGAGATAAAAAGGTAACCGCCGACCAAAGGACTGTGGGAGGTGAAATATTTATTGATACCAAATGGTGGAATCAATATCCTTTAACCTTTGGTTTCCGGATTAGCCGCCTTCTTGACCGTGACCAGTTTGACGGCTTCCAGGGAACCGTGTTTGAGTTTGTGCTGCCGGTAAGTATT
>CAZWIM010000035.1:0-30893 GCA_964634265.1 uncultured Chitinophaga sp. | reverse complement strand
CCTGCTGTTATCACAGCCAGCGGACCTGTCACATTCTGCAACGGTGGCAGTGTAACCTTAACCGCCAACAGTGGCACCGCTTATTTATGGAGCAATGGCGCTACCACGCAGGCCATCACCGTAAGCGGACCAATCGGTGCTACCAACTATTCAGTACAGGTAACACAGGCTGGTGGTTGTGTAAGCAGTTCACCGGTTACTACGGTTACCGTTAACCCCATACCCGCTGCCAGCATTACAGCCAGCGGCCCTACTACGTTCTGCGAGCCGAATAATGTAGTGCTTACTGCATCAGCAGGCAGCAGCTGGTTGTGGAGCAATGGTGCCACCACACAGGCCATCACCGTTTCATCACCGGCCGCATCGGGTAATTACACAGTTACCGTTACCAATGCCAGCGGATGTTCAGCTACATCAGCAGCTACTAACGTTACAGTAAACCCAAGACCGGTAGTTACCCTCAGTGCATCACCTTACACCAGCCTCTTCCCCGGGTTGAGCACTACGTTGACGGCCAGTGTTTCACCCGCAGGCACTTATACCTACAACTGGTTTAAGAATACAGTGGCTGTTCCCGGCGCTGCTACTTCATCACTCAATGTAGGACTAAGCGACCTTGGCAGCTATGCCGTACAGGTTACCAATGCCGGAGGCTGCAGCAATACCAGCAACCTGGTGGTGATAGCTGATTCGGCTACATCAAGGTTGTTCATTATGCCTAACCCCAACAACGGACAGTTTGAAGTAAGCTATTACAGCCCGTCGGCCAACAGCTTTACGCTTACTATCTCCGATTCCAGGGGAGCCGTAGTGTACAGCAAGGCATACACCATCACTTCACCGTACCAGCGCCTTGCCGTAGATCTGCGCAAAAATGGCAGCGGTATCTATACCATTGCCTTAACCGACCGCAATGGCAAACGCATTGCAGTGGGCAGGGTGATGGTGCATCATTAATGCTCATAAAGTTTAGTTCATATAAAAGCCCCGGCAGTTTGCCGGGGCTTTTTGTTTTTGTATTAATTAGTAGCCAACTGCGGTACTGTTCAGAGTTTATCAAAGAGTCTTCGCCTGTTACAAGTTTACCCTGGGGTATAGAAAGGCCATATCCCGCATCCTTTGTCACCCTGCCTGCCCCGATGAATGTCATGGTAGCTTACCGAAGGTCGTATCTTAAAATTCGGACTCACTTCCGAAATAATACAGTGTCACATCGGCAGATAAAATTGAAATTATTTTAACCGGGAAACTGTATAAAAAGGCCTGTTTTACCCTTTGGATAAAGCCTTCTTACTCCCACTTTACTCCCACTTTACTCCCACTTTAAAGCCACCTTAAAATAACAGCAGGTATTACAGTGTCTGGCCTCACCAGTCTCATAGAAACGGCTGCAACTATGTCACTAATTCCCCTTCGGCCTTTTCATACTTTTCAATCCCTTCTCTTCATTCAGCATCCGGTAGTTCACAATTCTGAACCTTTCACTGTTTATCATTTGCTGAAACGAGGGTGCCAGCAAGGCCCGGAGTTCTGCCTGCCGGTGCCGGCTCATATCTTTTGGCCCGGAGGGGTTCAGGTCTTCCATAGCGGCCATCTCCGGTTCATCCAGCCCGATATGCACTACAAATAATTTGGTGCCTCCCGGCTGCAGGTTTGTTACTTTCTTCAGCAGGGTATCTAACTTATTGGCTACGGGTGCGGCGTAACCGCCTTCCACATCTACCTCATCATAATAACGGGAGATGGCGAGATTGTACTCAGCAGCCAGTTTTTCTACAATGGCCCGGGTTTCCGGGGTTTGCATGGCGGCTCCCATGTGGTAATCGAGGTAATCCAGTTTCAGCCCTGCCTTCAGGGCTTTTTCAATCTGTGCCCTTAGCTCTGTTTCTATTTCATCCAGCCGGGGATTGTTGGCAAACAACTTACTGCGGGAGGGAAAGAAATGGCCCAATGAATCTACCAGCGAGGGCACCATGGTAACACCTGCTACAGGCCCCCAGCGATAATTCTTCCACTCTGAATTGAGGGTAAGATGAATACCCACGGATACATGCGGGTATTGCTTCAGTATCTCCACCGCTTCGGTAAACCAGGGGCAGGGCACCATGACGGACATGCTCACCGGCATGCGGGTTTCCAGTACTTCTTTGGCCGCCATATTTACCGAATGGCACATACCAATATCATCGAGCCGGAACAGCAGCGGTATTTTTTCAGTTTGTGCTTTTAGTGATAAAAAGCTAATGCCTGAAATAAAAAGGAGGAGAAGCTTTCGCATACAAGTGATTTGAATTAAAAATAATACTCAATGTACTGCACTATCAGCAAACTTGAATATTAGCAGAAATACTATGTGAAACCTATGTTTCTGATGTTTCTATGTGGTTCCCAATTTTTGAACCACATAGGAGCATAGTTACATAGTGGAACACATAGGTTTAACGAGAATGGATACAACCGATTGCGGTCACTGTTTCTTTCCTTCCACTACAGTACCCAACGCATTACCAAGGGCATTGATAAAATCTTTTTGTGCTTCGGGCTTATTCAGCAGTTCCGTCATCTGTTTCTTTTGCTCCGGTGTAATGGACGCAAATACATCCCACAATAGTTTTGTTACCTGCCGGTAGGCGTTGCCTATCTTCTTAGCTACTTTTTTATCCAGTCGGCGGTGCAGGGCTGCATTGGGTTCTGCTGCTAAAAAATTCTGCACATACTGTTTTAAAAAATCAATCATGTTATTCAGCTCGGGTTGCAGCCTGGCCAGCGCCGTATCTTTCATAGCGTTGATCTGTTGCATCTGCGGGTTGGTTTTGGCAGCGGCGGGCACTGCTGTTTTCCATTTCATCACCGTATCGGTGATCTGCATTCCGCTAGCCGAAGTAAATACCCGGTTGCTGATATTGCTGTCGTTGGCAGCCAGCTCCACCCTGTCCCAATGGCCCATGGTGTATTTATACTTGTACAGCTGGTTTTCAAATACCGGTATGGTAAGCATATAAAGGTTATCGCTAATCATCTTCATGCGATACAATGAATCTCCGGCATGCCAGTAATTGAAAGAGCCTGCCAGGTAAACATCCATGGCACTATCTGTTTGCGGAACTTTTACTGTGAATGTGACGGCGGCTACCTGTGCTTTGCTGTTGACTGTAAAGATGAGAAGAAAGGAAAGCAGCCAAACCAATCTTATACTTCTGCGCATAAGAAAAATTTTTGTGAAAGTAACAGTGTATCTATCGCAGCACAATGACGCCAATCAGCCGCTTACCTACCTGGCGACGCTGCTTTTACAAAATCGTAAATAGCCTGCTGGGCTGCCAGCGGGTCCTGCCCTGCACTCAACACCCTCATATTATTAGCAGCACCGGTTTGTACATCACTGGAAAGCAGCACGGCTTTCTTATTGTCTTTCAGTTGCAGGTCCAATATATGCTGCAACTCCTCTCCCATTTGTTTATCATAAATGGGGAAGCAGACTTCAATACGGCTGTGCAGGTTGCGGTTCATCCAGTCGGCACTGCCCATATAATATTCTGGCTCGCCGTTATTATGAAAAGCAAAGACCCTTGCATGTTCGAGGTAGCGGTCTACAATGCGGTGTACCACGATATTTTCACTCTGTCCCGGTACCCCCGGAGCAAGGCAACAAATACTGCGAACAATCAAATGCACTTTCACTCCTGCCTTGCTGGCTTTATACAGCCTTGCGATCATGGCCCTTTCCTGCAGGTTGTTCAGTTTGATGATGATGCTGGCAGGTTTACCAGCTTTGGCATTATCAATCTCCCTGTCTATTAACTGGCTGAAGCGTTTGATCATGTTGAACTGCGATACAAGCAAATGCTTAAAAGGTATCTTACCATATTCAGCCGGCTGTTTCCTGGATTGCAGGTAATCAAACAACAGTATCAGCTCATTGCCAAAATCCTGGTTGAAAGTAAATAACACATGGTCGGTATAGAAACGGCCGGTAGCTTCGTTGAAGTTGCCCGTAGCCATAAAGGAGTACCACTTATCCTGCTGTTCCTCCTGCCGTTTGATCAGCGCTACTTTTGCATGCACTTTCAGTCTTGGTATACTATTGATGATTTTGATACCTGCTGCTTTCATCTTCTTGCTCCACTTCAGGTTATTGGCTTCATCGAACCTTGCCTTCAGTTCAACAAACACCGTAACCTTTTTGCCATTCTTCGCAGCACTGATCAATGCATTTACAATATGCGAATCAGCTGCTACACGATACAGGGTAACATATATTTCTTTTACACCGGGATCAATAGCTGCTTCGTTGAAAAAGCGAAGTATGTAATTATAGGAATGATACGGCAGGTGCAGCATCCTTTCTTTCTCAGCTATGGTTTGAAAGATAGACCGGTGATTATTAAATCCCGGATGAGCCACCGATGACCAGTTTGCCTGTGTTAATTGTCCCCGCAACGGGTTTGGTAATCCACCCATGTCTCTCAGGTTGTGATAGCGGCCGCCTTCCACCATCTCTTCTTTGCGCAGCGTAAAATATTTCTGTACGAATTCTTTCACTTCAGCAGGCATTGTTTTATCGTAGAGCAAACGGGTGGCGATACCAGCTTCTCTTTTCTCCAACTGCTTTTCTATTTTCTCTGCGATATCACCGATGAACTCGTCTTCGATATTCATTTCTGCATCCCTCGTCATTTTTATACTGTACAGGCCATGCACTTTAAAACTGGGGAACACTTCTTCAATGTTCTCTCTCACCACATCATCTAAAAAAACGAGGAAATGATCATCACCCAGCATGGGCAATTCAGAAAAACGCCTCAGGTTGCCGGAGGGAATATTCAGCAAGGCGTACTGATGTTTGCCGGGCTGATCGGCCGCTTCAATATCTACAATAAAATAAAGTGCATTATTCTCGAGAAAAATGGAGGCCTGGTTTTCCTTCTGCAGGATAACGGGTTGCAGAAAGGATAAGACTTTTGATAAGAAGTATTCACGGATAGTTTCAGTATGCTCTGAACGAATGGGCTGATTGTAATAAAGGCAGATATGGTTTTGCTGTAGTTCCGGCAAAATCTGTTCCCGCAGAATACTGCCAAATTCCTCCTGCTGCTCCAGCACCATATTCTGTACTATCTGCACCAGGTCTTTGGGATATTCTTCTCTCAAAGTGGTTTTCTTGGCTTCAATACTGGTGAAGGCAAAAATGGAAGGCATCCTGACACGAAAAAATTCATCCAGGTTGGAAGAGAAAATTGCCAGGAAGGCTATACGGTTGAATAAAGGAACGGATCGGTCGGCGGCCTCCTGCAATACCCGGTGGTTAAAACTAAGCCAGCTGAGGTCCCTGTTTAAAAAAACGATTTTCTTTTCTTCTGCCATAGGTAAGTTTTGGTTGTAAGTGAACTAAGATAATGGTTTTGGGTGAAGTGGCGAAGATAGTGCCCGAAACTGTTAGCTGCCTGACAGGGCTCATTTTTACTGTACATCAACTGGCCTACCTTGCTATGGTGAAAAAGACCGTCAGTAAAAAAAATAATAGCAATAAAGAACTGGCAAGGATATTCAGCCAGATGGCGGACTGTTACAGGTATTTGGGCCCGGATGAAAGATTCAGGGCTAACGCTTATGCCGGTGCTGCACAAACGCTGCGTAATATGCAGGAACCGGTAGAAACAATGGCAGGTGATATTCAACAACTGGAGGACCTCAAAAATATAGGTAAAAGCATTGCAGAAAAGATCATAGAATTCCTGGCTACCGGACAGATACAAACATTTGAAGAGCTGAAAAAGAAAGTACCTTTTCCGCTACTTGAGTTGATGGATATAGAAGGTTTTGGCCCTGCTACCCTGCGGTTACTGCATGATGAACTCGGTATTAAAACAAAAGAAGAACTGGTAACTGCTATTGAAAAAGGTAAACTGGAAAAAGTAAAGGGCTTTGCTTCCCGTAAGATCGAAAAGCTGAAACAGGCCCTGAAACTGGAAAGTGCCAAGAAAAGATTACCACTTAAAGAAGCGCAACGGATTGCAGAAAATTTATTGAAGGCAATAAAAAAAATTGACGGAGTAAAACAGGCGACTATCGCCGGCAGTATCCGGAGAAAAAAAGAAACCATTGGCGACATAGATATTGTGATTACAGCAGATGAACGAAAATGGAAAAAGATCATTACCACTATTACCCAACTGCCACAGGCCGAAACAGTGATCGCTGCCGGAAAGACCCGTGCCAGCCTTGTATTAAATATAAAACAAGTTCAGGCCGATATACGGATAGTGCATGAAGATGAGTATGGTGCAGCCCTGTTTTACTTCACCGGAAGCAAAGAGCACAATATTCAATTGCGCAGCCTTGCCAAACAGAGAGGGTGGAAAGTGAATGAATATGGCGTATTCAATAAAAAAAGCGGAAAAAAACTCGCCGGGAAAACAGAAGAAGAAATCTATGAGTTATTTGGCATCCGCTTTATCCCACCCGAAGAAAGAATTGGCGGCAATGAGATAAATAAGGCTATGAATAACTGACTCTTTTGTAAACTTTAACAGCAGGGTGATAAAAATCACCTTTCATTTCCCGTTTGAATCATACTTTCCGGTCTGTTAATGAAAAAAATATTCACTATCATACTCGCTGTTCTTTTAGTGAATGGTGTAACAGAGTTGCACCAGTTCCTGAAACTGCCTTTATTGCTTAATCATTTTCGCCATCACCGGATGGAAGATCCTTCTATCAGTTTACTGGAATTCCTGAAAATACATTATTCAACCAATCAGCACCCAAATGATAACGATGACAGCGAGGATAATGAATTACCTTTTAAATCTATGGGCACTATCCAGCATACGGATGCGCCACTTTCCTTCAAAAAAGAAATTAATACAAGTGTGCCAGTGTTTGTAAGAGAGAAATATTCGATCATACACCCGGAAGGAATTCCCTGTCACCGGCCCTATTCTGTTTTTCATCCTCCCCAGACAATATAACTAAACAAGTAAATTTCATGCCGGCCACATCCTATTGCCGGTAATCTTATTATTCATAAAAAACTTAGTTATATGAACGCAGCACAAATTCACCTGGCGCTGAACCATGCGCCGTTATTCCTGTCCATTATCGGAGGAGGAATATTGATACTGGGAATGATAAAAAAGAACGAATCATTCAAAACAATTTCTCTATACATGCTGATAGCAGCAGCGCTATTTACAGCGCCGGTTTTTTTGACCGGAGAAGGAACAGAGGAATTGGTTGAACAGCTTCCCGGAATAAATGTAGGGGCTATAGAAGAACATGAAGAAATGGCGAAAATATCCATGATTATAATTGCTGTAACTGGCGTCGTTGCACTCATTGGCTTATTGGCGAGAAAAAATACAGCAGTTGCAAGGATGGTTTTGTTTGCAGCAGTAGTTCTTTCCCTTGCTTCATTTGGTACTATGGCACAAACAGCCCACTTAGGTGGCCTTATCCGTCATACAGAATTGCAAAATGGCGTTGCTACGAATGAAAAGGAAAACGAAGAAGATGAGGAGACTGATAATAAAGCAAAGCAAAAAGATGTAAAGGATAGCCTTAAACAAGCTGAAAGGACAATTAAAAAAGCAGATGATGATGATTAATGAAAGAGGGCTTCGGCCCTCTTTTTACTTTTTACTAAAATCATTGGATGGAGCAATTAACATCATTATGTACTGTATGAGTAATTAGTACCTTTAAGCAGAAAAATTTATTTATGCCCGATCTCAGAAGTATTCAAACAGAAGTTGATGCCAGTTTTCTTTACGGTAAACTTGCCGAAAAAGAAGAAGATAAAAATGTGGCTGATATTTTTCAGCAGATGAGTGATATTGAAAAAGGTCATGCGGAAGCATTCCTTAAAAAAACCGGGCTTTCGTTGGATAAAATGCCTCCACCCTCCTTTCGGGCCAAAACACTAAACCGCATCGGTAAAATCTTTGGCTATGATTATGTATTGGGTGTATTGATGGATACAGAAAAAAGTCTGTCTAATTCTGTAATGGCAGCCAAGAAGAAAACCAACCAACCGGTAACCGGTTCAGAAGTGAATCATGTAAAAGTGCTGCGCAATATCATTGAGCAATCAAAAGTATCAGGCAGTACAATAGCCCGGTTTGAATCAAGGCATAAGTCGGTTGGCGGAAATGCCCTTCGGGCGGCAGTACTGGGTGGCAATGATGGTCTTGTTTCCAACTTCAGTTTGGTGATGGGTGTGGCCGGTGCAACAGCAGGCGGCAGTGGTGTCTTGTTAGCAGGTTTAGCCGGCTTGTTAGCTGGCGCATTATCCATGGCATTGGGTGAATGGATATCAGTAAAAAGCTCACAGGAGTTATACGAAAACCAGATGGCCATTGAAATGGAAGAACTGGAAACCAGTCCGGAGAATGAATTGAAAGAACTGGAACTAATCTATAAAGCCAAAGGCATCCCGGAAGAACAGGCAAAAGAAATGGCAGCGGAAATAATCCGGAATCCTGCGCATGCACATGAATTATTGGTAAAAGAAGAATTAGGTATAAATGCAGAAGAGTTAAAAGGATCTGCCATCGAAGCTGCCATTTATTCGTTTATACTTTTTGCAATTGGCGCCATAATACCGGTATTTCCTTTCTTTTTCCTGAGTGGGTTTAATGCAATCCTTTTAAGTGCTGCCGTCAGTGCAGTAGGCTTATTTATAATTGGTGCAGCTATTACACTATTTACCGGAAAAAGTATCTGGTACTCCGGCTTCAGGCAGGTAGTATTCGGATTAGCTGCTGCTGCCATTACATTTGGAATCGGCAAACTGATAGGGGTAAGTGTTACCTAAAACATACTAGAAAAAGGACAAACAAGTCTTTTTGAAATAAGTATTGTTTTGATTGCTGTCACTCTCATCTGTGACAGCAATCATTTTTTTAGGGAATGTCAATCAGTAGCTTGCAAAAAAGAGCTCTTCCCACCTAACACCAAGTTTATGAAACTTCCTGCAATCCTCCGCCAGGGTTTCTTTACCCTCTTGTACCTACTTTTTGGTTTGTTCCCTTTACTTTCTTCCGCCCAGGAAGACGATGATGATAAGAAAGTAGACAGGTATGTTTACAAGATCAGGTTCGAAGTAAGTAACAACACCGGACTAACAATTGAGCAATACAACAAAATCAAATCAATACAGATTTGGCTGCAGGTAAAACAATTAAAGTAACAATCAATCTTCCTGCTGATTAATATTATTTAATATGGAAACAGTTGTTGACAATAAAAAAATAATCAATAAGCCAAGAAAGGTATTGAGAAACTCAATCATCCTGGCTTTGTTGATGATAGCAGCGGCTGTTATTTCAGGATACAGCCTTGATGGAATGAAAGGAGGATATGCACTTATTGTCATTTTTGGATTCCTGGCACTTACATTCATTATTGTTGCTTTTATCTACTTTCCAAGGGCCAGGGAATTTGACAGGCTTGTAAATGATATGACCCCCCTTGCCCATTGGACATTTAGTAAAGAAGAATGGCTGACCTTCACCGAAGAAGACCTTAAAGAGTCGATTGAAGCCAACAAAACCTCCCTGAAAATGCTGATAATAATTTCCGCTATTATCTGCGGGGTACTGGCAATGATCTACAAGGATCTTTTCTTTGTGTATATATTAATAGGGATCATAGTCTTTTACGGAATAATTGCCATGACCGTACCTTATCTCAAAAAAAGAAGTCTTATAAAAGGTAACAGGGATGTAATCATCGGAGAAGAATCGATCATAGTTGGAAATACATTTCAAACCTGGAAATTTCTGGGTGCAAAACTCCGTGGTGCTGTAGTTTCTAATGAAAGTAATATCCCTCTTCTGCTGATCAGGGTTGACTTTCCAACGAGACATGGGTACCAGGAGTCAGTTATAAGGGCCCCCATTCCTGCTTCTAATGTAAAAGATGCTGAACAGATAGTGTTTCAGCTTGAGAAAAGAAAAATACCGGACTAAAATACTTTATTAAAATATGAATTATACCACCTCCCCTTCCAGGTCATAATCATAAGCCTTTGTAATCTTTACATTGACAAACTCACCAATGGGGAGCTTTTTAAAGGAGTGTATCACTACTTCGTTATCTACTTCCACTGAATCAAATTCAGTACGGCCAAGATAACGGCCTGCTTCCTTTTTATCTATAATGGTCTTGAAAACTTTTCCTACTTTTTCCTGGTTCAACTCAAAAGAAATTTCCTGCTGTACTTCCATAATCTCCTGAGCCCTTCTCTCCTTCTCTTCAGCAGGGACATCATCAACTAAATTATGTGCTGAAGTCCCTTCCTCATGAGAATAGGTGAATATTCCCACCCTATCAAACCGCTGACGTTGCAAAAATCCTTTTAGCTCTTCCACATCATCTTGCGTTTCGCCGGGAAAACCTGCGATCAGGGTGGTGCGCAGGCAAATACCCGGTACTTTTTCACGGATGGCTAACGTCAGTTCTTCCATTTCTTCCCTTGTGATCTGCCTTTTCATGGCGCTAAGCATATTATTGGCAGCATGCTGCAAAGGCATATCCAGGTAGTTACAGATATTATCCCTTTCCCGCATTACATCCAACACATCTAATGGAAATTTAGAAGGATAAGCGTAATGCAAACGGATCCACTCAAGTCCTTTAACATCGGCGAGTCGGTGCAGCAGGTCACCTAACATTCTTTTCTTGTAGATATCAAGACCGTAGTAAGTAAGCTCCTGGGCAATGAGCATTACCTCTTTCACACCTTTCTTCACCAAACCTTCTGCTTCTTTCACTAACTCGTCAATCGGCTTGCTTACATGCTGACCTCTCATCAGCGGGATTGCACAAAAGGAACAGGTGCGGTTGCAACCCTCAGATATTTTCATGTAGGCATAGTGCTTTGGTGTAGCCAGCAATCTTTCACCTACCAGTTCAGCCTTATAATCAGCCTCAAATTGTTTTAATATCAGCGGCAGTTCCATAGTGCCAAAGAAGGCATCCACTTCCGGTATCTCTGCTTCCAGGTTATTCTTGTATCGTTCACTCAGGCAGCCGGTCACATATACTTTATCCAGTTTACCTCTTCGTTTCAATTCTACCTGGTCAAGGATTGTATTGATACTTTCTTCCTTCGCTTTATCAATAAATCCACAGGTGTTTACCACCACAATATTGTGATCCAATTTCTTATTCTCATGCACTACGTCAATATCATTTGCTTGTAACTGGCCGCTCAGTACCTCGCTATCCACCATATTCTTGCTGCATCCCAGTGTGATGATGTTAACCTTGTCTTTATGAAGTTTCTTTGTTTTCACTACGCTTCTTTTCTTTCGAGGTTAAATAAACTGTCCACAAATTCATGTTTGTCAAATACCAGCAGGTCTTCCATTTTCTCACCCACACCGATGAATTTAACCGGTATCTTAAATTGATTGGCTATTGCCAGTACCACACCACCTTTGGCAGTACCATCAAGTTTGGTTATAGCCAAAGCTGTTACATCTGTTGCAGCCGTAAAATGTTTGGCCTGCTCCAGTGCATTCTGACCGGTACTTCCGTCCAGTACCAGTAAGACTTCATGTGGCGCATCGGGAATTGTCTTTTGAATTACCCTTTTGATCTTGCTAAGTTCATCCATCAGGTGAGCTTTGTTATGCAGGCGGCCTGCTGTATCAATCAACACCACATCTGATTTTTTAGAAACAGCACTTTGCACTGTATCAAATGCCACAGCAGCGGGATCACTTCCCATCGCTTGCTTTACGATGGGCACTCCTACTCTTTCACTCCATATGGTCAACTGTTCAACGGCCGCAGCACGGAAAGTATCAGCAGCTCCCAGTAAAACTTCTTTTCCCGCTTTTTTAAAATTATAAGCCAGCTTACCAATAGTAGTTGTTTTGCCCACACCATTTACACCTACAACTAATATGACATATGGTGTAGACGGAAGATCAGAATCAAATGCATAACTATTTGATTCTGGTGCATCTACCAGCAATGCCTCAATTTCCTCCTGTAACATTTTATTGAGCTCGGATGAGTTGAGGTATTTGTCTTTTGCGACCCTTTTTTCTATCCTTTCTATTATTCTTACAGTTGTCTCAATGCCCACATCTGCACCTACCAGTGCTTCTTCAAGGTTATCCAGCACCTCCTCATCTACAGTGCTTTTACCGGCAATGGCTTTGGTGATCTTTTCAAAAAAGCCATGCTTGGTTTTTTTCAAACCCTCATCCAGGCTTTCTTTTTCCTTTTTACCGAACAGCTTATTAAAAAATCCCATTTCTGACAATTTTCTTTAAACAACAAAAGCCATCCGTTTAATACGAATAGCTTTTGAATACATTTTGAATAGCTCAATTATTTCTGGGCCAGGAAATCCTTCACCTTGTCCTTGTGAATGATCTGCTCCTTAAAGGTGTATGCGCCTGTTTTAGGACTGCGTACAGCCTTAATCACCTTAGTCCAGTTCTTAGCCTCAGCAGAGGCCTTAAGGTCTTTTACTTTAGCGTTTTTAGAAGCTGCTTTTGCCATGATTATTTAATTTCTTTATGAACAGTTACTTTTTTCAGAATCGGGTTAAACTTCTTCAACTCCAGACGCTCCGGGTTGTTCTTCTTGTTTTTTACCGTGATATAACGGCTGGTACCGGGCTGACCACTGTTTTTGTGCTCAGTGCATTCCAGGATTACTTGTACACGGTTGCCTTTCTTTGCCATGATTATTAAACTTTAATACGTTAGATTTTTTCTCCTTTTGCTCTCAACTGCTTTACCACACTGTACAGGCCATTCTTGTTGATAGTACGGATAGCTTCAGTGGATAATTTCAGTGTAATCCATTTGTCCTCTTCGGCCAGGTAAAACTTCTTTTTCTGCAAATTCGGCAGAAAACGACGCTTAGTCTTGATATTAGAGTGAGAAACCTTATGTCCTCCGATCGGCGTTTTACCAGTAACCTGACATACTCTTGCCATGATTGATACAATTTTTGGGACGGCAAAGGTAAGGGAAAGATGCCAGAATTTTACTCCAATACCAGGTTTTTTTTACCCGGATGTTGAAAACCCTTTTAACTAAGATACCAGTTGATTTCCAACTCAAATTAAGGTTTAGTTGCCAGTACCCACCCTCTCAGTTTCTTCCGCAGCACCGCCGGCAGACCGCCTGATCGGCTTCAAAGCTTTGCCAAACCGCCAGGAAAAGGTTAGCCTGATAACCCGGGAATCCCATTTTACCTTGAATGGCTCATCCGAGTTTTGAAACAGGGAATATCCCGAATAGTTTTGGGTATAAAACAAATCCCTGACATTAAGTCGTAGGGAGCCGTTGCCCTTCAAAACCTGCTTGGAAAAACCAAAGCCCATTTCACCCTGCGGCGTCAGGCTTTCCTGGAGGTCTATCTGGCTATTGGTCTGGTAATAGCCGCTCAGTTCTGCAGCCCATCCTTTTTTGAATTGAAACTGGTTATTGACACTGACGTTCAGCTGGTGAACCCTGGCTTCAATAGGAGCCCATACAACTCCTTTTATTATTTTGTAATTATAGACAGCTACGCTGACCAGGTTCCACCACTTTGAAACTGGTAGCTGCAGGGTGGCGGTAGCGCCAAGATTATGAAAACTCCCGACATTACCCCGGGTATAAATCATTATGTTTTTATTTACGTTACTGCTGTTTGAATCAATGATAAATATCTGGGAGAAATAATCTTTCAGGTAACTGTAAGTGATACTGGTAGTCAGCATCTGTCTATAGCTATGCATCAGTTCGAAATTCCAGGTGTATTGCGGCCTTATATATGGATTGCCAGCCTCAAATGTGTACTTATTGATAGTAATTATAAAAGGGTTCAGATTCTGAAACTGAGGTCTGTCTATGCGGCGGCCTATACGAAATGTTAGCGTATGATTGCTGTCAAGCTTATAACTTATAAACCCGGATGGAAAAAGGCTACCGTAGTTTTTACGAAAGGAAGAATCTTTTATTACTGCATTGCCCAACTGATTAGCTTTATAGCTTGTATTTTCATAACGAAGTCCCAATTGCCATTGCCACTTCTCTTTTTCAGCACTTACGCTGCTGTAAGCAGAACTTATATTCTCATCATATAAAAAGTGATTGCTCCGGCTCAGATCATCGTACCAGTCTTGCCCGTCATTTAAAAAATATTCTGCCAGGTTATCAGTGTTCGTACTGGCGGTCTTTACTCCGGTTTCCCATAAGTAATTTTTAAACCTCTTTGAATAATCCAGTTTTGCTGTAAATATTTCCAGGGCAGATGGTACATTGCCCCGGGTGGCCTGAACAACACTTCCGGGACTGCTCAATTGTGTTTGAAAAAATTGACCACCTTTGATATCAAACCGGATAAAATCAATATCAGCCGAAAACTCATCCTTGTTTGGCAAAATGTGCTTTGCATTGATATTAACTCCCGAACGTTTGAAATCTATATGGCGAGTCCCCCATGTATTGATGGTAGAATCAATAATGTAGGCAGGTGACATCCAGTCAATAGTGCTGTAGCTTTTTGTTTCCCTGTCAAGATACGAACCTGTGAATACCAGGCCCATTGTAGTTCTGGCCGATGCAAAAAAATCGAGCCCTGCTTTTACATTATGAGCATCAATGGTAGTTTTGGTAAAATTGGGTTGCTGCAACAGTAATGAATCGTTACCATTCTGATCAAAGTATTTACGGAGTGCATACATTTCCATCATCTCCTTACCAATCCTGTTACCGTAATTCAGAAATAAATTCACTTTTCCATTCCGGTAGTTCAGGTTGAGGCTGCTGTTCGATTTTGGATAAATCCCCTGCCCCAGGCCCACACTCAGAGAGCCATTAAAGCCCTTTTGTCTTAGCTTTTTTGTCCGGATATTAATGATACCTGCGTTGCCGGCTGCATCATATTTGGCACCCGGATTATCGATCAGCTCAATTACATCTACCTGCGAAGCACTAATTCCGGTAAGGTAGGCCTGCAGGTCAGCCCCGCTAAGCTGTGTTTGTTTGCCATCAATCAACACCATTACCTGGGCTTTGCCTTTCATGCTGATGGTCCCATCTCTGCCAACTGTAACACCGGGAGATTTTTCCAAAACATCCATAATAGAAGTTCCGGCATTGGTAATACCTGCCTCTACATTCACAACTGTTTTATCCGGAGCAAACTGAACAAAAGGTCTCCTTGAAGTCACTACCACATCTTTCAGCATGCCAATTCCGGCCTGAAGCGTAATGGTAAGACTAATTTCAGGCTGTTGCTGCAGATTTTTTATACCTCTGTAGGTTGACTGAAAACCAAGATGAGTTGCCAAAATGATATACTCATTGCCAGGAAGATTAGAAAATTCAACCATGCCCGATTGATCAGTTACCTGCACTTTCACCAATGAAGAATCAGGTTTCAGCAGTTGAACATTTACTCCCGCCAGTGGTTCTTGTGCGTCATTTACAACAAGTACCTTAACAGGTTTTGAAAATGACTTTTTTGCAAAACAGGGTGTTTGGCAAATAAGAAAACAGATAACAAAGACAAATATCCCTCTGAACAACATTCGCCGAAAATAAACGACTTATCGCATTGAATTTTAAAAATGGGTTTAGCGGTTTTATTTGAAGATAGATGAGGCTTTTGTTTAACTGTTTAGCAAAGGCCCATTTCGTCTTGTACGTTTTGCCCATTTGCCGGTTTTCAAATAACTTCGCACCTCCTGTTTATTAATATTTTTACGAATCAATTAATACGAACATTTATGGCATACGATGTAGTGGTTCTCGGTAGCGGTCCCGGTGGTTATGTGGCGGCTATCCGTGCATCCCAGTTAGGTTTTAAGACAGCTGTCATTGAAAAAGAAAGCCTTGGAGGTATCTGCCTCAACTGGGGTTGTATCCCGACTAAAGCTCTTTTAAAAAGTGCACAGGTATTTGAATATATCAAACATGCAAAAGATTTTGGCATTGAAGCCAGTGGCACCCCCCAATTCGAATCAGTAATCAAAAGAAGCCGTGGTGTAGCCGACAAAATGAGCAAAGGCGTTCAATTCCTTATGAAGAAAAACAAGATTGATGTGATAATGGGCTTTGGAAAACTGGTTGCCAAAGGCAAACTTGAAGTATCAGCACAAGATGGAAGCAAGCAAATAGTTGAAGCCAAGCATATCATCATTGCTACCGGTGGCCGAAGCCGTGAACTTCCAAGCATGAAAATTGACGGAAAAAAGATCATAGGTTACCGGGAGGCTATGGTACTGCCCCAAATGCCAAAATCAATGATCATTGTGGGTAGCGGTGCCATAGGTGTTGAGTTTGCTTATTTCTATAACAGTATGGGCACCAAAGTGACGATTGTTGAATTCATGCCCCGCATAGTACCTGTGGAAGATGAGGATATTTCAAAAGAACTGGAAAAACAGTACAAAAAACAGGGCATTGCTATAATGACCAGCAGTGAGGTAACTACGGTAGATACAAGCGGAGACGGAGTAAAAGCCAAAGTAAAAACTGCTACCGGCGAAGTCACTTTGGAAGCCGATGTATTACTAAGTGCGGTAGGTGTAGCGGCTAATATCGAAGGAATCGGGCTGGAAACATTGGGTGTGAAAACGGATAAAGGAAAGATCCTGGTTGACAAATACGGACAGACAAACATACCCGGCATTTATGCCATTGGTGATTGTTCACCGGGCCAGGCTTTGGCACATGTTGCCAGTAAAGAAGGTATTGTTTGTGTAGAAGCCATCGCTTACAACGAGAACAAATATCATCATCAGCCAGAAGCAATTGATTACAACAACATACCCGGCTGTACATACTGCGTACCGGAGATAGCCTCTGTTGGATATACCGAAAAACAGGCAAAAGAAGCAGGTTATGAAGTGAAAGTGGGTAAGTTCCCATTAAGTGCCAGTGGTAAAGCTTCTGCAGCCGGTCATCCTGAAGGCTTTATCAAAGTTATATTTGATGCCAAATACGGCGAATGGCTGGGTACACACATGATTGGTTATAATGTGACAGAAATGATTGCAGAAACAGTTACGGCCCGCAAACTGGAAACAACTTATCATGAAGTCTTAAATGCAATCCACCCTCACCCAACAATCAGTGAGAGTGTGAAAGATGCAATTGAAGTGGCCTACGGCGAAGCGATCCATATTTAAACAAAATGTTCAAAAGATCAGAAGGATTATCAGTAACTCTGATAGTCCTTTTTTTATAGCTCAATAAATTGAAAAGCCCCGGATTTCTCCGGGGCCATTTGCTTGCCGTTAGTATTATTTTGGTTGCGGCCACTACAGTTTTACAAACCTCAGCTTAATAGACTCCCCATCATCCTTTTTCGCTGCAATGAAATAAATACCTGGCTGCAGGCGACTGATGTCAATACGTTGATTTTTTGACGTAATTGTCACATTCATAAGGTGTTGTCCCTGCAGGTTAGTCACAAAAATATTTTTACCGATCCAGCGGGTATCGTAGGCCAGATCCAGATATAATTCTGTCGAAGCAGGATTAGGGAACATTTTCACTTCCAGCCATTTTGGATCCTGTTCGGGAAGTGGTGATTCCATAATCAAAGGCATAAGTAATCCCTTGGAAGACAGTAATGAATTTCTTACTCCTCCTGGTGCAAATAATGCCCTCATTTTTTCTTTCTGCCCTTTTGTAAATAAGTTCATACAGGCATCGCTGGTAAAGTCCATGTAATTCATGTACATGTCGCCGTTAGGCCCATTATTACATGACCCCCTCACTCCTGTTGGACATCCGACATTATTACCTGCCTGCTTAGGTGTATCAGCAATTCCATCGTCACCACAATATTCATCACCCCAAAGATGCTTTAGGCCTAGCCAATGACCCACTTCATGAACAGCTGTTTTACCCATATCATAACCGGACACTCCTGTATTTGTACCAAAAGCTGAAAAACCAATTACAATGCCATCCTTATCCGCTGGACCACCCATTACACTGGAATAACCAGCTACAGATTCAAGATTACATACCCATATATTCAGATAGCTTTTACTATCCCACGCATCACTACCCATTTCTGACGAAAACTTCATCTTATCATTAGCCTCCCAGCGTTTTATCGGGGTGTATTTCCTGATAATACCAGAAGTAGACCTCCTCCTAGGATCAGAAATGGCCAACTGAAACTCAATTTCGCAGTCTGCAGCCAGCGGCTTGAACCAGGCGGGAGTATTAATGGTATCAGCATTTTTTCTCCTGAATGCTTTATTCAGTGCTTCTATCTGGCTGTACACCTGCTCATCGCTTATCTTTTCTGAGGGGAAATGATATAATATATGAACTACAACTGGTATTTTAATCACTGTTTCTGTCCCTTCAGTTCGCAATCCCGTGCCCTGTGCCAGTTGATTCTTTACAAAAAACTCAATCGCATTGTTACGATCTTTTAAAGACGCATCATTTTTGAATTGCTCTTGTTCGTAACTGTGAGATACACAATTTTTTTGTGCAGTCAGCTGTAATGCTGCAATTGAGAAGATTATGCCAAGTAATCCCGCCTTCATAGTTTCCAAATAGTTTGTGGTTACGGCATGGCATAGTTTTATTGTGCCATGAGTCGTTCATGCGGAAATGGAAATAATAAAGGATTATTGGGAACTTTATATGAGGCGTCTCAGGGATACGATTTTGAAGGAAGAATTTTCCGGTATAAGGACGAATGAAGGTCAAATATAATCTATTAAATGAATTGTGCAAGAAGTTTTTGTATCGTATTTTTCCGATTCCTGCCCTTTAATGCAAATTCTTTAACAGCAGGAATAAATGCTGCCGGTTAATTTTGTGATTTTACAAGTGAGACAAATGAAACAGATATTTATTGCAGTTGCGCTAATTGGCTTTATAGGTTGTAAAAACAATGACAGCGATGATCCAAATCAACCCGACCCTAATGCACCTAAAAGCATGAGTTATTCGATTGTAGGAACATTCCCTCACGACACTTCCTCTTATACACAAGGCTTACAGATATACAATGGTGAATTATATGAAGGCACTGGTAATTACGGCTTTTCCAAACTAAAAAAAGTTGATCTCCAAACCGGCAAAACCCTCCGTGAAATATCACTTGACAAGAAATATTTTGGTGAAGGGATAACCATTCTGAATGACACAGTCTACCAATTAACATGGAAAGAAAAAAAGGTATTCGTTTATACGCTGAAAGACTTTAAAAAAATTAAAGAATTTGATGTGGACATTGAGGGATGGGGCCTGACCAATGATGGCAAAAACCTGATCGTTAGTACCGGTGGCAGCGACCTTATGTACTTTGAACCATCTACTTTCAAATTAATAAAAACACAAACCATAATGGAAGGCAGCACCCCTTCTTTCAACCTGAATGAACTTGAATACATCGACGGATATGTCTATGCCAACCAATATTCGTTGCCTTATATATTCAAAATAGACCCTTCAAGCGGCCAGATAGTTGCCAAAACAGATCTTACTCAGATGTGGGAACGAATTAAAAAAATTGATCCTGATGCTGATGTGCCCAATGGCATTGCTTACGATCAGGCTACAAAGAAAATCTACATCACCGGTAAGTGGTGGCCTGAATTATATGAAGTTCAGTTCAGCCAGTAATTAATGGCTGATTATATAAATGACAGAACTGCAATGCTGAACATTGCCTAATGCTTTCCAATTTGAACGAAGGCCATTAAAAAAGGATTCAAAAAGCTTTGTTTTACCTGATCTGTACTTACTGCTCAGCATAGAAACATAAAAGCTATCGTACCACATAGGCTTGTAAGCCTCAATTTGCATTCCGTGCTTTTCTACCAATTTTTTCATAGAAGCAGGTGAAAAATGGTACAGATGACGTGGTACATCCCATGCAGCCCAGTATTCACGATAAACTGATGCATCTTTACAAGTGTAATTGGGCACTGCGATAAATAATCTTCCTTTCTCTTTTAGCAATGATTTTAATTTAGCCATATACCCCTGCAGGTCATGTACATGCTCAAGCACATGCCAAAGGGTAATTGCATCGTATGAATTATCGGGTAATTCATAAAAACGATTTATGTCATCCAGCTTAATTCCGTTTACTTCAATGGCTATTTCACGGGCATCAGAATCCGGTTCAAGACCAGTAACCTTCCAGCCACTTTGCTGCATTACGGAGGAAAAAACTCCTGTGCCGCTACCTACATCAAGTAATGACCCTTGTTTTATACCAGTTACTTTTTCGACCAGCTTTCGCTTCTGGCGGATTGTTCTTTTTCTTACGGCCTGGTATAGCCGGTTGATTAAGCCCTTTGAAGTATCCGTGTGAGAAATATATTCCTCCGATTTATAATAAGGAGCAATAGATGAACTATCCGGGATATCCTGTGTAAACATTGCTGTGCATAAATGACATATTGCAACAGGGAATTTTTCACTACTAACAGTAAAGTCAGTAACTGTAAGCTTAAGTTCAATTCCGGGAGCACCACATACCGGGCAATTTGTATAATGTACTCGTTGACTCATTAATAATTCTCCTGCAAAAAGTAAATCAGGTTAATTAAATTTAAAAAATGAATAGAGGTTATTACTGCAGCGTTCTATAAGTTATAGAAGACTCTGAAGGAACCAATTTTGTTCCATTACCTGTTGCGTTTATATCTACACCTTTTTCAGAAAGATGCCACCCAATAAAAATAACAGAAAGAATTCCTGCTATCATGGCATACACCCACCAGTACGACTTCTTCTCTTCCGGTTGATTGAGCATTTCTGTCATTTCAGCTGACGTCTTCTCCTCTTCACCCACCCTTACCATATGATCTGCTTTTTCCCTGATCACTTTTTCAGCTGCAACCGTTGCTTGAAAGGGCCAATCTGTGGAAGGTATAAGTTTAATATCGCCAGCCAGGCCTTTTTGTAAAATACCTATACCCTTCCAGTCAATTACAGCGCCATTCATAACCTGCCTGTTTAGTTCAAACGCAAAATCATTGAACTGCATAACAGTATCCTTGGCTGATTGATGAAGTAATCCGCTCAATTTATGGAAGAAACTCTTTCCGGGTACTTCAACATCGGGGCTTAAGCTAACCTGGTAAGCCGGAGCTATTATTTGTTTATTAGGAAAATCAACAGATGCGATATTTCTGTCTAATAAAAAAGTGCCGACACCCGGCACTGGTAACTCTTTCTGTAAAAGCAGGAATTGATACAGTTCTTTATACATCATCAGTTCTTTTGGTCGAACGAAAATACGACTCCGCCGACAAAGTTGAACCCATAAACCGGGTACTGATTCCATCGCTGGTACTCCCTGTTGAAAATATTATTAAACTGTGTCCAGAGATTAATGTTCTTAGTGATCTTAAACTCCAATCCGGCGTTCAGATCAGTTGCTCCGGCCAAATCACCTACACTTCCATCCTTTTTCAGGTATTTAGGACCATTCCATGCAAACAAGTCACCTTTTAACCACAAATCTTTGATGATCTGCATCCGCATAGTTGTTTTTAACTCCAATGGAATAAGTCCCCATGCTTTTGCATTATCCTTAAATGCTGAAAACTGGTTAAATGTGAGGCCAGTGATCAGTGAGAATTTTTCCTGAACGGTGAAACCTAATTCACCACCAAAATGCAAGACATTAATCTGTCTTTCATTGACAACACGAAAAGATTTTCCACCTCCACCTGCTGTTGTGTCATTAATAAATAAAGGTTGATTATTCAGGCGGTTGAAGCCAACTTTGGCAGCATACGTAAAATGATCTCCTACTGAACCTTTAAAGCCTGCAAACCTTTCTTCTATCCATGTATTTTTCAACTCACCGGGTACAAACAGCCATGGATTTTGTCCCGCCAGGTATTGATAGGTTGTTTTACGAACATATCCTGTCCAGCCAGCCTGGAAAGTGAATCGCTTGTCTTCTGTACTGATATCTGCCAGAACATTGGGAAACATTTTAAAAGTCTTATTATCCCAGGATGGCCTGATACCTGCCTGCAAATTGATATTTGGCGTTTTAAACAATACAGACGGGGATATATAATACATTGTATTGTTGATAGCCGACTTGTTTTTTGGAGAGAGTCGGGTCAGATCAAAAGTAACCCCAAGGTTTATGGCGAATACTTTGCCAATTGATTTCTCTAAAGGCAGATTTACAACTGTATTGCTCTCAGAGTTTTTCAGGTTATCGTTGAACACATCAATCTTTACCTCAGGCGCATAGGTCAGTCCAAATTCTGTCTTATTTATATTCCTGAATGACAGCCTTCCGGAAATAGTTTGAAAATTCTGCTTAATAGAATCCATGGGGAATACCAGTGATTCCGGCTCAAATCCATATTTGTACGTTCTGTCCTGTCTCATACCAATACCAGCATTCCACTCCAGGTTGTTGCCGGATTTGAAATAACCGTTTAGTTTAACCTGTGTGTTGCTGAATTTCTGAAACTCTCGTTTTCCCTCTGATGCCACATGCTTAGCATAGATATTTAAGCCAGCCGTTTTGCCATCACCAAAAGAAATTCCCGCCTGTACAAAAGGAGTTCGTAAACTTCCAAAGCCTGCTTTGATGTAACTGCTGTTATCAAATTTTCCTGCGGAGTCTATTTGAAGTGCCAGGGGCTTTAAGGAACCGGGCTGGTAAGCAAACAACAGGTTCTGTGTCGGAATTTCATAATTCAACCGGGCTTTTGTTGTATCAACTGGCGCAGGAGATGCACTAAAGTTTATTTTGGCAGTCTGCCTGAGTACCGGCTTGAAACTTGATACAATATCAATCCCGCCTTTACCGGAGGTATCCTTTTGGGCTATTGTACCGATGGAGAAAAATAATCCCAGCGATAAAATACAGTATTTATTGACAGTTACTTTCATTGTCTGTACTTCTTAATTTTCTACCTTACTTGATTTTCCTTCCTCTTCAGTTGCTCTATTCAGTTTTACCTGTGCTTCTTCTTTCAACTCCGGATCTACAGTATTATCCACTACACTCTGGAAAGTGGCCTTGGCATTAAAAAAGTCTTTCTGCTTGAAATAAATATCACCAAGCAGTATATATGCTTTTGTTATCCAGAAATCGTATGAACCTGATTTATTGATAGTCTCAAAAGCAGCTTTTTCAGACTCGGTTAGCTTATTCAATAAAAACCAGCAATTCGCAATTTCATACCTTGCTTCTGCAGCCAGGGCAGCTTTATTTAACTGAACAACAGATTTAAAACTATTGATCGCCTGGTCGTATTGACCAGCCACCTGGTATGATTTTGCAATCACCATATTAGCAAGCGTCTTATCATCAGCGCTGCTGCCTTTGGCAGCGGTCAGTTCTTTAGCATTTTCAGATGCCTCAGCCCACTTCTGCTGGTTATACTGGCAGCGCAGTAATCCCCTCATAGCTTCCAGTTTTAGTTCCTGGCTTGAAGTGATCTGTTTCAGCTGGCTGTAAAATGTTTCTGCCCTTGCATAGTTTTTCAACTCAAAGAAGTTGATCCTTGCAGCTGCCAGCACCGATCTTTCTGCAAACTGGTTAGGGGCTTGTGCTGCAACTGCTTCATAAGCCAATATTGCATTGTTCCAGTCCTTCTTTGTGTTATAAATCTCAGCCCGGTTAAAATTCGCTTCTACCACATGTGCACCATTCGGGAATCTTTGCAGGTAATTATTATAAGCATTTAGGGCCTCATTCACTTTTTGGTCATCATAAAGTTTCTCTGCTGCAGCCCATGTCAATTCATCTTCTGTATTTGTACTTAAAGGTTTACCAATCTGCCGCATATATGCAGCATACTCATCAGGCTTACCCTGCTCCACATAAATACTTTTTATATTATCCAGGGCATCCTCAGCCTCAGAGGAACTGGGAAACCTTTCCACAATGGTCTTGAATTGTCGCAAAGCCTCGTCATTATTGTCTATGTTGTAATAAGCTGTACCTAATTTCAGGTATGCCTGTGGAACAAGGCTTGTATTCTCCGTATTCTCCGCCACTACTTTCAGGTAGGGAATTGCTTCACGAAACTTCTCGTTACCCATGTGGGTGTTAGCAATTTCCATATTCGCATCAACTACCAGCGGTGATTTGGGGAATTTCCTGATCATTGTATTCATTCCACTAATCTTACTATCTGCGCTTTTTACACCTGCCAGCATGGCAATCTGGAAAGTCGCATAATCTTCAGAAGGCCATGATAATTTGATGGCATTATCATACATGGATTTTGCCTTGTCATAGCTCTTCATCATAAAATAGTTATCCGCAGTACGCATATAAGCATCCTGTGAAAAAGCATCTGTATTTAAAGCCGGTGCTTTTATCAAGGGCTCAAAAAAAGTAACAGAAACCTTATAATTTTCTTTCCGGAGATATGCATAGCCAAGATTATACCTTGCATTTACAGGATTAGCTTCAGCAGATACAGGAGCCCCTGCATCCAGGTAGGCATGGAAATACTTGATAGCGGTATCGATCTGGTTATTACGATACCCAATCTCTCCTTTCCAGAAATAAGCAAATGGGAGCACCGGCCTGCTATACGGGTCACTAATTACTTTTGCGAGGAGTCCATCTGCCTCTCCCATCCTGCCATCATTGATCATTTCTGCAGCCCTGCCTAATAATATCCTTGGATATACCCTTTTTGAATTTTCCGAAGGATTTTTCAGGGTCTCCAGCATGGCCTGGGCATCCTTATAATTATTAGTATTTGCCAGCACATCAATCATCAGCTCTTTTGCCTCAGCATTGTAAGTTGAATTAGGATAATCTGCAATAAAAGAACTCAGACTATTCAACGCCTCATCCTGGTAACCTAATTCATAGGAAAGCTTTGCATACTGGTATTTTGATATTTCTTTTTGTTCGGGATTACTGCTGTTAGATGAGCAGAACAGAAATGCATTCCGTGCATTTGATTTTTGCCCCGTCTTTAGATAAGCATCACCCAAAAGATACATGGCATGCTGACTGAGTGAATCATCCTTTCCGCTTAGTTGCTTAAATCCTTCAATCGACTTTGAATAATTTTTTGCCTGGTAATAGCAATAAGAGAGCTCATACAGATCCTCTCTTCTGACCTTTTTGGAACGGCCTACATAATCCTCAAGGTAAGGCAGTGCCTTAACATAATCCTTTTTTTCAAAATAGGCGTGACCGATCAACTGCTTCAATTCGAGATCATAATACTGTGAACTGGCACCACTCTGCAATTTATTTTGAATATAGCTGATCGCTTCATCCTTGTTGCCTTGTATATAATATATCTGTGCTATGTAATAAGGAACAACAGAGCTGTAATTTTTCTCATTCTCTACAACCCGGAAACTCTCTAATGCTTCGGCATATTGCCTGTCACGAAAGGCCAGAAATCCGTAATAATAATTGGCATCTATGTAATTGGGATCATCCTTTATGCTTCTGATACTATTAAAGAGTGGTTTTGCCTGTGCAAAATTCTGGAGGTTGAAATAAGCATACCCCTGGTGAAACTGCATATCTGCAATTTCTTTATTACTAAGGTTGGCTATATTGGTTTGCTCATATCGCTGCACAGCGTCTGCAAATTTCTCATTCCGGAAATAGTATTCAGCTAAATGAAAATTCATCATCTGCACCCTGGCTGTATTCTTTTCAATATCTATGTATTCTTGCGCCTGATCTTCAGCCCTCTCCTCGTTTTGTTTCAATGCACATACATTAGTATAGTAATTGATCTCCTGTACGATAACCGGATTATTGGCTTTATCAGTTTCCCTGACCGACTGCTTTAGTTCCTTAAAAAGCGGATAAGCCAGGCTATATTGTTCCTTTTGGAAATACTCCTTTGCTTCTTTAAATTTTTCTTCCGGGTCAGCATAAAACCGGGTTTGCTGTGCAAGGGAGCAAAAACTGATGAGGATGACTATACCGAGCAGGCTGAGATTCTTCATGAACATGTCCTTTAAACCGATGGTGGTTAAACGTTGCGAATATTCAAATTATTTCAGCTAAACCCAAACATCATTCCAAACAGGTGTGGATAAGTGGAAAGTTGAAGATGCTTTAACATTTTGTTGGTGATTAAACCATAATTCTTCTTATGAATGCAGTTATCTGCAACTTGTTTTGTGCGGCTAAATCAGTAGAGAAAAATTTCTTTTCTTAATATTGCAGGCTAAAATCAACCCATGAAAAAACTCTTCAGCTCTAAATATTCCGACAACTCCATAACTTTTTCATTATTGATGCTTCGACTTTCAATGGGTGGACTCATGATACCTCATGGATATAAGAAGTTAATGAATTTCGCATCTAAATCCTCCAGTTTTGCTGATCCATTTCACATTGGAGGTCCAATGTCCATGTCGCTGACAATTTTCGCCGAATTCTTTTGTGCCGGCCTGATTTTAATAGGCCTGATGACAAGACTTGCTACCATACCACTTATTATAGCTATGTCCGTGGCCTTATTTTATTCACATAATGGTGAGATGTTTGGCGAAGGAGAAAAAGCCGCTCTTTTCCTTGCCGGTTTTATTGCCTTGCTTTTTGCCGGACCCGGTAAACTAAGTGCCGACAAACTGATCGGTAAATAGTCATTAACTTTCCGCTTATGAAAAGATCTCAGCTGATTGAGTATGGCATTATAACCGTTGGCCTTGTCTGCGGATATAAATTCCTGGATAACGGGCTTTCATTACTCTTTCAATTGGCCTATTTTTTTGCAGATAGGCCAGTTGAGCGATTAAGCATACTGTTACCAACTTTTATTTTGCTCGCTGTTTATGGAATTTGTTTCATTGTACTGATCAAAAGAAGCGGACAACTTGCGACATGGTTGCAAGGTGACATGCCAAACGAACAGCTTGCCTTCAAAATAGATAGCAAGACCCTTTTGTATATCGTGTTGATAGGAATAATGATTTCCTCGGTCATTAATCATTTTCCAAATGTGGTCATTTACTTGTATGAATCCTTTAAAAACGAAGTAAGTTCCAAAAACCTGTTCACTACCAGGGAGATTACAGTTTCAAAAAGTGAGTTTCTTTTGTCGTTATTACAATTGGTTATCGCTTTGCTTGCCATATATTTTTCCAGGACTATTACCGGTTGGTTCATCCGAAAGAATGCAGCAGATGAGTTAACATTTCAATCAGAC
This sequence comes from uncultured Chitinophaga sp., assembly GCA_964634265.1. Lineage (GTDB taxonomy): Bacteria > Bacteroidota > Bacteroidia > Chitinophagales > Chitinophagaceae > JJ008. The sequence goes on along the minus strand of CAZWIM010000035.1, from coordinate 3,757 downwards.
CCAGAAACGAAAGACTAATGTTTACAACAGAAACGCAGATAAGGGTACGATATGCAGAAACCGACCAGATGGGTGTGGTTTATCATAGTAACTACTTCCCGTACTTTGAAGTTGCCCGTGCCGAAGCCATCCGTGAAATGGGAATTACCTATGCGGATATGGAAAAAGCCGGTATCATTATGCCGGTTGTCGATGTTCACTGCCGCTACCTTCGCCCCGCCAGGTATGATGACCTGCTGACCATTAAAACAATCTTAAAAGAACTTCCGGTGCATCATAAAATAGAATTTCATCACGAAGTTTACAATGAACAAAATGAGTTGCTGGCAGCCGGAAAGATCATTCTCTATTTCATGGAAGCTAAATCAATGAAGCGTACGAGTATGCCAGAACCATTAATCAGGAAACTGCAACCCTATTTTGGCTAAATTTATATATGACGAATCCGGAAGAACCGATAGACGAAAATACAAATGAAGAAACCCTGTCACTAGAAAATCAGCCTGTGACAGAAGCATTTATATATCCTCCCAAATTTGAAAAAAAGGAACAACCAGCCAATATCTGGCTTCGGTCACTGGCAAGCCTGGCCGCTTACCTTATCTTAGGTTATTATATTTTCCCGAGTTACAAGATTTTACTCCTCATTACCGCCATAGTAATGATTCATGAACTGGGACATTTTATCGCAATGAAATTTTACCGCTATAATGAGCTGGGCATTTTCTTTATCCCGCTTTTAGGCGCCTATGTTTCGGGTACAAAAAGAGAAGTTTCACAAAAACAATCTGCAGTCATTCTGCTGGCAGGACCACTACCCGGAATCATTATTGGTACAGTAATGTATTTATTGGCACAGAATGGCTATGGTTATAATTTTCTGGATATTGGACTTGAAAGGACAGGTTTACTTTTTATCATTTTGAACCTGATTAATTTATTCCCGGTCTATCCACTTGACGGAGGACAACTGCTCAACCGGGTATTTTTAGAAGAAGAAAGTGTTTGGAGTAAAGTGTTTGTTTTTCTCTCCATCGGTTTTCTTTGCTGGTTTGCCTGGAAAAGTAATTTTCCGGTTCTTTTTGTTTTTCCGGCGTTGATGCTTCTCCGGCTTTTTGGGGAAACAAAGATCAGTTCAATTGAAAAAAGGATTGAAGCAGAGGGCATTCATCTTGATCTTGATTTTGAGGATTTACCAGATGAGGATTATTGGAAGATCCGCAACATACTGATAGAAGAACACCCATCCTTTAAAGATATAGAACCTGCGCCACCCTTTGAATACAGTCATAAAGAAGAAAAAATTATGACAACCATTCAAAGTTTACTGCACCGGCATCTTATCCAGGATGTATCAATAGCCGGTAAACTTTTCATCTTTTTAATTTGGGCTGCAGCTATAGCATCGCCCTGGCTGCTGGATATGGATATGAGCTTCTTCCGGAGGTTTGGGCTGTGATCGCTTTTTACAATAATTCCTATCTTACTGCCAAATCGACCAACCATGAAACTTTATCTTTTAAGCGGAGCCACCGCACTGTTTATTCTTAGCTGCAAATCATCAAAGGAAGAAAAGCCGGTGCCAGTCGCCGGTAAAGACAGTACCGCAATCACAACGACCGATACAACAGGAAAAATTACCCCACCATCCGGCAAGCTTGATATAGAAAGTTTCGGCGACATAAAGCTCAGTCAGCCCTCCACAGCACTAATAAAAATATTGGGGGAGCCTGACAACAAAACAAAGGCCATTGAATGGGAAGCAGATGGGCTCATGCATGAAGACTGGACCTGGAAAAGTAAAGGTTTAATCATCAACCTATCTTTTGAGATCAAGGATGCCTCAACACTGCAGGTTTTCTCCATCAAAGCAAAAGCTCCCTGCACATTTAAAACCAAAGCCAATATCGGGATAGGTAGTAGCTATGCTGAAGTACAGGAAGCCTATAAAAAAGATATTAATGCGGAAGAATCAAATAAAGAGCAGGTAACGGTAGGCTCCATTTACGGAGGCATCATCTTTACATTCAGGAATGATAAAGTTGAATCTGTTTTCCTGGGAGCAGCCGCGGAATAATTTATACCCGGTGGTAATCAGCCCGCCAGTTTTTAATTGCCTGCTTGATATCTTTCTGTGATAACTTTTCTTCTACAGCCCTTTTTGCCAAAGCGGGCAATTCCTCATCACTTGCAAACCGTAGTGCAATGATCTGGCCAAGCCGGAGTTGCTTATCCAGCGGTTTACCTGTTAAAATATAAAAACGAAAATTTTCTTCGGCTCTTATGGCACGGTCCTGTGCTTTTAAAGCAAACACCCTTGCATACCATGCCACACCCAGCACAGCCAGAAACACAACTACAAGCAAGGCTGCAGAATAATGTGTAGCAGCATCTGCATGAATGAGATTGACAACACTACCGATCAGACCAGTCACAATCAACAAAAAAGTAACACCATGGAAACCTGGTACCAATCGGGAATGATTTTTAAAATTCTGTTCAGCCATAATAATTAGTTTTTGGTTTCAGTTTATTGATAACAATTTCTGAAAGTAAGGAATTTTCATCATTGCCCATTCTCTATTGACTATTTAAGCTCATCCAGTACTTTATACATTTTACCAACCAACTGCGAAGACTTACCGCTATAATTATTAACGAGGAAGGAGAAAATGTACTCTTTACCTTCTTTGGACTTGTGATAGCCGCAAAAACCCTTCACATCACTGATGGTGCCACTTTTCATGGTCATCCCGTTATAGTCAGGCAATGATTTAAGGAAATAAGGAAACCAGTCCTTTGTTTTAGCATATTTCAAAATTTCTACCTGTGCATGGGTAGTAACACGGTTGAGGGGTGAAAGTCCTGAACCATCATAAATATTCAGTTCATCCTCATCCAACCCTTTCTCTTTCCAGAATTTCTTTACAATTGCTACGCCGCTATCGGTACTGCCAAAGCCTTGCTTTTCATAAGCAAAGGTCTTTATCAATGCTTCACCGTATAGGTTGATGCTTTTTTTATTGAACCAGTAGATGATGGAATCGAGTGACGGGGAATAATGAGTATATAAAGATTGAAAATAACTTTCATTCACACTGTCTGTATACCCGATATAATGTGATAACGTATCCATGAAATTTTCCTTTAACGTTGTACTTAACGTTGCAATGAATTGTTTCTCCGGATCCGGGAATGCCCCTGAAATTTTAAAACTGTTTTGTTTAACAGGTATGGTTCCTTTTATTATTATTGAACTTTGACCGACTGGCAAATAGATGTATGCATTATCACCTGTTCCTTCCTTTGCCGAGCTAACTAAAGAGAGAAAATTATATCCGTATAACCTGGGTTTTGTTTCAACTATTTCCACAACATCTCCAATTGTGTTTCCAGATTTCAGCACAACATCATATTGATTTTCTCTCCAGTTAATTAATCCTGATGCGGCTCCGTAATAATTTCCAACATCCTGCCATATCCACCCATCTGGTATTGAATGCTGCAACCAGCCTCTTGTATTAATTGTTATCCCGGAAATCTTTTTTGAAGCAATTTGCTTTTTAAAATTTGAGAGTAGTGTTTCTTCTTTTGTCTGTTCCCACCTCCAGCTGCCCAATGCAGGATCTCCCGAAGGCTTAATGAATAAGTTCGTTTTCCCTTGCTGCTCGGTTATTCCAAACTCCGTTTTATACCGGAAATCCCTTCCCAACAACTCAAAAGCCGTCACACTGGTAATTACTTTTTGTGTAGAAGC
>CAZWIM010000034.1:8794-31422 GCA_964634265.1 uncultured Chitinophaga sp. | reverse complement strand
AAATACAATTCCTCCATTCCTTTATCAAGCCAGTATTTCATCCGCTGCACCCAGGCATCACACCGGGTGTAATCAGATGAGTGTAAACTGTTGCCTACATAACGTATAAATGTCTTTGGCAGGGTGAGGTGCATATGGGCGCAATCTCTCCTTCCGGCTGTATCGGTAATTACAATTCCAATTTTCATTTCCTCCAGCCGTTGAAGCATTTCATTAAACACTTCCGCTTTGGCAAACCAGCCCGGATGCCTCACTTCCAGGAAAAACTGAATATCTTTCGGTAATGATGCAAGAAAATCAAATAGTTCTTTTTTACGGTTTGGTGAATAGCTGTCGCTAACCTGTACAAAAACAGGACCGAGATGTTCGCCAAAAGCAACAATGCCCCGGAAAAATTCATTCACCAAAAAATCTTTCTCGGTCAGTCTGCCACGGTGCGTAACACCCTGGTACATTTTGGGGCAAAATTTAAAGTCAAGGCCTTTTGCTTTTTCTGCCCACTTTTTTATCCCCGCTTCTCCCCATATCCTGTAATGAGTTGCATTTAACTCAATAGAATTGTAATGGTGTACATAATGCTGAAGAAAATCTTTCTCTTTCGTTTTGAGTGGATATATCTTACCAACCCACTCAGGCCTGCCCCATTTGGCACAACCGAGATATACCCTCGCATTACTAAAAGGCTTTCCCTTTAATATTTGCTTATTCCATTCCGGCTCTGTCGGTAAAGAAAAATCAATATTGTCCAGTTCTGATGCTGGTACTCTTCCAAACTCCATTACCAAGTTTTAATCCTTCAAATCTACATATCTTAGGTCAATCAAATATTTGCCATGCGGTTATTACTTTTTTATTTGCTGCTCTCTGGCACATTGTTGGCACAACAAAAACCCAACATCATTTACATCATGAGCGATGACCATGATGCAGATGCCATCAGTGCCTATAATAAAACATTGATTCAAACACCGAATATTGACCGGCTGGCAAAAGAAGGAGTTAAATTCACCCATGCTTTTGTTGGTAATTCCATTTGCGGACCGGCGAGAGCTACTTTACTCACAGGACAGCATTCTCATAAAAATGGAGTTATTGATAACCGAAAAAGATTTGACTCATCAAGAGTATCATTGCCAAAATTGTTACAGGCTGCAGGCTACCAGACAGCTATTATCGGTAAATGGCATTTACATTCTTATCCAACAGGTTTTGATTACTGGAAAATATTACCAGGACAGGGTCTTTATGTAAATCCGAGACTGATTGAAATGAACGGCGATACCATAACGCAGCAAGGTTATGCAACTGATGTCATTACAGACGAAACCATCAAATGGCTGGAAAGAAGAGACAAAACAAAACCATTTGTATTACTGCTTCATCACAAAGCGCCACATAGATACTTCTTTCCAAATCTGAAGCACCTTGAAGAATATCACAAAAAAACGTTTCCGGAACCATCCACCCTCTACGTTGACACATTCAACCGGGGAAGTGCATGGCGTATGCAAACCATGAGTATACTCCGGGATATGGAACTTTGCAGCGACCTGAAAGTAGACCCGGCTTTTCTTATGGATATTCCGGAATACAAGCCTGATTCCACTCAAATAGCTTACTACAAAGCCATCATAAACCGTGTACCGGAGGAACAAAGAAAGCGGTACAAGGAAATTTACGCCGAAAGAGGAAAACTGCTGCGTGAGCTAAGACCAAAAGGCAACGAACTGCTGAAATATATGTACCAATGGTATATGCAGGACTTTATTGCCTGTGTTGCTTCTGTAGATGAGAATGTTGGTCGCATTCTTGATTACCTGGACAAAGAAAAGCTTGCATCAAATACAGCAGTAATGTACACCAGCGACCAGGGCTTTTTCCTTGGTGAAAACGGCTGGTTCGATAAACGTTTTGCTTATGATGTTTCGATGCAAGTACCTTTATTGGTGAGGTGGCCCGGGCACATTAAAGCCGGAACAACCATTAATACCCTTGCTCAAAATATAGACTATGCCCCCACTATACTTGATATAGCCGGCGAAAATATCCCTAACTGGATGCAGGGTGTAAGCCTGAAGCCCTTGGTTACGGGTAAGCAAAAAACATTGGACAGGGAATATCTCTACTATCATTATTACGAATATGTAAGAGACCATACTGTTATTCCCCATCTCGCTGTCAGAGGCATCCGCTATAAACTGATTTACTTCTATACAGTAGATGAATGGGAACTCTATGACCTGAAAACAGATCCAAAAGAACAAAAGAATCTTATCAACTCACCTGCTCATCAAAAGATCCGGCAACAAATGAAAAATGAGTTGCTAAAACTCCGTGACAAATATGATGACCATGAAAAGGCGGGAGAATTAAATTAGATTACCGGAATGACTAAAGTGCTATTTGGAGTTGATGCTTTACTGGAATCGGATAACTATCAAAAGAGTCTTCGATATGGTTTAGTGACAAATAATGTAGCAACAACTTACGAAGGAGAACCATCCCGGGTGGCATTGATTAATGCTGGCTTTACAATCAGAAAACTATTCTCTCCTGAACATGGCCTTACAGCAAATGGCGAAGATGGCTCTTATCAAAGTAACAGTATAGATACGTTAACTAACTTGCCCGTAATCAGCCTGTATGGTGAACACCTGGCACCTACGGCCGATGAATTGAACGACATTGATACTATCCTTTTCGACATTCCGGATGTGGGCTGCCGGTTCTATACATATCTATGGACAATGACCCACGTCATGGAAGCATGTGCAGCCAACAACAAGAATATTATTATTCTTGACAGACCTAATCCTATCGGCGCCAATCTTGAAAAAGCGGAAGGACCCTGGTTGGATGAAAATTGCTGCAGTTCCTTTATTGGAAGATGGAATATTCCTGTAAGACATAGTTGCACCTTAGGAGAACTGGCCAGATACTTTGCCGGTACAAAAATTAAAAACTGTAACCTGGAAATAATCAAAGTTAAAAACTGGAACAGGCTGCATAGTGTTTCAGAAGCAGGATGGCATTTTTTACCAACTTCACCTGCTATAAGTGATGCTGAGACGGCAATCTTATACCCTGGCACAGGTTTATTGGAAGGAATCAATGTCAATGAAGGAAGGGGTACCGAATACCCATTTAAGATTTTCGGAGCACCCTGGATAGATGCCAATCTCTTGTACGATGCTTTTACTGAATCAAACCCGGCAGGAGTAGAAGTAAAGGAAATTTCCTATGTACCTGAATCAGGAATCCATTCCGGGTTAAAGTGTTATGGATTAAAAATCAGTGTGTCTGATTATCATTCTTTCAAACCTGTTGAAACAGGCTTACAATTATTACACCTTATTACCCGGCTATTTCCCGGCAAATGTGAGGAAAGATTATACCCGACTGTTGCCAATCCATCAGGCAGTGGTCATCTTGATAAACTGACAGGTGTAAAGTATTCGTTTGAAAAGATAAAAAGTGGTAGCACTATATCCACTGATGTCAGCTACTGGAAGAAAACAATCCAGCCATTCCTTCTTTACTGATACTTTTTCATCAGTTCAAAAAGAATTTTCTTATCTGTTTCATTAATAGTCTTTGTGGTATCCTTCTGTACAAAATGGATTTTATAAGACTGAATGGCATTCTTCTCATTCTTTATATCATAGCCAATAATTCTTAATGCCTGCATGGGATTAAAATCAGCCGGTACTATTGTATTCGTTGTATCATACCAGTGACCAAACCCATTCTGAGCCAGCTTTTGCCAGGGAAAATTCCGGTTAGGATCTACTTTTCTTCCGGGTGCAATATCAGCATGGCCAATAAAGTTAGCCGTTGGAATATTACAGGCTTTTTTCAACCTGTCTAAAACCAGTAACAGGCTGTTTATTTGTTCATCTGTAAACACTTCATATCCGTTATTATCAATCTCAATACCTACACTCGATGAATTAAGATCGGTAGCATTGCCCCACTTGCTTACCCCGGCATGATGGCCTCTCAACAGGTCATTCAGCATATGATGCACAGTTCCGTCTTTACAAATAACGTAATGGGAACTTACTTGTGTTCTCGGCAATGTAAAAGTTCTTAATGTTTGCCCGCAACTGTCCTGTGCGGTATGATGAATGATAACATAATTTGGTTTGCGCATGGAAAAATTGGTAGTGCCTACCCACTCTGCAGCTGTAGTAAATGAATCCTTAACCGGGTATTCAGCCAGTGTTTTGGCAAACCGTTTTACCTGCTTTTTATAACTTTTATTCGTTGTAGCATATTTTCCAGTTTTACAACCATAAGTCAATAAAAGAGTAAACAGGGCAACCAATGCCAATAACTTTTGCATACTAATCAATTAGAATGCTAATGTAAGAAAGAATGCCTGCTGGTTAAATTAAAATGTGAATTGCGTTGAAACAAGTTGATTACAGGTACTTCCGGTAAAGAACATAAATAATCTTGCGGACTGCCGCATTCATTGATCCGCCTGAGCCATCATTCATAAAGTGTCTTTTGAAAGCTGCAACTGCAGAGGCAGGGGCAGAAATATCATATCCTATGATACGTAATCCCAACAGGTAATCAAAATTTTCCGGGACTTCAACACCTGTGGTATCATCCCACCAAAGCCCGAATCCTTTTTCGCTCATATCCTTCCAGGGAAATTTTGAACTGGGATCAGCTTTTCTCGTGGGCGCCACATCTCCATGACCAATAAAATTAGGAGCAGGAATTTTATAGGCAGTTTTCAAACGGTCAAGTAGTATCGCAAGGCTGTTTAATTGTTCTTCCGTATAAGGCTGAGACCCATTATTAACCAGTTCAATACCTATACTGCTGGAGTTGATATCGGTGTTATTACCCCATTTGCTATCGCCTGCATGATGTGAACGCAACAGGTCGTTCAGCATATGATGTACTGTTCCGTCTTTACAAATAACATAATGGGCACTGGCTTCTCTGCCACCGGGTGTTGTAAATTCCTGCAAAGTAGCCTCGCAACTATTATTAGCCGTATGATGTATGATGACATAATTGGGGCGACGCAAGCCCATGTTAGGGGTACCTACCCACTCTTTTGCATAATTGAGTCCGGAAGAATCAATAAGGGGATACCTGAACAGCACTTTTGAAAGGGAGTCAACCATGCTCACATAAAGCTGGTTGGCTTTCCCATATTTTGATAAGGCTGCACCCACACCTGTGGTAATAGTACCTTTTTTATCACCTGACTCTGCAGAATCTGTTCCGGGTACAGACGAAGATTTCATAAAATAATCATTCGTCGCATAATTATTGGTTTGAGGCTGTGCATCAGCTACAAAGCCTATGATAAGGGCCGTAGAAAAAACCAGTAATTTTTTTGAATATTTTCTGATTACTGCGATTTGCATTCTTAAAAATAACCTTTTTATTTTTTCCGGTTGTTATTAGAACGATAAAATCGCTGTTTTGGTCTGTGACCTCCGCCTCGTTGGCGTGGCATATAGGCGGGGGCCGGCCCTAACTCCTGTGGTATCAATCCCTTTTCGACTTCTTTATCAATCAATTTTTCAATAGACGCAAACCGGTTCTGTTCTTTTTCACTGACTAATGTATAGGCTACACCATCCGCTTCAGCCCTGGCTGTACGACCAATACGATGTACATAATCTTCCCCGTCATGGGGCACATCGTAATTTATAACCAGGTCAATGGTATCAATATCAATTCCCCTGCTTAAGATATCCGTAGCCACTAATATAGGAATGCGTCCGCTGGTGAAAGCCTGTAATACACTTTCCCTTTGTGATTGCTCAAGATCACTATGTATCTCTTCAATATTGAATCCGCCTTGTTTGAGTTCCCTGCGCAGTTGCTTTACCGTTTGTTTTTTACTGCAAAAGATCAATGCATTTTTGAATGGGGTTTCTTTAAGTAGGCTCTTGATCAGGGGTAATTTTTGTGGCTCATATACCACAAAAGCTTTCTGTATAACTTTTTCAGGTGGTCTTGAAATCGCAATATTTACTTCAACAGGGTTGTGCAGAATTTTCCTGGCAAGCTGCCTTATCTTTTCAGGCATCGTTGCTGAAAATAACAGGTTCTGTCTTTTTTCAGGCAACACCTTAATGATCCTGTTGATATCATCCTGGAATCCCATGTCCAGCATCCGGTCAGCCTCATCTAACACAAGAAACTGTAAACCTTTCAGGTTGACATAACCCATATTTAAATGAGCAATCATCCTTCCTGGGGTGCATACAATTATATCAGCGCCTAGTTGTAATGCTTTTTTCTCAGCAATAAAATTTTGGGCATCATTGCCACCGTAAATAGCAATGGAACTCAAATGACTGAAATATGACAGCCCCTCTATATGCTGCGATATCTGGATGGCCAGTTCCCTTGTTGGTACAATAATGAGAGCCCCCACCTGACCGTCTACATGATTATTTAAAAGAGTATTCATCACCGGCAACAAGAAAGCCGCTGTTTTGCCTGTACCAGTCTGTGCGGAAGCAATGATATCCCTGCCGGCCAATATAGACGGTATCACTTGTTCCTGTACGGGAGTTGCTGTTTCGTAGTTAGAAGCTTCAATACCTTCTAATATTTCAGGACGGAAATTAAACTCTGTAAAACGCAATGGTTGAATTTTATGAATGGTGCGAAGGTAGCTGAAAATACAGGGAGCCTTTCACATTTTTTTAAGCCCGGCACAACAATAAATAATCGCTGTTGCCGTCAATAAACAATTACTGTATATGAGAATAGTGACACTTATTTTATTCCTTGTACTTTTTACAGTTGCCTCTTTTGTCAGCGGGCCGGAAACGACACCAGTCTCACCTCTCGCAAATTATTCTGCTGAATGGAATAATCCTATATACTTAAAATGCAATACTGCGAAAGATGCCAACTATATGACAGGCCCGGAAAAAGACGTAATTCATATTTTGAACCTGCTGCGGACCAATCCTGCATTATTTGCCAAAACAGTAGTAAAGCAATATCCCGAAAAATCCGGACAGGGGCACCTTGTTAATTCCTGGTATTATACCAGCCTGTTGGATACTTTGAAGAAAATCAAACCCATCGTCTTGTTAAAACCGGATATAAACTGTTTTAACAGTGCCAGATGTCATGCTTTGTATGCCGGTGCCACTGGTTATGTGGGTCATGAACGGAATAGCCCTGAGTGTCAGTCAAAAAAATATTTCAATGGCGAATGCTGTGATTATGGCAATAAAGAACCCCTGGACATCGTAATGTCTCTATTAATTGATGAAGGAGTTCCCTCACTGGGGCACAGGGATGCTTGTCTGAGTACCTACAAAAAAATTGGTGTGTCTATACAGGCACACCAAAAATATCGCTACAATGCAGTACTCGATTTCAGCTATTAGTCTTTTACATATTTCGCCGGTATTGCCCACCTACTTCATATAAGGCATTTGTAATTTGCCCAAGGGAACAATATTTAACTGTTTCCATTAATTCCGCAAACAGGTTGCCGTTATTAATAGCGACAGACTTCAGACGATTCAACATTTCCCCGGACTTGTGTTGATTTCTTTTCCAAAAAGCCTTCAGGTTCTCAATCTGTTGTTCTTTTTCTTCAGTGGTGCTACGAATCACCTCTCCCGGAATCACTGTAGGACTTCCCTTCTTATTGAGAAAAGTATTTACCCCAATCAATGGCAACTCTCCTGTATGTTTCTGATGTTCATAATACAGGCTCTCTTCCTGTATCTTATTGCGTTGGTACATTCTCTCCATAGCCCCAAGCACACCGCCCCTTTCAGTAATGCGGTCAAACTCGGCCAGTACAGCTTCTTCAACAAGGTCAGTTAATTCTTCCATAGCAAATGACCCTTGTATAAAGTTTTCTGTCTTGGCAGAACCCAGCTCCCGGTTGATGATCAGCTGAATCGCCATTGCCCTCCTCACACTTTCCTCTGTAGGTGTTGTAATCGCTTCATCATAAGCATTTGTGTGAAGTGAATTACAGTTGTCGTAGATCGCATACAATGCCTGCAGCGTAGTGCGGATATCATTGAAATCAATTTCCTGGGCATGCAAACTTCTTCCTGATGTCTGAATATGATATTTCAGCATCTGGCTGCGTTTGTTCGCCTTGTACTTATACTTCATGGCTTTTGCCCAGATACGCCTTGCCACACGGCCAATTACGCTGTACTCCGGATCCATTCCATTACTGAAGAAGAACGAAAGATTAGGAGCAAACTCATCTATATTCATCCCCCTGCTCAGGTAATATTCAACATATGTAAAACCGTTGGCCAGTGTAAAGGCTAACTGGGTAATGGGGTTAGCGCCTGCCTCTGCAATATGATAACCACTTATAGAAACAGAATAGAAATTCCGCACCTTGTTCTGAATGAAATACTCCTGTACATCACCCATTAATTTCAATGCAAACTCGGTAGAGAAAATACAAGTATTCTGCGCCTGGTCTTCTTTCAATATGTCTGCCTGCACCGTACCTCTTACCTGCTGTAATGCTGTTTGTTTACACTGCTCATATATGTCAGCAGGTAATACCTCATCTGCGCTAAGACCAAGCAGTTTTAACCCGAGTCCATTATTCCCTTCGGGAAGTGAACCAGGGAAGGATGTGTTATTATAAACCGGCACTTTACCGTCAGCATATTTTTTCTTGAATGCTTCTTCCACCATCTTCCACTCTCCATTATCCGTTATCCATTTTTCTGCCTGCTGATCAATTGCTGCATTCATGAAAAATGCCAGGAGCATTGGCGCCGGACCATTAATGGTCATCGAAACCGAAGTCTTGGGATCACAAAGATCAAAACCACTGTATAATTTTTTAGCATCATCCACCGTGGCAATACTTACACCGCTATTACCGATTTTTCCATAAATATCCGGACGATAATCAGGGTCTTCACCATAAAGCGTCACACTGTCGAACGCAGTCGACAATCTTTTTGCCGGCTGGTCAACACTTACATAATGAAATCGTTTATTTGTTCTTTCCGGTCCACCTTCTCCGGCAAACATTCTTGTCGGGTCCTCCCCTTCTCTTTTTAATGGAAACACACCAGCTGTGAAAGGGAAATGACCAGCTACATTTTCCTGTGCCTGCCATTTCAAAATATCACCCCAGTCTTTATACTTTGGTAAAACAACTTTAGGTATCCTGGTACCACTAAGGCTTTTGGTGGTCATCGGTTGCTTGATCACTTTGTCCCTTACGGTGTATTCATAAAAATCCTTTTGATATTCAGCCACCTTATTGGGCCAGTTGGTAATCAATTTACGGGCAACAGGGGTCAACTGTTCGGTATAAAAAGCGATCTGCTGTTCCATTACATTCAGCAATGTCCCATCAGCCTTTTCCTTGAGGGTTTCCTTCGAACCGTGTAACTGATAAAGTTTGCTGGCAATAGCTGCCTGATCTTTTACCAGCTGATCATAATTACGATTGTTCTCACTTATTTCACTCAGGTATCTTACCCGGCTGGCTGGTATAACAGCCTGTGATACTTTGGCTGTTTCCGCAAAATGAAAATCACCAAAGGTGACTTTTGTTTTCGCTTCAATTTTCTTCAGCAATAATTCAAACAGGTGGTTCACACCATCATCATTAAACTTGCTGGCCATCGTACCGATGATGGGTAATTCGTCATCTTTAGCAGTCCAAAGGCTATGGTTACGTTTGTATTGCTTTCTCACATCAGCAAGGGCATCCAGTGCACCTGCCTTATCAAATTTGTTGATGCAAACCAGGTCTGCATAATCCAGCATGTTTATTTTTTCCAGTTGTGAAGCAGCGCCATACTCCGGCGTCATCACATACATACTCACATCACAATAATCTAAAATACTGGCATCACTTTGTCCTACACCGGCGCTTTCTAAGATAACGAAATCAAAACCGGCTGCTTTACAAATGTCAATAGCTTCCTGCACTGCACTGCTCAGCGCCGTATTATCATCTCTTGTGGCCAGGCTTCGCATATATGCCCTTGGATGCGAAATAGCATTCATCCGGATGCGGTCACCCAATAAAGCGCCACCTGTTTTCTTTTTAGAAGGATCAACAGAAATTACTGCAATGGTTTTTTCGGTGAAGTTGTTGAGAAAGCGACGAACAATTTCATCTGTTACAGAAGATTTTCCGGCTCCACCGGTACCGGTTATTCCTAATACAGGAATTGTTGTTTTAGGATTTTCCTGTTTAGTGGCCCCGATGCCATTTTCTGCATTGGTAATCTTCATGGCGATTACTCTTACATCTTTGACCTCGCCAAGTTTCATTGGCATAGTGTAATCAGCCTTTCCGTTTAGTTGCACATCACATTGCCTGATTACGTCTTCTATCATTCCTTCCAGCCCCATTTTTCTTCCGTCATCAGGACTGTATATCCGGGCAATACCATACTTATGAAGCTCATCTATCTCATCGGGTAAAATAGTTCCGCCGCCGCCGCCGAATATCTTAATATGACCACAGCCATTTTCTTCCAGCAGGTCTTTCATGTATTTGAAAAACTCCACATGCCCCCCCTGGTAACTGGTGATGGCAATGCCCTGCACATCTTCTTCAATCGCTGTTTCTACTATTTCTTTTACCGACCGGTTATGGCCAAGGTGAATGATCTCGGCGCCTTTGCTCTGCATAATGCGGCGCATGATATTAATAGCGGCATCATGACCATCAAAAAGACTGGCAGCCGTAACAATACGAACCTTATTGGTAGGGTTATAACTCATAAGTTGTAAGAAAAAGCAAATTTAGCCCAAAAAACTAATGCCCGTTAGCTAATCCAAAGTACGGGATTGCAGGGGGTTAATTACATTTGCCGCATGCAGCATCTTATTGAATCCATATCAGCATTATATAAGCAGTGGAAGGGTGCAGAACCGGTTTCCATTGACCTGCTTCCACAAAGCGGCAGTGAAAGAAGATATTTCCGTCTTCATAATACTGAAGGATCTGTGATTGGAACCTATGGCGCTAACGTAAAAGAAAATGAAACCTTCATTTATTTCTCAAATCATTTCAGAAAAAACAAACTTGCTGTTCCGGAAATTCTTGCACTCAGCGAAGACAAACAATTCTACCTGCAGGAAGATTTTGGTGACGTATCATTATTGAATCACCTGGAATCAAAGGGATTTACACAAGAAGTATATGACCTTTTTAAAAAAAGCCTGGAAGAATTGGCCCGTCTTCAGGTAAAAGGGGATGATGGGCTGGATTACAATAATTGCCTGACCAATAAAGAATTTGGAAAACAGGCAATAATGGCCGACCTGTTGTATTTTAAATATTACTTCCTTGATGCATTACGCAAACCCTATGACAAACAAAAACTGATTGACGATTTTGAAGCGCTGAGCAATTACCTGACCCATACAGAATATAAATATTTCATGTTCCGTGATTTTCAAAGCCGGAACATCATGGTTACAGAGGATAGTGCCGTTCATTTTATCGATTACCAGGGAGGTATGAAAGGAGCACCTCAATACGATGTTGCCTCAATGCTGTGGCAGGCAAGAGCCAATCTTCCGGATGAATGGAAGAATAATTTGCTGGAAGATTACATGAATGCCTTTGAAGCAACGATTGGCCAAAGCATTGACCGAACTATTTTTAAAAGTCAGTACAACGGTTATGTATTAATAAGATTGCTGCAGGTATTAGGGGCTTATGGCTTCCGCGGCTTATTTGAACGTAAGGCTCAATTCCTGACCAGCATACCACTGGCCCTGCGAAATCTCAAAGAATTTTTTGAACATCAAAGTGTGGGTATTGCGGTCCCGGAATTCAGAAAGGTGCTGGACATTTGTGTGGCTGATGAAATTATTCAGCAATTCACACCTACACAGGCGACAGAGAAAACGCCACTACTGATCAAAATTCACAGTTTCTCATACAGAAAACAAATCCCTCAAGACGAAAGCGGCAACGGAGGTGGTTTTGTCTTCGATTGTCGAGGCATTTTGAATCCGGGGCGTATCGAAAGCATGAAAACACAAACAGGCCGTGACAAAGAAGTAAAAGATTTTTTGGAGCAACAAACTAAAATGCCTGAATTTCTCAATAGTGTGTTTGACATTGTCGACATTACCGTAGAAGAATACATCAAAAGAGATTTTGAAAGCCTGATGATCAGTTTTGGCTGTACAGGAGGTCAGCACCGGAGTGTTTATGCTGCCGATGCAATGGCAAGACACTTGAAAAACAAATTCAAAGTGAAGATTGAATTAAAACATATTGTTCAGGAGGAAAAAAACTGGCAAAATACACCCCCTGCCCCTAAAGGGGAGTAGTGAGCCAATGCAGTAAATTTCGCATGAATAACAAAATGCATAAGGGGGCCTTGAAACCCTTATACCAAAGGGCAAGAGAGCTAAGAAACAATAGCACCTATGCTGAATCAATATTATGGGGTTATTTAAAAACAAAACCTCTGGGATATAAATTCAGAAGGCAACATCCCTATGCGATATACATTTTGGATTTTTATTGCCATTCTTTAAAGCTTGTGATAGAAGCCGATGGAAGTATTCATAATCTGCCTGACGTAAAAGAAAATGACGATATAAGGCAAAAGCTACTGGAAGAAGATGGCTTCAAAGTAATCAGATTTCAGAATAATATTATTATAGAAAAAACAGAAACTGTAATTAAAGAGATTGAAACTTGTATTCAATTATTAGCCAATGATCAAAAACGACTATGACTCCCCTTCAGGGGCCGGGGGTATGAAAGCGATGATTTTTAGTGCCGGCCTGGGCACCCGTTTTAAACCATGGACTGATAAGCATCCAAAGGCCCTTGCTGTGGTAAATGGCAAATCATTATTGCAACGAAATATTGAATACCTGCAACTATATGGAATTAAAGATATAGTCGTCAATGTCCATCATTTTGCAGAACAGGTGGAAGAAACTATTAACAAAAACAACGGATGGGGAAGCCGCATAATCATTAGTGATGAAAGGGAAAAGCTGCTGGAGACAGGCGGCGGTTTATTAAAAGCTAAGCCTCTTTTTACTCCTGGTCAAAAGTTTATCACCTGTAATGTGGATATACTTACTGATCTTGATTTGCAAAAGCTGCTCTCGTTTCATGAGTTAAACAGGCCGTTAATTTCCTTTGGTGTAACTAACCGAAAAACCTCCCGATATTTTTTATTTGACAAAGAAAACAGGCTTTGTGGCTGGAGAAATAAGCGTACCGGGGAAGAGAAAATAGCTGTTTTTAAACCAGGCCTTGATGAAAAAGCCTACAGTTGTGTTGTCATTTTTGAATATGCGATTTTTGACCTGATGGAGCAATATGGCTTCACTGGTAAGTTTTCATTGACTGATGTCTACCTTAAACTGGCCCCTGATCATCTTATCATGGGTTACGACCATACCGGCGACAAACTGGTGGATGTAGGCAAACCGGAAAGTGTGGCTGTAGCAGAAGCACAATTTTTATAAAGTATTGTAAATACCATTTCAACGGTAGCCCTCGTCCCGTCATTTCCATTATCTTACGGCTTTCAAATACATACCATATGAAGAAATTTGTTTTGGCTCTTGCTGCTTGTGTCGTTTACGTAGGTTTATGGGCGCAATCCATTTATGATCACAAAGAAGCATTTCACCCTCAGTTTTATCCCTACCCCGGAAATGATTATCGCAGTGCCAGTGGTGAACCCGGACCAAAATACTGGCAAAACCGGGCAGATTATAAAATCAATGCCACTTTGGACACCGGCACCCATCGCATCACAGGCGATGTAGAAATTACTTACACAAACAATAGCCCGGACAACCTGCGTTTTCTCTGGTTGCAATTAGATCAGAATATTTATAAAAAAGATTCCCGTGGTTCTGCTACGACAACTGAAGCAGGTGGTCGTTGGGCCAACGCAAAATTTACCGATGGCTACAGTATTAAATCCGTAGCTATCGAAGCAAATGGGAAAAAAATAACTCCACAATACAATATCTCCGACACAAGAATGCAGGTCTGGTTGCAGGAGGCCGTAAAATCATCAGGTGGAAAAACAAAACTTTTTGTACAGTTTGAGTTTACCGTGCCGGAATATGGAACAGACAGAATGGGAAGATTGAAAACAAAAAACGGAATTGTGTACGAAGTGGCACAGTGGTTTCCCCGTATGTGTGTATATGATGATATACAAGGATGGAATACCATGCCTTACATTGGGGCCGGAGAGTTTTACTTAGAATACGGGGATATAGAATTTACCGTCACTGCTCCTTCCAACCTGATCATTGTTGGCTCTGGTGAATTATTGAACCCTCAGGATTGTTATACTCCTGATCAGATGAAAAGATGGGAAGCCGCTAAAACCAGCGACAAGACAGTTGTTATCCGCGGCGATAAGGAAGTAACTGACCCCGCATCAAGACCCAAACAAGCTAATTGCACCTGGAAATTCAAAATCACCAATACTAGAGATGTGGCCTGGGCAGCCAGCAAAGCATTTGTGCAGGATGCGGCAAAGATCAATTTACCAAGCGGCAAAAAATCACTGGCTATCAGTGTTTACCCGGTGGAAAGCATTAAGAAAGACGGCTGGCAGCGTTCCACAGAAATGGTAAAAGGTTCTATTGAACATTATTCCAAAAAATGGTTCGAATACCCATACCCTGCTGCTACCAATGTGGCAGGAATAGTAGGCGGTATGGAATATCCCGGAATTGTTTTTTGCAGTCATGCTGATTCGGGAACTGGTTTATGGGGAGTTACCGATCATGAGTTTGGCCACACCTGGTTCCCCATGATCGTTGGCAGCAATGAAAGAAAATATGCCTGGATGGATGAAGGCTTCAACACTTTTATCAATGGCTTTTCTACCGATGCCTTCAACAATGGTGAGTTCAAAGAGACCAGTTTCTTTGGCGATCCCAACTCTTCATTTATGATCAAATACACTTTTGGGGATGAGATGGATGGCCTCTATACTGCGCCTGATGTAATTCAGCAGGACAACCTGGGCATTGCTGCCTATATGAAACCTGCTCAAATGCTGACAGCATTAAGAGAAGTGGTGTTAGGTAAAGATCGTTTTGATGCAGCATTCAGGGAATACATCAATCGATGGGCGTTTAAACATCCCACACCATGGGACTTCTTTCATACGATGGAAAATGTATCTGGGGAAGACCTTAGCTGGTTCTGGAGAGGCTGGGTATTGAATACCTGGAAACTGGATCAAAAAGTAAAAGAAGTAAAGTATATCAAGGAAAATCCGGCTAATGGCGCTGATATCACTTTGGAGAATGCTGAAAAGATGGTAATGCCAGTTACAGTATTGGTAAAAGAGACAAATGGAAAAGAACACCGTATTGATTTGCCGGTGGAAGTTTGGCAAAGAGGGGCTGAATGGCGGTTTAGTGTTCCAACTACCAGTGAGATCAAGGAAGTGATACTAGATCCTGACAAAAAATTACCGGACTGGAACCGGGAAAATAATTCATGGAAGAAAAGAGCTTTCTAATTAAAAACCCTCCTTACGGAGGGTTTTTAATTTTATCTGAAAGAGATATTTGCTTTACTTAACAGCAATCATACTGATCTCCACATTTACAAATTTGGGCAATGCGGAAACCTGTACAGTTTCTCTTGCCGGAAAATCACCTTCGAAATATTTGCCATAAGCTTCGTTGATCACACTAAACTGGTGCATATCAGTGATAAAAATAGTAGTCTTCACTACATTTCCGAAAGTCATCCCTGCCTGCTGCAAAATAGCTTTCAGGTTATGCATTACCTGGTGTGTTTCTTCCTGCACATCTTTATTCTTCAGTTCCCCGGTTGCAGGATCAATACAAATTTGCCCGGAAATAAAAAGCATATTACCGGCCAGAATAGCCTGGTTATAAGGTCCGATTGGCGCCGGGGCATCAGGTGTTTTAATAACGGTCTTGCTCATAAGTATAAATTAAATTAGGAATAACGAATTTAGCTTTATGTGTTTTCTTTGCAAAAAATAGATTATGAAGATCGTAGTCATAGCAGGTGAAAATGAAAGGGAGGAATTATTGGCTCATGGCATAGTGGCCAATACAGAAATACTATGGATAAACTCTCCTGAAAAAGTACCAGCTGACTACGACTGCTGTATTGACCTCCTGTTTAATAATGACCCTGGTCGGATTCAGGCATTATCATCGCTTAAAACTCGATTAATCATAGTAAATGCTGTGACAAATACCTTAGCTGGTTTACCGGCAAATTTTATCCGGATTAACGGATGGCCCACTTTTTTAAAAAGGGATACTATTGAAGCATGCTGCACATTGGAATTGATGAAAGCAAAAGCAGAAGAGGTTTTTGCCTGTTTTAGTAAAAAACTATGCTGGACACCTGATACACCCGGCTTTGTGGCTGCCCGCATCATCAGCACTATTATTAATGAAGCTTATCTTGCATGGGGAGAAGGGGTGAGCACAAAAGCTGAAATTGATACGGCTATGAAATTAGGAACCAATTATCCCTATGGTCCATTTGAATGGAGTAGCAAAATTGGACTTGACCATGTTTACCATTTATTAAATTCCCTGTCTGACGAAAACGAACGTTACAAACCTGCTGAGAAGCTAACAAAAGAAGTTTTTGCTTTATGAGCCTGTTGTTAAATATTGATACTGCGCTTGAAACAGGCTCTGTTTGCCTTTCCAAAAATGGGACAATCATTGGAAGCCATATGAATCACCAACAATATGACCATGCTGCATGGCTGCATCCCGCAATTCATGATCTATTACATAAAAATAATTTTAAAGCCGGTCAATTAGATGCAATAGCTGTGACTATTGGCCCCGGATCTTACACTGGTCTCAGGATAGGTCTGTCAGCAGCAAAAGGTCTTTGCTATGCACTGGGTAAACCTTTGATTACGGTGGGAACACTTGAAGTGCTTGCATCGTTAGTTATTGATGAAGCTGATCAGCTGATTTGTCCAGTTATTGATGCCAGAAGAATGGAAATATTTACTGCACTTTATAATAAAGAATTTCAGCTTATCAGTGAACCCGGTGCTATGGTTTTAGAGAAAAATAGCTTTAGCGATATTCTTACAGATCATCAGGTGCTTTTCTGTGGAAATGCAGTGACAAAAATACAACCGGTTATTTCATCACCAAATGCTTCTTTTGTAAACAAGGCTTTTACAGCCCTTGATCTTGCCCCACTAGCTTTCCAGCGTTTTATTGCTGGTTCATTTGCTGATCTTGCTTATACTGAGCCCTTATATCTCAAGGAATTTTATTTCCTGCCACCGAAAGTAAAAGGGAATTAATCCGTCTTATCAGTCGGTAAGTTCTTTTCGCCGTTAATCATATTTAACAGGTGTAATTTCTCTTACCAGAAAGCCAACGATATTTTTGTACTACTTCAAAGAAACTACTGATGAATAACTATTCACTTACGATCAATTCTGCAGCAGAAACAGAGGATACACTTAAAGTAGATTTGCTGGGTGTAAAAAAAGCTGCTCTTGTTTTAAGAGCCATCAATCATAAACTCCGTCAGCAGATATTAAAGCAAATTGATGAACACGGAAAATTAACTGTTACGGAATTATATGTGGCTTTAAGGTTAGAACAATCAGTAGCCTCACAACACCTTGCCATTCTTCGAAAAGCCGGGTTTGTAAAGACCAGCCGTAACGGAAAGTTCATCTATTATTCAGTGAATTCCAACCGCATAGAAGAACTTAACCAGTTTGTTAAGAACCTGGTTGGCTAAATTTCCTGTTATCATAAAACTCAAATGGAGTTCATACGGCTTTTGCCGGTAAATTTGCTGTTCAAATTTTCACCTATGTTTATTAAGCAACTTTACACTGGCTGCCTTAGTGAGGCTGCCTACTATATTGAAAGCAATGGAGAAGCAGCTGTTGTTGATCCCCTTCGTGATATAGACGAATACCTGCAACTGGCAAATGAAAGAAAAGCCACCATCAAATATATTTTTGAAACACATTTTCATGCTGATTTTGTAAGTGGTCACCTTGACCTCAGCAATGCAACAGGCGCCCCGATTGTGTACGGGCCAAATACTGTAACGAAGTTTCCAGTTCATGTGGCAAAAGACAGAGAAGTTTTTAAAATCGGGAACCTCAGTATTGAAGTATTACATACACCCGGTCATACGCTGGAGTCAACTTGTTACTTGCTGAAAGATGAAAACGGAAAAGATCATTGTGTATTCACCGGTGATACATTATTCGTCGGTGATGTAGGCCGGCCCGACCTTGCACAAAAAGGAACAGAGCTTACAACAAATGATCTTGCAGGTATGATGTATGACAGTATTCATACCAAATTGTTTCCCCTTGCTGATGATGTCATTATTTATCCTGCACATGGAGCCGGCAGCAGTTGCGGTAAAAATCTCGGCAAAGAAACATTCAGTACCATCGGAGAGCAAAAACAATATAATTATGCCCTTCAGGCAGCCACAAAAGAAGAATTCATTACAGCTGTTACAACAGGTATTGCTGCTCCGCCTCAATATTTTCCGGTAAATGCCAGGATTAATAAAGAGGGATATGAAAGTATTAATAATGTACTGGCAACAGGCCTCACACCATTATCTGTTGAAGCATTTAAAGAAGCAGTTACTGATGATACCATCATACTCGATACAAGAAATGCGACTGTTTTCACCCAGGGATTTGTACCCGGTTCTGTTAGTATTGGGCTTGAAGGCAGGTTTGCCGAATGGGCAGGAAGCATTTTACCTTTTAATACACCCATGCTGTTAGTTACAGAACCCGGTAAAGAAAAAGAATCCATTATCAGGCTGGCAAGAGTGGGGTTTGATAAAGTAAAAGGATATTTAGATGGAGGTTATGAAGCATGGAGAAAAGCCGGAGAAACCATAGATATGATCATTGATGTGGAAGCAGATGAACTGATGATGGATATGCCTCATGATGCTAACCTGGTGGTATTGGATGTAAGAAGAGAAACTGAATTTGCAGATGGTCACATAAAAGACGCTTTAAATATTCCCTTGGAAGAAATGACCGATCCGGGTAATATAGCCAGCCTTGAGGACAACATGAATCTTTATGTTCACTGTGCAGGAGGTTACCGGAGTGTAATTGCAGCATCTCTCTTAAAAAGACAAGGCATTCACAACCTGCGGAATGTATTGGGGGGATGGAATAAAATAAAAGAACAGGAAAAAGTGGAGATAATTAAAGAAAAGAGTGTGTTGAACTAATGTAAAATCCCCTCGGCCGAGGGGATTTTTTTATCTTAGATATCATACCAATCAGGTAAATCAGTGGTCACATTTTTGATTTTATCCATGCATCCAATTCAGGTGAACTTTCGCAACTGATAATAGCAGCATATCTTGGTTTGGTTCCGTTATGCACACCCACATGCCACAATCTTTGCGAGTCAACTACAAAGTGAGCCCCTTTTGGCATGGGTACATGTGCCTCACTTTCTTTAATTGGTAAATTATTTTCATCACTGTCATACAGCAACATATAGCTGTCTGGATTATCGGTCAGTTCAATCCACATTCGCACCACCCATCCTTCGCCTTCGGGGTTCAAGCGGTTGTTATCATCCCGGTGTACAGAACGAAGTGCCTGGTCATGATTTTGCGGCTCCAGCTTGATAATACGAACCCTGCCAAAATTGGCTGGAATTGTTTTGATATATGCCATCAGGTTAGGACACAAATCAACATTAGACGTAAACTTTGCATCCTTATCAGGCTTACCATTTTCCCAAAAACCTTTACACTCAATAGTACCGTCGCAGGAAGCCAGCGGTGCAAAATTGGTATCACCACCACTTTTCCAATCCATATAAGTCAGGTTCTCCCATTCGGAAGAAGGAATATGAGAAATGTCAAGTGTCTTCATAATGGCATAGCCTTTTTCTTTCAAAACAGGCATCTCATAATGTTTGGTATTGACCGGAATTTTTACAGACCAGTGTTCGCTGTGGGGCCAGAATATGGCGGGTGCAGGTGCTGACATAAAATAATGATTAAGGTTGTTGTTTTCGTAAGAGTGCTAAAGTAGGAAATATCAGTAAAATATTACCTGACAAAAGTTGAATCAGCATTGCTTTAGATTTCTAAAAATAAAGTTAACGGCCTTTGTTTTTTGCCATTCGTCAGGCAGAATAAACCATTCACCTAATTCCAATATCTACCGCTTTATTCAATCTTATCTTCAACCTACGAAGAGGTTAGTACATCACATAAATATGTGATGTAACCCGAATAGCAACTGCTTCGTCAAACCAACTATAAGTATAGCCATGAAAATCAAAACCAGCCTGGTCTTTGTTGCCATTATTGCATTTTCCTTACACAGCCTTGGTCAAAAACTACCTCCCCGTGAAGTTCCGGCCAAACGTACCACACAGACAATAAAAATTGACGGACTTCTATCTGATTCTGCCTGGAAAAATGCTGCGGCAATGACAGATTTTGTGGAATTCAGGCCAAAAATTGGCGCTAAAGAGGCTTTTGAAAACAGAACGATTACTTACCTCATGTATAATGATGAAGGCATCTACTTTGGCGGATATTGCTACGAACGCACCAAAGACAGTATTGCCACTGAACTGGCCGGCAGGGATGGCTTTGGCACCAACGATTATGTTGGTATTATATTCGATACATATTATGACAAGATAAACGGATTTGAATACTTTGTTACACCGTTAAATGAACAGTGGGATGCAAAGATGGCACCGAGTAACAACGGAAACAATGAGGATTTCAGCTGGAATGGAGTTTGGCAAAGCGGTGCAGTTATTCATAATGACGGCTGGAGTTTTGAAATGTTCATCCCTTATGCAGCCATACGCTTTGGTAAAAAAGAAGTTCAGAACTGGGGACTAAACATAACCCGAAGAAGAAGAAAGACCGATCAGCAATATACCTGGAACCCAATTGATCCTAACGTAAATGGATTCCTTACCCAGGAAGGTATATGGACAGGTATCACCAATATAAAGCCTCCGTTGCGTTTGCAGTTTTCTCCCTATTTCTCCGTATATGCCAATCACTATCCGGCCAACCAGCCGGGACAAAAAAACTGGACGAACCAGATTAACGGTGGTATGGATGTAAAGTATGGTATCAACCAGGCTTTTACATTAGATGCCACTTTGATACCTGATTTTGGCCAGGTACAAAGTGATAACCAGGTTCTGAACCTTACTCCCTTTGAAGTAAAATTCAATGAGAACAGGAACTTTTTTACAGAAGGAACTGAACTATTCAGCAAGGGAAATCTTTTTTATTCCAGAAGGATTGGCGGCACCCCTATTCATCTATACGATGCTTACAATGTTGGAAATAATGAAAGAGTGATTAAAAATCCCAATGAATCAAAACTTATCAATGCTTCAAAGATATCCGGCCGAACACAAAAAGGACTCGGTATTGGTGTTTTGAACGCTATCACCAAACCTCAACATGCCATTATTGAAAATTCGCAAACGAAAGAGCAGTATAAATTTGAAACTGACCCGCTTACCAATTACAATATTCTTGTGCTGGACCAAACCATGAAATACAATTCCAGTGTTTCGCTGGTAAATACCAATGTATGGCGAAGTGGTTCCGATTATGATGCCAACGTAACAGCTGCCCTTTTTGATCTTAATAATAAGAAGAATATGTATAATGTGGGAGGTAAGTTTGCCGTAAGCAACCTCGTTGGGATTCAGCCCGATGGCAAAACACTGACAGGTTTCAGCCATGAATTGTACCTGGGTAAAACAAGCGGAAAGTTCAACTTTAATGTATCACAGCAAAGAACCGATACAAAATTCAACAGCAATGATCTTGGTTATTTTACCAATAATAATTTCTTAGATCACAGTGCATGGGTAGGCTATCGCTGGACAGAACCTAAAAAATGGTACAACCGGATATTTTTAAACTTCAACTCCTATTTCAGTTTGCTGGCGAAAAAATTCCAGGGGATCGATCAGAATTATCAAACAGCCTTCTTTAATATCAATACGAATATCCAGGGTAAAAAACTATGGTGGCTGGGAGCTTTTGTTGGTTACGGACCGGGCGACAACGATTTTTATGAGCCGAGAAAAGAAGGTATGTTTTTCAAAAGAGGGTCGACAGCAGAAGCCGGCGGATGGTTCAACAGCAATGAGTCAAAGAAATATTCATTTTACATAGAGTTATTCGCCAGTAAACGATTTAATTTTTACAATAGCTATGGTTTCAATATCAGTGCAGGACAAAATATGAGGGTCAATAACAAATTATCCTTCTCCCATTCACTGAACCTGAATCCCCAGCGTAATAATATGGGCTTTGCCACCATAGATAATAATGGTGATGTGATTTTTTCACGCCGGGACAGGAATACAGTTGTCAATACATTGAGTACAAAGTATAGCTTCTCCAACATGATGTGGCTGACCTTCCGTGCAAGACATTATACCAGTTCTGTTGATATAAAAGAACTATACAGCCTGCAAACTGACGGGAAACTGCAGCCCAACAATACTTTCAACGATAACCTGAACCAGAATGTAAACTTCTTCAATATTGACATGGTATATACCTGGCAGTTTGCACCCGGCAGCTTCATCAATATTGTATGGAA
>CAZWIM010000034.1:5414-8694 GCA_964634265.1 uncultured Chitinophaga sp. | reverse complement strand
AGATGTCTTTCAATAAACCTTTTTCCGGAAGAGAATAATTTCAGTGTTTCAATGAAAGTATCAACAAGATTGTGATAGAATTTCCTGGCAATAACTAATCGTTCTTTTTCTGTTTTCTCCGGAAAGGCCTGCGCCAGGTTCTTCAGCACTACTTCCTTCCGGTATTTTAAAATGTAAAAAAGGAATCCATACACTGCATCGGAGAAAAGATACAATACCCGTAATGGTAATAAGGAGATCAGCCACAAAAATCCATAAACAACATAATACATAGCTGGCAAAGATAGCTACTACAATACGATATTCTGAACCAGCTGGCTCTTGGCCGGGTAATCTGTGTTATAATGAAGACCCCTGCTTTCTTTCCGGAATGATGCGCCCTTAACAATAAGATAACCCACTGTTATCATATTACGTAATTCAAGCAACTGAGGCGACACGGTAGTTGTCCTGTAAAGCACTTCCGTTTCCTCCCACAAAAGGTCTAATCTTCTGCTGGCTCTTTGTAAACGAACATCGTTTCGCACAATACCTACATAATCGCTCATGATCAGCTGAAGCTCTTTAAGACTTTGCGTAATCAGGATCATCTCCTTTGGTTCTGAAGTTCCTTCCGCCCTCCAGTCAGGCAATTCATCCCTGAATGAAATCGCATCTACTTTTTCAGATACATCCAGAAAACAACGATGGGCAAAAACCATAGCTTCTAATAATGAATTACTCGCCAAACGATTTGCACCATGCAACCCTGTACTGGCACATTCGCCGCAGGCATACAGGTTTTTGATCGAGCTTCTACCCCACTCATCTGTCTTTATTCCTCCGCAGCTGTAATGGGCAGCCGGAGCAACAGGAATCATGTGTTTTGTTATATCAATGCCAATAGACAAACATTTTTGGTAGATATTGGGAAAATGTTCAATAAACTTTTCTTTGTCAAAATGCCGGCAATCCAGCCATACATGTTCGGTACCGGTCTTTTTCATTTCACTGTCAATAGCTCTTGCTACAATATCTCTCGGCGCCAGGTCTTTTCTTGGATCATACTTTTCCATGAAAGCCTCGCCCTTCTTATTACGAAGAATACCGCCATCACCTCTTACGGCTTCTGTAATTAAAAAGGCCTGGCCGCCAACACCCGGTTCATACAAGGCCGTAGGATGAAACTGGATGAACTCCATATTTTCAATTCTTCCTTTCGCCCTGTACACCATTGCCACACCATCACCGGTTGCAATGAAAGGATTGGTGGTGGTGCGGTACACCTGCCCGTTTCCACCGGTAGCCAGCAATGTTGTTTTAGCCAGAATTTTTTCAATCTTGTTTGTCTCAAGATTCAGTACATACACTCCATAACATTCAATATCTGGGGTAGACTTTGTAATGAGATAGCCGAGGTGATGCTGCGTAATAATATCAACAACAAAACAGTGTTTGATGAATTCAATATTCTTATGCTTTGCTACCGCATCAATCAAAGCCCTTTCCATTTCCTTACCCGTCACATCCTTATGATGCAAAATGCGATGTTCTGAATGCCCTCCTTCTTTTCCCCGCTTGTAATCGCCATCATCTTCTTTATCAAACCGGGCACCCCAGTTGATGATCTCCTCTACTCTTTCCGGACCTTCCTTTACCACAATCTCCACCACTTCTTCCTTACACAATCCATCACCGGCTACCAGTGTATCCTCAATGTGTTTTTCGTAACTGTCATTTTCCAGGTCATTCACTACCGCTATTCCACCCTGTGCATACTTGGTATTGGTTTCATCGGCAGTTGCCTTTG
The DNA here is from genome assembly GCA_964634265.1 of uncultured Chitinophaga sp. Classification (GTDB taxonomy): domain Bacteria; phylum Bacteroidota; class Bacteroidia; order Chitinophagales; family Chitinophagaceae; genus JJ008. The sequence goes on along the minus strand of CAZWIM010000034.1, from coordinate 6,905 downwards.
TCATAACCAATACTTTCTTATCCGGAAAACGGTTAGCCATTTTCAGCGCATAGGTTAACCCTGCAATACCCGATCCGATTACCAAAAAATCTGTTTTCTGCATAACTGCAAATAAAATTATTTATGATCATTGGCCGCCATGAATATACTTCACAGCTCCTTTTATAATGAATAGTTGCGCCATACCATAAGTAAGCATTATAACAACACCGGCAAGCTCAAACGCCAGGTAAAACTTATTTATAGCCAATACCGAATCTGAGATCACAAATAGTAAAGCACCTGCCACCATACAATAGCTTGCTGTTTTATTTCTCAAAAACAACATATGCATGGCCAGCATCAGCATAAAGCTGATCACAATACCATAGATCCTGACCGGCATTTTCATATCACCGAGGTAAGGAGATAACCAACTGATCAATGCCGCATAATAAATAACTACAATGATCAGCAACCAGGGATTTCCTTTTATAGATTCCTGCAGCCTTACTTTATGAAAGAAAACAATATAAAATATATGCGCCAGCAAGAAAGAAGACAGTCCCAGCAAGAAGAAAACAGATTGCTTTTCCTGGAACATCAGTAACACATCACCACCCCAGGAGAAGAACAATGCCAGTAGTATCCATTTTTTTAACTCATTTTGATAGCCTTTCAATTCCGAAACAAAATACAGGGCTAATACCGGCATGAGCAAAGGCTTTGAAATAGTCTGTGCCCAATAACCAGGGATAAAAGCACCGGCTATATTTACCACCAGCGATAAAAGAAAAAGTATGAGCCAGGTATTTTTTTTCATTGATTTGAAAATTCCTTGCAAAGAAGGAAACAATAAGAGTTTAACAAATCTGCAATCTTCAATCGCCAATCTAAAATTATATCACGGTTCCACCCATGCCCCATTATCTTTTAATAACCCGATCAGTTCTTCTACAGCAACCTCACTGTTTACATTTCGCTTTACTACTTCCTTACCCTTATACAGAGTGATTTTGCCTGGTCCGCTGCCCACATAGCCAAAGTCAGCATCAGCCATTTCGCCGGGGCCATTAACAATACAACCCATAATGGCAATCTTCACTCCTTTCAGATGATTCGTCACCGCCCTGATCTTTGCGGTGGTTTCCTGTAAGTCAAATAATGTGCGGCCACAACTGGGACAACTGATGTATTCTGTTTTTGAAATTCGGGTTCTTGTTGCCTGCAAAATGCTGAATGCAGTGTTATTGGTAAACTGGTAAATATCTTTTACCGGTAAATAAGTCCTTCCGGTAACTTTTACATCCGTCATTTTTGCCTTACTGCTATAGCCCAGGCAAATGCCATCACCCATGCCTTCCAGGAATAAAGCCCCTGTTTCTGTGGCAAAATGTATCAGGTGTTCATCTGGCGATTGCCAGTTACTGTCAGTAATTAAAACAACCGGGTTTTTGATTTCACGGTTCATGAATTCCACAAACATCCGTCGAACAGACTGCATAGCATTCA
>CAZWIM010000034.1:0-5314 GCA_964634265.1 uncultured Chitinophaga sp. | reverse complement strand
TTTCCCCCGATATTATCAACTGCATAGGTTTCCCTTCTTTTATATTCAAAGGGAGAATAAGGCATCTTATTTACCTGAGGTGTATCTTTTGCATCCGTTTCTTCAGTAATGCTGATATGTTCAACGACCACATGTTTATCGCCGATAGTCTGATACTCTTTATGAACTTCACGTCTCTCCCTTGAAGAATATCTTTTAACGATATCACGGCATACAGGAATTTCAAACTCCGGGTCTTCCGTTAACGACACCCTGATCGTATCACCAATACCATCTTCCAGTAACGTTCCAATACCGATGGCTGATTTAATACGGCCATCTTCTCCGTCACCGGCTTCTGTAACGCCCAGGTGAAGAGAGTAACATTCGCCAAATTCATCAAACATTGTTTTGACCAGTAAACGGTATGCCTGCACCATCACCTGCGGGTTACTGCTCTTCATACTCAGTATGATATTGTGATAGGCTTCTGCTCTTGCAATCCGTAAAAATTCCATAGCACTTTCTACCATGCCCATTGGTGTATCACCATAGCGGCTCATGATGCGGTCGCTCAGTGAACCATGATTGGTTCCGATCCGCATAGCTGTGCCGTATTCTTTACAAATTTTTACCAGCGGTGTAAATCGTTCCCTGATACGGTCTATTTCTTCAGCATACTCAGCATCAGTATATTCAATCTGTTCAAATTTTTTCTTATCAACATAATTGCCCGGGTTCACTCTCACTTTCTCCACAATGCGGGCAGCAATCTCTGCAGCGTTGGGGGTGAAATGAATATCCGCCACCAGGGGTGTGGTATATCCTCTTTTTCTTAGTTCATTTTTTATGACCAGTAAATTCTCGGCTTCTTTTTTAGAAGGAGCGGTAATGCGGACCAGTTCAGCGCCGGCTTCTATGCAGCGGATACTTTGCTCTACCGTGGCAAGTGTATCCATGGTATCCGTAGTGGTCATGGTCTGCACCCGGATGGGATTAAAATTGCCCAGTAACAGGTCACCGATCTTAACTTCCTTCGTTGGCAGACGCTTATAATGGGTGAGAGATTCGCAGTAAAATTGCATAGTGCAAAACTAACAAAGAAGCGGCAGCAATGTTTACCAATCTTTTGGTTGAGAACCTCCTGATCTTGACTTTTCTTTCTGCATTTTTTGCTGCACTTCCTTTTCCTTTTGCTGCAATAGTTTAAGTCTTTGCTCAGCCTCTTTCTGGCTCATTTTCGGCTGTTGCTGTTTCTTTTGCTGCTCCTGCTGTTTTTTCTTTTGCTGATCGTTTTCTTTTTTGGGCGGTTGCTTCTTTTTTAATTCGAGCAGGGCTTTCTGCAGGTTTTCCCTTGCTTCCTTGTCCGCAGGATTAATTCGTAACGCATTTTTGTACGCTTCGATACTTTCTTCCAGGTTTTTCTGCTGGCTTAATATGACGCCTTTATTATAAAATGCTTTGGACCGGGTATCCTTATCAGTCACAGCCCTGGTTATGGCATTAAACTGCTCGGCAGCTTCCACTTTTTTATCCTGTTTATAAACCGAATTGGCTTTGTTGAATTTGGCCGTAACACTGGAGGGGTCGGCAGCCAGGGCTTTATCATACTCTTCGGTTGCTTTGGCAAATTCCTGCTTTTTGTAGGCTTCATTACCCGAACGGATATGATCTGCAGCCTGCTGCGATTGTGCAGTAAAATAAAAACACAGCAAAAGCAATAAGACAAATCTACTTAGCATTTCCATTTATTTTTTCGGGTATAAACGGCTCAACCAATAAAAGCAAGAACATCAGTACAGCAAAAACATAATAATAAGTGGCAAAATTCATCAGCGACATATCGCCAAACGCCTTTCTGTCAATCTGTGCCAGCTGCCCTTTCATTGCTTTAACTGCTTCATCACTGCCCTGCAGCCGGGCATAAACACCATTGGTCACTTCAGCCAGTTCTTTTAACACTTCTTCGTTCAACTTCGATATCACTACATTTCCTTCCGCATCTTTTTTATTCTCGCCTGTTGCCGGATCAATGATAGCAGAACCCTCCGGTGAACCAATACCAACAGTGTTGATCATTACACCTTGCTCAGCCAGTTCTTTTGCTTTTGATATAGCACCGGCATCATGATCTTCGCCGTCAGATATCAGGAGCACTGCTTTGAATTTTCGTTCTGTAGAAACAAAGGCATTCGTACTCATTTCCAAGGCATCACTGATGACCGTTCCCTGTTGCTGAATAAGGGAAGGATCAGCGCCTGATACAAATAATTTCGCTGCGCCATGATCTGCTGTCAGGGGCATTTGTAAATAAGCTTTACCGGCAAATATGACCAATGCAAAACGGTCATCCGGCATAGCCTCCATCAGCTTTTGAATGAACTGTTTGGCCCTTTCCAGGCGATCAGGTGCCAGGTCGGTTGCCAGCATACTCTTGCTTACATCCAATGCTATGGCCACATCAATACCACTTCGTTTTACCGCATCTGAATTAACAGGTTTACGAAGGTTCATTACGGCAAATATTCCAGCAACAAACGCAATAGCCAGTATGGAGAACTTAACAAAGAATCTTCTTGAAGAATAATTGGCCGTAAGTAATTTTATCAGGCGTTCATCACCCATCCGTTTCCTTACTCGTTGCTTCCATTGCAGATGGGCATAGAACAATAGCAGGAGTATTGCCAGCCCTGCAAAAAGCCATATATATTCTTTGTGCTGAAATTGGAGCAAAATAAATCGGTTTGGTAGAGATTATCTCAAAAGTCGTTTTGATTGTCATATTGAGCCTGTCGAAATATTGGCAATCAAAACGATAGTCTTCGACATCCTTCGATAAACTCAGGATGACATCCCTTTTGAGAAAGCCTCGAATTAACTGCAATAAAAATACCAAATTAAGGCTCACCCCTGTGACCGGCTATCATTTAAACCCTGTATTACATTTTTCCTTCCAGGAAACCAAGATGCTTTAGTATATCCTTCAGCATTTTCATCCGGACCGTTGACATATCAAAATCCTTATCCGGCGATTCAATATTTAAAACAAAGAAATAAGGATGTTTATTTTCTTCAACCCAGCCAACTACCCAACCGATGGCATTACCATTTTCTTTAAAACCCCAGCCGGTTTTATAACCAAGCCGGTAATTGGTATTTTCTTCAAACAACATGGCTCTTTTCACCACTTCCTGGTAGCTTTTGAAAAAAGGGAGCTGGTCAAAATACAAACGTTTCACCAAACCCAATTGCTCATCCGGAGTAACCTTTAATGTATTGTTCAGCCAGAATGAATCCACCGCTCCTTTGATCTTCTTTGTGCCGTAACCCAATGAGTCCAGCCAGAACTGCATGGTGTCTTTACCAATGCGACGGGCCACTTCCTGGTAATAATAAACAGAGGAAACTCTGAAAGCCTCATACATCGTAAGATCTTTGTTCCAGTCAGCAACCCTTCTCGTTACACCATCCCATTTGATCACCATGCTGTCATTAACGATCTTACCGGTCTGCAACCCGATGAGTGAATTCACAATTTTAAATGTAGAAGCTGGCAAATAACTGCTGTCGCGGTAGCGGGCCAGGTTATGTACGGTAAACTTGCCGCTGGCATTATCCATGATGGCAAAACAGCCATCTACTTTATTTTCCTCAAAAAACTTTTTGAGGCTTTTATCCTGCTTAACATTATTGGAAGAACAGGCTGACAGTAAAACAACTGCTAAAAAAAAGGTAACTACGCTTCTCATCATCCGTCAAAATTTCCGCAAAGGTAACGGCGATCAGTTTATCCTGCTAAGAATTGCTTTCTGGTAACTGCCCACCCGGTAACTGTCCACTTTGGGACTTTCCTCTGTGCCCAAACCGGTGGTAACAAGGGGTTTTGCACCCAGGCTATAGAACTCGATCATCAGTTTACCATCTTGTATCCAGTAATTATTAACGATAGTGTTGTTTTGCACCGTAAAAGCTCCACAAAACTTATTGGCCACCCAGAACTGGTCCAGCACAATGCCATTCAGTTCGTCTATCACCCAATGCCCCTTGGCTGCATCTTTTGCCTTGAGGATATACGGCCGGCTGTCTTCTGATACAGATCCGTAGATAAGATGCCAGGTATAGTTGCCGGCGCTGTCGCCTTTTTGAATACGCAGTTCCATGTTTACTTTTTGCGGTTCTGTTGTGCCTGTTCTGAACCACTGCAATTCTCCTTTCCAGTTTCCAATCCAGCTCTCCGGAAAGGACGATTGGGCAGTTGCAACAGAAGAAACAAAAGCAAACAGGATTAATATCAATAGAGATCTCATAGAAATAATTTAACCAAAAATAAAAATCCCGGCCGATAAGCCGGGATAAATGATCTGTGCTCAGGGGTTGTCTTTATTACATATAAAAGCCACCTTTTTGCTTGTAATGTTTTACACCCTGGCAATCTCTTTTGGTAGCAGCGCAAGAGCTGAACATAAATGCAACTGTAGCCGCCAAAACCAGGCTCAGAAAAAATCTTTTCATGCTTTGATCTTAAATTGGGTCAACAAATTAATTAAGGAAAATCAAAGGAATTGGGCGGGTAGAGTTTCAATCATCGTAGTCAAAACGAAATTACAATCCACATATTGTATTTCATAGTTTTCCCCGGAATTTTTCTTTAAACCAATCGGAAATCTACGATATCAAAACTCATATCGTAAAATCCCTAATTACTGTACATTTACACACCTTAAAAATCTAAATCATTAATTATGAAACGAATCTCCTCCCTTTTGCTGGCTGGCATCATATTATTGGCAGCCTGTAACAACGATAAAAAATCCGGTGAAGCCACCATTACCAGTGATGACGGCAAAGAAAAAGTGACCATTGATGTGAACCAGATGCAGCAGGCGGCCGATGCTATGGAAAAGAAAAAAGAAGAACTGACCAAACTTGCTCCGCTTACCACCGACCAGTTAAAAGCCTTGTTACCTGAGTCACTAATGGGTGGCAAAAGAACAGAATTCAATGTTACCACTGCCATGGGTGCCAGTATGGGTAATGCTGACTACCAGGTGAATGACAGTGTGAATGTAAGCCTCACTATTTATGATTGTGCCGGATCGGGTGGAGCAGGTATTTACAGCATGCAATACCTGGCGATGATGAATATGGAACAGGAAAGCGAAGAAGAATACACAAAGACTGTTGAGTTTAAAGGAGGCAAAGCATTTGAACATTGTGAGAAGGCAACCAACAACTGCACTTTCACTTTCTTTGCCGGCGAACGTTTCCTGGTAACACTGCAGGGCGACCATACCGGTGCTGATGCGTTAAAACAAGCAGCCGGAAGTTTGAATTT
>CAZWIM010000033.1:0-34348 GCA_964634265.1 uncultured Chitinophaga sp. | reverse complement strand
ATTTATCCCATAATTACAACCGATAAAATCTGTTTCTGCTACTTTTACTTTTACACCTGCTGTATTACCATGGACCAAAATGCCACTCCCTTGTGAGTTTGAAATATCAGTTTCAAACACCCATATTTCTGCATCAGTAGAGTCCAATATAGTATTATAAAACCTGTCAAAAGTGCAATCCTTTACTTCGTTATATGTGCCAGCACCAACAAACCTTATAGCATCCTCTCCAACATTGGTACCATAGCCAGCCACAGCTGTGGCATCAAAATTCAACATTTTAAAATAACATTCCGTAAAACATCTGAACAACGGTTTTCCGGCAATTCCTGTTGCGGGGCTGATAGTTGCAGTACCATAAGACAAACCTTGAATAGTCAATGTAAATGGCAGGTCTATATTTATTGTTGATGCGATTTCATAAATCTCATCGCTCAACCGGATAACAGTGGGGGCCGTCATATGCTCTTCTAAAAATTCAATTGCTTCTTGCAAAGAGGTCCAGCTACTTTTCGGATTAACATCCATTAAGTGTTCATTAGCAGTCTTGAGACCCTTTACTACCCAATTACCACCATATGCTATAAAAGTTTGTCCGATATTTTTGGTAAGATTCACCGAGTCTCCTCCATCAATTGTTACTCCAGTACCTCCTTTAACAACAACCAGGTCAGTATGCGAACCAATATTTTTTATTGAAATTTCCAATCCATTTTCAGCATTAGTGATTACCGGCAGCGTTAACAAAATGTCGTTAGCGGCGAGAACGACATTCTCTGCTTTACCCAAAGTAGCATCAGCCGTTTTGGATACAACGTTTTTATAGCCATTATCAACTTTTGTCCACTCATTACCGTTCCAGTAGTAATAACCATCAGGCAATGTGCCACCTGCACTATATACAAGCATACCTGCAGGCACTGTACCTGTTAAAGGTGACACAGAAGTGGAACTGTTAAGTTGTACCCGTGGAGGCAGGAAGCCTTTATTTGAGCTTTCCATTTCCAGCAAGGAGTTGACATTAATGGAGTTGGGGTTATCGCCAATTTTGACCTGAGAAATGGCAGCAGTAGTAAATAGCAATAGAAATCCCAGTAAATAATTTTTCATAGTTGTGATTTTAAATATTGGATATATAAAGCTTTTCTTATTACGGCATCATTTCTTCCTCTTGATCTGGAACTCATAATTAATGCCCAGCAGAAACCACTTTCCTTTTTCAAATGGATTGAAAAGGTAAAGCGGAACAGTTACCCTTCCCGCAGAGAAACCGGCAACGAGACCCGGTTCAATAAGCCGGTCACCGTTCTGAAATGTCGTTTGCATTGCCAGTCCGGCAAATCCAGACTCAAAAACACTAATTCCTGCCTCTGACCAGCTGAAAATAAAACTACCATCAGCATTCTTAATTTCCTTACTAAACTGAAACTCGGTTGAGAAAAAAAATAATCCTGTTTCTGCCTCGGCTTTACACGCAGCGGAAACTCCTGTAAAAGTCCCGGCCGATACGCCAATCATTGGTGTAATACTTATTTGTTTTTCTTTACCTGCATAAAATGTTTTACCACTATAAAATGAAACTGTTTTTAAGTCTTCATAATTATACCGTAATTCAGCATAATATCCTTTTTTAGCCTGGTAGTGAGCCACTGGCATCCATGAATAAGCCTGCCCACTGCTCATATAATTATAATTCTCTAATCCACTTTTAGCCTGGGCAAAAGCAGAAACACTGGCTACAATCATAACCCCAGCCTGGCTAAGACGCTTTTTTCTTATCTTTTCCAATGACTTTGGTCTTTTCAAGTATTACAACTTCAGCGTTTGCAAGCCTTTCCAGTAAATGAAGGTCTTTTTTAAAGGGATTCCAATAAAAAATCAACCTGTCAATTGGTTTCCACAAAATCACCCAGCTAAAAACATCTAAAGTATTGTGTAAAGCACCAGACATACGTTCATCCATCAGTCCTCCGATATAGGACAAAAACGCCTGGAATGATAATACAATGAGCAGGCTGGCAGCCAGCAGCCGGAAGGTTCTTAGTTTAAATTTTCTGAACTCTTCCTGCTTGAGATATATTTTCAGATTGAAATGAGTTCGTATAGCCTGGGTAACTGGTGCAATAAACCGTTTATCAGCATAATCAAGACAAATGAACTGATATTTAAAAACTGCATCCCGGCTGGAAGTGAGTAGCGAATTGTAAATGTATTGTTCAAACTCATGACCAAGCTGTCGCTTGTACAAAGGGGCGGGATCATGCTGGTTAAAATAACTATGGACTGTTTGCTCATCCAAACGTACATAGATATTATACTCTTTCTGTTTTGACGGACCAGTCATAAAAGTTTTTTATAAGGATTGGATTCATTCATGCCATAGCATAAATACTATACAATGGCATTATTATTCTACAACGCAATAGTATTATTATTAATTTATTTTTGACACATAAAATTTCCATATTAAGGATAAACATAAATCTCAATAAGAAATACTACTTAATTGTAATAAGGAGAGGCAGACTAAGCTGCGGGTTTAGGCAATTGGGCAACGCTAAACCAGAAGGACTCAATACTTTTGACAATACCTAAAAAACTGCCAAAATCAATAGGTTTAGTAATAAAACAATTAGCTGACTTCTCATAACACTCACTGATGTCGGATTCCGAGGAAGAAGTAGTGAGCATTACAACAGGTATCCGTTTCAGCTTTTCATCCTTCTTAATATAATCTAGAACTTCAATTCCATTTAAACGGGGCATATTAATATCAAGGAGAATCAGGTGTGGTAATTTACTACCTGCAAACTGACCCTCGCTTTTCAGGAACTCAATTGCCTCAGCTCCGTCTCTCACCACTGCAACGCTGTTGTTTACCTTCAACTCCTTAAATGCCTCGAGGGTCAACAGGATATCTCCTTCATTATCTTCAACTAATAAAATTTGGATCTCATTCATAGCGATGGTTTTTGTAGTTAATAGGATTAGAGTCTATTTATTATAAGCAACAAATGAAACATAAAATGCTTCTATTTCATGCATCACCTTTGTATACTTGTCATAGTCAATTGGCTTGGTAATGTACCAATTCACCTGGTTATCATAACAATCACTAATATCGCTGTCATCCTCTGAACAGGTCAACATTACCACCGGTATGTCTCTAAGTTGCTCATCCTTTTTTATAACACTGAGCAGCTGCTTTCCGTCAATACCGGGAAGATTAATGTCAAGCAATACCAATTGCGGAGTTACTGCATCAGCATATTGTCCCTCCTTTTTCAGGTAACGGAGTGCCTCTTCTCCATCTTTTACAACCGTTAACCGGCTTTCCATTTCCATATCCTTAAATGCTTCAGTGGTAAGAATAATATCTCCCTCATTATCCTCAACCAGTAAAATGTTAATTTGATCCATAATTGTAGTTTTTAATTGATATTAGATTTTATCAGGAATTGTAAAGTAAAAATTACTGCCCTTTCCAGGTTGAGATTCAACATTAATATTGCCATTATGCAATTCAACTATTTTTTTACAGATAGCAAGACCTGTACCTGTTCCGTCATAGCCAGCTTCCTCTGGATGCAATTTTTTAAATATGACAAATATTTTTTCATAAAATGCCGGGTCAATTCCGATTCCATTGTCTGAGATACATATATCCCAGTTTTCACTTTTCCGGATGGCTTTAATAGAAACTATTGGCCTTTCTGTCCTTCGAAATTTAATCGCATTGTCAATAAAGTGTGTAAGTAACTGTATCATCAACTTTCTATCAGCCCAAACTACAGGTAGCTTACCTATCTTTAAATCAGCACCCGAAGATGTAATTTTATCAGAAAGCTTATTGAGTACTTCCTCCATCACCTCATTGAGTTGAACAAATCCAAATTCATGTTTCACAGAATTTAGCCTTGAATACTCAAGTAAATCAAAAATCAGGCACTTCATTTTATTAGCTCCCTTTACACTATACTCTATATATTTCCTGGCCCCTTCATCAAGTTTATCAGCATACCTTTTTTCCAATAATTCAAGGAAGCCAGTTACCATACGCAAGGGTGCCTGCAAATCATGTGTGATGATGTATGTGAACTGGTTGGTTTCCCTGACCAGGTTTTCCAATTGCATTTTTAATAAAGCAATCTCGTTTCCTGCTTCATCAACCAGGACAGGTGTTTCATTATGCCTTGAATGTATTAGTTCGCTGTTACTCATTTTAAATATATTAAGCTCTTAGTTTTGGAAGGGTGAAATGAAAGGCAGTTCCTTTGCCAAACTCTGATGTCATCCAGATCTTTCCTCCATGGGTCTCAACAATCTTCTTACAGGTAACCAGGCCAAGTCCTGTGCCTGGATATTCTTCCTTTCTATGAAGTCGCTGAAAAGCCTGGAAGAGTTTGGGCTGATCCTTTTCAGGAACCCCTATCCCATTATCCTGAACAGTAAATTCCCAACAATCTGTTTGTTCATTCAACATAATTGACACCTGAGGCACTGCATCTTTCTTTCTAAACTTGATTCCATTGCTAACGAGGTTTAAAAAAAGGCGGTAAAGTGCACTATGCGTTCCCTCAACAACCGGCATTTGCTCTGGTACGCAAAGCCCGGCTGAAGTATCCTGTATCACAATACTCATATCTTTTTGAACCAGGTCAATCACTGATGCAAGATTGACCGCCTCTTTCTTAGCTGCTTTATTCCCAGATCTTGAAAACTCCAACAAATCCCTGATGAGTATACTCATTCTGTCTGCCCCATCTTTAGCCCGGAAAATATATGACCTTCCCTGATCATCTAAAGCAGAAGCATATTTTTTCTCCAGTAATCCGAGAAAACCACTTACCATTCTTATCGGCTCTTGCAAATCATGAGCGGTAATATTGGCAAACTGTTCCAGGCTTTTATTGAGTTGCAAAATTTCTTCTTCAGCTTTTTTTCTTTCCGAAATGTCTTCAAGAATTCCTTCATAAAACTGAATAGTGCCGTTCCCCCCTCTTAGCACACGAATATTGGCACTTACCCAAATTGTAGTTCCATCTTTCTTATTTACCTGTAACTCGTAGTTTTCAATATGGTCATTTCTTGCGATAATTTCGGACATATTCTTCCTGTCGACTGCATTTGCATATATCTGGCTGCCTATGTCATATATCTCACCAATCATTTCTTCAGGTGAGCCATATCCGAAAATAGCTGCCATAGATGGGTTTACCATAATAAACTTACCATCGGGAGTGCTTTGATAAATTCCATCCGCTGAGTTATCAATTATGGACCTGTATTTTAGTTCAGCCCTTAGCAGTTGGTCTTCATAATCTTTTCTTTCAGAAATATCCTGGGTTGTTCCGAACATACCCACAGGATTATTGTTTGTATCAAAGATTAGATTCCCTCTCTCCATTACTATAATCGATGTACCATCTTTTCTCCTGACTTCATGCTCGATAACAAATTCACTTCTCGTTTCTACTGAAGCTTTTACCAAATCCATAATTCGATTCTGTTCGGAAACGGTAAAATGATCGAGATAGCCTTTGTAGGTTAGATCAAAATCACCCCGGGTCTGTCCAAATATTCGATACTGTTCCTGGCTCCACTTTAATCTGTTGGTCTTAAAATTCCATTCCCAGCTGCCAATTTTGGCAATTCGCTGTGCCTCTTTAAATTTCAGATGATTCATTATTACCCGGTGCTGTGCCCTCCTGAATGTTCTGGCAGCTATGAACATTAAAGAAACAAATACGAAGATCAAGATCAATAATCCAACTATATTTTGTTCACTTTTTTTCTTAATTGAAGTAATAGTTAGCTGCAGATCTGACTGAAACAATATTTTCAAAGACTGCAGACCAAGTGCCAAATTTTCCCGTATACTTCGTTTATATGGATCCTGCATATACGTAATAGCAGCTTCTGCTCCATCCCTACGGAAAACAGCGAGTCCTGTATCCATATTTGCTAATCGCAATTTCATCAGTTCATCAACTTGGCTGATAGCAGTAATAGTCCTGCTATCGGATACATTGTTCTTCAACCTGTCAATACTTCCGTTACACCCTGTTCTGATTGTATAGAAACCTCTCAGATAGCTTATATCTGAAGTTATCTGAAATGCCCTTTTATCGGATTCAAGCTGAAGCAGGTTATTAATAATGGAGTCAGTATGAGTCAGATTATTCTGTATAACCAGTATCCTTTCCTGTAAGCCAAGTTGCTTCCTGAAATTGAGGAAAAGAACAGTAAAGCTCCCGACTACTATTATCAGCGAAATAATAAGGAAGAGTAATATTTTTCTTTTATAACTTATCATTTACCACTGTTGTTTTTAGGAATGGTAAAATAAAAAGTACTTCCTTCTCCCGGTTCGGACTCAACCCAGATTGAACCCCTATGCAACCGGACAATCTTTTCACAAATAGCAAGACCAACCCCTGTTCCCTCAAAGGTTTGATCTTTGTGCAACCTTTGAAAAAGGTCAAATATCTTTTCAGAATAACCAGGTTCAATTCCAATGCCATTATCACTAACTGAAAAAAGATAATTATCGGCTTGTTCGGCACAATCAATAATTATTCTGGGAGTAGACTCACTACGATACTTTACAGCATTAGTCAGCAGGTTTTTGAATAATTGGTGCAATAATGACGGATCGGCATATACGACAGGCAATGGTTTTACATCAATTATTGCATTGTTTTGTTTTAAAAGGGTGAAAAGATTAGTTTGTACATCAGCAAGAACTTTAGCAGAGTCCAATACTTTAAATCCATCTCTGTCAATACTAAATTTGGAATATTCAAGCAGATCAAGAATCAGGTTTTTTATTCTTTTTGAGCCATCTACTGCATAATTAATATATTCTATTGCCTGATCATCTAGTTGACAATCATACTTCTTTTTCAATAATTGCAGAAAGCTGGTAATCAGTCTCAATGGCTCCTGTAAGTCATGTGTGGCAACATATACAAACCGCTCAAGGTCTGCATTAGAGCAGGCTAGATCAAAAGCTCTTGATTCAAGACTTTGGTATAATGAAGTAAGCTTATCTTCTACTGCCTTCCTTTCTGTAATATCGCTGAAACTACAGACTATTTCACTTACCTCACCAGAATCAGTGAATATCGGCTCCGTGTTTACAAGAAGCCATGCTCTGTCATTGGTCAGCGGCCTGTTGACTCCAACTATAAGGTTTGTAACAGGTTTTTGTGTTTTAAGGGAAACTAAAACCGGGTTCATTTCGCAAGAAAAAGGGGTACCATCTTCATAAATCACACTCCAATCCGGATGATAAGGCACTTTCTTGCGAAGTTGTTTCTCTGAAAGTCCAAGCATAGCATGAGCAAACTTATTGCTGAACAAAACTTCCTCCTGCGAGTTAAAGACAAGTATTCCTACATGCAGGCTATTGATCAGTTTTCTGACCCTGCCTTCCGTACCTGAGTACGCATAATTACTGATACTTTCCTGCAGCATTTATTTGAGTTTTATCAAAATCCTGAAATAGGCTACCGGCCAAAGAATATGACCTGATCAAAAGAACATTCTTAAAAAAATTTTGTAAAAAACAAAAAGAAACAGAATAAACCAGGGCGAATTGGTGGATTGGAAATAGTTTTATCGGGTAACAAGGTCCCGATAATTGGTTTACGGTAACGGGTAACAACCCCGGCAAAGAGTTGGTCTTTTTCATTCGGTTTTAAGATATTGGATATACTGAGCTACCTTTCTAATTGTAAACTTGAAAATTTAAAAGGCTGCCCAACTATTCTTACAGCATGAAATAACGGAGAAATTTTTGCTAATGCATAACAACCACTGACTTAATTTGACAAATAGGTGTTATTGCTTAAGAGAAATTTGGTGTAGTTACTAAATTACTTATTCATAACAGGGGATACCGACTACAAGTTTGCAGCCTTTACCAGGTGAAGAATTAATATCCATTTTTCCATTATAGAAACGGGCTCGTTCATAAATACTTGACAAGCCCACTCCTTTCCTTGTTTTCTGAGGATCAAAGCCGACCCCGTTATCTATTACTGTCAGTTCAGCATATTTATCTCTGCATTGAAGAAGAATTTCTACCTGCGATGCATTGCTGTACTTAAGAATATTTTTCATTTGTTCCTGCAGTATACGGAATATGGTAACCTTTTTACCCGGGCTCAACATATCATTTTCCTGATCATGGGTAAACTTTATCTGAAGACTGCCAGACAGTTGAATATCTTCAATCAGCTGTTTGATATTTGCAACAAGACTATTTCCTTTCAACTGCGGAACCACAAGTTCCTTCGACAATTTTCTTATTTCTTCAATAGCAGTGAGAATATACTCTATACTTTTTGACTTAAATGTTTTTTCATTCTCGGTTGCCGGGTTGATCATGTCAATAAACAACTTGGTTGTAGATAATAGCTGGTTCACATTATCATGCAATTCGTGGCCAATTCGGGTCCTTTCCTTTTCCTGTACCCGTACTATTGTTTCAGACAATTCCTTTTGCTGCCTTAGTTTCTCTTCAAAAAGCTCATCTTCCATTTTCTTTAGCTCAGTAATATCCTGTAATGAGCCAATCATCTTAATCGGTAACCCATTCTCATAAACGATATACCCCTTGTCCCTCATGTGCTTATAATTCCCATCTGCACATTTAAAACGGTATTCATCCTCCCATGACTGGCTTCCGCTATCTGTACTTTGCTTTACCTTATCACTTACCCTGTTTCTGTCTTCCGGATGGATACTCCTGAACCACCAGGAAAGGCCCTTATGCTGGTTTGAGTCATACCCGATCATATCCATAAGGGCATCATTACGAAACACCTTGCCGGTTTGCATATCCCACTCCCATATTGCATCCGTGGTAGCCCTGGTCAGTAGCAATAGCCTGTCGTTGGCTTCTTTTAGCTTTTTCTCAGATTCATATTTATCGGTAAGATTAATAGCTTCACCACCCAGTATTTTCTTACCTGACAATCCCTCTATAGGAAAAATATTAATGTAGAAGGCAAACTCAGTTCCGTTTGCCCATCTCACTTTCTCAGTAAAGCCGGAAGCCTTTCCTGTTTCTATTACCTGCATATGCTTCTGATACAGGGCCTTTGAAACTGAGTCTGGCACCAACTCAAGTATATTCCTGTTTATCGTTTCGGTCTCTTTAAAGCCAAAAAAATCGAAAAATGTATTGTTTGCCTCAATTAGTGTTGCATCCTCGTCTACAACCCATGCAAGATTGGGCGATTGTTTCATAAACGCCTTGAAAACAGCTTTTCTGTTTACCAATTCCTGAAATGTTACCTTTTCTGCAGTGAGATCTATTACATTTGAAATGGCCGCATAGGGTAATGAAGATTTCTTATTAATCAAAGGCTGAGAGGTAAAATGCATCCAACGATTTTCACCATTAGACAGGCGAATTACCAATAGCTGTGATTCCCTTTTCCCACTTTTCATAGCCCGCATAAAAGGGGTTTCATCAAATCTTACTGTATCACACAATTCTGTTTTAACCTGCCACATATTATCCCACAGGTACCTGATATCTTTCAGTTGATATAATCTTTCAAGCGTTGTTCCAAATATTTCAGCTGTCTTTTGATTGGAAGCGATAAGTTCACCATTCAGATCATGAAAGATCACTGCTGCATTTAGACTTTCAATGAGGATTTGATAATTCTCTTTTCCAAGTTGGTTGAATAATTCAAGCCTGTCATTAGAAAGTAATTTTCTTCCACCGCACAAGAATGCCTTTTGACCTCTTAACTCAATCGTATTAATGGCCCATTTCATTGGATGAAAAACCCCGTTCTTAAGATATAACTCCGTTGAAACGGATATCCCTTTACTGGTTGATTCCAGTAATTTCCTGAACCCTTCCTGGTTAACAGGATGAACAAGATCGAGAAAATTAATTTCTGAATGAGACGGATCAGGCAAAGCAAACTCCTTTTTCATCCGGGAATTAGCTTTTACAATCTTACCGGTACTGCTAATAACAGACAAATAAGGTTTTTCAGCATCAAGGTAATTGATTAGCTGTTTTACGGCTTGCCACTGGGTTTTCATTCTTCACTTATTTATTGATACTAATCTTTATTAATGCTGCAGGCTAAGCTGGTTTACAATACCCGGCACCAGTCCAAAATCTTCAGACTTGTCGAGAAAATAATCTGCTCCCAATTCCATGCATTGCTGACGATAATAAGCATCTGCATGATTGGTGAGCATCAACACTGTTGAAAATTTGTTCTCTGACCTGATTGTTTTTAGGATCTCAAGCCCGTTTTTACCAGGAAGGTTTATGTCCAGCAAGATAATATCAGGGCTTACATCTGCCAGTAATCTACTGGCTTCATCATAATTATTGGCTGAATAAATCTGACGGGGAGAATCAGTTTCTTCTAACAAACTGATCATACGGTCAACGAAGTTCATATTGTCGTCAACAATGAGTATGACAGTATCTTTTTTCATTAGGATATAAGCGTAATTTTCCACAAAATAATGTGGAAAGCCCATCCTGTTTGTACGGGTATTGAGTAAAAGTATGTAGACGGATTACTACAAAAAAGAAGCAATTTGCTTGAGTTAAATCAACTTGTTTTCCACTGCATACCTGGCCAACTCTGCATTGCTTTTCATTTGCATTTTTTCCAGTATTCTGGACCTGTAGGTACTTACTGTTGTGGCACTTAAGGATAATTGTGTCGCAATATCAGTAACACTTTTTCCATTGGCCAGTAGTTTAAACACATCAAATTCCCGGTCAGACAGCAATTCATGTGGTTCTGATTTCTTAGCTGTATCTATTGCATCAGCCAGCTTTTCAGCAATACTGGGAGTAATAAATCGCTTGCCCTTTCTTACGATTTCAATTGCATTGACAAGGTTGTCATGAATAGTTTCTTTACCAAGATATCCTGAAGCACCAGCTTTAATGACCCGAAGGGCATATTGATCTTCCGGATACATACTCATGATCAGTACCGGCAGTGCCGGATCTATTTGCTTAATCTGGTGTAAGGCATCTAATCCGCTTCGGCCGGGCATATTCATATCTGTTATCACAATATCCCAACCGCCTTCTACCACTTTTGCGACCAGGGTTTCTGCATCGCCTGCCTCAGCCACATCGGCCGAAGGATATTGTTCAAGCAATATCTGTTTCATACCTCTTCTTACAATAGCATGGTCATCAGCAATTAGTATTCTGATCATACATTACTTATTCGTTGCCACTAAATTACAAGTTGATTGGAACACTCACAACTATTGTGGTTCCTTTTCCGGGTGTAGAAGTGATGGAATATTCACCCCCCATCATGGAAGAACGTTCCTGCATGCCAAGAATCCCTAATGTTTTCTTTGACTTAATAGTGGAAATATCAAATCCATTCCCATTATCTTCAATACTTAATACAAGTACTTTGCCCTTGACTTCTGTCTTTACAACAACCTTAGTGGCGTTTGCATGACGAGCCACATTAGTTAACGATTCCTGGAAAATCCGGTATAACCCTGTTTTGATATTATCCGGTAGTTTTTCTGGCTCTTTATCTGCTAACAAAGAGGTTTCCAGTCCTGTCCTCTTGCTAAAATCCTCTAAATGCCACTCCATAGCAGCAAATAATCCCATATCATCCAGTAAACTTGGCCTGAGTTCGGAAGAAATCCTTCTGACGGTCTTTACCGTGCCATCCAGCATTGACAGAAGCTCTTTCATTTTTATTTTAAGCGGACTCTCATCGGCAGCATCTATCTTTTTGTTTAGCCAGGCCACATCCATTTTGAGCACTGTTAACTGCTGACCCAGTTCATCATGTATCTCCCTTGCGATATGGGCCCTTTCCTCCTCCCGGACCTTTTGCAGGTGATCAGTCAACGTTCGAATGGCCTTATAAGATTCCTTTAGCTCTTCCTCTGCTTTGAGACGGTCAGTTAAGTCCCTTATTACCGATAGAAAGCGGCCATCAGGTAACTGCTGTGATCGTACTTCGGTTTGCACAATAGTTCCATCCTTTTTCCGCATAGCCCTTTGCTTTACAGTGGACTTACCAGTTTTTAGTACTTCATATTGAACAGGGCGAACTTTTATTTCATCCTCTGTAAGAACATCTTTTAAGGACATTTGCTGTAACTCCTCCCTCGAATAGCCCAATAGGTTTATAGCACCTGTGTTGACATCCAATAATTTTCCATTTGCATCATACAAAGCAATAGCATCTATAGCCTGTTCTACCAATGTCCTGTATTTTCTTTCGTTTCTTATTAACTCCTCCTCCGTTTCCTTCTTATCAGTAATGTCCCTTGTTACAGCCAGCAGTGCAGTTATTTTACCCGATCCGTCCCTCATGGGAACGGCATGTGTCTCCATCCACCTAGGGGTTCCCTTTAAACCGGTAATTCTAAACAGCAATTTGCCCGGATTACCTTTGAACACATCCTCGCATAGATTTGCAAAGGGAATGCGGTAATCTTCGTTAATTATCCCCAGAACAGATTTATTCTTCACTTGTTCTAATGAATCAGCTTCGATCATTGATAAACCAGCAGGGTTCATATCCAGTAAATGACCTTTACTATCCAGCAGTTTGATACACTCCGGTTCGTTATTGAAGATAGTCCTAAGCCGGTTTTCACTTTCCTCTACTTCCTTTTGGGCTTTTAATACTTGTGTCATATCGACCATCGAACCAATCATTCTTGTGGCTATCCCTGAGTTGTTTCGAATTATATATCCCCTGTCGTACATATTAAGATAGCTTCCGTCATTTTTACGATACCTGTACTCATCTGTCCAAAAATGCTGATCACCACCAATAGCAGTAAGAAATTTTTTTCTAACCCTTTCATAATCTTCCGGATGAAGCCGTTGATACCATTCATCAATAGTACTAATACCCGGAGACCTGGATACACCAATTGTCGAATAATAATTATCATTCCACCAGAAAGTATTCTCGGCCATGAACCAGTCCCAAACTATATCGCTGGTAGCTTTTGAAACGATGTTAAATCTTTCTGTGGATTTCAACATCTCTTCTTCAGCTTTTTTCTGCTCAGTTATATCATCACCATAACCGTATTCAATATCATAGCCATTTTCATCAGTCACTACATTGATTTTGGCGGCAATCCATCGCACAGTGTTATCAGGCCTTATAATCCTGTAAACAATACTTAGTTTTCTTGTTTGTGCGATTGTCTCGTAGGCTAAAAACAATGACTGCTTGTCATCCGGATGAATAGAATTAATAAAATCGGCAGGATTCTTATACAAATCATCACAAGATCTTCCCCATATCAATTCGTAAGATGGACTAATATATAAAGTCTTACGGTGGGTAACATCATTCACCCAGTATACACCAGAGATATTTTCAACCAGGTTTCTGAACTGTGTCCTAGACTTTATCAGTTCATCATCTGCTCTTTTACGTTCCGTAATATCCATCATAGCTCCCATAATCCTTATGGCTTTGCCGGAACTATCCCTTACAATGTAACTTCTGTCATAAATAGCCAGGTATTGATCGCCGGATAAAAATCTGTATTCTGTGATCCAAGCATTGGTATTGGGATCTGCAATTGCATTTTTCAGGTCGTTAAGTACTCTATCTCTTTCTTCAGGATGTATACGTTTTACCCATTCAGCTTGATCAGGGACCGGGTCTTCGGTAGTAAGTCCATATAAGTTTTGATGGGCATCGCTACCCCATAAATGCCCCGTTTCAAGGTTCCATTCCCAAATTGCATCATTGGTTGTTTTGGCTATTAGTTCAAATCGCTCATTTGAACTTCTTATCTCCTGCTCAGTTTGTTTCCTTTGGCTTATATCCCTGATGAAAGCACAGAAAAACTCATTTGAGCCCTGTTTAATATGAACGATACTTAATTCTACCGGAAACTCATTACCGTATTTGTTGGTGGCAGTAAGTTCTATTAGCTTGCCCAGTACATTATGCTGACCGGTATTGAGATAATTATTCAATCCATTTTTGTGTGAGGGTCTGTAGAGAGCAGGTATTATCGTATCTGCAAGTGGCAGACCAATAACTTCCTCTGCTTTCCACCCAAATATTTTCTCTGCCTGAGGTGTCCAGATAGTAATAATACTCTTTGTATCAATACATACAATGGCGTCCAGCGCAGAATTCATTATTAATCGCTGGGTTTCTTCATTTACCCTAATAGTCTCCTCTGCCCTGATTCTGTCAGTAATATCCATCATACTGCCCATCATCCTGATAGGCTTACCCAGTTCATTCCGGACTATGTAACAACGATCATATATATGCCTGTATTCATTATTTGCAAATCGAAATCTATATTCCGTAATGAATACATTACTGTCAGATTTCAATGCTTCTGCCTGGCTTTCCTTCACCCTATCTCTTTCATCCGGATGTATTCTTAACAGCCATTCACCAATAGAAGGAACCGGATCATTGAGCGTCAAACCATACATTAACTGGTGGTTTTCATTAGCCCACATCTTCCCTGTTTCAAAATTCCATTCCCATATAGAATCGTTGGTTGCCTTCCCAATCAGATTAAACCGTTCAAGTGATTCTCTCAACTGGATATCTGCCAATTTTCTCTCTGTAATATCTTTGGTTATTACGCATGCCCCTGTTATTTCTTGTTTTGGCCCTCTTACAGGCAGATAATTAACCTGTATCCATTTTCGTTCTCTTTCAATGATAAGCTGTGTTTCATATTCCACCTCATCTCCCAGGAGTACTTTATCAAAATTCTTTTTAATGGAATTCAGTTTCTCTGCAGGTATACAGTCAAGTATATTATAACCAGTCTTCACAGGTTTACCCCAGGCCCGTGCAAGGTTTAACTCTGATGGCTTACTAATTAATATTACTTCATAATTCTTATTGATTACATAGAATTCTCCTGCTGCACTGTCCAATACATGTTTTAACTTTTCTTCTTCTTTTTTTATTTCCTCCGTTTTGTCTCTCACCTTATCCGCTAATTCCTTATTAAACTTCAATAAAAGATCAGAAGCAAGTTTTCGTTGGGTTACATCTTTTATTACACATACATAACCGGCAGGACTTTTTTCTTTATCAAACAAATGCTTGACAGATATCAACGTTTTTATCTCTCTGCCATCTTTCGCTGAAAAACTGATTTCTGTCTCAGAAATACCCTTTGTCAGCAGTTCTTTTTTTACTTGCTCAGCGGTCGGCTGTAAAAACTCTGTAGCTGTAAACTCCCGGAAATTGGCCCCGACTGCTTCTTTGGCTGTAAAGCCAAATAATTCCTCTGCTGCCGGATTCCAGGTAAGAATTACTCCTTTCATATCAAGAGAGATAATGGCATCCCCGGTTCTCTGCACCAGGGAAGCGAGATATAATAATTCCTTTTCATCATTCTCCCTTTTCTTCATTTCTATCCTTACCCGTCTATATAACATAACAAGCATCAGGATGAATACAATACCAATGACAAGAATTGTCAGTACAAGATTATTGGCCGCTTTTTGTCTGCTATCATTTGAATCATGTAATTTTTTTATGTCCTGGTCCTCAAATGAATAAATGATCTGACGGATTTTTTCCATCACTATTCTTCCCTGTCCTTCTTGTACCTGCCTGTTGGCAGCTTCTTTGTCCTTGTTCTCTATATGAAAAATAGACAATGATGCAAGAGTGAGCTTTTGGTTTATTAGCGACAGGAGTGTGTCGTAGCTGGATTTTCTTTCAGGATATAATTCTGAAAGCGATTTAATATCCAGGGTATCACTGGCAATTCTTTTTATCGCTATGTAATATGGATCAAGAAATTTTTCTTTACCGGAGATCACAAAACCTCTTGTAGCAGTTTCAATATCCTGCATATCATCAAGAATCACTTCAAGTATACGCAGGGATTGTAGTGACTCTTCAACAATGGCTGTTTCCTTCTTTGCCATTTTCAGGTTGACAAAACCCAACCATCCAAAAAATGTGATTACGACAAAAGAAATGAGAAGACCAAGGGTTATATTTCTTGTAGAGTAAATACGGCGCATTTCATTCCTTTTATAAGGATGAATGGTTAATCATGGTCAGGGAAAGTGATTCAGAGACCCTGAGCATTAATAAAATTAACCAAAGCTGCGGTATTTTTCAGGTTTAGTTTTTTCAGGATATTGTATCGATGTACTTCAACCGTTTTTAATGAAATATCAAGTCTTAAGGCAATCTCCCGGGAGGACAGACCTTCTTTAATCAACTTTACAATGTCCAGCTCACGGCGGGATAATGCATTAAGGTCTGGCTTGCCATTCTCTTCTTCCAGTTCTTGCTGCGCAAGGATATTTTTCACTTCTTCACAGATATATTTCTTGCCGCCATTAACTTCTACAATGGCATTCATAAGTTCATCTTTAGATGAGTTTTTCGTTACATAGCCCATAGCCCCTATCTGCATCATTTTTCGGGCATAGGCAGGCATACTGTGCATGGAAATTCCGATCACTTTGGAACCAGGCGAATATTGACGTACGAGTTTAGTGGCTTCAAACCCGTTGACAGGAGACATATTAATGTCCATCAAAACAATTCTGGGTTTTTTTTCTTTTGCCAATGAAACAAGCTCTTCAGCATCGCTGGTTTCACCTACAACCCTGAAGCGATCATCGCTGTTCAGAATAAAAGACCATGAATCCCTGATAAGTTTATGGTCGTCGACGAGGAGGATGGTTATTTTGTCCATAGGAATAATTATTGGTGAATTAATCTAGATAGGTTCGAATAGAAATTTACGAATAAATCCTTATTCAATAGCAAAGGAAAACAGCAATTGGCATACGAGTAAACGAAGAAAATCGAGTTTAAGTACTTACCCTTAGTAAAAGGCCTAAAAAGATATTTTCTATGACATTTCTTGTGATTATTCAACTACAAGTGTAATAAAAAAGCATAGCCATATTTAATTAATGGCTATGCAAGAAAAAAGTGGAGGCGACCGGAATCGAACCGGTGTCCAAACATATTCTCCAAAAGCTTTCTACATGTTTATCCTGTTTTGTATTGTCGGGAAGAAACTGGAAACCGGCAACCGATTACTTCCTTAGCTGAATATTACTTGATCGGGTGGCACAGCCTGAACCCGCTGCATCTTGTTTTGTTTTGAGTCGGCGGCGGGGCATGGAAACAAGCGAACCGGCCCGGCGGCCCTAATGACTACTTAATCACTGATTAGGCAGCCATGGCATACTGAGTATTGCCATTTATAGTTTTCGTATTCAGATTTAACTGCTAATTACGCAACGCAGTACATGCTTACACTTTCAAAGACCTATGCTGTCAAAACCAAACGCCCCCTTTTTGAGTCAGGAGACTTCTTACTTATTTAAAAACGTTAAGCCTATATCATTGTAATTAAATAACAACTACTGACTTTCGACTAACGATTTGTATTTACTTTCCCCAGCCAAACCAGTCGTTTCCGTTTGCATATAGCATCAACCCGAGTAGCAATACCATACCTACCAACTGCGCATATTCCAGGAACTTCTCGTTGGGTTTTCTGCGGGTTATCATTTCATATAAAGTAAATACTACATGGCCACCATCCAGCGCAGGTATAGGAAGCAGGTTCATGAAAGCAAGAACTATGGATAAAAATGCCGTAATATTCCAGAAAGCTTCCCAGCTCCAGGAAGTAGGGAATATCGATCCCATAGCCTTGAATCCACCCACACCTTTATAAGCACCTGTTTTAGGGTTTAGAATTTTCTTGAACTGATCAATATAAAACTGCAGCTTCTCTCCTGCCTTTCTTACACCAGCCGGAAACGCTTCAAAAAATGCATACTTCTTTTTATTTATTGAATACACACCCAATGCTGCATATTGTGCATCCTCCAGGTAAGGTATCCCGATCTTTCCTTCCTCCGTAACCCTAGAATCTAGTTTTATGATTTGTCCATTCCGTTCAACCGAAAGTGAAACTTTACCATTTTTATGTTGCTGCAATACTGCGGCTATCTCATCATAAAACTGGATAGGTGTACTATCAATAGCAACAATTCTGTCCATTTCCTGCAATCCGGCTTTTTTACCGAACGAAGTATCTTTCTTATCATATTTACCGACATAAGAAGGAATTCTTGGCGATAATAACATTCCCCTTTTCCTTTTACTCTCAATCAGCTTTTCGATAAGATTAACAGGAAGCTCAATATCTTTTTTAATACCATTTCTCTCCAGGCTAATGGACCTTCCCAATAATATTTTAGCATTCAGATCTTCATAGTTTCTTACACTATCACCATTAACGGTGATAATATTGTCGCCATTTTGCAGACCTATTTCATTCATCAGGCTATCCGTAGTCCATATTCCATATTTCAACGAGGACATCGGCGTTTTCTTTTCTCCCCATACCATCAAAATCATCGCATAAATAACAAAAGCCGTCAATACATTCATAATTACACCACCCAGCATCACAATAAGGCGTTGCCATGCAGGTTTACTTCGGAACTCCCATGGCTGTGCCGGCTGCTTCATCGCTTCTTTGTCCATGCTTTCATCTATCATGCCTGATATTTTCACATATCCACCCAATGGCAGCCATCCAATACCATATACAGTATCACCCACTTTCTTTTTAACCAATGCAAACCAGGGGTCGAAGAAAAGGAAGAATTTCTCTACCCGGCACTTGAACCAGCGGGCAGTAATATAGTGCCCGAATTCATGCAGTATAACCAGCAATGACAAAGCCAATAATAACTGCCCGGCCTGCAAGCCCACATTCGACCAATTGATAGCGAGTAAACTCATATTTCTATATAAAATAAAAAATCCTGAAGCTGTAAGCAGGTTCAGAATTCCGGTTTTACAATTTGATTATATCGGCAGCAAAGTTACGGGCCTCTCCGTCGCTGTCAAAATATTCCTCCAGTGTTGGATGTTCAATAAAGGGGACTTGCTCCATCGTTTTCTCTATCACATTGGTCATATCGAGGAAATTAATGCGATTCCGCAAAAAGGCAAATACCGCTATCTCATTGGCAGCATTCATAATACATGGAAGATTACCTCCTTTGAACAGTGCCTCCTGTGCCAATGCCAAATTTCTGAATGTTTTAACATCAGGTTCTTCAAATGTGAGTGTACTCACCTTTTTAAAATCATATCTAGGGAAATTATTGGGTATTCTTTTAGGGAATGCCAGTGCATATTGAATAGGAAGTTTCATATCGGGCAGTCCCATCTGTGCTTTTATACTTCCATCTTCAAATTGCACCATGCTATGAATGATACTTTGCGGATGAATGATAACCTGCACCTGTTCGGGCTTCAGGTTAAACAACCACTTAGCCTCGATCATTTCAAGCCCTTTATTCATCAGTGTTGCTGAGTCTATAGTGATTTTGGCACCCATACTCCAGTTGGGATGCTGCAAAGCATGTTCCCGTTTCACATTCACCAGGTAGTTAGGCTTGCGGCCGATGAATGGACCTCCGGACGCTGTCAAAATAATTTTTTCAATCCTGTTTCTTGTTTCACCCACCAGGCATTGAAAAATGGCCGAATGTTCTGAATCTACGGGTATGATTGGCACCCGGTTCTCCACAGCCTTTTTCATAATGATATCTCCGGCCACCACCAGGGTTTCTTTATTGGCCAGTGCAATTGCTTTACCATTTTCAATGGCCTTCAGCGTTGGTTTCAATCCGGCATAACCCACAATAGCAGCAAGCATAAGATCATAGCAATCCATAGCAGCCACTTCTTCCAGGGCTTTTTCTCCGGCAAAAACTTTTACATCAGTTGCCGCCAATGCATCCTTAACCTTTGAATACTTTTTTTCATCCCCTATAACCACCACGTTAGGATTAAATTTCAAAGCCTGCTCAATCAGCAACTCATCGTTATGATGCGCTGTCAATACATCAGCCGAAAATTTTTCGGGATTAGCAGCTATCACATCCAGTGCCTGAGTTCCTATTGAACCGGTGGAACCGAATATGGCAATTCGTTTAATGGGGAATTCAGTATTCATTGATTTATGCTAATATGCGGCTTTCACTGAACTGTGTCAGTACATCAGCAATCTTTCTGTCATTACTTAACCTTGGTACTTTATTTTGCCCGCCTAATTTACCGATTGATTTCATGTATTCAATAAACCCATTCTTGCGGACCATTGTTATTTTTAACGGCTGTAAAATATTACCGGCAATAAGGTCGTCATAATAAGCATTCTTTTCCCGCAGGTAATGATCGAGTTTGCTGGCAAAAATTTCCATGCTGGCGGGCTGTTTTTCAAACTCTACAAACCACTCATGGTATGATTTCCCTTCATCGCTGCTTACAAAAGGCGCAACAGTAAATTCTGTGACCCGGGCATTTTCTTCTTCAGCCGCTTTCAGCATACTGTATTCCACTTCTTCGCCAATTACATGTTCGCCAAAAGCGGAAATAAAATGTTTGGTTCTGCCCGTAACAACCAACCGATACGGATTCGTTGATACGAATTTCACTGTATCCCCGATATTATAGCCCCATAAGCCGGCGTTATTATTGATGATCAGCGCATAATTCTCTCCCACTTTAACATCTTTTAGCGACAGCCGTGTGGGATGTTCACTGAAAATTTCACCAGCCGGCACAAACTCAAAAAAGATGCCGCTGTTCGAATTTAATAACAAACCCTCTGCCTCCTGGGATTCCTGGAAAGCAAAAAAGCCCTCACTGGCAGGAAACAATTCAATCGTATCAATCTTTCTCCCAATGCTTTCAAACAACTTGGCTTTGTAAGGTTCAAAATTTACACCTCCTTGTACCATTACACTGAAATTGGGAAACAAGTCTCCAACTTTTTTACCACTTCTTTTTATCAATTCATCAAAATACATCTGCATCCATGGCGGTATACCGCTGATCAGGGTCATATTCTGATGGATAGTCTCATCAACTATGTTAGTAAGCTTGGTTTCCCAGTCTTCTATGCAATTAGTTTCATAAGAAGGCATCTGGTTAGTACGCAGGTATTTCGGAACATGATGATTCACAATTCCACTTAACCGGCCGGTGGGTATGCCTCCCACCCTTTCCAATTCAGGAGAACCGGATAAAAAAATCAATTTTCCATCGGCAAACTTTGTATTTCCCGTTTCTGCCATATAACATAGTAAGGCATTCCGGGCAGTATTGATATGGTTGGGGATGGAATCCTTAGTGATGGGAATATATTTCGTACCACTTGTGGTTCCCGATGTTTTAGCAAAATAAATGGGCTTGCCTTTCCATAGCACATTGTGCTTCCCTTGCTTGATACGTTCAATCCATGGTTTAAACTGCTCATAATCTCGGATGGGGACAGCTTGCTTAAAACCTTCGTAATCAGCCACTTTTTCAAGTCCGGCTTCCTTTCCAAAATCAGTATTTCGGCCAACTTTGAGCATTTGCCGGAAAATGTTCTCCTGGTCAGCCACAGCAGTAGCCATACCTTTACGAATACCTTTATATATGTAAGAAGCGAATGGCCTGGCTAAAAAAGACTTGATTTTCATACACTATGCGCTGTGAACGTTCAAAGGTCAGCAAATTTAACGGTAGGCAGGCCAAAAAACAGGCATTTAATTGTTCATAAATCTTTGATTTTCCGCTTGGCGCTTCAAATTTTCCCCTTACCTTTGCCGTCCTAATTTTTATAGTATGATAGCCGTTGTAAAAGTAGCCGGACAGCAGTTCAAAGTAGAAAAAGATCAAACTTTGTATGTGCCTCATGTAGCAGGTAATGCCGGTGATAAGTTGGACCTTGAAGTATTACTGGTTGATACCGATGGCAAATTGACCGTTGGCTCTTCTGTGAATGCAAAAGTTCAGGCAGAGATCGTTGACCAGGTAAAAGGTGATACCGTAATTGCTTATAAGCAAAAAAGAAGAAAGGGTTTTCACAAAAAGAAAGGTCATCGTACTGCTTATACAAAAATTAAAGTAACAAACATTGCATAAGCAATAAGCAAACTAAGTATTTAATAAAAAAATCTTCGAGATATGGCACATAAGAAAGGTGAAGGTAGTGTAAAGAACGGCCGTGATTCACAGAGCAAACGCCTTGGAGTAAAAATCTTCGGTGGTCAGCCTGCTGCTTCCGGTAACATTATCGTTCGTCAACGTGGTACAGTTTACCATCCCGGAAAAAATGTTGGTGTTGGTAAAGACTATTCATTGTTTGCATTAGCAGATGGTGTTGTTGAATTTCGCAAAGGAAGAAACAACAGAACATATGTTTCTGTAACTACAGCAGAAGCATAATCCCAACAGCCGTTCAGAATTTTGTGGAAAAAAAATTTGGGTAGAAAGAAATAATTGTTATTTTTACTATCGTTAACCCATTTTTACTAACATTAAATTCTAACAAAATGGCTACTAAGAAAAAAGCTGCTAAAAAAGCTGCTCCTAAGAAAAAAGCTGCTAAGAAAGCTGCTAAGAAAAAGAAATAAGTTTGATTGTTTCTTAAAAGAAATAGAAAGTCCTCCGAAATCCGGGGGACTTTTTTTATTACCGCTGCCTTCAATAAATAGTAATTTGCACCAATGGAAAATGCAGCTATCGCCGATAATTTCTCACTTCTTTCCAAACTAATGGATATACATGGCGAAAACTCATTTAAATCGAAAACCTATAGTATAGCTGCCTTCAATATCGAAAAACTGCCTGTACAGCTAAAAGAAACTCCAAAGGAAAAGCTTTTTAGTATAAAAGGAATTGGCGAGAGCATTGGCCGCAAAGTGATAGAAATGCTGGAGACAGGCCGGCTGCAGGCACTGGATGAAATCATCGCCAACACCCCTGCGGGTCTAATAGAGATGCTGAATATAAAAGGTATTGGTCCTAAAAAGATAAATACTATATGGAAAGAAATGGGTATTGAATCAATAGGGGAACTGCTTTATGCATGCAACGAGAACCGGCTTACCCTTTACAAGGGCTTTGGCGAAAAGACACAACAAAATGTACAGGAGTCTATTGAATTTTATTTTCAGAACCAGGGACATTTTTTATATGCACAGCTGAATGAAATTTTTCCTCAAATCAATAGCTACCTGAAAAAATTATTTACCCCTGGTAAAGTGGAAGTAACGGGTCGTTACCGGAGACAAGAACTTACCATTGAAGAATTGGAGTTTGTAATTCTGGAACCAAATGAAACAGTTAAACCAAAATTTCAAACTGCGCAACCGCCTGAACTACTGGAAGAAAATGAGAAGAGTCTTCTGTTTAAATTGAAGAACGGACTGAAACTTCGTCTTTATACAGGAGGAAGTTATATGGCAGCGGAGCTATTCAATACAACCGGAAGTGAGGAATTTCTTCAGGCATTCAGAAGTTTTTGTCCTGAACTAAAATACGATCAACTGGAAATTGATAATGACAGATCAGTATTTGAAAAAGCAGGAATGCCTTACATTCTTCCTTGTCTCAGAGAAACTTCAACAATCATTGTACAAGCGCAACAAGGCCTGCTGCCGCAATTGATACAAACCAGCGATATCCGCTCCATTATTCATAGCCACAGCAACTGGAGTGATGGAACCAATACATTGGAGGAGATGGCGCTGGAATGCATCAAACGGGGATATGAATACCTGGTAATTTCAGATCATTCTCAAACAGCTGCTTATGCGAACGGATTGAAAGAAGACAGAATTTTGGCGCAGCATAAACAAATTGACGAACTAAATCAGCGATTTACCCCCTTTAAAATCTTTAAGAGTATAGAAAGTGATATTCTGAACGATGGCAGTCTCGACTATCCTGAGACAGTTCTCAAAACTTTTGATCTTGTAATTGCTTCCGTACATAGCAACCTGAAGATGAGTGAAGAAAAAGCCATGACACGGTTATTAAAAGCAATCGAAAATCCATATACTGCCATACTTGGCCACATGACGGGAAGGCTGTTGCTGAGCAGGAACGGCTACCCCATTGATCATAAAAAGATTATTGACGCCTGTGCGACTAACCAGGTAGTGATAGAAATCAATGCTCACCCCCGGCGCCTTGATATGGACTGGCGCTGGATTAGTTATGCGATTGAGAAAGGAGTTCTTTTATCAATTAATCCAGATGCTCATTTTCTCGAAGGCTTTGATGATGTGAAATTTGGCGTACTGGCAGCTCAGAAAGGTGGCTTGGATAAAGAAAATAACCTAAGCAGTTTTTCATTAGCAGCATTTGAAAAATGGCTGGTAAACCGGAAAAAAGCAAGGCTTTAAAAAAAAATGACCCCCCGAAGAATCGGGAGGTCTTAAAGTATAGCCATGAAAAACAAAACTCCCTGCTTTCGCAAAGAGCTCTGCACAAGTTAATATTATTCTGCCTTTTTTGCGTATTTCTTCTTGAATTTGTCGATACGGCCTGCGGTATCAACCAATACATTCTTTCCTGTAAAGAACGGATGAGATGTGTTAGAAATCTCCAGCTTCACCAGGGGATATTCATTACCATCTTCCCATTTAATGGTTTCTTTAGAACTAGCTGTTGAGCGGCTAAGGAAAGTATGACCGTTACTCATGTCTTTGAAGACTACCAGGCGATAGCTCTCCGGATGGATTCCTTTTTTCATAACTCTATGATTTTTAAAGGCTGCACGGATTTTGCCGTACAGATTAATAGATAATTTTTGGGCGGCAAAGATAGGCGGGATAAGTCTTTTTGCCAAATGTGTTTCATTTGTCAGAAAACAGCTTAAAAGATGAAAGCGCCAAGTGAGCTTATTTCCGGCTTTCGCCTTCCATTTACTTACCCGACGCTTTCTGGAGAAATTTTCACCTTTTGAAGGGCTTCTGTTTTCTCCTTCGGATCCAACTTTCACCTTTTGAGGGGTTTCTGTTTTCTCCGGCACTTCCTTTTATTGCTAAAATTCCGTGCAGTTGTATATCAAATATACATTTTGCTATTACCGGTTTCCAAATTTTTGACCCTCTTGATTTACACCTGTTATGCACCCAGTTATCCACCAAAAAACACCCGATTAATGCACTTATAAACAGGATAATGGCAAATCAGTCCCGCATATTCACATATTGCAAAGGGATACCTAGATTTGACGTTCGGCAAAGCTGTATGACAGCCTGCAAATCGTCAATTTTTTTCCCGGTTACCCTAACGAGGTCTTCATTGATAGATGCCTGTACCTTCATACCTGAGTCTTTAATCAGCTTAACAATCTTCTTCGCATCTTCTTGTACAAGACCATTTCTCACTTTCACTTCTTTCTTCCAGACTTTGCCGCTTTGGGCTCCCTGTTTTGACGTATCAAAAGCTTCCGGAGCAATACCTTGTTTGTGGGCACGACTGATCAACACATCAATCAACTGCCGCATTTTCATATCATCGTCTGTTTCGAGCTTAATGTTGAATTCTTTTTTATCCAGGTCAATGACCACATGTGATCCTTTAAAATCAAAGCGATTAGTAATCTCCTTGGTAGTTACATTCACGGCATTATCCAATGCCTGTGCATCAACTTTACTGACAATATCAAATGAAGGCATAGCAGTTAGTTTTGTTTAAAGAACAAATATAGAAAAGTCCCTCCTGGAAAAGAGAGACTTTCATTATCACATACTGAGAAAACTAACGACTAACTGCTAATTATTGACCGCCCTGACCTACCCTGTTTTGCTCATCCTGCGAAGCACTGTTGCGGCGGCGTGGTGGCGGATTTTGTTGCCCGTTCTTGCCGAAACGATAAGTGAAGGTGGCAGTAACCTGCCTGTTATCCCAGCGGCTCTGAACCCTGGAATCAACTATATCATACTGTGTTTTGCCTTTATACTTTTGTAGCCAGAATGGATCCCTCAGGTTAAGACGAAGCGTCCCTTTTCCTTTTAATACCTGCTTTTGCCCTCCAAAACTCAACACATACATCGGCTCATTAATATTCAACTGATCCACTCCCCTGGCACGGTAAAATCCTGACATCTCCAGCGTAAAACCTTGCTTAAGTGTAAATGTTTGTGTCATATTCACCATAAATGAAGTGTAAGACAAATCAAGCGGCTTATTTTCATACACTCCTTCGTAATGATTATTAAATACATTAACGAAGATGTTTGAATTCCACCATTTGGTTACCGGAATTGGAGCAGTAATCGCTATTCCGATATTCCGGAATTTAGCTACATTATCAGATGTCAGATACAATAAGTCTCCGTCTGGCTTCACAAGCTGCGAAATAACATTAGTTGTGTTATTATAGTTTAATGTAGTAATCAGCTTTCCTTTAAAGGAATGGCTCAATTCGATGTTGTGAGTAAACTGTGGCAACAGGAATGGATTACCCTTCCGGTACGATAAAGAATCAAGGAAATAAATAAATGGGTTCAGGTCCTGGTAATTAGGCCTTGTTATTCGCCTGCTGTATGAAACCGTGAGCTGATTACTTTTATCAAGAGCATAACTGATAAAGGCGCTTGGGAACAGATTGGTAAAGTTTCGCTTGAAAGATGAATCATTTGTTACCTGGTAACCTTTTGCAATAGTGTTTTCCAGTCTTAGCCCTCCCTGGAATGACCATTTTTTTACCTGCTTATTTGCATTCAGATAAATAGCGTTGATATTCTCATCATAAATAAAATGATTAGAACGGCTATCAGCAATCCATTTGTTATTGTCCCATCTTTCATAATTAACGAGATTGTCATTTTTTACAAAACTGCTTTTAATTCCTGCCTCAATTCTACCACCCTTTTTAAATGGATGAACATAATCAGACTTAAATGAGTAAATATTGATAGAAGAAGGCAGATGACCTTTAAGTAATAACGCATCACCAACCGTCTGGCCTGACCCGTTAAAAAAGTCGGTGGCCAATGTCATTCTTGATGTATTATCATAAGCAATGAAGTCGAAATCAGCCGTAAGTTCCCTGCCAGCCGAATCAAACTGGTGCCGGAAATTAATATTTGAAGTAAAGTTTCTAAACCTGATGCGGTTGTCAGTCTGCGACACCATTTGGGACAACAGCTTATAGTCGGCATCATGTGTACTGGTGACCGTTCTTGGTGAAGGGCGACCAGAAAATGTAAAGCCACTAACAACTATTCCAATTGTATTTTTCTTATCAGGCGAATAATCCAGCCCCAACTTTAAGGTATGATTGTTATTCCCAAACTTAAATTGTGTCAGTACATCATTGTAACCTAATACGGTTTTATTCTCATCAATCTTCCTTCTGGATATCTCCAGTGTACTTCTGCCACGTAGAATATTGGGGTTATAATTACCAAAAAAATTGATTTTATTCTTGCGATAGTTGAAATTGATACTGTTCTGAGATTTTGGCATCACATATAGCGTATTATTTGCTTCAAAGAAACTGGTTGTAATACCTGCCATTATTGATCCATTAAAACCTGCCATCCTTCCCTTTTTGGTTTTAATATTAATAACTCCTGAGTTGCCCGCAGCATCAAACTTTGCTGAAGGGTTAGTCATAATCTCTATTTGATCAATAGAAGATGCCGGCATATTCTTTAACAGGTTTGCAAGATCGGCTGGTGAAAGAAAGGTCGGCTTTCCATCCATCATAACAATGACGCCAGCTTTACCCCGAAGACTGATAGCACCATCATTATTGACCATAATACCCGGAGATTTTTCTAATACTTCCAATGCAGTAGCCCCTGCACTAGTTGGAGATGCATCCACATTTACTACTGTTTTATCAATCTTTGTCTCAATAAATGGCTTTTTGGCTATAATTGTTACACCTGCCAAATCTTTGACGGCTTCTTTGAGCACTATTGTCTGAAGGTTTAATTCATTATCCACTCCACTTAATTTCATCACATCACTCATCTTTCTTTCATAACCAGCAGATGATAGTGATAGCAGATAATCACCATCGGAAAGATTGAGAAACTCAAACTTCCCATCTTTGCCGGTAATATCCGTTTTTACCAGTGAGGTATCAGCAAATCGCATTAATGACACCGATACTGAAGGCAGGGGTTTCCCATTTACATCCTGGGCTATTCCTGATAATTTTCCATTCTTGTTTTGTGCTAATAGTTGTGCCGTCATTAAAAAAAATGACAGGCAAAATGAAAGATAATGTTTTGTACTCATGGCTATATTGGTTAATGGTTCTAACGAAAAACTAAAGTTGTAGCAATTAAAACAGCCTATGAAGTAAATTATGACAAGCTTCATCCAACAACTGACAAGGGGTAATTATGATTTATCAATACACAAACGGCAAAATTGAAAGTATTTTTATCGTTGATGTTAAAAACCAATTAACATATATAAAAAATCAGTCACACTGATAGTCAGTGTGACTGATGAATGGAAAGGTTTAATGATTAATGGATATAGGTTAGTTGTCACCTCCTGTTTTTACCCTATTCTGCTCCTCACTGGCGCCACCTGTTTTTCTCTTCTGTGCATTTACTTTTCCTTTATTAAAACGATAAGTAAATCCTAATGCTACCTGCCTGGAATCCCTCCGCTGCTGAAATGAAGCATCAATATTACTATAACGAATATCTCCCCTGATCTTTTGAGTGTACAACAAATCACGGACATTTAAACGGATGGTTCCTTTGCCTTTCAACACCTGCTTGCTGATTCCCATATTCACCATACCAAAATCCCTGATTCTGAAAACTCCGTCTGCACCACCAGTGGTATAGAAACCACCTAATTCTGCACTCCATGTTTTAGCAAACTTGAACTGGTTCGACACATTGAACTGGGCTGCAGTTGCACCTATCTCCACATTGTCACCATTGACAACACCCTTGAATAAGTTGTTGAACACATTTGCATATATATTACCTGTCCACCACTTTGTAACCTGGCCACCTGCACTCACTGAAATACCATACTGACGCTGACGGGCAATGTTTTGCTTTCTGATAACTGTTTCGTTCTTATTTGCATCCTGCTCCAGCACATCATTGATAATATCTGTTGTGTTAGTATAGTTAAGTGTTGTATTCAGAAATCCTTTGAAGGTATGAGTCAATTCTACGTTGTGTGCAAACTGGGGCTTCAGGTTAGGATTTCCTTGCTGAAACGTATACCTGTCCAGGAAAAGGATAAATGGATTCAGATCTTCATAATCAGGACGTTCTATCCGGCGACCATAATTCAGCCCTAAAGTGTGCTTTTCATTTATCTTATACTGAACAAATGCTGTCGGGAATAACTGGGTATAGTTACGTTCAAATTGCTGGTTGGTGGTAATTTGCTTACCCTTTGTATTTGTATTCTCCACTCTTAACCCCAATTGTCCGAACACCTTTTTACTGATTGGCCGGCTGAAATTTACATACGCCGCATTTACATTTTCTTCATAGACAAAATGATTACTTCTGCCGATATCCCTGACTCTTACACCATAATTAATGCTATCATACACTGCATTATTATCAGTTCTTACAAAGCTGGTTTTTACACCTGCTTCAAACTTTGCTCCATTCTTCAGCGGATGCAGGTAATCCATTTTGGCTGAATAGATATTGATATCCTGCGGAAGATTACCCAACAAAGTATCGGCCTTGATAGTTGGGATACCGCTGGCATTAAAATATGCATTCACCATGTCTTGTTTATTGGTACTGTTATAGGTGATATAGTCAAGGTCAGCTGTCAATTCTCTGCCGGTTGAATCAAACACATGACGGAAATTCAGGTTTCCACTAAAGTTCTTCCATTTTCTCTCATTATTGGCACTTGCCAGTGTACGGCTTAATAATATCCTGTTAGGATCTGAGATCAAAACATCACTACGATTACCAAAGGTTCCCGGGTTATAAAAACCGGTTACAACAGCACCAAAGGTTGTTTTCTTCGTTGCATAAAAATCAAGTCCCAGTTTAGCATTGAAAGACTCACCGTTATCTCTCATTTTGGAAACCTGGTCATAATGAGAAATGATTTCTTTGGTTGAAGATTCTAAAAACTTACGCTGAATATTCAGTTCCTGGAAGTTCTTTCTGTTATTATACCCAAGTGTTGTAAAGAAATTGATCTTATTCTTTCTGTAATTGAAATTGAATGATTCATTGAATTTGGCATACCTGCCCTGGCTATAGGTTGAAGAGATACTGCCAGAATAGCCAAACTGTTTTGTTTTTTTCGTTTTAATATTAATAATACCACTATTACCCGCTGCATCATATTTGGCAGGTGGATTAGTCATAATCTCAATCTGATCAAGCTGGCTGCTGCTAAGACTGCGCAGGTAATTGGCGAGATCAGTACCAGAAAGATAACTGGGACGGCCATCAATGTAGACCTGCACACCCTGCTTGCCTTTCAAACTGATGTTACCATCTTTATCAACTGACACACCGGGAGATTTCTCCAGCACTTCCATAGCAGATGTTCCTACATTAGTTACAGAAGCATCCACATTCAAAATGGTCCTGTCAATTTTTTGTTCAATCAAGGGTTTCCTGGCTGTAACGGTCACCCCTCCCAAATTTTTAGCTAAAGGAACTAACTCGATTGTCTTTAATGTTACGTTGAGATTTGACGGGGAAATATTAAAATTCTCTGAAAAACCTTTGCTATGGCCAACCGCACTGATTGAAACCACATAACTGCCTTCTGCTACATTTTCAAAGCTAAACTGGCCATTCCTGTTTGCTACGGCAATTTTGGCAACACTTGAATCCTTTACACGCAACAGCGAAATAGTTGCAGATTCGATGATCTTGGCACTGCCGTCAATTACGGTACCATTTACTTTGCCGTTGGTAATTTGCGCCTTGCTGGAAAAGGACAAGGTGATAAGGGTGATAATGGTTAATAGTTTTCTCATTTTCGTTCTCTTTATTTGTTAGTACTTGTTTTTATTAATTACAGTTCAAAATTCAGTACTTTGTTTTACATAGTACATTGTTTTAAATTAAACGGCCCATTTTAGTGATGTACGGCCGTATTGAAAGACAAGGGTATGACGCAGCAAGGTAAATTGGGTTACAGATAGCACCACCGCTTGGTATAAAAGGCAGATTTTGCGGTTAAATGGCTATTTGACCCCCATTTTTTGGCTTTTTGGACAATTTATCGTTATTGACCTCGAATAATTTCTCTGGCTCTGATTATTCTGCTCATTTCCACTGACTTAGATTCGGTATTAGTATCTTGCAGAAAACTTTGAAGATGGTTATTGATTTCAGATCAGATACAGTTACAAAACCTTCACCGGGCATGCTTGAAGCCATGTTCAAGGCAAAAGTGGGTGACGATGTTTTCGGCGAAGACCCTTCCATCAATGAACTGGAAACCGTGGCAGCAGAAATGTTCGGTATGGAGTCTGCAATCTTTTGCCCATCAGGCACAATGACCAATCAAATTGCCATAAAATGCCACACCCAACCCGGCGATGAGGTGATTTGTGATGAAAGCTCTCACATTTATCAATATGAAGGCGGTGGTATAGCTTTTAATTCCGGATCCTCGGTTAAATTATTGGCCGGTGACCGGGGGAGAATTACTGCTGAACAAGTTGCCGCTGCCATTCAACCCGATGATCCGCACAGGGCGCATACAAGCCTGGTTTCACTGGAAAATACTTCAAACAGGGGTGGCGGGAGTTGCTACAATTTTGAAGAAATAAAAAAAATCAGCTACCTGTGCAAAGAGAAAGGTTTAGCGTTTCACCTGGATGGAGCAAGGCTATGGAATGCAATGATTGCCAAAAACGAATCACCCAAACAATACGGAGAAGCCTTTGACAGTATTTCTATTTGCCTGAGCAAAAGCCTGGGTTGTCCCGTTGGGAGTTTGTTATTAGGGAAAAAAGACATTATCAAAAAAGCGAGAAGGATGAGAAAAGTATTCGGCGGTGGTATGCGGCAAGCTGGTTTTCTGGCAGCGGCAGGTATATATGCACTACAAAACAACATTAATCGTTTGGCAGAAGACCATCAACATGCCACTCAAATAGCTGCGGCGATAGCAGGCAAACAGTTTGTAAAATTTGTATTACCGGTTGAAACGAATATCATCATTTTCGAACTGAATGAAAGCATTACTGCTCCGGGACTTGTTGCTAAATTAAAAGAACACAATATTCTTGGCTATGCTATTTCACCAAACCGTGTAAGACTGGTATTACATCTTGATATAAACGCTGAAATGGTAAAAAAGACAATTGAAGTATTTAACCAATTATAGCACACATTTATGCTACCTAAAATAAATCCTGTATCAACCACTGCCTGGCAATTGCTTTACCATCATGCCAACGAACTCCGTAGTAAACATATGAGAGATATGTTTCTTGAGGATCCAGACAGGTATAAAAAGTTTGCATTATGCCTGGATGAAATGGTTTTTGATTATTCCAAGAATATCATAACAGAAAAGACCATTAAACTCCTTGTACAGTTAGCTGAAGAATGTAAACTGCCAGAAGCAATGAAAGCTATGTACCGGGGAGATAAAATAAATGAAACAGAAAAAAGAGCTGTACTGCATATTGCATTAAGAAACTCTTCAAACTACCCGATCTATTCAGAAGGTGCCGATGTAATGCCTCTGGTGAATGCTGTGCTACAAAAAATGAGTTCTTTCTGCCAGGCTGTTCATAAAGGCAAGTTCAGGGGATATACCGGCAAGAAGATAAAATACATTGTCAATATTGGGATTGGAGGAAGTGATTTGGGTCCTCTTATGGTTACAGAAGCGTTGAAGCCTTTTCAGATCGAAGGGATAGAAACATATTTTGTTTCCAATGTTGATGGTACACACATTACTGAAACATTAAAAAAAGTCAAGCCTGAAAGAACGCTGTTTCTTATTGCATCCAAAACATTTACTACCCAGGAAACCATGACCAATGCCCACACCGCCCGGCAATGGTTTCTGAAGAAGGCAAAAGACGAGAAGCATATTGCTAAACATTTTGTAGCCCTTTCAACTAACGAGAAGGAAGTTGTAAAATTTGGTATAGATAAAGAAAACATGTTCGAATTCTGGGATTGGGTTGGCGGACGCTATTCATTGTGGAGTGCTATTGGCTTATCCATTGCCCTATCCATTGGTTATGAAAACTTCGAACAATTATTGAAAGGTGCCCATACTATCGATAATCACTTTTTTAATACTTCTTTGGATAAGAATATACCGGTGCTGATGGCTTTGTTAAGTACCTGGTATATTAATTTCTTTGGCGCACAAACGGAAGCAATCCTCCCATATGATCAGTACCTGCACCGTTTTGCCGCCTATTTCCAGCAGGGAAATATGGAAAGCAATGGCAAAGCTGTCAGCCGTACCGGCGAACGGGTTGAATATGCCACCGGCCCGGTAATTTGGGGGGAGCCCGGTACAAACGGTCAGCATGCTTTTTATCAATTAATACACCAGGGAAGTTTACTTATACCTTGCGATTTCATTGCGCCGGCACAAAGTCACAACCCTGTTGGCGATCATCATCAAAAACTATTAAGTAACTTCTTTGCACAAACAGAAGCCCTGATGAACGGAAAATCGGAAGAGGAAGCCAGGGCTGAGCTGGAAAAGCAAGGGTTGAATGCAGAAGAGATTTCTAAATTGCTCCCTTTCAAAGTTTTTGCGGGAAACAAACCAACCAACTCATTTCTCATTAAAAAAATCACACCCTATACGTTGGGAGAGCTGATTGCATTGTACGAGCATAAGATTTTTGTTCAGGGTATTATCTGGAATATTTTCAGTTTTGACCAGTGGGGTGTTGAATTGGGCAAGCAACTGGCAAACAAAATTTTACCGGAATTAGCAGATGATACTCCTGTTCTTAACCATGATTCCTCTACCAACGGATTAATTAATGCCTGGAAAGAAATGAGGAAATAATTACTTACCTTTTCATTATTAAACTTTATTATGAAAAAGGTTTTCCTGCTTTTCGGCATTGCAGCCTTTACAGGTGCTTCCGCCCAGAATAATGATCCTTTTGATATTAATAAGCATCTTGAGAAGAAAGGTAATTTAACTAACAGGAAAGGATTCATTACACAAAACCTTAAGCAAACATCCAAGGTTGAAATAAACGGATTAGTTCCGGTTTTTTCTTTAGCCAACGGCGACAAAGTTTTGAGCTCTCCAAAATACAATATGCCCGTTGTAACACCCGGCAATAGCTTTTTTTATACTATGCCAACCTTTTTCATACCATCATATAGAGATTCTCTTTCAAAATTTCCGGGCAGGATGCCCAATGCATCAGTTGAATATAAGCTTAGCATTACCCGGTAAAAAATGGCTCCGATAAAAAAACTCAGCATTTTTCTCAAACTAAAGTGACTACAAAAAAAACGCCCCTCGATTGAGGGGCGTTTGATTTTATGCATCAATCATTCTTG
>CAZWIM010000032.1:30147-35054 GCA_964634265.1 uncultured Chitinophaga sp. | reverse complement strand
TAAAGTTTAGAAGCTTCCGGTTGTTTATTGCCATGTTCCAGTACCATGGCCGTATAGCCCAGTTCGGCCGCCCATTTTTCCAGTTCGG
The DNA here is from genome assembly GCA_964634265.1 of uncultured Chitinophaga sp. GTDB lineage: Bacteria > Bacteroidota > Bacteroidia > Chitinophagales > Chitinophagaceae > JJ008. The sequence goes on along the minus strand of CAZWIM010000032.1, from coordinate 34,966 downwards.
TCAATACAGCCGCACCAACGCCTTTGCCTCTTGCTTCTTCCCTGACAAACATTCTTTTTACTTCAGCGGAACGATCATCAAATTTTTTAAAACAACCACAGCCCGCCGGTTCACCATCCAGGTAAGCGATCACCACATTCGGGATATTATCAATCTGGTTGAACTGGTTATAGAAAACCTGTAATTCGCCATAGCGGTCAAGCAAGTCTTTATTGAGCAGCTCCACCAGCGAATGAAAATCTTTGTCGTTACTGTCGGTTCGTTTTGTCGTTAACATTAAAACTTAAACTTTAAACCTGAAACATTAAATATTCCTTGGATTCTTCCATTGTTTACCCAGCCTTTCCAGCGTACCATCAATTCTTGCCTTCCTGGTTTCTTCTTTTTTTGCCGTCACAATCCATTCCACATACTCCCTTCGGTGACTGAAAGCCAGGGAATGAAAATAGTCGGCCAGTTGTTTATTCTTCTTTAATGCTGCAGCAAGATCATCCGGTATTCTTATTTCTTTTGTCGCTGAATTAGCCCACTTAAAGATTTCCCTTTCCGGTTTTCCTTTGGCTTCTTTCTTTTTATCCGCTTCGGTTTTAGCCCGGAAACCAAACACACTCCAGGCATCATTGAACGAGACCAGGTTGATCCAGGTGAGTTTGTCGCTTTCTGCCAGCAGGCAATCCCAGCCTTTATCTCTTGTTAAATCAGTTTGTATACGGGAACTTACCTTGGGATAATACACCCAAATGGTTATTTCCGGCTTCACTAATTTCATCACTTTGCTCATTTCTTTTTCCAGTTGTGCTTTATTGAGCACAAACCAATGCACCTGGTCATAATTTTTTCCGCTGTCAGTTATTCTTACACCTGCTGGTAATGTACCAAGACCTTTTTTAAAATCAGCCGGAGCATGCAGTGTCAGCAGGGTGTATTGCGGTTTTATTCGCAGTTTGTCAGCAATCGAATTAGCCATAAACTAAAAATAATTAGTTCCCAATATAAATAAACGGCGCCCAATAATAAGGCTTTCGGTATTCTTCGCCCATTCCGCCACTGATGAAAAGTTGTTTTACTTTTTGAACGGCATCTTTAAAGGATAATTTTTCTTTGTTCACCCTTTTATACACTTCCTGCATAAAAAGGCTGGTGCTTTTGTCGGCTACACTCCACAGTGAAACAAGCAGGGAATTGGCACCGGCAACCAAAAAGGAAGAGGAGAGGCCCTGCACCCCTTCGCCCTGCATCAGCATTCCTTTACCTGTTTGACAGGCAGATAATACCACTACCTGTGCCGGTATTTTCATTTTTTCAATCTCTCCGGCCGTAAGATAGCCATCGTCTTTTCGTTTACCGGGAAGCTGGTTTAGGACCACAGAAGAAAGACCCGGCTTATCATCAATAACATGTCCGTGTGTGGCAAAATGTACCAACGCATATTTTTCAGCATTTCCCGTGAACAGCGTCTTGAATTTTTCTTCCGTACAATTACCGGAGGTCAATACAAGTGCCTGCGGATAATATTTTTTAATAGAATCAATTTCCGTTTTTGTTTCAGGCAGGGAATTCCATTGGAGTGCTTCGGCAGCACGGTAAACGGGTCTTGCCCCTTGTTGCAGATCCTGTTCAGTAAGTTCCTGGTAAACAGGATTGCCCATCAGCAGGGCTTTGGTTCCCTTGTAACTTGCCTGCCGGTTAGCCAGGAAGGCACCTACTTTTACAGAGGGCTGGTAAGTGATAGTATAATTTTCGATGAGATGCTTACCGTTTTCATCTGGTAAAATTTCAAAGGGAACAAACGACAATTGCCCGTCAGGAATAATGATAATTTTCTTCTTTCCGTTCAGTTGTTGTTCAAACGGTTTTATCAGCGACTGGTAAAAGGCGGAACCGATGGCCATGGCATTTTTTGTATGGGATATTTTCTCAACACTTTCTTCCAGTTTTAATCCTCTGGCAGGGTCAGAAGCCCTGGCTAATTCCAGTTGCATGTAGATCGCAAATATCAACAATGGTTTTTTGAAGAAACGGTCTTCCGCATTGTCCGTGGAGGAAAGCCATGGCTTTTGAAAATTGCTGAACATCGTATCAATATGCGTTGTCTTAAGAGGACCGGTTCCGTTAAAAACAAAAGCACTGTCGGATAACAATTTTACGTCTGTCGATTGTTTGGTGACAGCCATGATCAACTTTTCTGATAACATGTCATCCGGATTGGAAAAATAAGTAAGCAGGTACAACTCATCTTCTTTCATTTTCTCCTGCAGTTGTGCCAGGCTTACTTTGGCTGCTGTTTTTCCTCCCATTTTCTCCAGCAGTACAAGGGATCTCGATTCTTCCAGTGCATCAAATACCCCGTTATGGTTGCCTGCCTGGTAATGGCACAAAGCCAGGTAATTGAACAAGCCGGCATTGGCAGAGAGAAAGCTCAGTTTTTCTTCAAAGGGTAGTGAGTTACGGATAGTATATAGCACCTGTGCGGATCGTTCAAAATAATACCGGGCGGAGTCATAGTTTTTTTCCGCATAATAAATAATGCCCGTTTCTTTCAGCGCCTGCAGGTAAAGCAATGTTTGCTGTTCTTCTTCCGGGATAGCTTCCATGGCCAGTAACTGGTAGGCTTTGGCTTTGGCCAGGTCATGTTTTCGGTAAGCATTTACAGCTAACTGGTTATAAAAAGTGGCCAGCTTTTCTTCCTGTACAGAATTTAAGACAATGGTGGTGGCACATTTCTCCAGGAAATAATCAGCCGAGTCTTTATTGCCCTTTTCCTGGTAGTAATTGCTTAAAAAAAGATAAGGGGCTATTATCTCATTATAGGCATTGTATTTTTCCATGGCAGGAATTACTTTATCCCTGACAATAGGCAATGCCCTTTCCGTTTCGCCATTTATGATAAGTACGTTGGCCATTGCATCCCAGGCACCGGCTTCTTCTAATCGGTTACCAGCCCTGGAATAGTAATAAGCGGCGCCGTCAAAGAAATAGAAAGCGGAATCCAGGTTCCGGATATTTTTGTAGATCACACCTGAGTTGAAATAAATTTTACCCAGTTCAGTATAATCTTTCAGCATGAAATTATAGGAGATGGCTTCTTCGTATTTTTTTAAAGCGGTTTTTACTTCCCCGGTATTATAGATAGTGTTACCAAGAATGGTCAGGTATTTACTGATTCTTTTTGCCCGGAAAGGAGATTGCTTTTTTTCTTCTTCCAGCCCGGCATTTAGCACTGCTATTAATTCTTTCACCGTTGTTTTTCCCTTTACATTCTTTTCTTCAAACTCATTGTACAGTTTGTTGGCCTTGGCATATTGGACAAGGGCAGCATTCATTTTTTCTCTCTCGGCAATGCGTACCGAATCGAACCCGGCTGAAGGAAACAAACTATGCAGGAAAACATAATCAGCATCCTGCATTTGCAAATAAGAGTCAAGGCTGGTGGTCAAAGCCATGGCCTCTGCATATAAATCCGCTGCATCTTTTTTAAGTCCCATCAGGTACAACGAATGCCCATAATTAATGATCGGGGGCACTGAGGAGCGGTCCGCATCGTAAGCTTTTGTACATACAATAACTGCTTTGGTAAATTGCCTGTTCAGTAATAGCAGCCAGCCGTAATTAGCCAGGAAATATTCATCATAGGGATGCTGGTCAACGGCTTTTTCCAGGTAGTGAAGTGCACGGGCCGTGTCTTTTAACTGGTTCCAGGCAATGTCAAAACAGGAGCCTAACACTCTTTTGTTTGCCGGGGCAAGCAGTAACATGGAATCCCCGATCCTGAAAATGTTTTCAAAATCTTTGTTTTGGTAAGCCCTGATCATTTCTTTTTCCCAAGCCTTTACCTGGTTTATCTTCTCTGTTTGTGCAATAGCTGTTGTGGTTATGAAAAGGGAAAATAAAAAGTATATAAGTGGGCGGCCAAAATGGATGGCGGGTACAGGACCTGTTTGCTTTTTCATGATCCGGTATTTTAAAAAGATCTCAAATCTGAACGTAAGTTACATCAAATCATCTGACTACAACTGGCAAGTAAACGGTTAATAAAATTGCTTTTCCCGATGAGCAGGGAAAAGCAGAACTTTAGTGACTAAACTTTTCGCTATGAAAAAAGTTTCCTTACTTTTCTTCATTAGTATGTTGTTTACTTCGGTTCTGGCAACTGCTCAAACTAATCTGTCTCCTGAACAAGAAGCATTCTTTAATAAACTGATGTCGGGTATAAATCCACGTCATGTGAATTGGGTAAAAACAACTGCGGCTGAAGTAAATGCAAAAAACCTGGCGGAAGTGGATATCCGGAACCGTGCAACCCGGTATACAGGCCAGGGCATAAAAGATCAGCAGGACATTGAGGCACTCATCAGCCTGGTAATGATGCAATGTGCCAAGGATCAACAGGAAGACCTCAAATCAATCATGGCGCAAGTGAAATCCTTGAAAGAGCAGAAGGAGAAGCTGAGAAACATGATTGCAAATGCAAATAAACAACGGACCCTATCTGCCGTACAAATGGATTCCATTGACCTGCTGAACAGGAAAACGGTGGCCCTGAAGCAACGGCAAAACCCCGACACCATTAAACTGGTTCGAAGTTCCTCCCGGGTAAAAACGGTCTCTAAAAACGAAATGGATGCCATAGTCACTAAACTGAAAAACGATCTCGACTCCATGAGTGAAATGGGGGAGATGGAAAGCCTCCGAGTGCAGATGCTCATGGACCGGCGGAGTAAAATATTGAGTACCCTCTCCAACCTCCTTAAAAAGATCAGTAAGACGGCGGATGAGATAGTGCAAAACCTGAAGTAATAACCTCACCTGGCCTCTCCTT
>CAZWIM010000032.1:16112-30047 GCA_964634265.1 uncultured Chitinophaga sp. | reverse complement strand
CGGGATGAGGTGAGCAGACAACCTCACCTGGCCTCTCCTTCAAAGGAGAGGAACAACACACAGCCCTCACTTATCAGCCATTTCATTTTCAATCAGAAATTTCCTACAGGCTGGGGTTTGTGTGTGGACTCCTTCTCCTTGCAGGAGAAGGGTGGGATGAGGCGGTATCGAAAGGGCGGGATGAGGTGGTAGCCCGACTGCCATTTTTTCACTTTCCGCCCCCGCGGCACAATGATTGACAAGTTATAGCGAACTCAAAAATTAGAATCATGGGAAAAATCATAGGAATAGACTTAGGAACCACCAATAGCTGCGTTTCCGTAATGGAAGGCAATGAGCCGGTGGTGATTGCCAACGACGAGGGACGCCGTACAACCCCGTCAGTAGTGGCTTTTTTGAAGAATGGCGAACGCAAAGTGGGTGACCCGGCCAAGCGCCAGGCCATCACCAACCCCCACAATACCATCGCTTCGGTTAAGCGTTTTATGGGCCGCCGCTTCGATGAAGTGGGCGAGGAGATCACCCATTGGAGCTACAAAGTGGTAAAAGGTGACAATAATACCGTTCGTATTGACATAGATGGCAGATTATATACGCCGCAGGAAATCAGCGCCATGGTGCTGCAAAAAATGAAAAAAACGGCTGAAGACTACCTCGGCCAGGAAGTGACCGAGGCGGTGATCACCGTACCGGCCTACTTCAACGATGCGCAGCGACAGGCTACCAAGGAAGCCGGTGAGATCGCCGGTTTGACCGTTCGCCGGATTGTGAACGAGCCGACAGCAGCCGCACTGGCTTACGGTCTGGATAAAGCCAAACATGACCAGAAGATCGCCGTATTTGACCTCGGTGGCGGTACATTCGATATCTCCGTACTGGAACTGGGTGATGGTGTGTTCGAAGTTAAATCTACCAACGGTGATACCCACCTCGGTGGTGATGACTTCGACAAAGTGATCATGGACTGGCTGGCACAGGAATTTAAAAATGACGAAGCCATTGACCTGCGCAAAGACCCGATGGCCCTCCAGCGTTTGAAAGAAGCAGCCGAAAAAGCAAAGATCGAACTGTCTTCTTCTTCTGAAACAGAAATCAATCTCCCTTATATCACTGCGGTGGACGGAGTGCCCAAGCACCTCGTTAAAAAACTCAGCCGGGCCAAATTTGAACAACTGGCCGATAACCTGTTTGCCCGCTGCCTGAAACCTTGTGAAGCGGCCCTGAAAGATGCAGGCATGTCTGCCTCACAGATTGATGAAGTGATACTGGTGGGTGGATCTACAAGGATTCCGAAAGTGCAGGAGATCGTAGAAAAATTCTTCGGCAAAAAACCCAACAAAGGTGTGAACCCCGATGAAGTGGTGGCCGTAGGCGCTGCTATTCAGGGTGCGGTATTAACTGGTGAGGTGAAGGATGTGTTGCTGCTCGATGTTACCCCGCTTTCTCTCGGTATCGAAACCATGGGTGGTGTGATGACAACGCTGATCCCCAGCAATACCACTATCCCGACCAAAAAATCAGAAGTGTTCTCCACTGCCAGCGATAACCAGCCCGGTGTACAGATACATGTACTGCAAGGGGAGAGGAGTATGGCCAAGGACAATAAGAGCCTTGGTATCTTCAACCTGGATGGTATTCCGCCTGCACCAAGAGGTGTACCGCAGATTGAAGTAGTATTTGATATTGATGCCAACGGTATCTTACATGTTACCGCCAAAGACAAAGGCACCGGTAAAGAACAGAAGATACATATTGAAGCCGGCTCTGGCTTAAGCAAGGAAGAAGTGGAAAAAATGAAGGCCGAAGCAAAGGCCAATGAAGCTGCTGATAAAGCCGAACGAGAAAAAGTGGACAAACTGAACCAGGCCGACAGTCTCGTATTCCAGACAGAAAAGCAATTAAAAGAATACGGCGATAAGATACCGGCTGATAAAAAAGCCGCTATTGAACAGGCTGCCGAAAAACTGAAAGAAGCCCACAAGGCACAGGATATAGCCGGTATTGATACACACCTGGCTGCACTTAATGCTGCATGGACAGCTGCCAGCGAGGATATGTACAAAGCCACACAGGGCCAGGCACAACCCGGTGCCGATGCTTCGGCTGGCGCACAACAACCGCATGAAGGTGCCGGTGCAACAGCGGGTAGTGCTGATAATGTAACTGACGTTCCTTACGAGGAGGTGAAATAGACCTTTGATTAGAATGATTAAATGATGATAATGATAGAGCCCTTGTAGAAATGCGGGGGCTTATTTCTTTTACTTCTAAAAAAGTTTATGACAAATAAAGTTATTTGGAATTATTGTTCTTCATGTGGAAGAAAAACAAAAAATACAATTTTATTTAGTAAAGGAAAAAAAGAAATGGATGAGAAATATGATTTTGAGTATGGGCTTAATGTTTTTCTAGTTTTAGAATGTAATGGATGTGAGACTATTTCATTTCGTAAGGAATATCATAATTTTCTAGAATTTGACAACGAAGGCAAGAATGAAATAGAAATACAGCTTTATCCCAATGTTTTACAAAATCACAAACCAATAAAAAGTTATTTGTTACCTGATAAAATAAAAAATGTCTACAATCATACAATTTTAGCATTAAGAGGGGGAAGTAAACTACTTGCTGGAGTTGGATTTCGAGCAGTTATTGAAGCTATTTGTATCGAAGAAAATATTAAAGGAAGAAATTTAGAACAAAAAATAAATAATCTGACAAAAAATAGATTTATAACAGAAAAAGAATCAGAGCGCCTTCATTCAATTAGATTTTTAGGAAATGATTCCATTCACAAAATGGAAATACCAGAGCAAAAGAAGTTAATTCTTGTACTTAATATAATAGAGCATTTATTAAAGAATATTTATCTCATAGATAGAGATGCAAAAGGAGTACTTGATACAATAATTAAAACTTATCCGGATTTTGAAGTATTAGTTAGGGAGTGTGTAAGAAAAATTAAAATTGGTGAAAAGAAGACACTAAATGAAATATTAGGAAAGCATAGTCGAAGAATACCTGTTGATATTTCTATTTTTGAAAAGGGTTTATTAAATAGGATTGCGAAAAATGAGATTGATTTTTTAGCGATTGTTCATTCCAAAAATGAAACCGGAATTAAGAAAACGAAACAGGTTTATACTATTAAAGAAGTTGTAGACGAACTTCCATTTTAATAAAATATACAATCCAGCTATGCGATACTTGCAGTCTCGCATTAATAATTTATCGCCTGTGGCGTTCTTAAGACTTATTCATATCCCCGCCTTATACCGGTTATAATCCAAAACCATCCGCTGTTTTCCGGTAAACCAGTGTTCATGATCAGGATTATTTTCAGATCTACAGGCTTACTCAAAATTTGAAGTCATCAGGAATCAATTCTACATCTATCTTATTCTATTAGTATGTAAAACAGCTATACGGGATGTAGTCTCGTATAGCTGTTCCGATAATTACTGTTTATCTGGCACCTGACAGGTATTTCTTCAGCGTTCTGAAAGCCCGGCCTTGTTCACCTTCCAGCACCTGTTCACTTTTAGAATCAATACGTACCTGCAGTTTTTTATCATCTGCAATTTTTTCAAATGCCGGTAATGCCATAAAGTTGGATTCATCTGCCAGCTTCTTTGCCAGCAAGGGTAGTATTTTCCTACCCATAGCTTTAATTTTTTCGAATTCTTTTGTTTCAAGCCGCCTGTATGGATCCGAGATGAGGGCAAACTCTCCTTTGAACCAGGTGGCCTTCCAGGCTTTGAATTTTTTTTCAAAATCAGTTACGATGCTTTTGGGTATTGGTTTAACAAGATCCTGCAGCAACCGTTTTTCTTCGCTTGTAAGTTTTTTTACTTGCTTCATATAATTAAGCAGGTATTTTGGCAAAAATGGTTTAATGATTTTGAATTTCCATCCGTAATAAGCAATTACATGTCCATACACAGGTCCGTTCAGTTCATTAAGGCAATGCTGGATGCGGGCAAGGCTGCCACATTTAGATTCCCAGCAGGGACCATGTGCCGGGCCGGAGATACATCCATGCGTCATATTATTATTGGCATGTCCCCATGCTGCCACATGGCCTTTTGTTTTTCGTACAAGATTAAACTGGGCATAGAAGTTATCAAAGTCGCTGAGCTGGCTACCCGGCCAGTGCCAGTAATTGGTAACACCTACAGTCCATGAAATACAGTTATAAGCAAAGTCAGGTTCGCCGGTAACAATAGTGAAATCTACATCGAGTAACGGAAAACTTGCCAAAAAGGTAGTTTTCTCTGAAGCGGTAAGTTTGCGGGGGAGTGCCATAAGTAAAGGTTTAATAGCATGAAGGTAAACCCCGGCTTCACCCAAAACAATAACCTTTTAGTGGTATTTTATACTTTTATAAATGTCCGGGACTTGCAATCCCGCATTTATATTTTATCGTCTTTGGCGATGCTGAAGATGAATTCATTTCCCCGCCCTATACCGGTTATAATCCAAAACCATCCGTTGTTTCCCTTTGAACCAGTTAACATAGTCAGGGTTATTTTTATTGAATCCCGGCCAGTCACCAAGTAATTTGATAAGCTGTCGGGTTGAGTATAAATAATTCCGCTTTCCGGTGCTGCTTTCTTCCAGCACAAAAACACGGTCATTGCGGGAGCCGGGATCGGCCTGTTCAAAAAACCAGAGATGGTAATGGCCACCCGTAACAAGGCGCTGCAAAAAAACCGGCCGCATCAGGTTAGGCTTTTTGATCAGCATATCATGAGTATGGTTAATGGAATCGGAATAATACCAGTTTGTCTGCGTAGCCGGTGCATCCGGCCACTTTACATAAAAACCTTTAATAGCGCCGGGATAAATGATACGGACAGAATCATTATTGAATACTGCAACGATATAGTCGTAAATATATGCGGCACCCGCCTGTCTTTTTAAACCGGCATCTTTTGGAGTGGATGCGATGGTACAACTGATGGTATCCCCGGAAAGAGTAATGATGCCGCCGTTGTGTGACTGGCCGTAAATCACATAACCTTGTATAAGTAAAAAGAATAAAGCGGATAAAAAAGAAACCCGGGTTTGAAATTTCATAGCTTTAAAAATAAATAACAATTTAAAGTTGACGATGGTTAATGCCACAAATACGGTCAACAAAAAAGGATAGTGATGGTTTAAGAACAGGGTATTTTTTCTAACGGAAAGCAGCTAAAGGGCAGCGGACAGCTATGTACCGCCTTATGATGGGCCAACCCCCGCATCTCAACATGCAAAATCGGTGTCCCATTACAAATTTGCATAGTAGCCCCGGGACAGTGTCAGCCACATTTATGGCTATTGAATCGGTAAATCAAATTGTCCTTCTGTTATTACTTTAAACTGGGTACCCCAACCGCCATCACTGAAAAGTTTTCCGCTAAATGTGCCAGTTACTCTTGTTGCTGTTATACTTGTAATGCTGAGATATTCCATATTCACCGTTGAAATTCCGTACCAGAACGCAGCCGTTGGATCATAGTAATAAAATTGAAGGGTATTAAAAGAAGTGCCCCATCCGTAATTACCGGTAGTGATCAATGACCCGGCCTGCGATTTGTTTAGTGCGATATAAAAATTTTCCGCTGTAGTATCTGTGGCTTTGCCTTTTAATTCCATGGCTTGTCCTAAATAAGGGGAGGGGAATAATAGTCGGGCACTGGCATTAATATTATATGTTTTAAAAACTCCGTCAATTTTACAGGTGAAGATGCCTGTATTGCTACCACCGGTACTTTGTGTGGTAAGCGGAAAACTACAGCCATTGGCTCCGGCAATGGTAAAATTATTTGTTCCGGCCAGTAATGGTGTACCTATGCCGTAAAGTGTCACCGATTGGCTACCGGTTGTTGTAAAATTTCCGGCTCCGTTGAAAACCATTCCATTCACGGCAGGTGATGTGGTGAGTGAGTAAGATCCCGGTGTCGTTACATTGACCTGAACCTCGATAGTATTGGTTGCGTTCAAAGGCACACCTGCTTTATAAATACCATTGACGCTGATTGGTGTACATAAACCACCTGTACTATTAGTTGAATAAACGGCGGCAGTCGTATTGGGTGCATATGTTATTGAAAACTGGCACTGAGATGTACCGCTGTTGATGGTATAGTTGAAGTTGCCTGCATTTTGCGGTGTACCGGATGCATAAAGTGTGACCTGCTGATTCCCTGGCGTGGAAAAAATACCCGATGAGGAAAAGGAAACACCATTGGCGGATGTTGTAGTTATGTTGTAATTGCCTATTGTGGTTACGTTCACATCTGCTTTAATTGTATGCTGGTTGTTCATAGCCAAACCTGCAATAAAAGATCCGCTGGTTACAATCCCCGTGCAATTACTCCCTGAAAGCCCAAGCGTAAAAATGGCAGATGTATTATTATTACTGCCAGATACAGCAACGGGTACACGGCATGAACTGTTTCCAAAACGAATAGAAAAATTATTAATACCTGTTGCCAGGGGAGTACCGCTTCCGGAAAGCCTGATGCTTTGTAAACCAGTATCGGCTATTATGCCCTCAGAGCGGAAATAGTATCCATTAAGAGTGTCTGAATAAATAGTGTAAGATCCTGCAATGATAAAATATGCTTGTATTTCGATATAGTTATTCAGGGTTAGCGTTGTATCTTTTTTATAAGAACCTGAAACGGAAGCAGGAAGACAATCCCCATTTGTATGGGATTTCAGAGTGCCCGAAGCGGTATTCGTTTCAAAAACAATTTCTCTTTGACAGGAAAAAAGCGATATGATTAGTATAAAAAAGATGAACCTGGTAAGGATACTCATGAACTTATTTTGGCAAACTTAGCACTTTTTAAAAAGCCTGAACGATTATTCAATCTACTCTTCTGTCGCAGACAGGTAATGCTGTGTTATTACTCCTGTGTCAGCTTTTTCCATATGGTTGCGGGATTTACATTCCTGCTTTTATCAACAGGGAGTTTACTATCGATCAGCAGCCCATTTCTATCAGAAATTAAGGGTTTGTATTGCATGTAACAAACAATCAACAGGATAGCCAGTATCCGAAATTTGTTTATAAATATGAATAGGGCAGCATTACCCAACTTTTGTTTCTGTTCGTTGTTACTTTTCAGGTTTTGAAATAGTTTAGGTGGGTTTGAATACATACAAAAACGGGTAGTTGCAGCTACCCGTTCTTTTATTAAAACCATTATTCATGCTTCAATGGCAGTTTTCATTCCCTTCATGGCAGGATAAATAACTCCAAAAAGCAAGTTTTGTCACAGAAAATTACTGATTTAGCCCCGGCACGGTTATTCGGTATGGACTAAGTCAATCAAACAAAGCATAGCTTTACTCATTCTTAAACACTGATTATGGAAATTGAAATCTTCACCCTGGCCGATTTTGCACAGGACAATAATTCCAAGTTGACCATTGTGGGCACTTTTGACAGTATTAATTCCAAACAATTCCCGGCGCAGCATCCTGCCTGTTCGCTGGCCTGCCGTCTTCGCTTTGCAGCCAAAGAAGCCGGCCCGCATGATTTTAAATTACGATTGATCAATGCCGACAGTAAAGAGGTCATCCAGCCAATAGAAGGCAATATCAATATTGGTAACCCGCCCAACGGGCAATTTGCTTCTGTAAACCTGGTGATCAACTTCAACCAGTTGCAGTTTGAAAAACCCGGCCGCTATTCATTTGAATTATACGTTGACGGCGATTGGAAATCAGGATTGCCATTATTGCTGAACCAGGTATCCTGATAAAGCATTTATCCCCGTATATGTCCACCTGTCAATCAGCAGGTAAATTGATAAACAGCTTTTGCTGCTTACAGGGGCTTTGCCTTAACTTAGAAGCAGTAAAATCATTTGTATGAAGAAAAGTTTTGCATTACTGATGTTTATTGCTCCCTTACTGGCAACAGGCCAGCTACAGTATCCCACTACCAAAAAAGGAGAAACAGTGGAAGATTACCATGGTACTAAAGTGGCCGATCCGTACCGCTGGCTCGAGGATGATAACAGCGAAGAAACAAAAGCATGGGTACAGGCCCAGAACAAAGTAACCTTTGATTACCTGGCCACCCTGCCACAAAGAGATAAGATCAAAAAAAGACTGGAAGAACTCTGGAACTATCCAAGGTATTCTTCTCCATCCAAAAAGAACGAGTACTATTATTTCTATAAGAACGATGGTTTGCAAAACCAGTCTGTTCTTTATCGCCAGAAAGGCTTGAATGGTAAGCCGGAAGAATTTTTGAACCCCAATACGCTGAACAAAGAAGGTATTGCGGCACTGGGCTCTACCAGTTTCAGTAAGTCAGGAAAATATTTTGCGTATAGTGTGGCAGTGGCCGGCAGCGACTGGCAGGAAGGTTATATCATGGAAACGGCTACTAAAAAAATGCTGACTGATAAAATCCGGTGGATCAAGTTCACTGGTTTTAGCTGGAAAGGGGATGAAGGATTCTATTACAGCGGTTATGATCAGCCGGATGAGAAAACAAAACTCAGCAAGCAAAATCAGAATCACAAAGTGTTTTATCACAAGCTCGGCACCGATCAGTCGCAGGATGAGCTGATCTACCAGGACAAAGAGCATCCGCTCCGCTATCACGGGGCAGGGCTTACTGAAGACAAGCGATTCCTGATCATCCAGGTTTCTGAGGGTACCAGTGGTGCAGAAATATGGTACTGGGACCTGCAGGATCCCACACAGGATAAATTCAACTTGCTTATCAAAGGATTCACTACCGAACCTGATGTGATAGATAATTACAGCAGCAGGCTGCTGGTAAGAACCAATGATGGTGCCCCTAACTATAAAGTAGTGCTCATTGATCCTAAAAACCCGGGCAAAGAAAACTGGAAAACAATCATACCGGAAAAAGAAGAAGCGCTGCAAGGGGTAGGGACTGCCGGCGGCTACATGTTTGCCAGCTACCTGAAAGATGCTTCCACCAAAGTGTACCAGTATAGTTATAATGGCGACCTGGTAAGAGAGATCAAATTGCCGGGTATCGGTTCGGCCGGTGGATTTGGCGGAGAGAAAGAAGACAAAGAATTCTTTTACACTTTTTCTTCTTTCAGTACCCCTCCATCCATTTACCGCTACAATATCGCAACAGGAGAGTCAGTTTTGTTCCGTAAAACTGAAGTGAAGATCAAAACAGATGATTTTGTGACCGAGCAGGTTTTCTTCACCAGCAAGGATGGCACAAAAGTACCCATGTTCCTGACCTATAAAAAAGGCCTTGTAAAGAATGGACAAAACCCGGTGCTGCTTTATGGTTATGGCGGGTTTAATATTCCCGTTACACCAGGCTTCAGCACCAGCAATGCTTTCTTTATTGAGCAGGGCGGTATCTATGTGTCTGTAACGCTTCGTGGCGGCAGTGAATATGGTGAAAAATGGCATAAAGCCGGTATGCTGGAAAACAAACAAAATGTATTTGATGATTTTATTGGTGCAGCCGAACATCTCATCAAAGAGAAATACACCAACAGTCAAAAGATTGCCATCCGTGGTGGCAGTAATGGCGGACTGCTGGTTGGAGCTGTTATGACACAGCGGCCGGATCTCTTTAAAGTAGCCCTGCCGGCTGTAGGTGTGCTGGATATGCTCCGCTATCACAAATTCACCGTAGGCTGGGGATGGGCCGTGGAGTATGGTAATGCAGACTCTGCAAAGCAGTTTCCTTACCTGTACAAATATTCACCTTATCACAACCTGAAGCAAGGTGTCAGCTACCCGGCCACGTTAGTGACCACAGCTGATCATGATGACAGGGTAGTGCCTGCCCACTCATTCAAGTTTGCTGCCCGTTTACAGGAGTATCATACCGGTACGAATCCTGTTTTGATAAGAGTGGATGTAAATGCCGGTCATGGAGCAGGTAAGCCTACCAGTAAGCAAATAGATGAAGCAACGGATATCTGGAGTTTTGTGATGCATAACCTGGGTATGCCTTTCAGGGAGCCATCCGCCCCGGTGCTGAAGAAAGGATTTTGATCTGATATGCAATAAAGATCTAATAAGACCCTAAAGCAAACGGTTGTTTGCTTTGTTAAAAGGATAAATGGTTGATATTTTTATTTAGGTGTGCAATATATTTGCGCACCTAAATAATTTAAATACATGAGCAAAGGATTTTTCTCAAAAGGATTTTTAGCTGGATTGGCATTGATGACTGTATCCTCATTATTTGGACAGGCATCTCCTGAATCAGAAGCAACCATTGATGACCTGAAAGTTTCTCCGATGCGTATACCTGCATTGCAGGAAGTATCAGGTTCTCCTTTCCTGACCACCGAATATAAAAACGCCACCATTCACCTGAAGGATAACAAGTATGTGGCAGATATACCTGTAAAGTTCAACATCTACAACAATTTTATGATGGTGAGGATGGATGACGGACAGGAATTAAAACTGGATAATTTCAAATCCGTAACCTGGGATGAAAGGAATGATGACGGAACAATGAAGCATTATGAATTTGCGATGGGCTATCCTGAAATTGACAAACATTCAGACAAGGCTGTTTACCAGGTACTGTCCGCAGGGCCTAATGCTCATTTGCTTAAATATATTTCACAGAAAGTAGAAGACGCCAATACATTGGGCGATTACAGCCGCAGGGAACTGGTAAAATCAGAACAGCTTTACCTCTATGTTCCGGGCAAGGATATCAAAAAGATCAAAGCTTCGAAAAAAGATATTGCAGAAGCTTTGCCTGCACTGGCCAATAAGATTGAAGAAATAGCTGCCAGCAATAACCTGAAGCTGAAAAGCGAATCAGAGATTGTAACCCTGGTAGAAGCATTGAACAAGCCTTAATATATTTAAAATGCATAGTATGGGTCCTGCCTGCAAAGGCAGGACTTTTTTTTACCATTAACTTTGAAAGATGAAAGTATTGATCACAGGGGCCAATGGTTTTTTAGGCCATTACCTGTGTGGCCAGTTACTGGATAAAGGTTATCCCGTAGTGGCTACCGGCAAAGGTGATTGTCGCTTACCGTACTTGTGTCATCCCTTGTTTCATTATACCAAAATGGATTTTACTGATATAGCCGCAGTAAATGAAGTGATGGAGGCAAAAAAGCCCGATATAATAGTACATGCCGGTGCCATCAGTAAGCCGGATGAGTGTGAGCTGAATAAAGCATTTGCAGATAAAGTAAATGTGGAGGGTACCCGCAACCTTTTGGAAGCAGCAGGTAGGCAGCAGGCTCATTTCATTTTTATTTCCACTGATTTCATCTTCGATGGCAGGGAAGGAATGTATAAAGAAGAAGATACGGGTGATCCTGTCAATTACTACGGCCACACAAAACTCAAAGCTGAGGCATTGGTAAAACAATACAGTTTTGCATGGGCAATCGTCCGAACGGTGCTGGTATATGGAAAACCATTGACCGGTCGTGGCAATATCCTGACTGTTGTAAAAGAAAAACTGGAAAAAGGGGAGGAGTACAGTGTATTTGATGACCAGGTTCGTACACCGACCTTTGTGGAAGACTTAGCCGCAGGAATTGTAGCTATCATAGAAAAAAAAGCTACGGGGATATTTCATCTTTCAGGAAAGGATATACTAACCCCATACCAGATGGCTTGTAAAGCAGCGGATCATTTGCATCTTGATAAATCGCAGCTTAAAAAAGTAACTGCTGCAGACTTTTCCCAGGCAGCCTGCAGGCCATTAAAAACAGGGTTCATCATTGAGAAGGCAAGAAGGGAACTAGGGTATGATCCCATTTCTTTTGAGGAAGGCCTTGCGAAGACTTTCCCAGATCAGAAATAAAATGCGACACCGGCTTTGATAAATCGGGGTATGCCGGGTGTATAGTGTATTTCTGAAACAGGGTCTGGTTCAGTCTTTAATCTTGATTCTGTATCAAACTGTGCTTCTCTCCAGTCACGGTTGAAAATGTTTTCAGCAGTTATCGTAAAATCAAATTTCTTTAACCGGTAGCTCAGTACTGCATCCAGCAGAAAATAACCTTCTGCCTGAACAGAATTATCTTCATTGGCAGGTCTTGACCCGATAAGCCTGTAACGAACAGAACCACTGAACCCATCTTTTGATTTCGCAGTTAGTCCCCCTATAGTTGTAAAAGAAGGAGCCAATGGTACAAAATTTTCTCCTTTTGCTTCACCTATGGCCCTTGCTCTTGTCAGATTCAGGTCAAAATCTGCAAACAGCCATTTATGGAACTGGTAACGGACCGAAATATCAATACCGAAGCGGCGGGTTTTACCGCTTGGTTCTATAATGCCGGCATCTCCGACATATACAAACTCCTGCTCTGAATAGAGATGCCATAAAGCTGTCTTAAGAATTAGTTTTTTGCCTGGTTTTAAAATAATGCCGAGATCTGTTCCAATTACCCTTGGTAATATATCATCTGCACTGTTGTCAAGTATTACCCTTGTGTCATTGGAATGGAAACCGATACCGTTGTTCAGGTATAACCTGGCTTTACTGCTTATGTTGTAACTAAGGTTAAGTTTTGGGCTGATGATTCCCTTTGTTTGTTTTTTAAAATCACTATTAGCGGCCAGTTCATCCTTATACCTGAATGTAAAATGATCATATCGCAAAGCTGCAGTAAGGTTGATTTTGTTACTCAGTTCTATTTCCTGGTTTGCCCAGGCATAAAAATTGGTTTCCTTTATATCACCTTTTTGAATACTGTTGATGAAAGTTGTTCTTGTTGCCTTTGACAGTTCAATATCCATCACATCATCGTGCCTGAATCCGGCACCCAATTCTGTAGCCGCTTTTCTGTTGCCTGCCAGGTATGATTTTGCAGCAGTAGTATTATATCCCCACACATTTCTTGTTTCCCGCTGGTTGATCATGTCCCCGTTTACCGGGTCTTCCAGGAAGAAAGTAAAGTTGGAGTAAAGGTTGAACTTATACCGGCTGAAAAAAAATTGATCAGTTGTTTTCCAGTTATTTTTCCATTGCTTATTAAAACGAATATTGATGTTGGTGCGACTGGTATTTCCACCCTCCGTATCATCAATGGCACCAAACCGCCCGATAGTTCCATTCTTAACAGCCCTGTCGGGGATTTGTCCGGATGCAAACCATTTACTGTCAAATGTAGAGGCTGAAACAGAGAGTTGTGACTGGTTTCCAAACCAGGCAGTATATTTTCCAACAATGTTAAACCGGTGAAAATCCTGGGGGCTTTCAAAATATCCATCGGTGGCGGAGTATTCAGAAGCAAGATAAAATTGCTGCCTGCTTTTTTCACTTACTTTATTGAGCACTTTTAACAGGCCTGCCAGTCTTTTGGTGTTGAAAAGTCCTGCTTCGGCTTTTATCATATTTTCATCAAGGAAATCCCTTGTGGAAAAATCTACATAAGCAGCAGTTGCCAGGTTTCCTTTGTTACTGAAATAAGGTCCTTTGTCAAAGTTTACTTTTTCAACAGTCTCTGGTATCAGAAAGTGAAGATCTGCATAGCCCTGGCCGTGTGCATGGCTTACCATATTTACAGGGATTCCATCAACGGTTATGGCTATATCAGTTCCATGATCAAGATCAAAACCCCGTAAAAAAATCTGTTCCGCCTTACCACCGCCGGCATGTTGCGCTATGAATAAACCTGGAACAATGCGTAATACATCCTGTGAAGTATTGATGGGGCGGAGTTTGACATCCACTGCTCCGATTGTATTGAGACCGCTTGATCTGCGGCTATTGATCCTGACTTCAGACAAGTCGAGGCTTGCTTTTTTAAGATTTATTTTGACAGTTGATAACAAGTTGGGCTTTACCTCCACGGGTACTACTTCGGTACGATAGCCAATATGGGAAATGATCATTTCATACTGTCCGGGATTAATCGCCGGGAATAGAAACCGTCCGAACATATCAGAATTATCACCCCTTATGCTATCCAGGTTTACACTGGCACCGCT
>CAZWIM010000032.1:0-16012 GCA_964634265.1 uncultured Chitinophaga sp. | reverse complement strand
CCGGCTTTTATTGCAACAGGCAAATGATTCTCTTTTGGGGGAACAGGGCAACTGTACTTATTGCTTAAATATGCACAGTAGGGATTATAGGCTTTATTAAAATCAAGTAAATAAGTTCCGTTTGTAATATCAGCAATAGTTAAGTCAATATACCGGCCGTTTTCATAGGATTCTTCACCACATGTTTCATCAACAAAAGGAATAAAGAGATGGTCAGCATATGCTGGTACATTCATAAGGTCTTTCGACTGGTAAACATGCAGCTTTAGCTCTTTATTGCTGAGTTTAAAATGAAGTATAGCATAGACCCGGTAAGGCTTCTTTTTGTCCGATGACGTTTCCATACTGAACCAGGGGGCATCTTCTATTATTTCAACCCGTGCACTGACACGATAGTTTTTATCAACCGGGAAAAAGCTCATCTGCTTTTTATCGCTGCCTTTTACCACTTCATGTTCTTTTACATATTTACTTCGATAGTTATTGACAGAATCTGTATAACTGAAATCCTGGCAAAGGGAAGGAAGAAAGGGGAACAGCAATAAAAAGAAGGTCAGACTTTTTTGCATACTGGTTGATTAATTCATCATTAACACATTCACACTTCGTTGCAGAATATTGAAAGCAATTTCCGCCATCAGGTTTTCTTTATCAAGGGTCGGATTTACTTCGGCTATTTCAAAACAGCATACTTTCCTGTTTTGCATAAACTTGCTGATGAGGTCTTCCGCCTCCCGTTCTTTTAATCCGTTACTCACCGGGGTTCCGGTTCCTTTAGAAATAGATGAGTCAAGGCTGTCCACATCAAATGATATGTAAATATCTGTACAATCAGCCAGGTAGCGGTGTACTGATCTTACCACATTCTCAGCCCCTTTACTTCTGACTTCCTTGGTGGTTATTACTTTCATGTCATATTTCTCAATAAGATGCCTTTCTTCCTTTTCAAAATCCCGAAGGGAAATAAATACGATGTCTTCCGGCAAAACCTTGGGAGCTATTTTGCCAATATTTTTAAGGTAATTCCAGTACTTGGCCGTTTCATCATCCACGTCATGAACAGCACATTCTTCATTATTCTTATTAATTGATACAGCCATCGGCATACCATGCACATTACCGGAAGGGGTGGTATAAGGTGTATGAAGGTCAGAGTGGGCATCTATCCAAATCACTCCCAATTTGCTTTTGGGCTTTGCCATTTTGATGCCGGCAATGGTTGCGCCGGCTGTGCTGTGGTCTCCACTTAGTACAACAGGGAAAAAATTGTTTTTAAGGGTATCACAAACGGCTTTGCTCACCCTGTCGTATATAGCAGCCACTCCTTTTATTCTTTTGGCGTAAGGAGACTCAATGGGTTCATATAGTAATTTATTTTCTGTGGGGATCTTTTCCGAAGGGAAGTGGATAAAAAAATTGCTCATAAAATCCAATGCCGCAATTTTTATTGCTTCAATACCAAGGCTGGCGCCTCTTGTGCCGGCACCGATTTCGGATGGTACTTCGATCAGTTTAATATTCTTCATATAGCATTATTAGGATAGGCAAAAGCCTGAAAAGTAATGGGGAGAGTAAGTAAGCTTAAGACAACCGGTGATTAATCAGGGATATAATAATTCGCTGGCAGCAGTTGTTCTGCAAATGAAAATGTATGGTATGTATGGATCAGGTCAAACCGCATAGTGCTTTAGCAAAGGTAATAAAATGTACCTAAGCTGTCAAGGCACGGGTATCATTACAATTGCTGGGGTTTATTCATGAACGGCCAATACAGGGATTGTGCTATAATAGGCCAGTCTCTTGGTATTGCTCTTGACAAAAAGCTTTGAAAATAAGGTCTGCTCCCTGTGAACAATTATTATCAGGTCAATTTGCTTATCCTGGGCAAATTGATATATGGCATCCTGTACATCGTTTAAGGTCAGGAAGTGAAATTCAGGATGAAATTCTGCAAACAGGGAAGCCAGTTTTTCTCTTTCGGCCTTGTATTCGTCAGTGATTGAGATATAATGCTCATCATTAGTATTCATTATATGAAGATTAGGACGAAGCCTGTTCAGCACATTCTTGATTTGCTGAGAAGGAATGGTATACTCAACGTTTGCAAAGTCGGAAGTGAGCATTACTTCTTTAGGATCTTTGTAAGCAGCAGAAGCAGGAACAATCAGCACAGGACAGGTTTTTTTCTCTACCATTTTGAGTGTATTGCTTCCGATAAGGCTTTGGCCAATAGGGGAGCGGCCTGTAATACCCATAATGACAAGGTCGGCTTCCACTTCACGGGACATTCTGTCCAGTTCCGTAATGAATCCCGGTCCGGTAACGGCCAGTATCTCTGTTTTTACAATTCCTGATTCCCGTAGTAATGTTCTTAAATTTTCCAGGCTCTGAACTGCTTCGGGTATTTGCTTTTCATTATCACAAAAACTGAAAAGCACCATGGTAACACCATAGTGACCCGTCAGTAGTTTTGTAGCATATCGGGCAGCGTTTAGCGACGTTTCTGAAAAATCTACCGGTACAATTACGGTTTTCATAAAATCATTGTTTGGGTGATCGTATTAAAACTTAAATATACACCGAAAATACAAGGAAAGAAACGGCAAACAGCCTTATTCATGGGCGGCGAGTATCGGAATATGACTATGATAAGCTAAACGCTTTGTATGCGTAGTCTTAAATAATGACATAGAATTGCTTTGATGTTTGGGTATGGTTATCATCACATCTATATCATAGTCTTTGATAAAACTGTCAACGGCGGAATAAAAGTCATTTTTTATAAGGAAATGAAAACGGGTATCATACTTCTTGAACATTTGTTCAAAGACAGCTTTCTGTCCGATTACTTCCGGAGATTCGCTGATACTGATATCCTTGTTTACATGAAAAATATGCAGTTGCGGTTTGAACAGATCAAGTACAGAATCCAGCAGCGCAGCAGGGGTTGATTCCTCCACATTCTTAAAATCTGATGCGAAAGCCACATTCTTAATGCCCTTGTATTTTGCATCAGGTGGAATGATCATAACAGGGTAGAGGTTCCTGTCAATTAATTTCAATGTATTACTACCGAACATAGCAGCACGAATAGCGGATTTGCCGGTAATACCCATTACGATCAGACTTGCACGGATGCTGTGGGCCAATGTTGATATGTTTTCAATAAGGTCGCCACCCATCTCGCTTTCCGTTTGCACCGCCTTAACTCCGGCCTTCAAAAACTCTTTTTTCAGACTTTCCTGGTAATTGAGAGATATATCATGGTCATCATGACTTTCATAATTGTGATACAATACCGCAAGGGCATTATCCTTGCCTGCCAGCATTTGCGCTGTATAGCGGGCAGCGTTCAAAGATGTTTCAGAAAAGTCAACCGGTACAATAACCCTGTGCATAGCCGTTGGTTTGCTTCGAAGGGATAAATTTACAGGATTTAACCGCTAAAATCATAAAAGATTATAAAGCCAATCCGCAAAGTAATCCTCATCAAAAACAACCAGGTAATTAATAAATTGACTCAAAGGTTTTTTGCTGATGCAACTTTGAAAAACTAAGTGGTTCACCCGCAATAACAGCCAGCTTATCCAGGTACTGCCTGAAAATAGCAGACCTGAAATGATGATTGGAGATTGATTCTTTTTTGAAGCTTTTGATGTGCACAAATTTGCATTGATCGTCCTGGCTGGCGTAGCATTGACTTCGCATTCCCCCGGGACCGCTTCTTTGTAACTCGTTAAAATACTGGCTGACTACCTGCTGAACAGTCTGCTGGCTGTTCTCCGGCACATTGAAGGACATAATATACCTTACCATATTACATACAGTTTTGGTTAAGTACAGCCGGTTTTGTTATGGCAATAATAAAATCAAAAAAGCTGCTTCAACAGGATGAAACAGCTTCTGCATGGATAAACGGTATTTTTCAAGTGTCAGTTTGAGCCTGAAACCTGCAGGTTATCCACCTTTATAAGTTTAGGTGTTTCTTTTTTTGTAAACATTTTGCTGATCAGTTCACTATCATGTTTATATACATCATCCCTGAAGTTGAGCAGGCCGTCATCATCCACCCAGGCAGTGTAATAAATGATAAATACAGGTAACAGGGATTTTAGTTTTACCATTTTCTCTGAGGTCTGGTTCATAGCAGCCACTATCTTTTCTTTATTCCATTCCGGATCATTTCTTAACAACCACTCAGCCATTTTTTGTGGTTCGCTTAACCGTATACATCCGTGACTAAAAGCCCTTTTATCCTGTCCAAAAAGGCTTTTGGACGGAGTGTCGTGGAAATACATATTGAAACTGTTGGGGAAAATGAATTTTACTTTTCCCAGTGCATTGCCAGGCCCGGGTTTTTGCCGGATACCATTACCCACTTTCTCCATATTCTTACGGGCAAGATAGTTAGGATCTCTTTGCATAGCCGGCAATATCTCACCCTTGATAATGCTGGGCGGTACATTCCAATAAGGGCTGAAAACGATATAACTGAGATCGCCATTGAACATCATGGTATTGTTGCCCACTTTACCCACTACCACCACCATATCAAATAATCTCTTCTTGCAATCATAAACATGCAGCATGAATTCTGGAATATTCACAATGATAAGGTTGCCTTCAGGCTTTTGCGGCATCCATCGCATCCTGTCCATATTCAGAAGTATCTGCATCAATCTTTTCTCAGCACTAACATTCATCTCTTTTACAATCTCAGCAGTGATAATACCATCCTCCTTATATCCATGTCTTTTTTCAAATCGCTTTACAGCCAGTTCAAGGGTATCATTGAATAGTGAACTGGTATCATTTCCCAACATGTCTTTGGATAATTGTAACCTTTTCTTGATGACTTTAACTGCCGAATCATCAGCTCCCTTTTTCAAATTTCCCTTAATAACAGGAACCTGCGGAAAGCCACCAGCCCTTTCTATATCCAGATATAGCTGCAGGTTGTTTTTTAAGGCAGCGTACATATCATTCACCTGTTCGTAGTACTTGTCATCGCTGTGTTTTTTATTCAATAATGAGTCGGCGAGATAAACAGGATCGGCTTTTTTAATGGGAACAAATTTTTCCTGCTCTTTTCGTTTTACATAGCCTTTTTCATAAGTGCTGTTTATAAAACGTATAAAGTGTTCTGTAAAGCCAAATTCTGTATTAAGTAAGGCGGAGTCTTTGGTGCTAACGGCTACTTTCTCCTGGTTCAGGTATTTCTCTGCATTTTTATAAAAATCACTGTTTACCAGTGAAGTGTCTTTCAGATGCGTCACTGCATAGTCGTACTGGTTCCAGAAAAACCTTGTTTGTTCCGTTAAGCCGGTTGAAGTAAACCATGCATACTGGTAATTACGGGCATTATAAAAACTGCGTATTCTCCTTGATATTTTTTTGTCGGTCAGCTGGCGACGGCTGATATAGTTTTCCATGGCCATGCTATCGAGAAAAATATCATTATAGGCATTCTCCTTTGTAACACTAAAATCCCTGTCGGTAACTTTTTTCTTTTTCTCTTTCTCGTCGATGGGTTTGTCTACATCTTCTGTTTCCTGTACACCATTTTTACTGTCTTCTTTTTCTTGTTTTTTCCCTTCTTTACAAGCGGTGAATGTGATGAAGATTAGTGATAGCAGAATTGACTGAAGTTTCATATTGTTGGGTTAATGGTTGAACAAGAATAAAAATACACATATTGGATATAAAAACTAAGTCCCGCTGTAGAAACAGCAGGACTTTAGTAATGGTTCTGATTAAGCTCTTATTTATAACTGAACTGTATTAGCTTTTGGGGCAATTGTAACGGGTTCAGATTTTATTTCAACTTTCTTTACTTCTGCCTCAGTCTTTTTTTCACTATACATCTGAGCAAGAGTAGGGGCGATGACCAAAGATACAATTGACATCAACTTGATCAAAATATTCATGGAGGGACCAGAAGTATCTTTAAAAGGATCGCCAACGGTGTCACCTGTTACAGATGCTTTATGCGGATCTGATTTTTTATAATACATCTGTCCGTTGATCTCAACGCCTTTTTCAAAAGATTTTTTGGCATTATCCCATGCACCTCCGGCATTATTCTGGAACATTCCCATCAAAACGCCGCTTACAGTGGCGCCGGCAAGAAAACCACCTAAAGCCTCAGGGCCTAATGCAAATCCTACAATCAATGGTGAAACGATTGTGATAGCGCCGGGTAACATCATTTTTTTGATAGATGCATTGGTAGAAATTGCCACACATTTATCGTACTCCGGTTTACCTTTTCCTTCCATGATACCGGGTATGGTATGGAATTGTCTACGAACCTCTGTAACCATACTCATAGCGGCTTCACCTACTGCACGGATAGCCAGGGAAGAGAAGATCAAGGGAATCATACCACCCACAAACAGGGAGGCCAGCACTTTTGCTTTATAAATATCAATACCGTCGATTCCCGCAACTCCTACAAAGGCAGCAAATAATGCAAGAGCCGTCAACGCTGCTGAGGCAATTGCAAAGCCTTTACCTGTGGCAGCAGTAGTATTACCAACGGCATCCAGTACATCTGTTTTTTCTCTTACTTCTTTGGGCAGCTCACTCATTTCAGCAATACCACCGGCATTATCTGCAATTGGACCAAAAGCATCGATGGCTAACTGCATAGCTGTTGTTGCCATCATACCAGCAGCAGCAATGGCTACACCATATAAACCGGCACACTCATAAGAACCCCATATACCGGCTGCTAATACCAGGATAGGCAGAAAAGTTGATTCCATACCTACAGCCAGACCTCCGATAACATTGGTAGCATGACCTGTGGAAGACTGGCGGATAATAGATTTTACGGGACGTTTACCCATAGCTGTATAGAACTCTGTAATGATACTCATTAAAGTACCTACCACAAGTCCGACACCTATCGCAGCAAGCACACCCCATTTGGTAAACTCATGACCACGAAGAACCATGGTTTCAGGTAATATAAAATAAACAAGCCCTATAGAAGCAATGGCAGTTAATACAATTGATCCCCAGTTACCCATATTCAGTGCTTTCTGCACATTATCTGTATTGATACCTGCTGTATCACTTACACGAACAAACCAGGTACCAACTATGGAAAACAGGATTCCGATACCTGCAATTAGCATTGGTAGAAGGATTGGGGCAAGGCCGCCAAATTCGTCTACTGATTGTGTTTCTTGTCCCAACACCATCGTTGCCAGAACAGTTGCTACATATGAACCGAAAAGGTCAGCACCCATACCTGCCACATCACCTACATTATCGCCCACATTATCCGCAATAGTGGCGGGATTCCTTGGGTCATCTTCAGGGATACCTGCTTCTACTTTACCTACCAGGTCGGCACCTACGTCGGCAGCTTTGGTATAAATACCACCGCCCACCCTTGCAAACAGGGCTATTGATTCAGCACCCAATGAGAAACCGGTCAACACTTCAATGGTTCTTACCATTTCTTCAGAGTTAACAGCAGCAGTGGGTGCAAATATTTGTTTGAAAACGATGAAAAGACCACCTAATCCGAGTACAGCGAGACCGGCCACACCGAGGCCCATTACAGAACCACCGGTGAAAGAAACATTCAATGCTTTACTGAGGCTTGTACGGGCAGCATGAGCTGTTCTTACATTCGCTTTGGTCGCTACCTTCATTCCAATATAACCGGCAGTGGCACTAAAAACAGCTCCAACCACAAAGGCACCGGCTATCAGCCAGTGAGAATGAGGATTAGTGGTGGCCATTACGGCCAGCAGGATAGCTACTATTGCTACAAAGTAGCCAAGTATTTTCCACTCTGCTTTCAGGAAAGCCATCGCACCTTCAGCAATGTGATTGCTGATCTCTTTCATTTTGTCGTTTCCGGCATCCTGTTTAGATACCCAGTTAAATTTGATAAAAGTGTAGAGTAACCCAATCAGGCCCATTACAGGGACGAGATAAATCAGTTTGTCCATACAGTGTATTCTTAATCAAGATTTAAGGATTGCATTAACCACCGGATCAATTTGAGGAGGTGCCTGCTGCAATCAAGGGCGGCAAAGATAGGGGAAAATGCCTTTCACGATAACGTTCCCGGGGGATAGTTTAGCGCAAAATTTTATGGCTAAGACATTGGTTGAACATACTTTAGCAACTACTGTTAGCAACCTTGCCCAACAACCAGCCGTCAGGAAGCTGCTGACATATCATAAACCATTATTTTAGTCCTTAAATAGCACAAATGAAAAAACTAGCCCTTTTCCTGAACCTGATCGGAGCATCCATTATAGTTAATTCACAAACAACAGCTATTACCACCAACGGGCAACGCATCATTATCTTTCCCAACGGTACGTGGATAAATGCAGATAGCGCCAATTTTTACAGCTCACAGGGCAATTATAATATTGATGTAAAAAATGAATTTATCAGTGCTTATAATTTTGCTTTCAATGAATTATACTCAGATGTTTTCTTTGAAAGCGAACGAAAGCAAAAGGCTGCAGAATGGGCAGGCGCAGGTATCAGAAATGGTCTAACTGTTTATGCTGGCAGTAAATCGCTTACATCCTGGTATGATGATCTGTATCACATTGCTTTCAATTATATGTATAGCGGGGTATTTTTTGAAAGCGAACGCCAAAAGCAATCAACCGAATGGGTGAGGAAGATCCTGGAAACCCGTACCATTTTTGACCCTTATTATTATAACTCTTATTTCAAGAAATACCGGGAAGCTTATACATTGGCCTATAATAAGATCTATGGTAATGAGTTTTTTGCATCGGACAGAAAGACCAAATCCCGCAACTGGACAAATACTTTTATGACTGGAAAGTGATCAGTTTTCAAAGGAAATAAAGACTTTTCCAAGATTGTCAATAATATCGCCGGCTATCATTGCTTCCGTGGAATGTTGTTTTGCGGCAAAGTCTCCTGCGGCACCATGAAGGTACACACCTAAAATGGCAGCTTCTGAAGAAGTATAACCCTGTGCCAGCAAACCAGTGAGTATGCCGGTCAGCACATCACCGCTGCCTGCAGTAGCCATTCCGGGATTACCTGTCGAATTAAATAAAATGTTGCCATCGGGTAACGCAATAGCGGTATGATGTCCTTTCAATACAATAATACAATTCAATTCAGCTGATTTTTGTTTTGCTGTTTCTATTCTGTCAAAATCATTTGCAGCAATTCCGAAAAGTCGTTCAAATTCTTTTGGATGTGGCGTTAGTATTGAATGAGCAGGTAATAAACGCAATAGTTCAGGTTCACCAGCCATACTATTCAATGCATCTGCATCTGCAACCAGTGGCCGTTTATAAGCATTGAAAATTTCATACAACAATTCTTTGCTTTCAATAGCAGTACCGATACCCGGACCAACACCAATTGCTGTAAATCTGTCTGGCGAATCAGCCAGTTTAGTGACAAACGAGGAATTGAAATCCGTTATAACCATTGCTTCAGGGACAGTTTGCTGCATAATTGCATATCCTGAAGAGGGGATATGCGCAGTAACCAAACCGGATCCGCTTCTCAGGCAGGCTTTTGTGGCCAGTAATGCGGCTCCCATTTTCCCGTAGCTGCCTGCAATGATGAGTGCATGGCCAAAATGACCTTTGTGCGAGAAATTTTTTCTGGGCTTAAAGAAACTATTGACCAATTTGTCGTCAACCATTTCAAAATTTGTTACAAGCTGTTCTAGAAACAGCTGATGCAAACCGATATCCAATAAATGAACCTGCCCGACGGAATCTTCATTTTCTGCAACAAAGAAGGCTGGTTTATAACATTGAAATGTAAGTGTATGGCTGGCATGAACTACTACATTCCCTTTTGAAGAATGGTCCACAAACAAACCGCTGGGGATATCAATGGAGATTACTTCACAGCCAGAATTGTTGATATACTTAACAAGATTAGCTGTTATGCCTTCCAGTTGCCGGTTAAGTCCTGAACCCAAAATTGCATCTATAATAATCGTCCCCTTTGGGATGGAATGAAAATGCTCTTCTGTTTGGATAAAATGAATATCAGCCTGTGGTATTTTATGCAATCTCGCCAGGTTGATTTGAAAATCATTGGTTCCTTTATGTCCGAATTCAAGAATGAAAACAGAAACGAAATAGTTTCTCTCCAGCAACTGACGGGCTATTGCCAGTCCGTCACCGCCATTATTGCCCTTTCCGCAAAAAATGCTGAATAAAGTTGCTTCCGGGTATTGCTCACATAGCCAATCAGTACATTTTTGTGCTGCTCTTTCCATCAGGTCAACAGAATCAATTGGCTCCTGTTGAATGGTAAACTGGTCCCATTGCCTGATCTGTTCTGCAGAAAGAATTTTCATTACCTATAAAGTTGGTAAAGAAAATCGGGAAAAAGAATGATTTACTCTTTCTTTTTGGTGGCAGGTTTTGAGGAAGTGGTTCTCTTTGAATCTTTTGTTGCTGCAGCCGGTATCTTATCAGTTGACTCGGGGCTATCATCGGATTCTGTCTGGCGTCGCTGCATATAATCTCCGAAAATATCATAGCAAAGATGTGCGGCATTGTAAATATTTCTATTGAACCTGTTGCCAATGATGATAATGGTTGCTTTTTCATCAGGTAGCCTGGCAAAGGCAGCATTGTTACCATGCCATTTTCCAAAATGGTAGATAACTTTTTTACCATTGGGCAGCAACTGCAAACGCCAGCCAAGTCCATAATTGTGTATACCTGGCTTTTCAAAGCTGTATGCCTTAAATGCAGAATCAAGCCAGGGTTTTTCCAGCACCTGGTTGGTGTATAATGCCTGATCCCATTTCAGCAGGTCTTGTGGTGTGGAATAAATGTTCTTGTCGCCATAGGTGGCATCCAGGAAGTCATTATTCCAGAAAGTGCCGTTGGCTGTAAAAGAAGGTGTTGCCGTTAGTGTATCCTTTAATGTAAATACATATGTATTGTTCATTTGAAGAGGAGTAAAGAACTTCTCTTTCATATATGCCGGAAAGGGTTTGCCTGTTATTTCTTCTATAATGAGTGCCAGTAATGCATAGTTGGTATTTGAGTAGGTGAATTTTCCATCCGGCCGGCCGGTAACATCCGGTTTCTTATCAATCAGCATTTTCAGCATGTCACGATTGGTGGCCATTTGTTTATTCCATTTGCCATCCGGAAGAATGCCCCATTTGTTATTGCTCATAAAATAGAGATAATTGGGCAGGCCGCTGCGGTGGTTGAGCAGCATTTTCACTGTAATACCCTGGTAGGGCAAGCCAGGGAAAAATTTATTGATAGTATCTGAGAGAGAAAGTTTTCCTTCCTGTATGAGCCGGAGAATGGCAACACCCGTAAAGGTTTTGCTGGTGGAAGCAATATGGAAAGATGTTTTGGCAGTAATTGAATCTGATGTACGTATATCTGATTTTCCGATATACTTTTCATAGAGGATATTGCCGTCTTTGGCAACCAATATGCCGCCATTAAAACCTGATCGAAGAAGACTGGTATCGAAGAACTCACTTAACCGGCGGTAATATTGCCGGAACTCCTGTTGCTCCATCTTTTGCGGAGTCACAGGATAATACAGCAAAGAATCATCTTCCGGCTTTTCTTTTACCGATGTAGAATTACAGGCAAAAAAAACAACCAAAAAAACGGTTAGTGAAAGTATTGTCTTCAAAAAATACAGTTTAAACAAAAATAGAGTCTGCTATCATCCGTTAGTACAGCTACTTATCCCCAGACCTTAATAAAAGCAGCTCAACAATAATAATTTAAACCCGTTAAAGTGAACCAAGAATCTGGTTACTCCAAAGGGCACATTAGTATATTTGCAGTATGGCAAAAACAGGTAATACCAGTTATCCCAAAGAAAAAATACGAATACTTTTCCTGGAGAATATCAGCGATGTTGCGGTAAAGAATTTTCATCGTCATGGATATGATAAAGTCGAAAAAATCTCCAGGGCACTGACAGAAGAACAGCTGATCCAGGAGATAAAAGATGTACACATTTTAGGTATCCGTTCTAAGACGCAGGTGACAAAGAAGATTCTTGATGCTGCCAAAAAACTGCAGGCAATTGGTTGTTTTTGTATCGGTGTTAACCAGGTTGACCTGAAAGAAGCTACCAAAAATGGCGTAGTAGTGTTTAATGCTCCTTATTCCAATACCCGATCAGTTGCTGAACTCGTAATTGGAGCATCTATAATGCTGATAAGAAAAATTCCGGATAAGAATAAAGCAGCTCATGAAGGTATATGGATGAAAGAAGCCAAAGGAAGTTATGAGTTGAGGGGCAAAACACTGGGAATTGTAGGTTATGGCAATATTGGTTCACAGGTTAGTGTGCTGGCTGAGTCATTAGGAATGAAAGTTCTTTTCTATGATGTGGAAACTAAACTACCATTGGGCAATGCAGAAGATGCCCGTTCAATGAAAGAGTTGCTCGGCCGGTCAGATATTGTAACCCTGCATGTACCGGAAACTCCCCACACAAAAAACCTTATTAATAAGACCAACCTGAAATATTTTAAAAAAGGAGCTATCCTGATAAACTATGCGAGGGGAGAGGTGGTAGACCTGGAAGCTTTACGCAAACATATTCTTGAAGGACATATTGGCGGTGCTGCTGTTGATGTTTTTCCATGGGAGCCGGAGAAAAATGGCGATCGTTTTCAGTCTCCGTTGCAAGACTTGCCCAATGTGATCCTAACTCCGCATATCGGCGGTTCTACAGAAGAAGCACAACAAAATATAGGAGAGGATGTGAGTGTTAAATTGTTCAACTACCTGGAAAAAGGGATTACGTTTGGCTCCCATACGGTTCCTGCATTGGCTTTACCGCCACAAGAAGGCAGCCATCGCATCTTGCACATACATACAAATGTACCCGGAGTGCTTTCCGAAATAAATACCCGCCTTTCAAAAAATAAGATCAATATCCTGGGGCAGTACCTTAAAACCAATGATGAAATTGGCTATGTTGTACTGGACATTGATAAAAATATTTCCGCACATGCCCTGCACCTGTTAAGGGAGGTAAAGCATACTATTAAAGTAAGATTATTGTACTGAAGGGAATCAACCGCTCGGTCAACAAGACGTAAAGGAAAATATTTATTTTAAATTTTCAATAATTATTGAAAATAATGTAAATTTGTTCTGTCAAACTAAACGTTTATGAAAGTTGTTATCGCCGGCGCTGGTTTTGGAGGTTTAAGACTGGCCCGCAAACTCAGCAATAAACCCGGTTTTGAGGTGGTGTTGATAGACAGGTTTAATTATCACCAGTTTCAACCGCTTTTTTACCAGGTGGCCACGGCCGGTCTTGATGCCAGCAATATTTCTTTCCCTTTGCGTAAAGTGTTTCAGAAAAGCAGGAATGTACGTATAAGGCTGGCAGGCCTGAAAGAGGTGCTTCCCGATCAAAATAAAATCATTACTGATAAAGAAGAGATCACCTATGATGTTTTGGTTTTGGCAACAGGAGCTGACACCAATTTTTTTGGTAACCAGCAACTGGCCGCTCATGCTTTTCCTATGAAATCCACCGTAGAGGCACTGCAGATAAGGCACAGATTATTGCAACTTTTTGAAAATGCACATACGGTCAAAGATGAGCAGACGCTGCAGCGTATGATGAATATTGTAGTAGTGGGAGGAGGGCCGACAGGGGTGGAGGTATCCGGTGCCATGGCAGAGATGAAAAAGTATGTATTACCTAAAGATTTTCCGGAACTGGATTTCACCCGGATGAATATTTACTTACTGGAAGGATCTTCCAAAACCCTTGCTTCTATGAGTGACAAAGCTTCCGCCAAATCGGCCAAATACCTAAATGGGCTGGGAGTAAAATTGCTCACTAATACTTTAGTTAAAGATTATGACGGCGAAAATGTTGTGTTGCAGGATGGAACAACTATTGCTTCATCAACGGTAATTTGGGCTGCAGGTATTAAAGGTAATATTCCCAATGGCATTGACAATTCTTTGATAGCGAAGGGGAACAGGATTAAAATTGACAGGTATTGCAAAGTACCAGGGTTTACTAATATTTATGCGTTGGGTGATCTTGCCTGCATGGAAACTACTGGGTATCCAAATGGTCACCCGCAAGTGGCCCCGGTGGCCATTCAGCAGGCAGATATGATTGCCGGAAATCTCCGGATTATTGAAAAAAAAGCAAATCCTGACAGGTTATGCGAGTTTACCTACCATGACAAAGGTTCTATGGCAACTGTCGGCAGAAACCTGGCAGTGGTAGATGTTCCTAAACCAAAGTTGCATTTTGGTGGTTTTTTTGCCTGGCTGATCTGGATGAGCCTCCACCTGATGCTGATCCTGGGGGTGAAAAACAGGTTCTTTGTTTTTGTTAACTGGCTATACAACTATGTTACATATGACCAGAACCTGCGTTTGATTTTCCGGGAATTCAACAGGAAAGAGACAGAAAAACTTAACTCATGAACATAATCATTCCTGACTGGCTGATCATAGTAAGTGGTGCCGGACAAATTTTTACTGCCATCGTCTATCCGTATATAAGACATGTAGTTTTTGATTGGTATAATGATATTCTAAAACTTAAGCCGCTGAACCAGGAGATAGCCAGGACTTATGGACGATATATACAGGGATTGAATTTTTCCTTTGGACTTATAGCTATATTATTACCGGATGACCTGAAGAATCAAACCGGATTGGCAGTTGCCCTTACTGGGTTGATTGCTGCTTACTGGACGGGAAAGGTATTTACACAATTTGCCTATTATCCAATGTATGAAATTCCCAAAAAGGTAATCTTTAAGGTTGGAGAGGTAATGATGAATACCTTATTTATATCATTTGCGGTCATCTTTATCCTGTTGTTCATCCATAACCTTGGTTAGTTTGCTTTTTTCATGCGAAGAATTTTTTTGGCCCTCGATTGAAAAGCCTTTGATTCAATATCCCAGCGGTCTTCAATAATAGTCTTTAATTCAGGTAATATTTCCGGGTATTGAACTGATAAATTTTGAAGCACTGTTAATGAAAAAGCCTTCACCCCGGGTTTTTCATTTGGAGCCATTAAATAATCAAAACACAAATTCATTACTTCACCCTGGAAGGCTTCAGGAATGTGAATTCCCTGCAGTATCCGGATAGTATTGCGTTTTATGGCATCGTGGATGTCTTTCTTTTTTAGATTCTCCAGAAGTTCTTTGAAATGTTTGTGAATTAAACGGGGATGAGCAACTGCCACATAACCTAAAGGCCATGATGCCCGTTGTGCCAGCAAAGGATCATTTCCAATAAAAATAGAAAATAAACGATCGAAGTGCCGTTGTTTGTTACTCACCCAATGGATAACTTTATCACAGGTGGCTTTTGAATGATCGCTAATCAGTATTTCTTCCAGTTTCATTATCGGGCGGCAAATTTATCACCTACCAGAACCATTTCGCCGTTGGTGAGTTCATTACTCTTTAATTTCACTACATGGCTTACAACCTTGATACCCCGGGTGGTTTTGGGCATTTTAGCTGATTTACTGTCGCCCGGTTCCACATTCTGGAAAGTGTAATAATCTGTACGGTATTCCTCGTTTGATTCAGTCAGGATACTTACTTCAACGATGACTTTTTGAAAAGTAACATCGGGTAGGGTGTTCTTTATGGTAACGATTCCATTATTAATGCCGCCACCAACCGGAGGCTCAGAAAAACTAACTTTACTAACCAGGTGTTGATCTATATTAGCAAGGATCTCATTCGGTATATTCTTTACCACAATATTGCCAGATTCTACTGCAGATTTTTCATTTATATCGTCGTGTAAACTTGTAACTGAAGTGCGGCTGGCAGAATCTACAAGATTATTGTTTGCTTTATTTTCATCTTTACTGCTGACATCACCACAGGAGCTGGCAATAAGAATTATTGTAACAGGTAAAAGAAAAACAAATGTCTTTTTCATAAGTAGGCTATTTACTTCAAGCTACCTGATATCCTGCTTTTTGACAATACCCAATATCCACATTTGTATTAATT
>CAZWIM010000031.1:0-35925 GCA_964634265.1 uncultured Chitinophaga sp. | reverse complement strand
GGACCCGCATTTGTCCACGGGCCTGTTGAAGCTGGTGCTGTCTGCCACTGGTAAGAAAGTCCTGAACCGGTTGGAGGATTCTGTAATGATAAATTAAAAGGAACACTTGGACAAACTGCAGCTACTGAAGAAACTGTATTGCCCGGCGCAGGCGTACCTGTACAGGGAACAGTTGAAGTCAGCGTTACAGTACCACCAAAGAACACCGGCGTATTTCCTGCCGGAGCGGTAGGGGCAACACCACCAAAACCCACATTTTGTCCTGCAATCTGGAAATCACCCAATTGCAAATTTATACCACCGCTTGAAAAAACATTGGGCGTAGGCATTGGATCACCTATAAGGTTTGAAGAAATTCTCAACCCTTTTGAGAGCTCCAATACAAAACGTAAC
The DNA here is from genome assembly GCA_964634265.1 of uncultured Chitinophaga sp. GTDB lineage: Bacteria > Bacteroidota > Bacteroidia > Chitinophagales > Chitinophagaceae > JJ008. The sequence goes on along the minus strand of CAZWIM010000031.1, from coordinate 35,532 downwards.
TGAGCACCGGCAGGGATAATATAGTTAATACCTGTAATTACGGGTACAAAAGACAAAGTAGCTGGTACTACAGCGTTTCCGCTTGCGATTTGAGTCCATGCTGCTGTAGAATAGTCATAAGTACCGGATAATGAAGTAGAACTTACAAATAGCTTAGTCACTGACGGGTCGCCAGCACTTGAAATAGCTCCAAAAGGTGCCATATGGCAGCTAACATCAGTAAGCGCTACAGCCGCACCAGTTGTATTTTGAATTACAAAAGATACATTCAACGGGCTTGTGTTATTGATAGAGAGATTGCCCAGATAGTTCGAACCTGATGCGGTAGAAATAGTTTGAGCATTTGCAAAGCTTGCTATGCCCAATAGAAACAAAGCAAGGGTTCTTTGCAAAAACATCAAAATTTTACTTTTTGTAAATTTTGGTTGCATAATGATTTTTTTAGATGATTGATGACGATCAATCTGGCAGGTATAGTCCAAGTCCAGAATCGGGGCGAAAGGTAGTTTTTTTTGAATTAACTGTGAAAAAAAAGTAAAATAAATTTAGTGGCCCAGTTCTAATAACCAATTTGTTATGAGTATCTGTATACGTAAGTTAGAGTCATTAATTAGAAACTACCGGGGAAGTTCTATAAACAAAAAAAGCCCGCTAAGGCAGGCTAAAAAGATTTTAAAAAGGAAATCTTACCATTTATCAGCTTCTTCTGTATTGCTTTGGGGGGGAACAGAAGGGACTGCAGGGGCTGATACCTCTTTTATTTCCGCTAAAGATTCGACGGGCTGGGCGCTATCACCATTTCCTTCTTCTTCAGCAACTTCATCATGGTTAAAAGCATCAAAATCAAAATCAGGCATTAAGTCGGTTTTTACATAATCGACCGCCTCACCCAGGGCTTTAATGAATTTATTAAAATCTTCTTTATAAAGAAAGATCTTATGCCTGTCATACCCGTTATCATCAAAGCGTTTGCGGCTTTCTGTTATGGTAAGATAATAATCATTACCTCTTGTTGCTCTTACATCAAAAAAATATGTCCTCCTTTTACCTGCACGAATGCGTTTGCTGTAAATGCTCTCCATTTTCTTGTCGTTGTTCTCGTACGCCACAGTAGTAATTTTTTGCAGTTAATAAAATGCTTTGGTTATGCCCTAAAAACGGGCTGCACAAATATATAGATGTTTTTGAAACGAGCAAATCTGCCCTGAAGATTCAAATCAAGGGGTTAATGTCGCCATATTCTGTAAATGATAAGCCGGTCAGAATAATAATTTAGCCTCGCTGTATCCTTCCTTGCGCAAGGATAGCTTCAACTGAATCTTCTTCTTTAGCGTAATATATTGCTCCAGCTTTTGCTTTATGTCGGAATACATAGACATAGGGTAGTACACACTCCTGGTTTTTCCGTCTTCACTAAGAATTTTTTGAAAATTTTCCTTTTCACTGTAAAAAACCAACTGATAAGCAGTGTCTTTTGAATTTGTTTGTAGGGAAATAACAATATTTTCAGAGCGGTTATACCCCATTCCGGCGGAAGTCCCATCTGCCGTGTTAGCAACTGTAAAAGACATATTTGACAAGCCAGTTATTTCAATTACCACAGACTTATCTTCCTTTGGATGCAATGCATAATACTGTTCTTTGGTATTAGCCGTACGGTTATTGCCGGCAGGATCGTTGGTAAACCCGGAATCAGTTTTTTGTGCAAACAATGAGATACCACAAAAAACTGCAATCATTAATGAGACAAACTTTTTCATCATACGTTAGTATTTTATTTTAGATTGGTTCAGCAAATAATCAAAAACAGCACAATATTACAATTTTATTAATCAGAGGGAACAAACCATTTACAGGTTGCTTGCCTTTTTCTCCAAATCCTGCTGCCTGAAAAAAAGGTCAGCATAGACTCCTTTTACAGCTATTAATTCCTGATGAGAGCCTTGTTCCACCAATTCCCCGTCTTCAAGTACCACAATCTTATCAAAGTTCATTAGGGAGAAAATACGATGCGTAATAATGATGGCTGTTTTATCCTCAAGGTATTGATTAAGATTGAAAATAATTTCTTTCTCCGTTCTGGCATCTACAGCACTCAGGCAATCATCGAAAATAAGCAGCCCCGGATCTTTAATCAGTGCCCGGGCAATGGATATCCGTTGCTTTTGCCCCCCGCTTAAGTTAACTCCCCGCTCTCCTATCATCGTTTCATATTGATGGGAGAATCCTGCAATCTCTCTGTCAACAACGGCCCCCAGCGCAGCTGCAGAAACCGCTTCTTTACCTGCCTCAACTAGTCCAAAGGCAATGTTATTGGCAACCGTGTCACTGAATAAAAACACATCCTGGGGAACATAACTGATCTGCTGCCTCAAATAATGTATGTCTATCTTTTTTATGTCTACTCCCTCAAAAGCTATCGTTCCTTCTTTACAATCATACATTCTTAAAAGTAACTGGGCCACTGTTGATTTACCACTTCCGGTTCTTCCTACAATGGCAACTTTCTCTCCTTTTTTGATTGCAAGATTGAAATTCTTCAATGCTTTTATCCCGGTATGCGGGTATGTAAATGTGACATCCTTTAAAATAATATTGCCGTGGATGGTTGTTTTACGGGCATCAGGTGCGTTCCGGATAGCCGGTTCTGTTTCAAGGAACTCATTTATTCTTTTTTGAGAAGCAGCTGCCCGTTGTATCATACTTGCTGTAAGCCCGATGGCACTTACAGGAAATGTGAGCATATTTATATACATCACAAACTCTACGATGGTATTGATGCCAATATTATGCCCTCCATTAATATAATATAAGCCGCCAATCATTATCGTCATCAGTGTACTCAGGCCTATAAGAAAAGTAATGGATGGGAAATAAATTGCCTCTACTTTGGCAAGACTAATGGCATTTTTTTTATACTCCTCGCTGTTCCCGGTAAAAAATCCGAGCATCGCCTTTTCCTGAACAAAAGATTTTATTACCCTGATACCTGAATAAGACTCCTGGGCATTGGTGGTAAGCCTTGATAAAGATTCCTGTATCCTTTCACTCTTTTTATTTATCGTGTTATTGACAAAATAAATAGTAACAGCAAGAATAGGCAAAGGTGCCAGCACATACATTGTAAGCTCTGCATCCCTCTTAAGCATAAAAAAAACACTAAGCGTAATAATGGCAACCAGGTTGGCCAGGTACATGATGGCCGGACCTGTAAACATCCTCACCCGGCTCACATCCTCCGATATCCTGTTCATCAGGTCACCGGTGCTGTTCTTTTTATAGAATGCTGTATCCAACTTCTGGTAATGATTATATATTTCATTTTTCTGGTCATATTCTATATAACGACTCATAACGATGATGGTCTGCCGCATCAAAAACAGGAAAAACCCTCTCACCAGGGCAAGCAGTAAAATGGTGACACCACACAAAGCCACTACCCGGCCCGTAGAGTTTATCCCTTCTACCCAGGAAATAAAATAATCTACCAACCCATCGTAGTCTGGCGGCCTTGCAGGAGCCTTATAGCCCGGTAGCTGCAGGGATCGTTGTACAAAATCGATCACAAAGCCGGTTACCTGTGGTGATAGAACATTGAAATAATTGGAAAGAAATACAAAAACCACCCCAACACCCAGCCGGAACTTATATTTCCAGAAATATTTATTAAGGGCCCCGAGATGTTTCATAGAAGTGGTGAAAATAAACTAAAAATCCCCCTGATTGGGGGACCTTGCAGCGGAGAGAGAGGGATTCGAACCCCCGGACCTTTTGGGTCAACGGTTTTCAAGACCGCCGCATTCGACCGCTCTGCCATCTCTCCGGCGCAAAAGTAAGGTTGAGAGATTTTTGAGCCAAAAATATCTTCTTAGTTTCTTGTGATATTTTTTTGGAAATCAGTGAAAAATTATTTCTTGTTCAACACCACTTTACTTTCTAAAACTGTTTTTTGAGGAATATCAGTATCATTATTCCTGCTATTGATCAATTGCAGTAAAACAGATGTTGCTTTTTCAGCCTGTTGATAAGGGAACTGTTCAACTGATGCTACGGGTGGTTCGTCCAGGTAATTTGTCAATGGCAGGTTCGCATAACTGACAAATGAAATATCCTTATTGATCTGAATGCCCTGCGACCTTGCATACTGCATTGCATCAAGGGCCACATAATCATTAAAAGCAATGACTGCCGTGGGCCTGTTCCGTAATGCCAGCAGTTTATGCATTGCATCCTGCGTTTTCTTCCTTGTCAGGTCGGTTGTAACAATATACGATGCCTCAGGCTTTATCTTATGCTTTTTTAATGCCTGTTGGTAACCCTGCAGGCGATGGGCTGATTGAACTATCGTATCAGGCCCTTTTATAAAACCAATTTGTTTGTGGCCTTTGTTTACAAGCCAGTCCACCAGTTCTACCGAACTATTCTCCAGGTTACACATTACAGCATAAGCATCCGGCAAATCTGGTATGCGGTCAAAAAAAACGACCGGAATATTATAGTTCTTTAGTTGCTGAAAATGATTATAGTTTTTTGTTGTCTTTGCCAGGGAAACAATGATTCCATCTACCCGGTGACGGCGCATGGTATCTACAATCTGTTTTTCTCTTTCCACATCATCATGCGACTGCCCGATCAGCACGGTATATTTATTTTTTATAGCTACATCCTCTATTCCATTGATAGCAATGGAAAAAAATTCTTCGCCTAAGTTTGGTAAGATAACTCCAAGGGTCATCGTTTTACCCTGCTTAAAAGACACAGCAGCAAGGTTAGGCTCATAGTTCATTTCTTCAGCCAGCTTCTGCACCTGCATTTTTGTCCTGAGCCCAATACTTGGGTGATCATGCAATGCCCTTGATACTGTAGAAATCGAAACATTGAGCCTTTTTGCAATTTCCTTTATGGTAGCCGGCTTTTGAGACATGTTTGCAACATTCCTTTGATGATACAAGGTATAAAAAGCAACCGAATCCGGTATATGATTTATTCCAGTAGGGGTTTAAGTGGGATAACTGGTATGTACCACAAAAAAGTAAAATACCTGTTATAAAATAGTTTTTGGGCGGGCAATAAGTTTTTGTAATTTACAAATATTAAAAAGAACTACTGCATGAATACCGTTTCTTTGGTTTTATCCAGAAAGAATTTTAAACCGGTTACTGTTTCACCAGACACAACGGTATTAGAAGCATTACGGTTGATGGCAGAAAAAAATATTGGATCGCTGGTGGTAATGGATGGAGATGATTATAAAGGCATAGTTACCGAGAGGGATTATTCAAGAAAAGTAATTTTAAAAGGTAAAAATTCCACGGATACAAAAGTCTCAGATATCATGTCAACCGATCTTCCGCATATCAGCCCGGTTGATAAAATTGAACATTGCATGACGCTGATGAGCAATAATAATATCCGCTACCTGCCCGTATTCGAAAATAACAAGCTTTCCGGGATCATCTCTATGAGTGATGTGGTGAAGGAAACAATCCTTGCGCAAAAAGAAACGATAGATCAGTTACAAAGCTATATTCACAGCTAAACGGCTTACCTGCTCATTAAATACCAGCGAAGCCCCGTAAGGCTTCGCTTTTTATTTCTCATCTGTACTTTTTTCTTTTACCACTACAAGGTCTTTTACTTCTACCTGCATTGGCAGCAACCCGATTTTTACCACCGCTCTTTTACCTCTTAATTCCAGCACTTGCCCTACCTGGTGATTTCGTTTCATCTTCACCTTATCCCCCACTTTCACTTCTCCGCCAATTTCGCTGAACCTGGCATCAATCTTCTTCTGCATTTTGCTGACCACTTTTTTTTCATCTTTCCTGAAAAGAAGTGTCTCCATTTGTTTTATTACCTTGTTCTTATTTTCTTCCTTTCTCCATTCTATCAGCATTTGCTTAAGCTTTCGCTCCATATCCTTGAGGTAGGCAATGCGCTGCTCAGACACACGGTTCTGCTCTTTTAACAACTCAACTTGTTGACGGTGTTTTTCTTTGTCCAGTGTATGCTGCATTTCCTTTTTCAGTCTTTCATTCTCTTTTAATAACTTTTGTAGATCTTTTTCCTTTTTTTCAAGGTCACGGAGGTCCTGTTCTGTCCGGTTAAGCAACTTATCCAGGCGGTACTGGTCCTCATCTACCAATTGTCTTGCCCGGTTGATAAGGTTTTTATCTAACCCGATTCTCTCAGCAATGGAAAAGGTATAAGAACTGCCGGGCTTACCAACAATCAGTTTGTACTGAGGCTGTAAATTTTTCTCATCAAAAGCCATTGCACCATTTAAAATTCCGGCTGTTTTCCCTGCCATTATTTTCAGGTTCAGGTAATGTGTGGTTACTATTCCTATGGCATGTTTTTTAGCCAGTTCCTGTAATATTACTTCAGCAAAAGCACCACCCAAACTTGGATCACTTCCGCTTCCCAGTTCATCAATAAAAAACAGTGTACGGCCATTTGCATTTTCCATAAAATACTTCATATGCAAAAGATGGCTGCTGTAAGTGCTTAGTTCAAACTCCAGGCTCTGTGTGTCGCCGATATGGATCATCAGCTGCTTGAAAATACCAAACCGGGAAGAGGGGTGTACGGGCACCAGCAGACCACTTTGTATCATCATCTGCAGCAAACCAACGGTCTTCATGGTAACCGTTTTACCACCGGCATTGGGGCCACTGATGACTAATATCCTTTTATTATCATCAAGGGTGACAGAAACAGGAATCGTTGACTTGCCTGTCTTTTGATTGTACAAATACAACAAAGGGTGATATGCTTCTACCAGGTGAATATGTGACTTATCCGTCAGCAACGGGTACTCTCCCTTTATTTCAATTCCCAGTTTTGCTTTGGCCCTGATAAAATCATACTCGCCAATAACTGCATGATAGTTGGTAAGTAATGATGAATAAACAGAAAGTTTGGCCGTGAGATCCCTCAATATCCTGTAAACTTCTTTGCGTTCTGCATTCTCCAGTTCATGCACCTGGTTATTCAGTTCTATGGTTTCCTCCGGTTCAACAAAAGCCGTTTTCCGGCTATCACTTTCACCATGCAGTATTCCTTTTACAGTCCTTTTTTGCTCTGCGAAAATGGCCACTACCCTTCTTCCGTTCATGAAGCTTTCTTCAATATCAGCGAGGTATCCGGCTTTATTAAGTTTGGAAACAATCTTCTCAAATAACCGGCGCAACTCGTTTCTTTTCCGGTACAGGCTGAGGCGTATACTTTTTAGCTCCTCGGAAGCATTGTCTTTGACCTGTCCATATTCATCCAGCACATCATCTATAAGTTCAATGATCACTTTTTCGTAATAAGTACTCTCAATTACTTTGGTCAAACCTTCGTAAGCAATCCTTCTTTCATTATCAAACCAGCGAAATATCTTCTCCATACTTTCCGCCAGTTTTCTGATAAGCATGAATTGTTCCCCGGATAAAACAGCCCCTGGGATAGAAAGCAATTTCAATTCCTTTGACAGGTTGAGTATATAGTCATTGGGAAAGTAAATACCGTTGACTATTAGTTGCCTGTATTCATGGCTTTGCTTCAACTCCAGTTCTATAAACTCCTGGCGGGTATGTATACGCAACTGTTGTGCTTTGTCACGGGCATGCTCTGACTGACAATAATTAGCCAATAATTCTCTGATCTTATTGAATTCCAGTTGAACGGAAGCTGATTCAGGATATAATTTCATTCGCTGCTACAGGCTGTTTGGGTCGGCGAAATTACAAACTGAGATTTCATAAATCTATTTTTCCTTAATCTGCAGTTCTTCCCATGGCGTTGTACCGTCCTTTTCTCTTTTAAATTCATATTTCCCGGTAAACTGGATGACGATTTCAGCCGTTGTATACACTTTGCATCCCTTTACCAGATGGCCACCGATAGTTTGACCTGTGCTGTCGCTGATACTTATATGAAGATGAGAGCCATTTGCACTGACAGTGCCAACAAGGCTTAGTATTTCAAAATGCCCTTTACCAGTGGCAGCTTCCGGCTCGTTGGCAAACCTGATTGCAAAATCAGTAAGACTTCCAACTGCAGTTGCTATCCATCCCGCTGAAATATTATTCTCTTTTACGACTTTCTCAATACCCTCTTTCAGGTCCTCACCCGGTTTCAACCGGAAGGCAACAATTGTATTTTCTTTTTTATCCACCTTGCTGTAATTACATGCCAGAAACAAAATAATTGTTAAACAAACCAGTAAAGGATGAGCCACACATCTGTATCTTTCAACCATTCGTAGTTGAATTTGTTAGTTTTGAATCAAATTTAAGCTACTTATCAAACCTGCATTAATGAAAGCTATCTTTCCTTCGCTCATCGTTTCACTAACCGGATTAATATCCTGTGCACAAAATAGCCCTGTTGAAACTAAAACCAATGCAACAAATAAAAATAATAGTATGATCACTGAAAAAAATATAAAGGGGCCTACCGATACTGCCACATTTGCTAATGGGTGTTTTTGGTGTACCGAAGCTATTTTTGAAGAATTGAAAGGGGTTATCAGCGCCACGTCCGGTTACACAGGCGGTCAAAAAGAAAATCCCACTTACAAAGAGGTGTGTACCGGTGAAACCGGTCATGCCGAATGTTTGCAAATTTTATACGATCCGTCTGTAATCAGTTTTGACGAGTTACTGGAAGTTTTTTGGGAGACGCATGACCCCACCACACTCAACCAGCAGGGAGCGGATATAGGCACACAGTACAGAAGCGGCATTTTTTACCATAACCAGGAACAAAAGGAAAAGGCAGAGAAGTACAAAGCCGAACTTGATAAAAGCGGTGCTTTCCCCCGCCCGATCGTCACAGAGATCACTGCATTTACAAAATTTTATCCCGCAGAAGATTACCACCAGCAATATTTTGAGAATAATGAAAACAATAACCCCTACTGTAAAATAGTAATTCGCCCCAAGCTGGATAAGTTCAGGAAAGTTTTTAAAGACAAACTGAAACAGTAACAAGGGCACCTGCCATTTCGCTATTTTAACATACGGATCTTGTTACAGATTTATTTTCTGAATAACTTCATAGCAAATAAGCTTATGAAGAAGCTTTACCTGCTTATCCTTATTGTGATAGTTATAACAGCCGGTGCCTCTGCCCAACGAAGAGCCTCCAGGCCTGACGATACAAAGTACCGAATCAATCTACCTGATTATTGGGGAAAACGTCATAAAGTACGGACCACATTAATTGACAAACTACCTGAGATATGCGAAGAACTGAAAGGGAAGGATGTTTGTGGCGATAATTGCAATCCTGCCTGGTCAATAGATTTTTACATTACAGATGCAGTCATTTTTGATTATACAATCATGGAAAAGTTTGCTCCTGTAATGGCTACCAATACCCAATTGAATGCCCGGCAGGAACTTAATCGTATTCAATCCCCGATTGCTTTTCCACTTTACAACAATCAATTCATTTCTACTACAAATCAGAGAACCTGGAAGATAACAACCAACTATGGGTTTCAATGCTTCTTATTATTAAGAGATAATACCGGAAAAATAATTACCAAATTGGTTTTGACAGACACTAACGAGGTGTGGAGCAAGGAGCATAATATCATAATGCATAATGTTACTACCACTACTCCTCAATCATATATTGAAAACTCTTATAACAAACTGGTACCTTATCCTAAAGATTTGATGGAAATAGCTGAACAGATAATTCTTAAGCTCTGAGCTGCCTAACTAATTAACCAGTTTTGTATACCTGAGCTCCAGCAGATTCAGTGCATTGGCTTTAAATCCTGTCACATTGGGCTGAACCAATCTGACTGCTTTGTCATACCACAAAGGAACTACCGGCGCATCATTCATCATGATCTGATCGGCTTGCTGGTAAAGTTTATACCGAAGAGAATCATTGATTTCAGCAATCGCTTTTTCAAAAGCCTTGTCAAATTCTGGGTTTTTATACCGGGTGTAATTAGGTGGCGCCGGGTTCTTTGAATAAAAAACTGACAAATAATTCTCCGCATCAGGATAGTCTGCTATCCAGCTGCCGCGGAAAAAAGCAGCAGTAGAACTGGCTGTCATTGTTAACAGCAAAGCCTTTTGTATTACCTCAACCTGTACTGGTATACCTGACTCTTCCAGCTGCTTGGCAATAAAATTGGCCATATCAGCATAAATAGCAATGGTGAGCAGCTTGACAACCGGCAGCCCTTTTCCGCCGGGATAACCGGCTTCGGCCAGCAGTTGTTTTGTCCTGGCCGGATCATAGTGATAACCTTTTACAGCATTGGTATCAAATGAAGGTAATCCCATCGGCACAAAACCTGACTCTGCAGGTGTGCCCAAAGAATTACGCAGGTACAGCACCATCTTTTTCCTGTCAAATCCATAGTTAATAGCCTGTCTTATTTTTCTTAACCGCATGGGAGAATTCTTTACCAGTTCATTGGCAGAATCTACCAGTATACCCAGGTATTCGATATTGAGATAAGGACTTGTTTGTAGAACGATCTTCCCCTCCCAGTCTTTTCTAAGTGTGCCCTGCTTGGTTAATATTTCATCCTTAAAAGATGCTTCGATATCATTGATGAAATCGAGCTGCTTTTGTCTGAATAATAAAAATTCTGTGGCTTTGCTGTCATAAAAGGAAACCTTAATACCATCGAGGTACGGCAATCTTTTTCCTGAGCTATCTGTTTCAAAGTATTTTTCATTTTTCGCAAAAATCAGGGCTTGCCCTTCTTCCCAGTCCACAAACCGGAAAGGGCCGGTTCCAACAGGATGCCTTCGAAAATCAGTTCCGTATTTTTCTACCGCTTCTTCAGGAACTACCGAACAATACTGCATAGAAATGATGCCCATTATCGGGTTGTACGGTCTTAATAGCTTTAGTTGAAAAGTGGAGTCATTAATCGCAAGAAACGGCTGAAGGGAATCTACTTTACCATTAAATATCCAAGAGCCGGGACTGGCCACCTGCTTATCAATTATCCTGTTAAGACTATACACCACATCCGCAGCCACCATTTTTCTTCCCCTTCCATTGGCAAAAGCAGGATCATCATGAAAGAAGACATCTGTTCTCAAATGAAAAAGGTAAACAGTTTTATCATCAGAAATATCCCAGCTTTTTGCCAGTGAAGGAACAATATGCAGGCTGTCTTCTATCTCAACCAATGTATTAAATAACTGGTGAGCCGGCCACATGGTAGACTGGTTTTTGGCAAAGGCAGGATCGAGGGAAGCAATACCATTAAATTCATTATAATGAAATATCTGCTTGTCGCTTCTTTTTTCGCTGTAGCAGGAGGCTAACACAAAAAGGTTTAACAGCAATACAGCAACAGGCAACCGGTGACATTTAACGTTCATCTTGATCATTGGGCCTTAAATTTACAGTAACAATAGATACTATGACGAATTACCTGTTGCATTCACTTTCAATATTTGTTATTACCTGTTTTATTTCGCTTTCATCCTGTGCTCAGCCGTTGAATCCAAAGGAAAAATTCACACGGCAGGATACATTACGTGGCAGTATCACCCCGGAAAGGGCCTGGTGGAATGTGGTACATTATAATATCCAGGTCGCTCCCGATTTCAGGTCAAAAACCATAAAAGGATGGAACCAGATCGGCTTCGATGTGGTAAAAGGTGGCATGAATAAAAAAATGCAGATAGACCTGCAACAGCCGATGGTAATAGACAGTATTGTCTTTAACAAGAAGAAAATAAAGAATTACAAAAGGAATGGAAATGTTTACATCATTGATTTTGGCAATATCAACTTTGTAGCTGCAAAAACAGCCTTGCAAAAAAGAATACCAGTAACACTATACAGTGTAACTATATATTTCCGCGGCAAACCAAGAGAGGCCCCCCGGGCACCTTGGGATGGAGGCTGGGTTTGGAGCAAAGATGCCAAGGGAAGACCATGGATGACTGTGGCCTGCCAGGGCCTGGGTGCCAGCGTTTGGTATCCTTGTAAAGACCATCAAAGCGATGAACCGGAACAGGGAGCATTAATCCAGGTAAAAGTGCCGGATACATTAGTAGCTGTTTCAAACGGAAGATTTTATTCAAAGGATGATCAGTTGGATGGAAATACACTTTATACCTGGCAGGTAAAAAATCCTATTAACAACTATAATATTGTGCCTTACATCGGCAAATATGTTCACTTCAGTGACAATTATATAGGTGAAACGGAAAAAAACCTTACCCTCGACTATTGGGTACTTGATTATAACCTGGAAAAAGCAAAAAAGCAATTTGGCCGTGATGTAAAACCAATGCTGAAAGCATTTGAATACTGGTTTGGCCCATATCCCTTTTATGAAGATGGTTTCAAGCTCGTTGAATCTTCACATCTTGGCATGGAACACCAAAGTGCTATTGCATATGGCAATTACTATATGGATGGATATTTAGGCGGAGACTTATCTGGAACTGGCTGGGGATTAAAGTGGGATTATATCATCATTCATGAAGCAGGACATGAATGGTTTGCCAATAATATCACCACCAATGATATTGCTGATATGTGGGTACATGAAGGCTTTACGATGTATTCCGAAGTATTATTCACCGAATATCACTGGGGTAAAAAATCGGCTGATGAATACCTGCAGGGAATCAGGGAAAATATCAATAACGACAGGCCGCTGATAGGGCCATATGGCGTAAACAAAGAAGGTAGCGGTGATATGTACAATAAAGGCGCTGCCCTACTGCATACCATACGGCAGGTGATCAATGATGATACAATCTTCAGAAAGATATTAAGGGGATTGAACAGCGACTTCTACCACCGTACAGTTGATTCAAAAGAAGTTGAAAAATATTTTTCTGATAAATCAGGTAAAGACCTTTCAAAAATATTTGATCAGTATCTCCGAACAGTCAGTATACCAAAACTGGAATTTAAAATTAGCGGGGACAACTTATACTTCCGGTGGGTCAATTGCGTAAAAGGTTTCAATTTGCCGGTTCGCTTACGGGATTCCGATAACTGGATACATCCAACTACGGAATGGACAATGGTGGCGATGAATGCCGGTCTTTTAGAAAAAGGTATTTCGTTTGACAAAAATTTTTACATAAGAACTGAAAGGGTGAACTGACAATTAACGATTCGCCTCCTATCTTTACCGCATGAGCAGCATCCGCCGACAAAGTATCATTTCATCAATGGTCATTTATATTGGCTTTGCTGTCGGCCTGCTAAACACCTATTTCTTTACAAAGCAGGGCACTTTTACCGAAGCAGAGTACGGATTAACCACCATCTTTATTGCCATTGCCACCATGATGTCGGCCTTCGCCACTATGGCCATGCCTTCCTATATTTTTAAATTTCATCCTTACTATAACGATAATCTGCCTCCCCGAAAGAATGACATGATCACCTGGGCATTATTGGTGAGTTTGATTGGTTTTGTGTTGGTCATGATTGCCGGCTGGACGTTGAAACACCTGGTTATTAAAAAATTTGGCACTAATACACCCCAGTTAGTTGCTTATTATTATTGGATTTTCCCCCTGGGACTCGGACTCACCATTTACACTGTACTGGAAGCTTATGCGTGGAGCCTGCACAAATCTGTACTGACGAATTTTTTCAGGGAAGTTCAGTGGAGATTATTTACAACTGTGTTGATAGTATTATTTGTTAGTAATATTATTAAAGACTACGATCTCTTCATAAAAATTTTTGCATTTAGTTACCCAAGTATTGCCATTAGTCTTTTAGCCTACCTGGTTATTACCAAAAAAATTCATTTCACTTTTACTGTAAGCAAAGTCAGCCGCCGGTATTTTAAAAAGATCATTGCCCTTTGCACCTTTGTATACGGCGGCACACTCATCTTTACTATTTCACAGGTATTTGATACGATCGTAATCGCTTCGTTACTGGAAGAAGGTTCTGCCAAAGCCGGAATTTTTGGCCTGGCTACTATCGTAACAAGTATCATACAAGCCCCGCAAAGAGGGATTATTTCAGCATCTATTCCCCATTTGTCCAAAGCCTGGAAGGATAAAAATATGGCGCTGCTGCAAAAAGTTTATCAACGATCGTCCATAAACCTTTTGATTTTTGCCTGCGGTATCTTCCTGCTGATCTGGTTGAATTTTACAGATGGCATTATCACATTTGGTGTAAAACCCAGCTACCTGGATGCTGCCTGGATTTTCTTTTTGTTAGGCCTTACCAAAATAATTGATATGGGCACCGGGGTTAATGCACAGATCATCGGCACATCCACATACTGGAAATTTGAACTGATCAGCGGTGTCATCCTGCTAAGTGTTATGCTGCCGCTGACTTATATTTTAACCAAACAATACGGACTTATTGGCCCTGCAATTGCGGCACTGATCTCCATCAGCATTTATAATGTCATCCGTATTATTTTTCTATGGAAAAAGTTCAGGTTGTTCCCTCTAACTATTCAATCATTATACACCCTGCTGCTGGCAGGCGGCTGTTATGCTGTTTGCTACTTTGCTTTTAAGGATATGCATGGATTTGCAGGAATGTTTGTAAGAAGTGTAGTATTCATAGCGCTTTACGCAGCGGGAGTTGTTGGCATGAATCTATCCCCCGATATTCAGCCGGTAGTAGAAACAATCAAAAAAAGACTGGGAATTAAGTAGTACAGCTAGTTTCCTGAAGCCACCATCTGCTTATCATCTATCCTTCCGGCGCCTACGTAGCGTTTGAGATAATACGGCTCAAAAAGATCATTCACCATTACACCTTTGGAAACAGATGCGTGGATAAATTTATTATTACCCAAATAAACACCAACATGAGATACACCACGGCCATTGGTATTAAAAAATACCAGGTCTCCCTGCTGTAATTCAGTAGTAGATATTTTACGGCTTATGCGATATTGTTCCCTGGAAACCCTTGGAAGCATAATACCAAAAACAGCTGAATAGACTGCTACTGTGAATCCTGAGCAATCAACCCCACTTTTGGTATTGCCACCCGTACGATAACGAACACCATACCACTCGTCCACACTTTCCAGTAATTGCTTGCTGGGTAATGACTCAACTTCAGTATTCATTAAAACTGCATACTTGAACTGAACTTCAGAAGCACTTTCGATCTCTGCTTCACGGGTAACAACGGTTTTTTCGGGCTGTGCAACTTCTTGCTTGATAGGCTCGGGAATATTGACCAACCGGTCAGAGATATTTGCAGCAGGACCAGATTTCGGTTCAGCTTTCTCCAACTTTAACTGTTGCTGGGCAGCAACAGGTGTTACAGCAATCTCATCAATAAATTTAGTTGTTCTTGTCTCAGCTTCCCGAACAGGCATAACTTGTTTGTTGCTGGTAAAATTCAGCGACTTGAAAGTTGAACAACTGCTCAGAAATATGATGGCTGCTATTGCTGGTAAAATCTGCCTAACCATTATTACGTCTTTCTTTTAGGATGATTCAAGGGTAGAATCAAAAATATGTTTGAATTACTTCTGATTACCTACCCTTAGGCAGGTGCGCAAAAATATAAGTTAATGGTCAAAAAAAACCACATTCTTTAAACGAAAAACCTGTAGTAAAATTGCCACAAGCATAAAATATTGTTTTCAAACGACTTAGCTTGTCACAGAGTGTGGATATTGATGAAAATCAGGCATGGCAGGTATCAATTATTTGCCTATTATTGATAATAAGATTCAACCACCATGCAAACCTTATTTTCCCTGCTATCTCTTTATTTCCTGGCAATTGGCTGCCAAACCTCAGGAAGTGCCAAAAAACCTGACCACGATACATTGTTAAGCAAACAGGTAAGGACAGACACTCTTCCACCGGTTACCAGGCTAAAACCTTATTCAAATATCGAATACGAGAAAAAGGAGATATTGACGGCTGCAGGCGGTACCAAATCAGTCATTTTTAATTCCAAGGGTTCAAAACTCTATGCCATGAACCTGGAAGGGATGAGTGTATATGAGTTTGACCAGGCCAGCCGGAAAATTACCCGTGAATTTAAGTTCACACCTACCCGGGGAACCGGGTGGGATTATAACAAAAGCCGGCCAATTGCTTCTTTCCAGGAAAAGCCTGTAGAAGCCTGCTTCAGTCATGATGATAAAATTTTATGGATATCACTACACAATGCAGATGGTATTGTACCCATATGGGTAGATGATTTTTCAAGAAACAATGCTGTTACAACAGCTGAACAAAAAACCAAACCAGTTACTGTTATTTATCCCGGGACAACTAAAAAAGATTCTTTCCGGGTACCGTTAATTGAAACGGGTAAAACGCCAAAAGTAATTTCAAGAACGGCAGACAGCAAATACCTGCTGGTAAGCAACTGGCACAGCCGCAATACCAGTGTACTGGAAATGGATGAAACTAAAATGCCGTATGGAAAAGTTATCAGCACCATTCCTGTTTCCGCCATTCCAAGGGGAATTGCCGTAGATGATAAAAACAAAAAATCTTATATCGCCATCATGGGCGGTTCCAGCCTGAATGTAGTGGACAATACTACCTGGAAAAGTGAAAGCATCATGAATGTATGGAGTAGCCCCCGGCATATAGTAATGGATACCAGTGGACATTTATTCGTTTCATACAACAGTCTTGGTACTATCGCCTGTATTGATGCAGCCACCGGTCAGCAACTTTTTACTGCCAAAACTCATGCACAGCCCCGTACTATTGTGCTTTCAAAGAACCACAAATTCATTTTTGTAACCTGTTATACCAGCGACTTTGTTGATGTGTACAAAATCAATAGCGACAACTTTGAGAAAGTGGCATCTTTGCCCTGCGGCGGCCACCCGGTAGGTGTTGATATTTTTGAAAATGATGATACACTGGAAGCATGGGTGTGCAGTTACAGCAGCGGATCAATCAGTATTTATAGTTTTAAAAAGAAATAAGGTTAGTGAGTTATGAAATTCTCTCATCTCCATGTCCATACCCAGTTCTCTTTGCTGGATGGTGCAGCTTCCATCCAGAATTTATACAAAAAGGCCATTAAAGACGGCATGCCGGCGCTGGCTATCAGCGATCATGGCAATATGTTCGGCGTTTTTGAGTTTGTGGCTGAAGCCTACAAAAACAAAGGAGAAGATGGTAAACCAAAAGTAAAACCTATCGTTGGCTGCGAATTTTACATCACAGCCGACAGGCACCAGAAAGCATTTACCAAAGACCAGAAAGATCCCCGTCATCACCAGATACTGCTGGCCAAAAATGAAGAAGGTTACCGGAACCTGATCAAACTGACTTCTCTTGGATTTATTGAGGGAATGTACAGCAAGTATCCCCGCATTGACAAGGAACTGATATTACGTTATCACAAAGGATTAATTGCCACTACTTGCTGCCTTGGTGCCATGGTACCCCAGGCCATATTAAAAAAAGGAGAAGAAGAAGGGGAAAACGAATTTAAATGGTGGCTGAATATTTTCCAGGAAGACTATTATGTAGAACTGCAGCGCCATGGCATGGCAGAACAGGACAAAGTAAATGAAGTACTTGTCAGGCTGGCGAAAAAATACAATGTAAAAATTATTGCCAGTAACGATTCTCACTATGTGGAGCAGGATGATTTTAATGCCCATGATATTTTACTTTGTATAAATACCGGCGAAAAGATCACAACTCCTGCCCTGCGGGAATTTTCAGATGATGATGTGCATGTAAAAGACAAACGCTTTGCCTTTCCTAACGACCAGTTTTATTTCAAGACAACGGAAGAAATGTCAAAAGCCTTTCATGACCTTCCGGAAGCTATTGACAACACCAATGAAATTGTTGATAAGGTAGAACTGCTAAACCTGCATCGTGATATCCTTCTGCCCAATTTCCCGATTGAAAAAAGGTTCCAGGTACATACCAAAGAAGAAATCGTCGGCAAAAATGTAATAAGCCCGGAAGCATTGAACCAGTGGGAATACCTAAAACACATTACTTATGAGGGTGCAGAAAAAAGATATAGTGAACTGACTAATGAGATAAAAGAACGTATAGAGTTTGAACTGTTCACCATCAAAACCATGGGATTTGCCGGGTATTTTCTTATTGTAAGTGATTTCATCAAAGCAGGCCGTGATAAAGGTGTATTCATCGGACCCGGTCGTGGTTCTGCCGCCGGTTCTGTAGTGGCATATTGTATCGGCATCACCAATATTGATCCAATTAAGTACAATTTACTGTTCGAAAGATTTTTAAATCCGGACCGTAAATCAATGCCTGATATTGATACCGACTTTGATGATGAAGGCAGG
Source organism: uncultured Chitinophaga sp. (assembly GCA_964634265.1). GTDB lineage: Bacteria > Bacteroidota > Bacteroidia > Chitinophagales > Chitinophagaceae > JJ008. The sequence goes on along the minus strand of CAZWIM010000031.1, from coordinate 17,276 downwards.
CAAAAAGTGATTGATTATGTTGTAGAGAAATATGGAAAGAACCAGGTGGCACAGATCATTACCTACGGTACAATGGCTGCTAAGTCAAGTATCGCCGATGTGGCAAGGGTGATGGATCTGCCCTTGCCCGAAAGCCGGGCATTATCTAAACTGGTTCCAGAACGTCCGGGCATTGAACTGAAAAGGGTACTGCATGCACCCATGAAAGCCAAGGAAGGTGAAAAATCACTGGAGGAAAAAGATGGATTGGGTAATGATGACCTGGAGAATGTAAAGAAGCTGCGTGAAATTTATAAGCAGGAAGATACCATGCTCAGCAAAGTGCTGCACGAAGCTGAAAGACTGGAAGGCTCAGTAAGAAATACAGGTATCCATGCAGCCGGTATCATCATTGCGCCAAAAGACCTTACGGAACTGATTCCTGTTGCAACTTCCAAAGAATCGAATTTGTGGCTGACGCAAATTGAAGGTAATGTGATTGAAGAAGCAGGCGTCATCAAGATGGACTTCCTTGGTTTGAAAACCCTTACTATTATTAAAAATGCCCTACTGCTTATCAAACAGAATCATGGCGTTGAGATTGATATTGATAAAATACCACTGGACGATAAAAAAACATTTGAACTATACCAGCATGGCGCTACCATCGGCACTTTTCAGTTTGAAAGTGCCGGTATGCAGAAATACCTTCGGGAACTGAAGCCTGATAAGTTTGATGACCTGATCGCCATGAATGCCTTGTACCGCCCCGGTCCGTTGGCATATATCCCCAACTTCATCGATCGTAAACATGGCCGTGAAGCCATTACTTACGACTTGCCAGAAATGGAAGAATACCTGAAAGAAACTTATGGTATTACCGTTTACCAGGAACAGGTGATGTTGCTGGCACAAAAACTGGCCGGCTTCAGTAAAGGAGATGCAGATGTGTTGCGTAAGGCAATGGGTAAAAAGCAAAAGACGGTGCTGGATAAAATGAAGGCACAGTTTATATCCGGTGCAACAGAAAAACTTTTCCCCCCTGAAAAATTAGAAAAAATTTGGACCGACTGGGAAGCATTTGCTCAATATGCATTCAATAAATCACACTCCACCTGCTATGCATATGTGGCTTACCAGACAGCATACCTGAAAGCTCACTACCCTGCTGAATACATGGCTGCAGTACTGAACAACGCCGGAAGCATTGAAAAGATCACCTTTTTCATGGAAGAGTGTAAGAGGATGGGTATAAAAGTGCTGGGACCTGATATCAACGAATCGCTAAAAGGTTTTGCTGTAAATAATAAAGGCGAAATCCGTTTTGGTTTAGGTGGCTTAAAAGGTGTAGGTGAAGCAGCAGTTGAAAGTATCATCACCGAAAGACAGAAGAACGGCTCATTTGTCAATCTCTTTGACTTTATCAAACGTATTAACCAGCGGACTGTCAATAAAAAAACTTTGGAAAGTCTTGCCTATGCCGGCGGGTTCGACTGTTTTACCCAATATCACCGGGCACAATATTTTTTTGTAGGAGAAAATGAAATGATTAATGGCCTGGAGAAAGTGATCAAATACGGGCAGGTGATCGCTTCTCAAAATGCCAATTCTGTTAATACACTTTTTGGTGATTTACCGGCCACCATGGAGATCCCACCTCCGAAATTACCGGATTGTCCTCACTGGCCGTTGACGGTGCAACTGGATCATGAAAAAGAAGTTACAGGTATGTTCCTGAGTGGTCATCCGCTGGATCACTACCGGTTTGAAATGAAACATTACGGTGTTACCCCCATTGCTGATTTCAACGAATTCAAAGAAGCGATTAAAATGCATCCTAATCCCGGCAGGCCATTCCGGATTATCGGCCTGGTAGCAGATGCCCAGCACCGGATTGCCCGAAGTGGCAATAAGTACGGCAATTTTGTGATAGAGGATTATTCTGGCAAAACCGAGATAGTTCTTTTCAGTGAAGACTATTTGCGGCTAACCCCTGTATTACAACAAGGAAGTACAGTTTATATAACGGGTTATTTCAAGCAACGGTATAACCGGGACGAATTTGAGTTTAAGGTAACAGGTGTTTCCCTGGCAGAAACCATGAAAAAAAGTATGACCAAACAGGTCACCATTGAAGCACATCCCCAGGATTTGACCAGGGACATGGTGAATTTTGTTGAAAGGAATATGAAAAACTTTCCCGGCAAATCAACCCTGCGGTTTAACCTGAGTGAGCCCAAAAACAAAATGAAGATCAGCCTGGTAACCATGAACAGTGGTTTTGAAATGAACGAAGAACTGATCCAGTTCCTGGAGAAAAGTCCCCAGTTGGAGGTACAAGTGTTAACAGTATAATAAAGGCCCGGACGATTTAGCAGTTGCAATGACAAGTTTTACACAACTTAATGCCAACTCTGCATGTTATTTGTATCGGGCTTAAATTTGCACTCCCCTTGGGCAAAACAGAATTAAAAACTTAAAAACAAAACTTATAAAATGGCAAGAGAATTTACAGATGCAAACTTCCAGGCTGATGTGCTGGCCTCTGATAAGCTGACAGTAGTTGATTTTTGGGCAGAGTGGTGCGGACCCTGCCGGGCTATCGGGCCGGTAATTGAAGAGTTGAGCAAAGAATATGATGGCAAAGTGAATGTGGGTAAGGTAAACGTTGATAACAACCCGAACATCTCCATGAACTATGGCATTACTTCTATCCCTGCCATCTTGTTTATTAAAAATGGCCAGGTAGTTGATAAATTAGTGGGAGCACAGCCTAAGGCAAACTTTGTGAAGAAGATCGAGGCGCATAAGTAAGGGCCAGGTTATTTCAAACTGATTAAAATCGAAATAAAAAAACCTCCGGTAGTTCCGGAGGTTTTTTTATTATCAGTGATGTACTGTTTCTAACTCTTTAGGATCATGTTTGTGCTTAAACAGCAAGAGGAATAATATTGCAATTACTGCAGCGTATGCAGCAAAAGAAAGCCAGATATTATGCCAGTCTTTATCACCACCGTTCACGGTAAAATATTTGTCGATCACATAACCGCTAACTTTACTTCCAAGATATGCTCCTACGCCATTTGTCATCATCATGAAAAGACCTTGTGCACTGGACCGTATGGAAGAACTGGTGGTAGTTTCTACAAACAATGAACCTGATATATTAAAGAAATCAAACGCCATTCCATAAACAATACAGGAAAGAATGATCATCCATAATCCATCTGCAGGGTTACCATAAGCAAACAAGCCGAAACGAAGTACCCAGGCAATCATGGAGAATAACATCACTTTCTTTATACCGAATTTTCTCAGGAAAAATGGAATAGTGAGAATGAATACTGTTTCTGAAATCTGCGAAATAGACATGATGATGGTTGAATATTTCACCACAAAAGATTCGGGGCCGTATTCAGGTACCTTTTTAAAATCATCCAGGAATGTATCGCCATACATATTTGTCAATTGTAAAGCTGCCCCAAGGAACATGGAGAAAATAAAGAACAGGGCCATCTTGTATTTGGCAAACAACTTAAAAGCATTCAGCCCCAACTGCTCGATAACGGAAGCATCTTTTGCGATAGAGCGTTGAGGCGGGCATTTCGGCAAACTAAAGGCATAGATTCCAAGCAATATAGCAGCGACACCTCCGATAATGAACTGGTTGGTATTTGCCTTACTGTCGGTCAGGTTGGTGGTCCACATGGCCACAATAAACCCAATCGTTCCCCATACCCTGATGGGAGGAAATACTTTTACCACATCAAAATTGTTCTTCTTTAAAATTGTATAGGAAACAGAGTTGGAAAGAGAGATCGTAGGCATGTAAAAGATCATGGCAATTAATATTACATAGTACAGCGTATCAGCATCTTTTACCTGCGGCACATATAACAAGACAGCACCATACAAAATATGGAGTACACCATACAATCTTTCTGCATTCATCCATTTATCCGCAATGATACCGGTAAGGGCCGGCATGATTAGTGAAGAAATTGCCAGCGTTGAAAAGATAGCACCGAACTGGGCGCCTGTTCCCATATTATTGGAGAAAAAATAAGTGGCAATCGTTATCAGCCATGCCCCCCAAACGAAAAACTGGAAAAAACTGAGTATCGTCAACCTGATTTTGATATTCATCTGCCTGTTTTTAGATTTTAAACTTTATAGCTTGAAAGATAAGGATTTTTAATACTGCCGGATTATGGTTTTGCGGCAACTTTATCCACCGTAACTTTGTTATTTTATTGATTGAACGACTATGATTACCACTACCGATATTTCTCCGGAATTGAAAGCCATTGCAGATAAGGTAAATGCCGGCCAGCGCATTACCGATGAAGAATGTCTATACCTTTTCGAAAACGCCAGCCTTGGCTTTGTAGGCAGCCTCGCCAATGCTATCAAAGAAAGATTGCATGGTGACAAAGTTTTCTTCAACCGCAATTTTCATATTGAGCCTACCAATGTATGTGTTTTCAGTTGCAATTTCTGTTCTTACAGCCGGCTCTATGCCAAAAGAGAAGATGGCTGGGAACTCAGCATTGACCAGATGCTGCACATGGTAAAGCAATATGATGGAAAACCCATCACCGAAGTACATATTGTGGGTGGTGTGCATCCAAAGATGGACCTGCAATTTTTCGCCGACCTGCTGAAAGCCATCAAAGCACATCGCCCTGACCTGCACATAAAGGCATTTACTGCAGTGGAATATGATTACATGTTCCGCAAAGCCAAGGTAAGTGTGGAAGAAGGATTGAAATTTTTAATTGCAGCCGGATTAGACAGTATCCCCGGCGGTGGCGCTGAAATCTTTCACCCGGAAATAAGAGAAAAGATATGTGCTGATAAAGTAGATGCAGATGGCTGGCTGCTGATACATGAAACAGCCCATAAACTGGGCCTTCCTTCTAACGCTACTATGCTCTATGGCCATATTGAAAAATTTGAACACCGTATTGACCACATGAGAAGGCTCAGGGAATTGCAGGACAGGACAAAAGGGTTCAATACCTTCATCCCGCTGAAGTTCCGGAACAAGGATAATGATATGAGCAATGTTCCGGAAACCAGTGTGGTGGAAGACATGAAAATGTATGCGATTGCCCGCATTTACCTCGATAACTTCCCGCACCTGAAAGCCTATTGGCCGATGCTGGGCAGGCAAAATGCACAACTGACTTTATCTTTTGGCGTAGATGATATTGACGGCACTATTGATGACACAACCAAAATCTACAGCATGGCAGGCTCAGAAGAACAAAACCCTGCCATGTCAACAACAGAATTAGTGAATCTTATCAAACAGGTTCGAAGGGTGCCGGTGGAAAGAGATACCGTGTACAACGAGATAAAGAATTATTCAGATACGGTTAACGAACCAAACCCGGCTTTGAATTGACCAGGCTATCTATTTTATTGTTTGTTATTATTTTGAATGTTGCTGGCAAAAGTTTTGCCCAGCAGAAATACACTATTACTTACGAAAGTTTCTATTTCTACATATTTGACAGTACAGGCAACCCGGTAAAACCTATTTGGGATAAAAAAATCACCACTCAACTGGTCATCAACGACCAGCAATCCTATTACTACACTGTATTTAATGGCAATAAACCAATAGAACCCGGCAAAGTGCTTGGAAAAAATTTTTTGCCGCATACTAATTATGTTCATCTGCAAAACAAAATTCTGATATCACAATTTGGAGATAAATACAGGGTTAGGGAACCTTTAATTGATTTTAAATGGCAATTCCTTCCGCAGAAGAAGATAATTGCGGGATTTGACTGTAAAATGGCTTATTGTATTTATAAAGGTGATTCTTTAGTAGTAAGCTATTCAGAAAAATTGCCGGTGATGTTTGGCCCTTATACTTATACTGGTTTGCCTGGCACCATATTAGAAACCGACTTGTTTCGTAAAGAGCATATTTACCGTACAACCGCATTAAAAGTGGACAACAATGCAAATTCTATAGTTGAGCCTAACGATGGTAAACTCATCACCTGGGAGCAATGGAAAAAAATTATTGCTAACAGAAAATCTGAAAGTGGAATAATAAGAGTAGTCAGATGGTAATCAGACTACTCTTATCGTAATAATTTTTGAATTACATTACCGGTCCTTCATCATCCTTCTCTTCCTCTGCATCGGCTATATCATCTTCTGTAAATCCATTACCATCCTCTCCTTCTTCTTCAAAAGTCAGAATGGTTTCTGTTACTTCCAATGTGCCATCAGGTGTTACAAAAGTTTCAGTGATCTCTTCCACCATTACCGGCGTTTCCTCCACTACAGGTGGTGGTACTGTTTTAACCGGGGCAGGCTTAGCTTTTTTTACCGGCGCTTTTTTCTTTGTAGCTGACTTTTTCGCAACAACTTTCTTCACCGCTGCTTTCTTCACCGGTTTCTTCGCAGCCTTTTTCTTCACCACTTTTACTTTCTTCTTAGCTACAGGTTTTACACTCCGGCGAACAATTTTTTTAGCGGCCTTTTTTGATTTGGCTTTCGCCTTCACTGGTTTCTTAGCGGCTTTTTTCTTCACCACTTTTACTTTCTTTTTGGCAACCGGTTTTTTCCTGGGTGCCGGTTTTGCAGACTTTTTTGCTTTCTTTTTAGTAGCCATGGCTGATAGTTTTTAATATGTTGAGTATGCGGGGTAGTAAGCGGATAATAAAATTACATATTCGCAGTAATCAAATCATGCAATCGTCAAAATTTAAACAGCCTTAACACCCGGTACTTTCATTCTTTTACCTTTGCCGCATGGCAGAAGATTTACAAATAACCCGGGGTACAAAAGACCAGCAGTATGAAGCCCTGGTTCCCCAGATCAAAGGCCTGCTGGAAGGTGAAACTGACCTGGTGGCCAACCTGGCCAATGTGGCCGCGGCGCTGAAAGAACAGTTTGGCTGGTTCTGGGTGGGTTTTTACCTGGTGAAAGATGATGAACTGGTCTTAGGCCCCTTCCAGGGACCCGTAGCCTGCACCCGCATCCGTAAAGGCAGGGGCGTTTGCGGCAGCAGCTGGGAGCAGCAAAAGACGTTGATCGTTCCCGATGTTGAAAAGTTTCCCGGCCATATTGCCTGCAGCAGCCTGTCAAAATCTGAGATAGTAATACCGGTAACCAGGAACAATGAAGTAGTGGCTGTACTGGATGTGGACAGCGATCAATACGACCAGTTTGATACCACTGACCAGCATTACCTGGAAGAGATCGTCAACCTGGTTTCTTTTTAATCATGATGAAAACTGTTTCCATTATTGTTTCCGGCAAAGTGCAGGGTGTATGGTACCGTCAATCCACCAAAGAAAAAGCAACCGAACTGGGTGTGACTGGTAATGTCCGCAATCAACCCGATGGTTCAGTTGCTATTGTGGCAACTGGTTCGTCAAACCAGTTGGATCAATTCATTGAATGGTGCCACCAGGGTCCTCTCCGTGCCCATGTAACACATGTAGAAGTAACAGAACTTCCTCTCCAATCCTTCGACCGCTTTATGATTGAACGATAACTCCTGTCAGTGGGTGACATGCAGGTAACTCACGAAGAGTATGGCGGCGTGGGTAATAAATAATAGCAGCTTGCTCATGAATACACATTTGCTGTAATGCCTCCTAACTTTTTTCAGCCTGTTTTTATGAAAGTGATGAATATGGGCCAGCTCATCCCAGGAAGGAACATGGCTATGTGCCTTTTCACCGGCAGGAGCGGATTTGGTGCCCATTGGTATATGACCGGTATTGGCAGCTTTACCAGCGTCATCGCTTTGATGGTTAGTAGCAATATGCCCGGACTGCTGCTGGGTACCTGCCAGGGTAGTGATTGGTTTTGCCATCAGTAAGGCAAATAACAAAGTGGTGAAGATGAAATATCGTGTCATAACATTTGGTTTTATGACCCAAATTTTCATCCACCAATGGGGCGAAATCAAGGTAGGAAATGCGGAAAAAATAAATGCCGTAGTTCAACGGGGAAAAGGACTTTGCAGCAGCGTATGAATGCTTATTCTAGAGAGGTACGTAGTAGTACGCAATGAATGAAAGTAAGTACGCATTTGTATTTCATTAACTTGGAATTCATCAAAATCAGAATTATATTAGGAGAGTAATTCCCGCCTTAGAAAGCTCCCTGCCGATTTAATTAAACACACAAACCAACTATTATGAAACCAACAACAAGCAGTTTTTGCAACCGCGGTATTGGGATGGGAGCAATAGCAATCATTATGACAATGGCCATTCTGTTATCCTGTAAAGACCAAAAAAGATCAACAGCTTCTTTTACCGGCAGGCCTACCTGTATGAAGCTGACGAAAGCTCAGTTGCAGGATTGGGTAAGGGATGAATACACCAAACCCGGTGATGCCGATTACATTGAAACAATGATCTTTTATACCAGTGATTTAGGGCCGGGTAGCGACTTGCTGGTAAATGTAAGAGGATTAAAAACTAACTTCGAAGAAGTACCCGACAGCAGACTCGATCTTGATTCTACCAATGATAACTGTACACCCAACCTGCCGAAATACCTTAATTACGGATCTAATTCAATAAACCGAAGTGAACTGGGCATTTTTGATGCAGCCGGCAAGCTGCAAAAAAACTTTGCTTACCTGCAGCTAAGGCCAACCGTATTCACAGACCCAATAAATAAAACACAACATCTTATGTATGATATAACCGTGGTGAACAGCGACGGGTCTACCAGGCCATTAGCAAAAGGAACACTACCCTGTCCGCCTTGTCCTTACTGTGTACCTAGATGTCCTGATGACTGTACCCCACGCTGCCCGGATAAAACAGACAGCACATTGGATAAAACAGCACCAAAATTATAAATGGATATTTTATATCGCATCTGGGAATGGTCAGAGGGATGGGCGATGCTCATCCCTTTATTGGCCATCCTCCTTTTTCGTCCAAAAGGAAAGTATGTATGGTTGCTGATTACCTATATAATTCTTGCTTTCCTGGTCAATTTCTTTGCCCAGCTGGTGCTGCAGTGCTATTATCTTTTCCCGGATAGTTTCAGCAACAGCAATAATATCTACTACAATATACATGTAGTGTTAAGAGTGCTGCTGCTTGGCTGGTACATCATATCCGTCAGGCCATACAGGTATCATTTACTGCTGAAAGCACTACTTTTTTTGTTCATAGCTTTCACCCTTGTCAACTTTATTTTCTTTGAATCGCCACTGCTGCTGAGTATCCGGCTATTTGCTGCGGGCAATATCACATTGATCATCTGCTGTGTATCCTATTTCCTGCGGTCAATACTGGAAGACAGTAACGTAAACTGGTTAAAACATCCTTCCTTTATCGTATGTACTGCCGTTTGCCTGTACGAGGCGGTCACCTTTTTCATATTCCTTTTCATTTATCCTTTAAGCTATACCGATCCGGAGTTTGGGCTGGTCACACTCCGAATTTACCAGGTCATTCTGGTGATATTCGGCATCATGCTGGCCATCGCCGTTTACCGGTATAAGAAACAAAAACCAGCTGTTAATGAATTACCTGCCCGTTCCTGATGCCAGATTCCGCCTGCTGCGTAGTTCTACGTATTTTCCGTGAGTATCTACCTAATCTGGTTTCAAGTCCTTTGAAAAACCAAAACCGGCCTTTTACTTTGAATGAAGATTTTAATCCTGCCTGAAGAAAACTGACAAACACCATTCTTTCACCAAAATTAACACTTATGAAAAAGTTACTCTATTTTTTTTCAATTCCACTACTAATAACTCTGCTTTTGTCATGTAACAATGATAATAGTAAGAAAGAAAAAGATCAAACTAATAAAACTGACACTTTAAAATCAGGCGACTCAGTAGCAAAAAATAACAATCTCCAAAAAATCAAATTGACACCACTTGATGATAGCAATTCGACATTTTCTGTTCTTGACCTGAGTAATGCGAGCCAACAAACCTCTATCAATACATTTATTTTTAAATTAAAAACAGGAGATCTTAAAAACATTCTGCAGTTTGACAAGAGAAAACAGGTTTACTTCTATTTTGATCAGGATATTGATGGATCTTATTATTTATATGCATGCGGTAATGACAAAGACGGCAAAGCGCTTTCAAAATATTATTTTCCTGATAAAATAAAAGATACTAGCTTAAATAATGTTGCATTAAGAATACAAAAATTAACCAGAGGAGAGTTAAGAAAGTTCCTGCATCCGGGTAGTAATCCGGGTCAAATCAATCCCGGCAAAATAAAAGATCTGTACTTAATACCATTTGTAAATGCAGATGGGATAATTCAATTTAATATTTCGATTGATTTCCCGTTAAAGAAACCTATTGGTGCAATGGGTACAATCGCAACCAATCCGATACCACCAGCCAGACCCGCATGTGAAAATTTGTGTGATGACTAAAACAATAATGAAGATGTAACAAACATATTTTTTGCCACAAAGACACAAAGAAATGAAAATTGACAGGCAATTCTTTGCGCCTTTGTGGCAAATCTTTAAATATCTGTTTTTGAGATAACCTCTATAATAAGTATGAACTTTTATTTACAACAAATAATCGATTGGTCTGAAGTATGGGCTCCAATAGTGCCTTTAGCTTTCTATTATATTTTCAGACCCAAAGCTGATTGGAGCAAAATTTTGTTAGCCTACCTTTTATTTGCGTTAGTCAATAACGGTTTAAGCACATTTTTCTGGAAGCAGATTCGGTTGGGGTTATACGAAAATATGAAGCAATCCTTCCCGTATTTATACAATGCAGATGGGACCTATACCAATGTACCGCTTTACCATATAGGATCTTTAGTACGGTTACTACTTTTTTCAGTTTTCTTTTCTTTGATTATATATAGAATTAAAAAAATTGCATGGATATTCGCAGCACTTTTCATTTGCCTCTTTTTTTATCTCTTTTTTATAAAAGGAGATATCCGGGATTTTAGCAGCGCCTTTATGGCTACCGAAGCTGCATTATTACTAATATATTGCCTGATTTTTTATTTCCAGATACTAAGTAATGAAAAGATCACTATTTCAAATACACATTCATTTTGGACAGTCACAGGCTTGAGTATCTATGTGGTGATCAACTTCCCGATTTTTCTTTTTTATAATGTGCTGGCAAAACAAGCGGAGAATTTTGCTATCAACATCTGGGATATTCACAACATTTCCTACCTCGTTCTATGCCTTTTCATAGCTAAATCATTTTATGCAGATAAACAGTGACAATATTAAATACCTGGTCATCATTGGTATTTCAGTGATGTTGTTACTGTTTACCAGTTTCCTGGTCGCCGTCATTCTGAATCAGCGAAAAAAACTGAAGTACCAGAGAGACATGGAAAAACTCCGTGAACAACAGCAAAACCAGCTTATCGAAGCCGCTGTCCGCAGTGAAGAACTGGAACGCCACCGCATTGCCGAAACCCTGCACGACGAGGTCGGCGCTATTCTGTCTTCAGCCAAACTGCACCTGCTCGGCATCAAATCGGAAGTGCTGGATGAAAGAGACCAGAAACTCCACGAAAAAGGCCGGGAACTGCTGAATGAAGTGATCCAAAAAGTAAGGGGCATCTCCCACAACCTGCATTCCAATATCCTCAAAGAATTTGGCCTCAACGAAGCCATCCGCCACTTTGTAAAAAAAGTGACACAGGGTACCATGATACAGGCCACCACCGCCCTCGATGATAATTACCAGACAGAAAATGCCGAGAATGATATCAGCATCTACCGGATGGTGCAGGAGCTGATGAACAATATCCTGAAATATGCCAACGCCACCGAGTTCCTCATCAGCTCCACACTGGAAGGCAATGAACTGAATCTTGTCTTATTTCACAATGGTGACGGATTGACGCAGGAACAATTTGAAGAACTCCGCTTCCGCAAGGAAGGCCTCGGTTTGAAAAATATCCAGAACCGGATTATATTGCTGAAGGGAACTATCCATTTCACCAAAGGCGGCGAAGGATACCGCATCAACATACATGTTCCCGTAAAAACGAACAACGCAGCATGAGCAAGATAAAAATAGCCATCGCAGATGATTACAAGATCTTCAGGGAAGGCCTTAAAGTAGGCCTGTCTGCCGATGATGCATTGGAAGTGATCCTCGAAGCCGATAATGGTGAAGACCTGCTGAAAGGTTTGCAGGACAGCAACCCCGATGTCATCATCATGGACCTGAAAATGCCCATCATGGATGGCATGGAAGCCACCAAGGAAGTGCGGAAAAAATATCCTTCCATCAAAGTGCTGGTGGTAAGCATGTATGAAGATGATAAATTCATCATCCACCTGATGGAGAACGGCGCTAATGGTTACCTGCTGAAAAATGCAGAGCCGGATGAAATACGCCGCTCCATTTATTCAGTGCATGAGAACGGCTACTACTTCAACGACCTGGTGAATAAAGCCCTGCTGAAAAAACTGGTGCTGAAGAATAACCTCAAACCATCTTTCAACCAGAATATCGACCTCACCGAAAGAGAACAGGAAGTGTTGAAAATGATCTGCGAAGAAAAAACAGCTGCCGAAATAGCGAAAGAAATTTTCTTAAGCCCCCGCTCTGTAGAAGGCATCCGCCAGCGGTTAATTGAAAAAATCGGCGTCCGCAACACCGCCGGCCTCGTCATGTTTGCCGTTAAGAACGGAATTGTTGATTAACATTGACTGTCATGCTGTCCCGATAGCTATCGGGATTGTCGAAGCATGAACTCACGACTCACGACTCACAACTCACGACTATCGACTATTAACCATCGACCGTTGACCGTCGACCATTCCCAACTCACGACTCACCACTCACGACTCAAATTCTCCAGCATATCCCCCGTCATCGCAGCCAAATCATACTCCTCATTCCAGCCCCAGTCATTCCTCGCCACGGTATCATCAATGCTTTGCGGCCAGCTGTTGGCAATCGCCTGGCGGTAATCCGGTTTGTAGCTGATAGTAAAATCCGGAATATGTTTTTTGATCTCCGCCGCAATTTCCTTTGGCGAAAAACTCATGCCCGACACATTGTACGAAGTGCGGACAGCAATTTTGGAAGCCGGTGCTTCCATCAGTTCAATCGTTGCCCTGATGGCATCCGGCATATACATCATGGGCAGGTAGGTATCTTCGGCGAGGAAACATTCATATTTTTTTTCCTCCAGTGCTTCATGATAAATTTCCACGGCATAATCCGTAGTGCCGCCACCCGGTGCTGATTTGTATGATATCAAGCCGGGGTAACGGATACTCCGCACATCCACCCCAAAACGCTGATAGAAATAATTGCACCAGAACTCACCGGCATATTTGCTGATGCCATACACCGTTGTCGGTTCAATGATGGTTTGCTGCGGACAATTTTGTTTCGGCGAAGTGGGACCAAACACCGCAATCGAAGAAGGCCAGTACACTTTGGCCAGTTTTTCTTCCCTGGCAATATCCAGCACATTCAGCAGGCCCTGCATATTCAGGTTCCAGGCAAGACCGGGGTTCTTTTCACCGGTGGCGGAAAGTATCGCCGCCAGCAGGTAGATCTGTGTGATGCCTTGTCGTATCACCTGCACATGCAGCATCTCTTTGTTCATCACATCCATGCTCACATAAGGGCCGGTGCCTTCCAGCAAAGGGTTTTGCTCCCGCAGGTCGGAAGCGATCACATTACTGTTACCATATATTTTGCGCAGGGCTAGCGTCAGTTCCACTCCTATCTGTCCCGATGCGCCGATCACTAATATTTTATCCTTTATCATAGCAAGCTTTATTACGTCGCAAGATACAAGATTCAACGTACAACAATTCCCGCCTCCCGCCTCACGACTCACAACTAACGACTCTCGACTCTCGACTCCCGCCTCCCGACTATCGACTATCGACTATTGACTACCGACTCCCCACTTTCCATTCCCCATTTCCATTCCCCACTCTCCACTATCCATTCATATCTTTGCAAGATGGAAAAATTCCTCAAAGACCTTTTTGCTTCCCAGCAGTATGATGAAAAAAATTTCTTCTTACTCGCCGGGCCCTGTGTGGTGGAAAGTGAAGAACTGATCACTGAAGTAGCCGAAAAAGTTTCCGTTATCTGCCAAAAACTGGGCATACCCTATGTTTTCAAATCATCTTACCGCAAGGCCAACCGCACCAGCGCCACTTCCTTTACCGGTCTGGGTGATGAGCTGGCCATGCAAATGCTGAAACGCACTGCAGAGAAATTTAATCGGCCCGTTGTTACCGATATACATTCTCCCGAAGAAGCCGCCATTGCTGCTGACTTTGTAGATATTTTACAAATACCCGCCTTTCTATGCCGGCAGACCGACCTGCTGGTAGCCGCTGCCAAAACAGGTAAGATCATCAATGTAAAAAAAGGACAGTTTGTAAGTGGCGAAGCCATGAAGTTTGCCGTGGAGAAAATAAAAAATGCCGGCAACGATAAAGTGATGCTAACGGAACGAGGCACCACTTTCGGTTACCAGGACCTGGTAGTGGACTACCGCAACATACCCGCAATGCAGGCACATGGGGTTCCGGTTATCATGGATGTAACGCATTCTTTGCAGCAACCCAACCAGACCAGCGGTGTAACCGGTGGCAACCCCCAACTCATCGGCACCATTGCCAAAGCCGCCATTGCTGCCGGTGCAGATGGATTGTTTATTGAAACACACCCCAACCCTGCCGTAGCCAAAAGTGATGGCGCCAATATGCTAAGACTTGATCTGCTGGAAAACTTATTGGAGCAATTAGTCAGAATAAGGAAGGCGGTGATTTAAGAGTGTACCTCAGCTAATAAAAGACATACCATGTCTGTTGTATTGCCGAAACTAAAAATTTTTTATCAATTTGTTGCATAAACCGATTAAGCAATTGAGATTCAACCCAACAATACAAGGCTGAAAAATATCAAAGCATCATATTCAACAATACAATCATTAGCCCTAACCCAATATCCTAATAAAAAAGCCTGATAAAAATCAGGCCTAATTTCCTAAGGGTTCAGCAACTACCAAGACTAAAAGCCTCGATTGCTGCCTCGCCCTTTTATGTATCTTCAAATATTTTATGTCTTTCGCTATATCAAAACTAATCAAATCTTATTAAAGGTACTACTTCTTTGCATAAATTTAAGAAAAAAATAAACATATTATCAACTTAAATGAGGCCAGTTAGACTAAAATTTAAAGCTACACCTGTAGAGCTTTTCTTTTATGAAAAGGCAATTGAATTATTACAGAGAATTACTATAGATAGCTATCGTTTAAGACTTCATAACCCAAAAAGCTTGTTAATTGAACTTCAAAATGTTATTACTGATCTGGAAGAAAATCGGTTAAAAAATAAAACATATGCAGATACTCTGATAGAAGAATTACAGAGAATTTTAAAAGAAGAGAAAGAATTAAAGTTCAATTCAATAAAAAAAGAATTTTTTGAAAGCCTACTAAATAAACAAAAAAGAGACGATAAACAAATTTCCTATACTATTACTTTACTCCTTAAGGACAACAATGCATATATAGATAGCTTGTCTACTCTCATAGAAAAGGAAATAGTCAGGATTAATGGCCTAGCGAAATTTGATATTCTTGAAGTAAAAGATTTAAATCGTTTAATTCTTTACTTTTTGATAGAAATAAAAAATTTAGGCTATTCCAAGTCGTATCTAAATAGATTTATTACAAGCATATTTAATAATAAGGGTATTAGTAGCTTTAATGATGCATTTATAGCAATAAAAAGCCTTATCGCAAGGCCCTCTGAGGAATTCATTGTTATCCTAGCAATTGATTTACCAGACGATGCAGAAAGTGAAATAAAAATCATTAGTACAGATCTTATCAGACTCAAAAAGAAGGAAGCAAATTCCCTTAGTAAAAGGACGAATTCAAAAATTCAAGATTTTTTATCAACAACAGATACGTCATTTTATAAGTTAATAACTCATGCCAAAGATTTTTACAGTGCTACACAAAATATTCGAGACAGAGTGTATAAAATATTTGATGTAATGCATATGGGACATAGCAAGCACAAAATTGGTGTTAGAAATCAATGTGCAGTAATTGGAACTCATGACCCTAAGAGAGCTGACATCCAAAATTTCCATTACAAACTTGATGGATATTACAAAAGCCATCAGCGTTCCTATGAAGCATTTCTAAAAAAATTATCTGATCTAAAAAAAGCACCAATAGATAAGAACTCTTTGAATAAAATATATTCAGGAATGCGTTATCTAAGATTAGGTAGCGAAGCATTAGAATTGGAAAACCAACTATTAAATTATTGGATCGGAATTGAATATATATTTTCAATTTATGATGCAGAAAGTCATACTGTAAGCAGATTAAGGCTTTATTATAAAAAGTGTCATGCATATATCTACCTGAAGCGTCTGATGTATGATTTTCACAAAAGCATTGAAAATTTCAAACTAACTGGATCAATACCAGGTTACAATTCTGATTTAAACTACTTGAACGATCCGGCTAACTTTGATATAGTAATTGCTCAAGCAGCCAATTTTCCATTATTAGCTTACAGAGCACATACACTTAAAGCACACTTAAGTACCCCAAAAATAATCATTGGTACCATTGAAAAACATCAACAAAATCTTGACTGGAATATTAACAGAATCTATCGAATAAGAAATGAAATAGTGCATAATGCCGGCAATAATCTACAAATCGAAACAATAGTGTCTCACCTTAGATACTATCTTATATTCATCCTGAATTCAATAATAGAATACTTTCTAAATCACCCATTTGATATTACACAAGACAAGATCCTTACTTTAGATGACTTCTTTATTATGCGAGAAGTACAAGTAAACAATATTTCATATAATGAAAAACTATGCTTTCAGGATATTAGTTCAATGAGCAATCCAACTGAGTATTTAAGTTAATATCTTGTGATGTGAATTGAAGTGGGCTACGGCTAACATTGCATTGGCAATGTGGTGGGGCAACAAATATTTTCAGCTTCTTATTCGCTATTTGGCTTCGGTTTGGGCAGACGAGTTACGCCGAGCAACAGAATAAACAATGAGGTTTTGTATCTATAATCAGCAGCGGCAACCGGCAAATTGAACACAGAATATCGCCACATCGGCAATGCTTTAACATTCACCAACCATCCCAATAATTTATTAGAAACTCTATGCAAAAAACCCTCCTGGCACTAGCATTCATCTTTTCCCTCAACACAATTTTCGGACAAACAGGAAAACCAAAACTGGTAATCTCTCACCTCACCGGCGACTTCTATATTTATACCACTT
>CAZWIM010000030.1:23296-39850 GCA_964634265.1 uncultured Chitinophaga sp. | reverse complement strand
AAGCCGGAATAAAAGTTAAAGCTGAACCTGCAGCTGATAAAATGCTGTATATGCGGAGTGATAATTATGCCTTTGCACAGGCAGGCATTCCGGCCCACACCATTATGAGCAGTGATGATGATGATAAATGCTATCACAGGCCGTGTGATGAATTTGAGCGGATAGATATTTCACATCTCACAAAAGTGATCAGGGGTATAGCATTGGCAACTGAGGATATTATTAGAAGAAAGGTGAATTAAAGATCATTGCTTATCTGATTATTCGCAAAAGTAAATGTGCGGTTTTTTGATGAAAACAATTAGGTAATTTTGTAGTTCACCAAAAATATATCCTATGCTCAACCTTTCAATCCATCAATCGGAATTTTTACATGAACATAAAAGTCATTTGCATTGTCATGAAGAAATTATTCACTTTGTTCCCAAGCCTTCTGTATCATACGTTTATGGTTATATAGTTGTTGGGTCAAGTAAAGGGTATTACGGAGAAGTTAAAATAGTTACTCAAGAATGTTAGATTCTCACAAGTAAATTTTGCTGCTTACATTTCGATGGGAATAAGCTAAAAAGAAGGAAATATAATTTTCATTTCTCAGGCCCAATTATAAAAAGGGTTTTTTCTGGGGTAATAAATGAAAATTTGCGCAGTAATTAAGCTTTCACCGGTACACTATGCACCGCATCACTCATTTCTTTGATCAGCGATGCGTCTTTTTCAATGGCGTTACCAACTACAATAACATCAGCGCCAGCCTTGCAGTTCAGGTAAGCTTTTTCAGGCGTAATGATTCCGCCACCGATGATCAGCGGGGCTTCTATGCTGTCGGCTACCGCTTTTATCATGCCTTCGGTAATGGGGCGTTTGGCGCCGCTGCCTGCATCCATATAGATCAGTTTCATGCCCAGCATCTCACCGGCCATGGCGGTACACATGGCTATTTCATTTTTATCAGCTGGTACTGGAGCAGCATTGCTGATGTAAGAAACAGTAGTAGGAGCACCGCCGTCAATTACAATATAACCGGTGGGCATTATTTCTAATCCGCTTTGCTTAACAAAAGGTGCTGAGACCACATGCTGACCAATCAGCAGTTCGGGATTACGGCCGGATATGAGGGAAAGATATAAAAGTGCATCAGCATACTTACTCACCTGTGACGGGCTGCCGGGAAATAGTATTACCGGTATATCACAGTTTTGCTTGATCTGCTGTACACATTCATCCAGGTGATTGGAAATTACCAGGCTGCCGCCAACCAATAAATAGTCAACATTGGCGGCCACAGAAAGCTCAATCAGCTCATCCAATACTGAAGTATTGACCTTGTCAGGGTCAATCAGCACGGCAAATGATTTTTTGCCCTGCTTCTTTTTTTCAGTTAAGGAAAGGTAAATCGCTGACTTCATCCGGTACCGGTTGGTTATTGCAAAAATGCCGAAAAGTTTTTGAGTTACAAAGCATTCCGCAGGCTAAATTACCTGCTGTTTTCAATGATAAAGAAGGAATTATAACCGAAGATAGGTTGCCAGTTGAACGATATGGTTATTCGTAAACTGGCTGTTTCTACCATTGATGTATTGATTCATATAGCCCAACTCAAGATCAAAAGCGGAGTTAAGACGATGGCCAATGGCAAGGTAGAAGCGGTTTTGGTCAAAGGTTTTTCCGTTAACCGAGGCTTTATCGCCGAAGTTCAGAAACAGCTCATTTTGCAGTGCAAGAAATAGTCCTTTACTGAAACTCGCTTCTTTTTTCAACGGTAGTATGTTTCTCAGGAAATAACGAAACCGGTTAGCATAGTTCGGCCCGTCAGAAAGTTGATTGCCCAGCACAACAGTTTTGCCGATAAAACGCTGTTCGATGCGAAAGCGATGGCTGATGCGTAAGTTTTTCCATTGTTGATTATACAACAACTGTTCCCATATACGATGTTCCGGAGTATAACCTGCTATATCACCCACAATCTTCCTGTTGCGGATATAAGCATAACCGGCAGTAAGTGTTAATTTTTTATTGACATGGTAGTTGATACCGGGACGTAATAGTGTTGTTTGTATTTGCTTCCAGTTATTGTTACTTCTGAACTGTACATCAGCATGAATGCTGGTCTTCTTACCTGTTTTTATGGTGTTGAAAGAGGCCAGCCAACCGGAAAATTGTTTTTGTCCTTTTGCAGTACCAGTCCACAAACTGATAAGGAGAATTACTGTAAAAAGTCTAACTGTAAGCATAAACGCAAAAATGCGTCAATCCTGTGTTATCAAATTTTTAATCTTTTGTTTACGCTGTATGATGCGCCCCGCAAGGGTTCCAAACCAGTGACCTGCTGAAATAAGCCACTGGAAAGGGTTTCAGCAATAATCAGATCAAAAAGCCTTGCCTGATTTGTGTTTCAAGAAGCCACTATACTGGTAATAATTTTTTAATAGATGGGGCTGAATTTTCCAAAAAAAATTTGGCCATAAAATGCATGCCTGGTGTGAAAAAATCAGCTAAGTCAATACAGTAGGGCATTTGCGCATTTTACACATTGCTTTTCCACACAATGTTAATATTTGAAGGTTTGAATTACCGTTTGTAAAAAATACTTTCGAAGTGTCTCCCGCCTGGGAGATAGATTTTTGAACCAGGACCAAAACCCGTTAAATTTTTTTAGTTATGGCCAATAAAAAGCAGGCAACCGCCAAAAGCGGCTTGCAGTTTTCACGTCGCTTTACCCGGGATGACGTGAATGTGTATGATATGTTTGAGTATGACTACCGTACCTCGGTGATCCGTAACCCTAACGGTGAAACGGTGTTCGAGATGAACAATGTAGAAGTACCCAAACAGTGGAGCCAGATTGCAACAGACATTCTTGCCCAAAAATATTTTCGTAAAGCCGGCGTACCCCAGCCCGATGGCAGCCTGGGCAGGGAAACTTCTGCTAAACAGGTGGCACATCGCATGGCTAACTGCTGGAGAGTATGGGGCGAACGCTACGGATACTTTGCTTCTGAAAAAGATGCACAGGTTTTCTACGAGGAACTGGTGTACAGCATCCTCAACCAGATGTGTGTGCCTAACAGCCCCCAGTGGTTTAATTCAGGCTTGTATGAGAGCTATGGAATTACGGGTAAGCCACAGGGCCATTATTATGTAGATCCCAATGACGGACAATTAAAGAAGTCTGTCAACGCATACGAACGTCCCCAGCCACATGCCTGCTTCATCCTGAGTGTGGATGATGACCTGGTGAATGAAGGCGGCATCATGGATCTGTGGGTTCGTGAAGCAAGGATATTTAAGTATGGCTCAGGTGTAGGTACCAATTATTCCAATCTCCGCGGCGAAGGGGAGAAACTGAGTGGTGGTGGTAGTTCTTCCGGCCTGATGAGCTTCTTGAAGATTGGTGACCGAGCAGCCGGAGCTATAAAGTCTGGTGGTACTACTCGTCGTGCAGCCAAAATGGTTTGCTTAGATCTGGATCACCCGGAGATCGTTGATTTTATTAACTGGAAAGTAGAAGAGGAGAAAAAAGTAGCGGCATTAATTGCTGCAGGATATCCCTCCGGTTATGAAGATGAAGCATACAGAACTGTGAGCGGACAGAACTCTAATAATTCTATACGTATCCCCAACTCATTCTTCAAAGTACTGGAGGAAGATGGTGACTGGGAATTGAAAGGCAGGATGGACGGTCGTGTAATGAAGAAAGTTCCGGCAAGAGAGCTCTGGAACCAGATAGCCTACGCAGCATGGCGTTGCGCAGATCCGGGCACTCAATATGACACTACCATCAATGAGTGGCATACTTGTCCGGCAGGCGGACCTATCCGGGCTTCCAATCCCTGTTCGGAATACATGTTCCTCGATAATACGGCTTGTAACCTCGCATCGGCCAACCTGATGAAGTTTTATGATGCGGAGAAAAATGTGTTTGATGTAGAAGGTTATGAATACAATTGCCGCTTATGGACGGTAGTGCTGGAAATATCTGTACTGATGGCGCAATTCCCATCTAAAGAAGTGGCACAACTCAGCTATGAGTACAGAACATTAGGATTGGGATATGCCAATCTCGGTACTATGCTCATGGTAAGTGGCATTCCGTACGACAGTGATGAGGCAAGAGGAATAGCCGGTGCGATCACCGCTATCATGACGGGTATTTCTTACAAGACATCCGCAGAAATGGCCCAGGTATTGGGAGCTTTTCCAAGATATGAAGAGAATAAAGAGCACATGATGCGGGTTATGCGCAACCATCGCCTGGCAGCTTATGATGCGGATGAGTACGAAGGACTGAGCCTGAAGCCACAGGGAATTCATGCAAAATATTGCCCTGATTATTTATTGAAAGCTGCCTGCAAAGCATGGGATGATGCTGTAGAACTCGGAGAAAAATATGGTTACCGTAATGCACAGGCTACAGTAATTGCACCTACTGGCACCATCGGTCTGGTAATGGATTGCGATACCACAGGTGTGGAGCCTGATTTTGCTTTGGTGAAATTCAAAAAGCTTTCTGGTGGCGGTTATTTCAAAATAATCAACCAGTCTGTACCGGTAGCTTTGAAAAACCTGGGTTATTCTGAGAAAGAAGCAGATGCTATCATCAAATATGCAACGGGTGCTGCTTCGTTTGCCGGCGCACCTTTTATCAATCACCAGACGCTGAGTGAAAAAGGTTTTATCGCTGATGAGATCAAACGTTTGGATGCTGCTGCACTGACGGCTTTTGAGATTGGTTTTGTATTCAATAAATATACATTAGGTGAAGAATGCCTGCAGCGTTTGGGCTTCACACCAGAGCAATACAATGATTTTGAATGGAGCCTGCTTGAAGCACTTGGTTTCACTGAAGAGCAGATTGCAGCCGCTAATGACTATGTATGCGGTACAATGATGCTGGAAGGTGCGCCGGGACTGAAAGAAGAACACCTGCCCGTTTTTGACTGTGCCAATAAATGCGGCCAAAAAGGCCAGCGTTACATCCATGCCCATGGTCATATTCGTATGATGGGAGCTGTACAACCCTTTATCAGCGGTGCTATTTCTAAAACAATCAACCTGCCGCATGAAGCACAGGTGGATGAGATAGCAGAAGCCTATCACCTGAGCTGGAAACTGGGATTGAAAGCCAATGCCCTGTATCGTGATGGTTCTAAACTGTCACAGCCTCTTAGCAATAAAAGCGACAAGAAGAAAAAATCTGAGGAAAAAAGTCAGGAGTCGGTAGTCAATAGTCAGGAACCTGTTACTATTGAATCAAATATTGTTGACTTGGGTAAACTAACGGTTGAGGAATTGTTAGAAGAAGTACAGAAAAGGGTACAGGCTTCACCTGATACGCAATTGAAGCGTAAACTGGCCAGCATAGTAGAAAGAAGGACATTACCTGCCAAGCGTCGTGGTTTTGTACAAAAAGCAAAGATCAACGGACAGGCCGTATTCCTCCGCACCGGTGAATACAGTGATGGTACACTGGGAGAGATATTCATTGATATGGCAAAAGAAGGAGCTACCATGCGCAGCATGATGAACTGCTTTGCTATTTCCATCTCTATCGGTTTGCAATACGGTGTACCGCTGGAGGAGTTCATTGATAAATTTGCCTTTACCCGTTTCGAACCTTCCGGATTTGTAGAACATCCGAATATCAGGACAACAACTTCGATAGTAGATTTTATCTTCCGTGTACTCGGATATGAATACCTGGGTCGTACCGACCTGGTACATGTACTGGATAAACCAGAAGTGATGAATACCGGTTCAGATGACTGGGATGAGATACCTTCCAACGGGCTGGAATATGCAAAGGATCCCGAATTGTCAAGCGTAAGGGTTACTCCTTCATCAGGAACAGTGGCTCCACAACCTGTAAGAAATCAGCGTAGTGCACACACAGTAAAGGCCGATGCCGGTACTGGTGCTATGAATGAAGCGTTGAAGGGCATGCAGAGCGATGCGCCTGCTTGTAATGTTTGTGGCAACATTATGATGCGCAGCGGTGCTTGCTACAAGTGTCTGAACTGCGGCAACCAGGGAGGTTGTGGTTAAAAATTGTCAAGGACGGTCCGCCTTTAATAAAAATATCGGCGGATTTTTAGAAAAACCAAATAAAGAAAGTACCCATTAATTCCATCCCGGCCATTGAGCCGGGATGTTTTATTTGGTAAAAGTGCTATCCTGAAAAAGAAGATTTCAGTAGTAAATCCCTTCTTTTATTGTCAGCCCCTTTTTTATTTTACATCCTAAATCTGATACCCATGAAGTATACTACAAGGATCATTTTGTTTTTACTGTTTGCCAGTTTTTTATTCCAGGCATGCAACAGGGCCATGAGCCCTTACGAGGCTGCCAACAACCCAAGGGGAAAACATTGCAGGGATATAAAATGATAAATAATCATCCTTCGACAAGCCTGCCTGTCCGGTAGGCAGGCTCAGGATGACAACGGCTATTCTGCTCCGAAAATATTATTCACAGCACCTTCGAGCATCGGAAATTTCTCTACCACGAAATTTTTGATAGTGGTAATAGCTTGCTTGGCCTGCTCATCTGTAAGACCTGCTTCGGTTTTCAGTTTTTCAATTAATTCTTGCATAAAAATTTTTTAACGTTGAATGTCTGCCTGGCGGCAGGCTGGTTTAAGGTTTAAAGTTAAGGCATAAAAATGCCGGATATTTTTCAATATTCCGGCAACTGAATTATAAACCAATCGGACTTGCTAATATAACTATGCGACCTTTAAAAGACTCAGCTTGCTCTTGTCAAATTTGCGTTTCGCATATTCGAGGTCAAGTGTAAACTGGGTTTCCTTTGATGAGGGAAGCTCATACATGGCATCGATCAAAATTCCTTCGCAGATACTTCTTAGTCCCCTTGCTCCGAGTTTGTATTCCATGGCTTTTTCTACCATGAAGTCGAGCACATCTTCTTCTATAGTGAGTTGTATGCCTTCCAGTTCAAATAATTTTTTGTACTGTTTAACCAGTGCATTTTTAGGTTCGGTCAGAATAGCTCTCAGTGTAATTGCATCCAGCGGATCAAGATGTGTTACCACTGGTAAACGTCCGAGCAATTCAGGAATAAGCCCAAATGCTTTAAGGTCGGTAGCGTTTACGTAGCGCAGCAGGTTTTTCTTCATGGTTTCCTGCATTTCCTTGTCCACATTAAAACCAATTGTGTTGGTTTGAACCCGGCGGGCAATAATCTTATCAATGCCGTCAAATGCGCCACCGCAAATAAAGAGAATATTCTGTGTGTTTATTTTAATAAGCTTTTGCTCGGGGTGTTTGCGTCCGCCCTGTGGTGGTACCAGTACATCGGTTCCCTCGAGCAACTTCAGCATTCCCTGCTGCACACCTTCACCGCTAACATCACGGGTAATAGAGGGGTTATCGCCTTTGCGGGCAATCTTATCTATTTCATCAATATAAACGATCCCTCTTTCAGCGGCTGCCACATCATAATTACACACCTGTAATAATCTTGTAAGAATGCTTTCTACATCTTCGCCCACATAACCGGCTTCGGTAAACACGGTGGCGTCAACAATTGCAAAGGGTACATTCAGCATCCGGGCAATGCTTTTGGCCAGCAGGGTTTTACCGGTTCCGGTTTCACCTACCATAATGATATTGCTCTTTTCAATTTCAATATCATTGCCGTTCTCGGCTGTTTTTTGCTGCAAACGTTTGTAGTGATTGTAAACAGCTACAGCCAGTACTTTTTTAGCTTCATCCTGGCCTATGGCATATTCGTCAAGGAATTTCTTGATCTCTACAGGCTTTTTTACTGTAAGTTTAAAAGAAGAGTTGCTGCGGTCATCTTTAATGGCCAGTTCCTGGTCTATGATCTCCCGGGCATGTTCTACGCAGTTTTCACAAATATGTCCTTCCTGTCCCGCAATAAGGATCTTTACTTCATCACGGCTGCGGCCGCAAAAAGAACAATGTAGTGGATTTTTTGCCATGTTTTATAAGGTAAAACGAATTACCAACGAATTCGTAACTCACAAAATTATAAAACCGCCCCGATTGAGGCGGTTTTATTTTATTATGACCTTGCAAAAACCTGCAAGGCGCTATTTAAATGCTTTAGTTCAGGATATTATAAGCTCTCTATAATGCCGTCAACTATGCCATATTCAATGGCTTGTTTGGCATCCATCCAGTAGTCACGGTCAAAATCTTTCATAACCTGGTCAACAGTTTTACCGCAGTTTTTAGCTAAAATAGAGGCTCCTATTTCTTTTACCCGCAGGGTTTGGCGGGCCTGAATTTCCAGGTCAGCACTTACACCCTGGATATATCCACCAAGAGATGGTTGGTGGATCATTACTTCGCCATGCGGGTAGATAAACCTTTTGCCTTTTACACCACCACTGAGCAAAATACTACCCATGGAGGCTGCAAGTCCCATACAAATGGTACTTACGGGGCTTTTAATCATTTGCATGGTATCATACATCACCATGCCACTGGTTACCACACCACCGGGGCTGTTGATATAAAACTTAATTTCCTGTCCGGGCTTGTCTGCGTCAAGCAGCAGCAGTTTACTTACCACATCTTTGGCACTTTTATCATCCACTACACCCCAGAGATATACAGCTCTCTTTTCAAAAAACAGTTTCTCCAGTTTTTTTCCAAACATGCCAATATCACTTTTTGGTTCTTCTTCCTTTTCATCTTCATCTTCTGCTTTCCAGTCGTTGTATATAAATTGTTTGCGGTTCATGTAAATGAGTTTAGTGTTTAATGTTCAAAGTTTAAAGTTGTTACACCTTAATCTTTTTTCTGTTTCCTGGGGTTTGTTAGTAATACCTCATCAATAAGGCCATATTCTTTAGCTTCTGCGGCAGTCATCCAGTTGTCCCGGTCAAAATCTTTTTCGATCTGATCAATAGGTTTGCCTGTGTGAATATTCACCACTTCATACAATTCTCTTTTCAATTTGCGGATTTCATTCACGGTGATTTCAATATCACTTGCCTGCCCGCCAATGGCTCCGCTGGGCTGGTGCATCATGATGCGGGAATGCTTTAATGCAGCTCTTTTGCCTTTTGTTCCTGCACCGAGCAACACACAAGCCATGGAGGCAGCTACACCTATACAAATGGTGGCAATATCAGGGCTTACATATTGCATGGTATCATATACACCCAGGCCGGAGTAAACACTGCCGCCGGGACTATTGATATACATGTTGATGTCTCTTGAACGATCGGTAGAATCAAGGAACAGTAACTGGGCTGTTACAATGTTGGCAATTTCATCATTAATAGGGTAGCCCAAAAAGATGATCCGGTCCATCATCAAACGGCTATAAACATCCATTACAGCCACATTCAGGGAACGTTCTTCGATGATATTAGGCGTCATTGCCGTCACGAGATGCGAAGCATAGCTGTTCAGTTTATTACTTGAAATGCCATGATGTTTTACAGCGTATTTTTCAAATTCAGAATTAAAACTCATGAAAAAACGGTTTAAAGTTTAAGAGTTTAAAGTTTAAAGTTTTCCGGATTTCCTGTAATATCAAAAACTTCAGATAGCAGGATACTAACTTTAAACGTTAAACATAATACTTGCAACTCCCCAAATATCCGTCCAAAAGGTAAATTCACAAAATCGCTGACAGTAATTGTATGTTTCAGGACTAATTGACAGAAAAAGAGAAAGGTTCTGAAAGATCAGAACCTTAAACTTTAAACATTAAACACGAAGCTGTCAATGGTGATGATGCTGGTGTTCTTCTACCATTTTGGTGAACTCTTCTGCTGAAATTTCTTTATCTGTGGGTTTTACCTGGCCGGCAGCCCATTCAAAAATTTTTTGGGTTTGAATACGATTATAAGAATCCTCCACATATTTCCTGTCTTTCATCATTTTCTCTACATAGTCATTTACCCATGGTTGGTCATCACTGAGGTTGGCGCCGCCCATGTAACTAAACAGTTGCTGCTTTGCAAAATTCCTGATCTCATCCGGATTAACCTGGATCCCATTGTCCTGAACAATTTTATCAGATATCAATGTCCATTTTAACTGGCTGATGAATTTGGGGAACTCTGCTTCTACTTCTTCATCTGATTTTGGAGCTTCGCCCTGCGTTTTAACCCATTTTTTCAGGAAGCCTTCCGGGAATTCAATATTGGTATGATCAACTAACTGGTGGAATACCTGGTCATGAATCTGGTTCATGGCCTGTCCGTTCCAGTAAGCCTGTATCTCATCTTTTACCTTGCTGCGGAATTCACCCTCCGTTACCACACTTTGATTAGGGAATAACTGGTTGAAGAATTCTTCGTTCAATTCTCTTTTTTCCTGAATACCGATTTTAGTGATCTCTATCTTGAAATATTTGTCAGCAGCTGAGGCGTCATCTTTTAAGCCAAGATCACTTATGATCCATTCTCTTTCTTTGTCGTCAAAAGCGGATTTCAGTTGTGCCACTTCTGCATCACCCACTTTTTTGCCGATCCACTTACTGCGGAAGCTTTCAGCAAAATATTTAAGCAGTACAGAATTATCTTTTCTGATACCGCCTTCCACTTCATTACCCTCAGCGTCTGTTTCAGTAAAAACGATATTCAGCACATTTTCATCTGATGAAACAGTATCCTCATCCTTCATATTTCCATAACGGTTCTGCAGGCGGGTGACTTCATTGTCAATCATTTCTTCAGTAACTTTTACCACATGCCGGGTAATCTTTGCCTTGGCAAGATCTGGTAACTGGAAAGAAGGTTTCATCCCTATTTCAAAATGGAATGTATAATCAACCGGGTTATTTACGTCCAGCTGGCGGAAATCAGATTCCATTGGCAGTGGCTGGGCAAAAATATCCAGGTTGTCATTTTGGAGGTAGTTGATAAGCTCACGATCCACCGACTTCAATACTTCGTCAGTAAATAAAGAAGGGCCATACATTTTTTTAATCAATCCTGCAGGTACCATTCCTTTACGAAAACCGGGAATATTTGCTTTCTTACTGTATTCTTTCAGTGCCTTTTCAAAAGAGCGAAGATAATCGGTCTTTTCCAGCTTCACGGTCAGCTTTTCATGCAGCAGGCCGATGTTTTCTTTGGTTACTGTAGCCATTGTGAACGTTTAAAGTTTAAATGTTTAAGGTTTAAGGTTGGCTTTTGTTTGACCTCCCCCTGTTTGATCGGGCAAGTTCATTTTAGAGAACTTTAAACATTAAACCTTTAACCTTAAACCTTATTAAGTCCGGATGGAGGGACTCGAACCCCCACACCTTGCGGCATCAGATCCTAAGTCTGACGTGTCTACCAATTTCACCACATCCGGGTATGCCAAGAGCTTTTAATTTTAAGCTTTAGAGCTTCTTATGGGGGTGCAAATGTAGGTCATTTTGCCTTAATGGAGTCATTAAAAGTCTTTTAATACTTGATCGGTGGCAAAAACCTGCAAAAATGTTTTTTCTAACTATATAAAATTTGTACGTTTGGCAACCTCGTTAACTTATCTGTTGAAATTTTCAACGATTGCCCAACTCTGATAGAATCCCATAGCCTGTAATATGACCGATGCGTCCTTTAGTCGCATGATTTAAGCAACCAAACCTGCCTGTCGGCTGACAGGACCAACTGCTGATGAGAAAACTATTTTTAACCCTCACGGGGTGTGCTATGGCTATGTTTGTCACTGCACAAAATCCCGCCACGGTATTCACCATTGCCAACCGCAACATTACACTACCCTGTGGCTCAGGTTGTGTAAATATCACTGCCAAGGTGCCGCATATCAAGCAAACAAACAGTTATGTGATCACCAACCCGGCGTATATTCCGTTTGCGTACACAACACCCACGGGTAACATACCTACGGAAATATATATAGATGACAGGTGGAGCAATACAATCAATCCGGGGTTCTCTTTTTGCTACTATGGAAATAATTTCAGCTCCCTGATCATGGGATCTAATTCAGCACTGTCTTTTGACATTAGCAGGGCAAATACGGGCAGTGGTTATTCCATTAGTTCAACAACCGGGGCCATACCAAATACTGCGTATGCTCCAAATATGATTTTTGGTCCTTATCATGATATTGATCCCAGTCTTTCATCACCCAACAAAAAGATAGAATGGAGGGTAGAAGGTACGGCACCCAACAGGCGATTCATTGCCAGTTATAATGATATGCCTTATTTTGGTTCAAGTTGTACTACACCAAGAGCCACTCATCAAATGGTTTTGTATGAGGGAACTGGTATCGTAGAGGTTTACATTAAAGACAAGCCATTTTGTACCGGCTGGAATAGCGGGTTGACCATATTGGGTATGCAGGATGGTACCCGTACAAATGCAATAGCCGCTCCTGGTAAAAATGCCACCGTTTGGGGTGCCAATGCTATGGATTCTTGCTGGAGGTTTATTCCAAACGCAGGTGTGCCCAGGTATAAATCTGCACAGCTATTGGTTAACGGTAATGTTGTGGCTTCTGCTGATACCAGTACCTCCGCACCTGGTGAGCTAAATCTTAATTTCAATAACGTTTGCCCGACAGCGGATAGCACTGCTTATGTATTACGGGTGGCTTACAACAACTGTAATGGTCCGGATGATGTTATTTTTACCGATACAGTTTTTGTAAAGAAACTATCACCTTCTATCACCAACCTTGCAAAAACAGATCCTACCTGCACACCGGACGGCACTATAACTATAACAGGCGCAGGCGGTACGCCTCCTTTGTCATATAGCATTAATGGTGGCAATACTTACCAAACTTCTAATGTATTTACTGGTCTTAGCGGTGGAACTTATACAGTAATAATTAGGGATGGATTGGGTTGTATAAGTGCCACACAAACTATTACGTTGGCACCGGTTAATTCACTTACTCAAACTGTTGCCAAGACAGATGCCAATTGCACTTCGTCTGGTTCAATCACCATTACAGCATCAGGCGGTGGTACACCTCCTTATCAGTACAGTATTAATGGCGGAAGTACCTATCAGTCGTCAAATGTTTTTACCGGGCTGGCCGCAGGTACTTATACGGTTATTACACGAAACCCGGTAACGCAGTGTACCGCTTCTCAACAGGTGACTATCACATTTACCGACAATCTTACGATGAATAATATAGCAGGCGGCACCATTTGCCGCGGTGCATCGTTCACTCCGCAGGTTAGCAGTAATGCGGCATCCTATTCCTGGTCGCCTTCTGCCGGTGTAAGCAATACCACTATCGCTAACCCAGTATTGTCACCACAGAATACGACTACCTATACAGTTACCGGTACTTTGGGAAGCTGTACCATACAGCGTACCGTTACTGTAACTGTTTTTGAAGGCGCTACGGCCAATGCCGGACCGGATGCAATTATTCTTACCGGTGATACTTACCAGATGTTGTCAACCGGATCAGCGGGCAGTTATCTGTGGTCACCTTCCACAGGATTGAGTTCAGCTACTGTGCTTAGTCCTGTTGCATCTCCACAAACGACTACCACTTATACACTGACTGTTACGTCGCCACAGGGCTGCACAGCAACAGACCAGATGACACTGACGGTAGTGCCCTATTGTATTAAGCCGATGAATGCATTCACTCCGAATGGTGATGGTATCAATGACAGGTGGCTGATTACTGATGGCAACTGTCTCATCAGTGTAAGGGCACAGGTATTCAACAGGTACGGGTCAAGGGTTTTTGAGTCTCCTAATTACGATAATACATGGGATGGTACTTATAAAGGAAAGCCTTTACCCGATGGCACCTATTATTATGTGCTGGAATTTGTATTGCTCAATGGCAAACGCCAGGTGCTTAAAGGTGATGTGACCATTCTTCGTTAACAGAAAAAAACAGGACAATGAAAAAATTAATCTTATTAATAAATATTGTTGCCATTGCAGGTGTACTGAAGGGGCAGCAGCTCATGACTTCCTCACTGTATGACCAGCACGGCAACCTGCACAACCCGGCCACAGCCGGCAGTGCAAAACATGCCATGATCGGCGCTTCTTATCGTAAAACATGGGACGGTATCAGCGGGGCTCCGCAAACCACTCTCATTTTCGGTTCTACATACTTGAAGAATGCTAAAATAGGTATTGGTGGTTATTTGTATAACGATGTAACAGGTCCAACCCGCCGCACCGGTGGACAGATGGCTTATTCTTATCATATTCAAATGGCTAATGATGCCACTTTCTCTTTGGGACTGGAAGCAAGGCTGCAACAGTTTTCGCTGGATAAAGCAAAATTATCGGCTACGCTGGGGAATGACCCGGTGCTGGCCAGTGCTGAGAGCCGGTTCAAGGCAGATGCCGGCTTTGGTATCGCTTACAACGGAAAAAAATTGCAAGTAGGCGCTTCTGTCAGTCAGCTGATTCAGTCTAAACTGGATTTCTATTCTGGCAATCTTACACCTACCGAAGAGGGAAGGTTGTACAGGCATTACTACCTGCATGGAAGCTATAAATGGGATGTGGATGGAAATACAAAGATCATCCCTAACCTACTTTTCATATATCTGCCCAATGCGCCTCTGGAAGTACAGGGTGGAGCCAGGGTTGAGCACAACGATGTTTTCTGGTGGGGTCTTGGCTTAAGGGCCCGTCAAAGCTGGATGATCTCAGCCGGTGTAAAGATTCAGAAGAAATTCACAATCGGGTATTGTTTTGATATTTTCAATACGCCACTCAGTGTGTATGATCGTGGAGCGAATGGTCATGAAATATTACTGCGCTATGATTTTCTGAAATAGACTAAGCGTTTAAAATAGAAAAGGAGGTAATGGGTTAAAAAGACTTGTTGCCTCCTTTTCTTATTCATCTCCTTTACACTCTTAGCTAAAAATTGTAAATTCGTAGACAATGGATACTGTTGCGCAGACACCGAAATATCATCTGAATGAAGAAGAGGAAAAGAAGCTTATCCTCCGGGAATACCGTTCTCTGCTGAAAGTAATAAAGAACAAATTAAAACCCGGTGACAAGAACCTGATCCGTACAGCTTTTGAAATGGCGGCAGAGGCACACAAGACCATGCGCCGGAAAAGCGGTGAACCCTATATTCTTCATCCTATTGCCGTAGCTAAAATTTGTGTGGAAGAAATAGGCTTGGGTGTTCGCTCTACTATTTGCGCCTTGCTGCATGATACAGTCGAGGATACCGATATTTCGCTGGATGATGTAAGACGAGAATTTGGGGAAGAGATCACCAAGATTGTGGATGGACTTACAAAAATTGCCAATGTAATTGATGTAAATGCTTCGCAGCAGGCAGAGAACTTTAAAAAGATACTACTGACACTCACAGATGATCCCCGTGTAATCCTTATCAAACTGGCTGACCGTCTTCATAATATGCGGACACTGGACAGCATGAAGCGGGAAAAGCAATTGAAGATATCTTCGGAAACTGTTTATATCTATGCGCCACTGGCCCACCGCATGGGATTGTACACCATCAAAACGGAGATGGAAGACCTGGCCATGAAATATATGGAGCCTGATGTGTATAAAGACATTGCCCGTAAACTGGCAGAAACGAAGAAGGAACGTACCAAGTACATCAACGAATTCATAAAGCCAATAAAAGAAAAAATTGCTAAAGCCAACCTGGAAGGCGATATCTATGGCAGGCCAAAAAGTATACATTCCATCTGGAATAAAATGAAGAAGAAAGGAGTGGAGTTTGAAGAAGTGTACGATCTTTTTGCTATCAGGGTCATTCTCGATTCACCAGCGGAAAGAGAAAAGGAAGATTGCTGGAAAGTGTATTCCATGATCACCGATGAATACAATCCCTCACCGGAAAGATTGCGAGACTGGTTAAGTAATCCCAAAGCAAACGGATACGAAGCACTGCATACTACAGTAATGGGCCCCCAGGGTAAATGGGTAGAAGTGCAGATACGTACCCGGAGGATGAATGAGATTGCCGAAAAGGGACTGGCAGCTCACTGGAAATACAAAGAAGGCACCAGTGATGAAAGCCGTTTTGATAAATGGTTTCACCAGATAAGAGAGGTGATCCATAACCAGGAAACAGACAGCATTGACTTCCTGCAGGATTTCAAGACCAGTTTTTTGACGGAAGAGATATATGTCTACACTCCTAAGGGAGATGTGAAAATGTTGCCGGTTGGCTCCACTGCACTTGATTTTGCTTTTGCCATTCACAGTGCTATCGGCGTTAAGACCATTGGTGCCAAAGTCAATCATAAACTGGTTCCCATCAGCCATAAATTGCACAGCGGTGACCAGGTGGAGATCATTACCAGTAATAAGCAAAAAGCATCCGAAGACTGGTTAGGTTTCGTTGTTACATCTAAAGCCAAAGGCAGAATCAGGGATGCACTGAAAGAAGAAAAAAGGAAAGTATCAGACGAAGGCCGCTACGCTGTGCAGCGAAAACTGGAAGGGCTGGGAGCTTCTATGTCGCAACATAATATTGATGAGATGGTGCACTGGTATAAGCTACCATCCAACCTTGACCTTTTTTACCAGGTAGCCATCAAGAATATTGATCTGAAGGACCTAAAGGATTTCAAAGTGGTTGGTGACCGCATTGAAGC
>CAZWIM010000030.1:0-23196 GCA_964634265.1 uncultured Chitinophaga sp. | reverse complement strand
ACAGGTATTAAAATAGTGGGCATGGATGATGTGGGGGTCGTTAGTAAAATTACCAACCTGATATCCGGAGATTTAAAGATTAATATTTCAGCCCTGACCATAGAGGCGAAAGAAGGTTTGTTTGAAGGTAATATCAAGCTCTATGTACATGATAAAGAAGAGCTTGACAACCTGGTGCAGAAGCTGCTGGCCCTGCAGGGTATTGAATCTGTTGAACGATATGACATGGAAGATATTCCTTCGTAGTTTTTTGTTCACAATCAATCTATTTTGACGACCATTAGCCTGATTTTTGTTTATCTTAACAGCTTGTTAAGGACTGCATACTTTCACATACTGCATTTAATTATGAGATATATCCGGCTGCGTATTCTTGTTCCGGTGATTACGGGACTGATTACTTTATGTTTACCTCTTTTTTCAAATGCCCAGAGTTTTTCTTTTAATTGTACAAGGGATACTATTCTTCCAGGCTGCCCTCCGGCTCAATGTTTTACATTAACAGGAATTATTCCGGATATCCGCAGGCAATCCAATACTTATACACTTAATCCAACCAATTCTTATCCGGCTAGTGCTTGTTTTCCGGTTTATGTTCAGCCTGATGATCCTGCAGGAACTCCCGGGAATATAACGGTGGATGATACGTATAGTGGTGTAATAAATATTGGATTTCCTTTTCCATTTTATGGAACAGTTTACAATAGCCTTGTAGCAAGTACCAATGGCTACTTAAGTTTTGATGTTTCCAATGCGGGTGGGTATGCTGGCTGGTCCATTGGCAATGATCTGCCAAGCACGGCATATGACAGAGCTATGATTATGGGCCCCAACCACGACCTGAATCCAAATGTTGCACAACCAACTCAAAGAATACAGTACCAGGTGTGGGGAACTGCCCCCCACAGAAGGTGGGTATTGAGTTATTACCGGGTACCATTATTCGGTTCGGCTTGCACAGGGTTAATTGAAAATACACATCAGATTATTTTGTATGAATCTACAGGTATTATTGAAGTGAATGTTTTCAGTAAGCAAATTTGTACAGGCTGGAATAATGGCCGTGGAATTTTAGGTATACAGGACTGGAATATGACACAAGGCATGATGGCGCCCGGCAGAGCAGGTATGGCTAATCCGCCATGGGGTGCGGTGGGTATGAATGAAAGCTGGAGATTTGTTCCTTCTGGCGGCACTTCATTATTAAAGCGGGTAGAACTTCTTGATTTAGGTGGAAATATTATTGCCACAGGTACTACCAACAGTATAGGAAACGGAAAACTGGAGGCATCTTTCCCCAATATATGCCCTCCGGCAGGTGCAACTACCAGCTACATTATTCGTTCTGTGTATGAAAAGTTTGATGACCCGGCAGTTGAAATATTTGGAACAGACACAATAAGGGCCAATCGTTCAGCGGCATTAGCAGCTACTGCTACACCTGCTTCTGCTACTTGTGGAAATGCAAATGGCTCAATAGTTATTACAAATGTTATCGGTGGAACTGCCCCTTATGAATATTCAATAGATAATACGAACTGGCAGCTATCAAATACATTTTCCGGTCTTGCTGCAGGTACGTATACAGTTTATATAAGGGATGCGGGTGCGGTTTGTGTAGCTTCTTACCAGGTAACAGTAGGACTTATAGGAAATTTAACGGCAGCTACTGCGACCACACCTACTACTTGCGCTACTGTTAATAATGGAACGATTACAATTTCATCATCAACGGGCACAGG
This sequence comes from uncultured Chitinophaga sp., assembly GCA_964634265.1. Lineage (GTDB taxonomy): Bacteria > Bacteroidota > Bacteroidia > Chitinophagales > Chitinophagaceae > JJ008. The sequence continues at coordinate 21,454 of CAZWIM010000030.1, read as the reverse complement.
ACCATTTATGTATTCTTTGGATGGCGGTGCATTCCAGGCAATTCCTGCATTTCCTTTCACAATTTCAAATCTTTCTCCCGGCAATCATACAGTAGTGGTGCGAGATGTTAATCTCTGTCTTACCAATACAATATCATTAAATATCACAGCAGGTACGGGAGTTACTGCAACAACCTCTGCTACTGCCACAAGCTGCACCGGAGCTACTAACGGAACTATTACCGTGAATGCCTCTGGCGGAGTTCCGCCATACACTTATCAATTAGGTGCAAATCCTCCGCAAGCTTCCAATGTGTTTACAGGACTTGCTTCCGGAACTTATACTATCACAGTAAGGGATAATGTGGGTTGCACAAGAATAGTGACAAGAACTGTTACTGCAGGATCAGCCATTGTAGCGAGTACAAATTCAACAGGAACTACTTGTTCCGGGGCAGCCAACGGAAGCGTTACAGTAACGCCAACCAACGGAACTGGTCCATATACATTTGTGCTGGATGGAACAGTTACACAAACAGGTGCAACAACTACAACATTTACAAATCTTTCAGCAGGCCCTCACACAATCGTTATTACAGATAATCCCAGCGGATGCCTGAGTAATACGATAAATATTAATATCACGGCAGGTCCGGCGTTGGCAGCCAGTGTTATTTCTTCTGCAACAAGCTGTAGCGGAGCCAGCAATGGTACAATAACTGTAACACCAACCAATGGAACGGGTCCATATGAGTTTTCATTGGATGGAGGACCACTGGTTTCCGGCGCTGTTCCCTATATATTCACCAATGTAGCTGCAGGAAGTCATACTATCCAGGTAACGGATATTCCTACAGGATGTATTTCGACCATTTATACAACTGTTGTGAATGCAGGTCCGGTTCTGCTGACAACTGCCAGCAAAACCGATGTATTATGTAATGGTGGAGCTACCGGTACAATAACGGTTACACAACCAGCAGCTGGTACTGCACCTTACGAGTATTCCATCGATAATGTAAACTGGCAATCCAGCCCGGTATTCACAGGTTTAACAGCAGGAACCTACACCGTGTACTACAGGGAAGGTAATGGCTGTTCTAATAGCCTGAGCATAACGGTAAATGAACCGGCAGTACTGACCGCTACCGATGCTTCCACTGCTGTTATCTGTAATGGACAAGCCAATGGTACCATAACTGTTACTGCTAACGGAGGTGTTTCGCCTTATGAATTTTCTATCGACGGCGGCACCAACTGGCAAACAGGAAATATTTTCACGGTGGCGGCAGGAGCTTATACCATAATAATAAGGGATGCAAACGGCTGTACTGTTTCAAGAAATATTGCTGTAACTGAGCCAGCTGTATTAACAGCCAGTTCGGCCAATACGAATGCAAGTTGTGATGGCGGTAATGATGGTATTATTAATGTAACAGTTACAGGTGGTAATGGTACTTACCAGTATTCGATTGACGGTACAAATTTCCAGGCTTCTAATATTTTCAATGTGGCGCCGGGTACTTATACGGTAACTGTAAGAGATAACCTGGGCTGTACTACCAGCTTTAGTGCTTCTGTTGGACTATCAAGCAATATTACGTTTACTGCGCAAACAGATCCTACAATTTGTGAAGGATCATCAACGCAGCTTGATCTTGTTTCTAATGCCACCCAATATGTATGGACTCCAAGAGTTGGACTAAGTGATACTACCATTCATAACCCGGTGGCTAACCCTGTTATCACTACTCAGTATATTGTAACAGCCACATTGGGTCGTTGCAGTATTATAGACACCGTTATTGTAAATGTAAATCCGGCTCCGGTACCTGACGCCGGACCAGCAGGGTATATGTGCTATGGTCAAACGTACCAGTTACAGGCAAATGGTGGTGTGCAATACCAATGGTCACCTTCTACTTATTTAAACAATGCCAATATTGCTAACCCTGTATCATCTGCACCGCAAAATATTACTTACACTCTCTCAATTATTGCAGATGCGAATGGTTGTCCATCTTTAACAACTGATGACATTACTATTGATGTTACTCCGCCTATTCGGATCAACACTTTCCCTTACGATACTATTGGTTATCCCGGCGACCAGGTGCAGTTGCTGGCAATACCGACCGATAATGATGCCACCACTTTTGTGTGGACTCCCCCAACTGGCCTTGATAATCCGTTTGTACCTAACCCGATCGTAACAATAGGCCAGATAGGAGAGGATAAGGTTTACCAGGTTACGGCAACTACTATTGCCGGATGTAAGGGAGAAGGATATGTCAGGGTGCGGGTTTATAAAGGTCCTGATATATATGTGCCTTCCGGCTTTACGCCAAATGGTGACGGTAGAAACGACCGTTTTACACCATTCCCTGTAGGTATAAAATCCTTAACGTACTTCAGGATATTTAACCGCTGGGGACAACAGATATTTTCCACCAACAGGTTACACGATGGCTGGGATGGAACACTGAATGGTACTAAGCAACCTTCCGGAGTATATGTATGGATGATTCAGGCAGTTACAGACGATAACCGGGTAATCAACAAGAAAGGAACTGTTACCATAATACGATAGGAGAATCGTTAATAACTAAGTTATTTCGGGTATAAAAACCCGGCAAGGCCACCGGATTTAATTCGGTGGCTTTTTAGTGAACCCGTATTTTTGCCCCGCATAATTAAATTGAAATGGTAGATGTATTACTTGGCCTCCAGTGGGGCGATGAAGGGAAAGGAAAAATTGTAGATTTTTTTGCGAAAGACTATGACCTGGTAGCCCGCTTCCAGGGTGGTCCCAATGCAGGCCATACGTTGTATGTTAATGATAAAAAAGTGGTGTTGCACCAAATACCTTCCGGCGTTTTTCATGAGGGAATAATAAACCTGATCGGTAATGGTGTGGTGCTTGATCCCGTTACGCTGAAAAGAGAATGTGATACGGTGGCGTCATTTGGCATTGATCTCAGGAAAAATCTTTTTATAGCAGAACGGACACATCTTATTTTACCTACACACCGTGCATTAGACAAAGCTGCTGAATTATCAAAAGGGCAGCAGAAGATCGGATCTACATTAAAGGGGATAGGACCTGCTTACATGGATAAAACCGGCCGGAATGGTTTACGGGTAGGAGATTTGCTGGATAAAAACTTTACAACATCATATATCAAGCTGCGTTTAAAGCATCAGCGTTTACTGGACAATTATAATTTCCAGGAAGATATTTCGCAGTGGGAGGAGGAGTTTTTTGAAGCAGTAGAGTTTCTCAAGCAACTGAATATTGTTAATGGCGAGTACTTCATTAACAGTAACCTTAAAGCAGGAAAGAAAATTTTGGCGGAAGGCGCCCAAGGCAGCATGCTTGATATTGACTTCGGTACTTTTCCTTTTGTAACATCTTCCAATACCATTTCTGCCGGTGTATGCAGTGGCTTAGGAATAGCACCTGGCCATATCAGGGATGTGATTGGTGTGACAAAGGCATACTGTACCCGGGTGGGCGGAGGCCCTTTTCCTACTGAACTGGAAAATGAAACCGGAGAAGAATTAAGAAAAATCGGAAATGAATTTGGCGCTACCACCGGCCGTCCCCGTCGTTGCGGATGGATTGACCTGGTGGCTTTGAATTTTGCCTGCATGATTAATGGAGTTACTAAACTGGTGATGACAAAAGCAGATGTATTGGATGCGTTTAAGGAACTGCATGTTTGCACTGATTATAAGATTAACGGGAAACAGACCAGAGAGATACCTTTTCAGATGGAAAGGCAAAAACCAGAACCTGTTTACCAGCAATTTGCCGGTTGGAATACAGCTACAGATGCAGCGAAAACCTATGCGGAATTGCCTGCAACCATGAAAGAATATGTGAATTTTATCAATAGTTACCTCGGGGTTAATATACATTATATTTCTAATGGCCCGGGGAGGGAACAACTGGTAAAAGTTGAATAATAAACGAGGAAGGAAAAAATATTTTTAAAAATTTGGCCAATTAAAAAGTTCGCCGAAATTTTACAGTTATAATCCTGAAACTGCTATGGCAATAAAACCAGAAAAAGGAAAAAAGACTCCCGGGAAAACTTCAGCTGCATCTGAGAAAGCTGCTGCAAAAAAACCGTCTTCAAAACCGACAAAAAAAGAAGAGGAAGAAGATGATGATGACGATTTTGAAGATGAGGATGATGTGAAGCCTGCAAAAAAAGGCGGTAAAGCTGCTTCTAAGAAGTCAGATGAGGATGACGATGATGAAGAGGTAGAAGATGCTCCGGATGATTGGGAAAAGCCAGAGGAAGAGGAAGAATGGGATCCAGACTTTGAAGAGTTTGATGTTCCTAAATCAAAAGGGAAAAAGGCCGGTGGAAAAAAAGGCATTGATGACGATGATGATTTCAAAATAGATGATGAATTTAAAGATATGTTTGGTGATAAGGATTTTGACGATGATGAGGATGACGATTATTAATCTGCCGCTTTGCGGGGCAACCCATTGTTTTGAAAAATAAAACCTCAACTAACTGCACATTTCGTGTAAACGATTTTGAGGCGACAAAAGAAAAAGTGTTGAACTGGGCAAACCAGTTCGGCACTTTTTGTTTTTTGGATAACCACCAGTATCAGATTGCACCGCACAGTGTTGAATGTTTGCTTGCCGCTGGCCAAAAGAGGATGATTAGTTCAAATTCCGGTTCAGCTTTAGATGAGCTGCTGCAGTTCATGGAAAAAAGAACGAGCTGGCTGTTTGGCCATCTTTCGTACGACCTTAAAAATGAAATTGAAAATCTTACGTCTGCTCATGTTGACAAAGTTGATTTTTCAGACCTCTTTTTTTTCGAGCCGGAAATTATTATTCGTCTGTCTGTTAATGAAATATGTATTGAAGCAGACGATGCTGAAGCCGTATTTGAACAGGTAGAAAAAGCTGTACATAATTCTTTGCCGGTAACTGGCTCTTTCCAGGTAAAAAATAGGATTACAAAAGAGCAGTATGTAGATTATGTTCGCAAGTTGCAGAAGCACATTGCAAGAGGTGATTGTTATGAGGTGAATTATTGCCAGGAGTTTTTCACAGAAGGGGCAACGATCGACCCTTTGCATGTTTACAAAAGACTTTCGCATGCATCACCTAACCCTTTTTCTGCTTTATACCGGGTACATGATAAATGGCTTATTTGTGCAAGCCCTGAACGGTTTCTTAAAAGAAATGGCAATTCTGTAATCTCCCAGCCAATAAAGGGTACATCCCGCAGAGCCATTGATAATGTGTTTACGGATGAGCTTAACAAGCAATCATTGCATAATAGCATGAAAGACCGATCTGAGAATGTGATGGTGGTGGACCTGGTAAGGAATGACCTGGCAAAAGTTTGCCGGGAGGGAACTGTAAAAGTTGATGAACTGTTTGGCATTTATTCTTTTCCGCAAGTACACCAGATGATATCAACGGTCAGCGGCGAATTAAAGCCCCACATAAGTTTTGAAGAAATAATAAGGGCTGCATTTCCCATGGGCTCAATGACCGGCGCTCCTAAAAAAAGAGTGATGGAATTGATAGAGCAGTATGAGCAAACTAAACGGGGAATCTTTTCGGGGGCTTTAGGATATATAACCCCGGAAGGCGATTTTGACTTCAATGTGGTGATCCGGAGCATCATGTACAATCAAACATCAAAGTATCTTTCTTTCCAGGCAGGTTCGGGTATTACTTTTTACAGTGATGCCGAACAAGAATGGGAAGAGTGTTTGCTGAAAGCTGAGGCAATCAAAAAGGTTCTGGAAGAAAACTAGCGGGAGGCATTATCGGCAGGCTTAAGCAGCAATTGAATACTTTCATCCAGTATCTGGTAGCGTTTTGCTACAAAAATGTTCATCATTTGTGTAGGCAGACGAAGCTCATATTTCCCGTCCACTGCTATCTTGTTGTCAAAACCCGGGTTGTACCTGTCGAAAGTGGGTTTATCAATATTTACATATTTCATAATAACAGCAGCGCTAAACCTGCCTGTAATATTGTAGGCTGTTGATGTATTTATTTCTTCTTCTTTTAAACGGGCTGAAGCTTCATAAATGAGATCTTTCATCTCATTTTTAGTGACTGTGGTAATGCCCCCTTCTCCTTCAAATATGTAGTGAGTACCTATGAATTTTTTTACATGGTTCATAGATTCATTGGGAAGGTAATACTGAAGTGTCCAGAAGTCTTTGCTACCCCCGGCACGGCGAATGGCTTTATCTACATTACCAGGGCCGCCATTATAAGCTGCTATTACCAGCAGCCAGTCACCGTATTTAGCATACAGGTCAGTCAACAACCTCGCTGCTGCATGGGTGCTTTTGTAATAATCAAGACGTTCGTCACGACCTCGGGTAATATCCAGTCCGTATTGGCGGGCAGCAGCCGGCATAAAAGCCCAGGGGCCACAGGCGCCTGCCCAAGAAATAGCATTAAACTTGAGGCCGGATTCGATAACAGCAATATATTTTAGTTCTTTTGGAAGTCCATGCTGAGTCAGCACATTATCCATCATATCAAAATATGGCTTAGCCCATTCCTTCATGGCTGTAAAGCCTTTACTATTCCTGGCAATATAATTTTGGACAAAGCTGATGGCCATCGGATTTAGCCTTGCACCATTCACTCCATCGCCGGTAACTGCCGTACTGAATAAGTTCTTAAATCCAAGTTTTGGGTCGTTTATTATAGTACTGTTCAACTGTGCTGAGTCACTTATAGTAGTATCAACTATAACCTGCCTTTTATAAAGCTGGTTTTGAGGAATGCCGGTAGCCTTTGCTGCCTGTATCAGCAAAAATCCGGTGAACCCGGTAATTGTTATAGTTATAATTTTTCTCAAGACAACAGATTTTCAATGCTTTACAGGTCTATTCCTGTAAGAGCCTGTTTGAAACCTGCAGCAAAGATACTTCATCAAAGCGGTTTGCCATTACCTGTAGTCCGAACGGCATTCCGTTACTATGTTTAAAAAGTGGGAGAGAAATGGCGGGAACTCCAACCAGATTTGCCATAACTGTATAGATATCAGCCAGGTACATGGCTATAGGGTCATCCATTTTTTCACCTGCCTTAAAAGCGGTTACAGGTGACGTAGGAAGCAAAATAAAGTCGAAGTCTTTGAAAATCAACTGAATCTTATCTGTTAATAATTTCCTTACTTTTTGAGCCCTGGTAAAGTAGGCATCATAATAACCGGCACTTAGTACAAATGTTCCCAGCATGATCCGCCTTTTAACTTCTTTGCCAAAACCAGCGGACCTTGTCTGTTTGTAAAACTCATTTAGCTCAAGACCAGGTTTATCCGGACGAAATCCAAACTTAACTCCATCATACCTTGAGAGGTTGGAGGAAGCTTCTGCTGTAGTTAAAACGTAATAGGCCGGGACAATATAATCGAGTAAGTCAAATTCAACCTGCTCAGCAAAATGCCCCTGTTCTTTCAAAGCTTCTATTTTGGCCGCAATAGCCTTGCTTATCTCGGGGTCAATTCCAGGATGATCTAATGCTTCTTTGAAGTATGCAAAACGAAATTTTTTACCGGTGTCGAGGAGTTGTGAGTAAGCAGGTACTTCCTTTAAAGAAACTGTGCTGTCAAATTCATCAGGGCCGGCCATAACTTCCAGTAGCAAGGCCACATCTTCGAGATTGTTTCCGAAAATGCCAATCTGATCGAACGAAGAGGCATAAGCAATTAAACCATACCTTGAAATTCTGCCGTAGGTAGGCTTTAGGCCAATAATCCCGCAGAAGTCTGCCGGTTGCCTCACGGATCCACCTGTATCGCTTCCTAAGGAAGCCATGCATAAACCAGCTTGCACAGCAACAGCAGAACCTCCTGAAGATCCGCCCGGAACCCGGGTTTCATCCAGTGGATTAAGCACTTTGCCATAGACAGAATTTTCGTTGGTACTTCCCATGGCAAATTCATCACAATTCAGGTTACCAATGATTATGGCTTCTTCCTTAATTAATCGCTCTACGGCAGTAGCGGAATAAATAGAAGTAAAATCTTTTAGTATTCCAGATGCAGCGGTGACGGGATGATCTTTGTAGCAGATCACATCCTTTAGGCCGATAACAACTCCATGTAATTTTCCGGCTGGATATCCTTTTTTTCGGTTATCATCGAGCTCCTTTGCCTTTTGCAGCGCTTCTTCCTGGTAAACATGTACAAAAGCATTGAGATGCTGAGTGTCGGCGATACGGCTGAGGTAATACTCAACAGCCTGCAAGCAACTTACACTTCCATCTTCAAGTTGGGCATGGTATTGCTCAATGGAAGAGTATTCAAACAAAAGCGGTTGCTTTTTTGGTGATCAGATAGAAGAAAAAAATAAAAATCAGTTGTTGGGTGAATTCTTGATATCGCTGGCACTTTCCTCAATCTCTTTCTTCACATTGCTTTTGGCGTCATTGAATTCACGAACACCTTTTCCAAGACCACGCATCAGTTCGGGGATTTTCTTTCCTCCAAACAACAACAGGACAATGATGAGAATAATAATGATCTCGTTTGTTCCCAGTACACCCAGTAATACAGGTTGCATCATAATAAGATAAATTGAGCGGTAAAGATAATAAGTACTTAAAATAAAGCCGCAAGAACTTGTAGTTAAAAAAAATAAAGCCCTTCCGGCAGGAAGGGCTTTACAGTTAATTTAAAACGAAACTATTCTGCAGATTCAGTAACCATACGTTTTTCACGAATCCTTGCACTCTTTCCGGAACGGCTGCGCTGGTAAAACAGCTTGGCACGGCGCACATGACCAGTTTTGTTTACAACAATGGAATCAATGTTAGGAGAAAAATAAGGGAATACCCTTTCTACGCCTACTCCGTCAGATATCTTACGAACAGAAAAGCTGGCAGTAGCACCCTGACCTTGTTTCTTGATCACATCACCTTTGAATGACTGGATCCTTTCTTTATTACCTTCAATGATCTTGTAGTTAACAGTCACATTATCACCGGGTTTGAAGGCAGGAAACTCTTTCTTTCCGGTCAGTTGTTCGTGTATGTATGCAATAGCGTTCATAATCCTGATTTTTAGGGAGGGCAAAGGTAAGGGAAACAGTTTAAAGTTGAAAGTCTAAAGTTGAATGTTTTTTCATTCCTTTAAACATTCTGGTTAACCAGGTAGCCACCTTGATCTTTAAACCCTAGATCTCAAACTTTTATCTCGCCACATTTACTGCCCTTTTCTCCCTGATTACCGTCACCTTAATCTGGCCCGGGAAGGTCATTTCCGTCTGAATTTTTTGGGCTATCTCAAATGAGAGCTTATCAGAATCCTGGTCGGTTACTTTATCAGCTTCAACAATAACCCTCAGTTCACGGCCAGCCTGGATGGCATAGGCTTTTTCCACTCCATTGTAGCTCATAGCCAGGTTTTCAAGGTCTTTTATGCGCTGCAGGTACTGCTGCATGATTTCTCTTCTGGCACCCGGTCTCGCACCACTTATAGCATCACAAGCCTGTACTATGGGTGAAATAACATATTGCATTTCTACCTCGTCATGGTGTGCAGCTATAGCATTCACCACAGCAGGGTTTTCTCCATATTTCTCAGCCAGTTTAGCTCCCAGTAAGGCATGGCTCAGTTCACTTTCTTCATCTGGTACTTTACCAATATCATGGAGCAGGCCTGCTCTTTTAGCCAGTTTGGGGTTTAGCCCCAGTTCGGCAGCCATTGTAGCACAAAGGTTGGCTGTTTCCCGGCTGTGCATAAGCAGGTTTTGACCATATGAAGAACGGAATCGCATCCTTCCCACCATTCTCACAAGTTCTTTATGGAGGCCATGAATGCCTAATTCTATTACAGTTCTTTCACCGATCTCCATTACCTGCTCTTCAATTTGCTTCCGTGTCTTCTCAACAATTTCTTCTATGCGGGCAGGGTGAATACGTCCATCAGCAACCAATCGCTGCAAACTCAGACGGGCAATTTCCCGGCGAAGCGGGTCGAAACTTGATAACAAGATGGCTTCAGGAGTGTCATCAACAATCAGGTCAACACCGGTAGCAGCTTCAATAGCCCGGATATTCCGGCCTTCACGACCGATGATCTGTCCTTTAATCTCATCACTTTCCAGGTTGAAAACAGTAATTGAGTTTTCTATAGCCTGCTCAGCAGCTGTACGTTGTATAGTCTGGATAATGATCTTTCTTGCTTCTTTGTTGGCCTTTTGCTTGGCTTCATCTATGATTTCCTGTTGTAAAGCAAGTGCCTGTGTCTGGGCCTCATGCTTCAGGCTTTCTATTAATTGCGTCTTTGCCTCCTCAGCTGAGAGGTTAGCAATCTTTTCCAACCGGCGAATATGCTCCTCCTGGTGTTTTTCCAGTTCGGTTCGTTTAATATTTACCAGTTCTATCTGCCGGTTCAGGTTTTCTTTAATAGCCTCATTTTCCTTTACCTGCTTCTCAAGATTGGCTTCCTTTTGATTGATGGATTGCTCTTTTTGACGGATACGGTTCTCCGTATCGTTGATCTTTTTGTTTTTTTCAAAAACCTCTTTGTCATGGGCAGACTTCATCTGCACAAAACGTTCTTTAGCTTCCAGTTCCTTTTCTTTTCTTACGGTTTCTGCTCTTAATTCGGCTTCTTTAAGGATTGTCTGGGCTTGTAATTCAGCTTCTTCAACTTGTTTACGGGTATTCTTTGCAAAAATGAACTTACCCACTATGAGGCCCACTACAAGGGCGGCAACGCCAATGATGACGGAAAGTATATTCGGATCCATGAATGTTTCTGTTTAATTGTAGCACAATGCTTTCTGTTAATAAAAAATTCATACTGTAAATAGTATGTAATTAGCGAAGATACAAAACGGGGGCTTATGTCAGAAATTGCCGGCTTAATATCTGCCACTCATACAAAAATGACAGGATTGGCATTTTTTAACGGTATTAGGGCCTGGGTTTTTTGTAATGTTGCAGCACAAAAAGGATTCTCAGATGAAAAAACTTGTATTCGCACTATTCTTTCTTCCCTTTTTTACCACAGCACAGGAAAAAATGAAATCGTTCAAATTAAGCGGAAGTGCCAAAAACCTTGCTTATGGGGCGGATTGGGTCTTCTTGCAATACCGGACCGGAGGAGAATGGAAAACGGATAGTGTTCGGGTAAAAGGCGGAAAATTTGAATTTTCTGGCAAAATTGGTGAGCCGGTTCAGGCTAGGTTGAGGGTTAAATATGCCCTGGGGCCAGATGGTAAAAAAGTAACTGTTGTAAATGCAAGGGACATGGTATCTGTATTTCTTCAGCCGGGAAAAATAAAGGTCACCTCTGTTGATTCATTTAGTAATATACAGGTTAAGGGGTCTCCGGCACATGCTGAGTTTGCTAAACTGAATGCCCTGTCGAAACCCTACCAGGAAAAAATGCAGCCTTTACTTGAAAAGTACAACGAATATGGAAAGGCCAAAGACAAGGAGAATCAGTCAAAGGTGGAAGCAGAGATTGATGCCATAGATGCTGAAAAAAATGAAAAAGTATATGGTGAATATGTAAGGAATAACCCCAACTCTCCAATTGCATTATATGCACTGCAGCAATATGCCGGCTGGGATATAAATGCGGATAAAGTAGAGCCGCTTTATAATTCACTTTCCAGCGAAAACAAGAATTATCCTTCGGCCGGCGAGTTCAAAGAAAAGATTGAGATAGCGAAGAAAACCGGTATAGGCAGGATGGCGATGGATTTTACACAAAATGATACATTGGACAACCCGGTTTCCCTTTCTTCATTTAAAGGCCGATATGTTCTGGTTGACTTCTGGGCAAGCTGGTGTGGTCCCTGCCGGGCTGAAAATCCCAATGTGGTGAAAGTGTTTCATAAGTATAAGGATAGAAATTTTCATATTATAGGTGTTTCATTGGATCGTCCGGGTCAGAAGGAGAGATGGATGAAAGCAATCCATGAAGATAAGCTGGAGTGGACACAACTGAGCGACCTGAAATTCTGGGATAACGAGGTGGCAAAACAATACGGAATCAATGCTATACCACAAAACCTGCTGATTGATCCGGAGGGTAAAATAATTGCCAAAAACCTCAGAGGTGAGGAACTGGATCAAAAACTTGGTGAAGCTATAGAAGGAAAGAAAGGATTTTAATCAGTATAAAAAACAGGTATTGCCGGTTTTTTACTTTTCGTTTAGCTGTATGTCTATCATTTTCTCAATAGCAAGCAGCTTTTCTGAAAGATTTTCGTTACTAACCTGGGCAGCCGCATTGCTATGCTGTTCAGTAGCATACCAAATCAGCACCATGGCTATATAATCCTGCATATCCTTCCCTGCAAAATGAGTTTTAAACTCCAGTATTTTCTCATTAATAACTTTTAGGGTCTTTCTGACTACTTCCTCATCCGCGGGGTTGATCTTGATCCGGTAAGTACGGTCGCCAATCAGGGCAGAAATTGCAATTAATTCATTCATAATACTGTTATTTTCAAAATTAGTTTTCTATATTCGGCATCCCTTTCTGATCTGTCATACTCTCTGAAAACATGGTTAAGGAAGTCCCGCGGAAACGGCTTAATCGTTTGCGATGTTTGTTAAAGTTAAATCATCTGTTTTTATTGATGCATTGCAGTTGCAACTTGATGCACCAAAAGGAGAATGCCTTCGCGGCGTTTTAAGGGATGATTGTGGTATCATATGCAGAACCCTCGAAAGGGAAATCAATACTGATAAAGAAGAACTAACCTGGGAAGGCTTAAATGACCTTCCTTACGGCCGCTATACGCTGGAGCTTTCTCATGGAGAAGATGAGATGATGCTGAACCTCGTCAAAAGAATCTAATTATTTTCCAGTAATGCGATGCAGCGGTCGATTTCTTTCAGGTAGCCATTTATGCGTTTTTCAAACTCTTTCTTTTCTGCTTCATTCATTTCGCCGCTGCTGAGTTTAAGTATGCTGACCTGCTGTTTTAGTTCATCAGCTACTTTTTGTTGAGCAGTGGCTTTTTGCTGTGCGTCTGCCAGTTCTTCTTTGAGCTTTACATTCTCTTTTTGCATAGCAGTATAATTCTTCAGCAATTGCTGAAGCTTATCCTGAATACTTTTGAGGTGTTGCTCGGTTGTAATCATTTTCTTATTTCGGCCTGCAGGTCTTTTTCAAGAGTGGTCATAATTTTATTCATCCAGCCATCAATTTCCTTATCTGTCAGCGTTTTTTCTTCATCTAAGAAAGTGAAATTAACGGCAATTGATTTCTTATTGATACCCAGCTTTTCGCTTTCGAATATATCAAACAGCCGGATGTCCTGCAGTTTATTCAGCTTTATTTTTTGCACGGCCTTCTCTACACTATCCCATGGCAGCTCTTTGGAAACGATCATCGCCAGGTCCCTTTCTACTGAAGGGTACTTCGGAAGTTCTTTTACGGCTTTTGTTTGCCCTGCGGCCATTTCAGACAGGAGCGTCCAGTTTAATCCCCCGAAAAATACAGCTTGCTTTATACCAAATTTATCAAGAACAGCCTTTTTCACTTCACCGGCACCAGCAATCATCTTACCGTTTCTTTTATAAACAATGTGATTATTAAGTTTGTCAACCTGCATTGTTTCAACAGCATCCGCCTCCGAGCCCAATGCTTTCAGGACAGACTCAATGACACCCTTTAATAAATAAAAATCTGAGCTGCTTGCTTTTTGTTTCCAATGAGCTTCATTCTTATTGCCGGAAATTACAACACATAGCTGTTCATTTTCAGTGTACTTGCCAGAACCAGAAGTGCTGTAAGCTTTTCCAAATTCAAACAGGCGCAATGAATTATTTTTATAGTTCAGGTTATGAGCTACCACTTCCAACGCCGTTTCAAACAGTGAATTCCGTAAAATATTTAATTCGGCACTCAGGCTATTCAGCATCTTCACCATGCTTTGCTGTTCCTCTTCTGCATAATAAGCAGCATTGGTGATAGAGTTGGTCATCATTTCGTTGAACCCAAGACCGACAAGATAATTCGCAATTTTTTCCCTGTAAACTTCCCTGGAATAGTTTTCTTCCACAGCAGGAGTTATGGTAATTGCTTCGGGGATTTCAATATTGTCAAGACCATCAATCCGAACGATTTCTTCAACAATGTCGGCAGGAAGACTAATATCCGGTTTGTGATAAGGAACGGCGACCCTGAGTTCGTCCACACTTTCTTTGATAATTTCAAATCCAAGGCTGACTAAAATATCTTTAACGGCATCAGGGTGATAATTCTTCCCGCTTAATTTTTTGATATAATGCCATTTTACGGCTACCTCGGTTTTTTCTTTTTTTGCCGGGTAAACGTCTACAATATCTGATGATATTTCGCCACCACATACTTCTTTGATCAGTATAGCAGCCCGTTTCAGCACATTCACGGTTGCTGAAATGTCTGTTCCTTTTTCAAAACGGCTGGCCGCATCCGTACGTAGTCCATGCCGGAACGAAGTTTTACGGATGGTAATACTGTCGAAGCAGGCACTTTCCAGGAAAATGTTTTTTGTTTTTTCTGTAACACCACTGTGCAATCCGCCAAATACACCGGCAATACACATTCCTTCTTTTTCATCACAGATCATCAGGTCTTCACTGCTCAGTTTTCTTTCCTTTTCATCAAGTGTAACAAACTTGTTCCCTTCGGGAAGGAATTTCACAATTACTTTTCTGCCGCCGATAGCATCTGCATCAAAAGCATGGAGCGGCTGCCCTGTTTCATGCTGTATGAAGTTGGTGATATCGACAATATTGTTGATTGGCCGCTGACCAATGGCTTTCAGTTTCTGTTGCAGCCATTTGGGCGACTCTTTGATGGTTATATTATCAATACTTATTCCGGAATACCGGGGACAGGCTGACTGACTTTCTACCTTCACATCTATTATAAAGGAGGTATTGTCAACTTTAAAATTATTGCTGTTGGGAAGTTTTGGTTTTATGTCCTTTTTATCGTGATGTGAAAGATAAGCACAAACATCTCTTGCCACTCCCCAATGGCTCATGGCATCCATACGGTTGGGAGTAAGGCCTATCTCATAAACAACATCTTCAAATGGTTGAAAATAATCGGCAGCGGGAAGGCCAACCCTGGCATCTTCGGGCAGCACCATGATGCCCGCATGAGATATACCCAAGCCGATTTCATCTTCGGCACATATCATTCCATAGCTTTCCACACTTCTGATCTTAGCCACTTTCATGGTCAGCGGATCACCCGAAGCGGGATAGATAGTTGTACCCACCGGAGCTACCACTACTTTCTGTCCTGCTGCTACGTTTGGTGCGCCGCAAACAATCTGTAAAGGCTCGCCGGAGCCGATATTCACTTTTGTCAGCGTTAGTTTATCAGCGTTAGGGTGTTTTTCTGCACTCAGTACTTCACCAATCACTAATCCTTTCAAGCCTCCTTTTACCTCTTCGTAGGTATGCATACTTTCCACTTCTAATCCTATGGAAGTAAGGATGCGGCTTAGTCTATCAGGGTCAACGGTTACGGGTAAATATTCACTCAGCCATTTATAAGAGATCGTCATATCCGGTAGCTTCTTTTTAGTGCTGCGAAGATAAAGGAAAGGGGGGAAGTGCTTTTTGGGCTGTATCCCGTTTATTTGTACTCCAAACTTTGATATTGAAAATAAAGGGGCTTATCATACTCGGATTAATTCTGCTTTCATTGTTCCCTGTTTACATGGTTTATAAATACCTGCAACGGGTGATGAGGCCTAAGGAATCTTTGCAAAGGTTTTTCCTTTACCTGGTTGTTATCTTCATTCTCATATTTGGTTATACTTTTCTGCTGGTTTTTGTTATCAGGCTTATGTTTCCCGGGGCTTGAAAAGAAGTTCCTATTTTTACCGCACAAAATCAACCGATATGGCTAATAACTTACTGAAAGGGAAAAAAGGTATCATCTTCGGCGCCTTGGATGAAAAATCAATTGCCTGGAAAACAGCATTACGCTGCTACGAGGAAGGTGCACAAATCGTATTGACCAATGCACCCGTTGCCCTTCGGATGGGTGAAATCAATAAACTGGCTGAAACCTGTGGTAATGCACCCGTAATTGGCGCTGATGTTACCAATATGGACGACCTGAAGAACCTGTTTGAAAAATCAATTGAACATTTTGGTGGCAAAATTGACTTTGTACTGCACTCTATCGGCATGAGCCTGAATGTGCGCAAAGGCAAGCACTATACAGAAATGAATTATGAGTGGAACCAGAAAACACTGGATATTTCTGCTATGAGCCTTCACCGGGTGTTGCGTACTGCCTGGGACCTTGATGCATTGAATGAGTGGGGTAGTGTGGTGGCACTTACTTATATCGCAGCTCAACGGGTATTTCCTGACTATAATGAAATGGCTGATGCCAAAGCTTTGCTGGAAAGTGTAACCAGGAGCTTTGGTTACCATTACGGAGCCAAAAAGAAAGTCAGGGTAAATACAGTTTCACAATCGCCAACCCGAACAACAGCCGGCAGCGGTGTAAAGGGTTTTGACGGGTTTATCAACTATGCAGAAGCGATGAGCCCCTTGGGTAATGCTACTGCTGAAGATTGCGCCAATTATTGTGTTACCCTGTTCAGTGACCTGACAAAATATGTGACAATGCAGAACCTCTTCCACGATGGTGGGTTTAGTTTTACAGGGGTAACCGCCGGAGTGATTGAAAAAATGGAAGGTTGATTAACCTTAACCAATAAATAAATGAGAAAGCCGCTGATATCAGCGGCTTTCTCATTTAAAATAATTTAAATCAGATTAATCCGGGGTCAGTATTCATCTTCATTGAAAAGAAAGTCATCCTGGGTAGGATAGTCCGGCCAGATGTCCTCGATGGTTTCATACACATCGCCTTCGTCTTCCAGTTCCTGCAGGTTTTCTACTACTTCAATAGGGGCGCCGCTGCGAATAGCATAATCTATCAGCTCATCTTTAGTAGCTGGCCAGGGTGCATCTTCGAGGTACGAGGCTAATTCTAAAGTCCAAAACATCTTCTCAGGGTTTTAATTGGCGAATAAGGTTTTCGTTTCTTCTGCTTCGGGGTACCACCCCCTTAATTTTTCGCAAAAGTAGTTGTATTAACGAATTTTCCAAATCCTTAGTTGTTCACGGCTTTTTGAAGGATTTCTTAAAAAAACACCGTGCTGACTAAATACAGTTTTTGCCACTGCTTTGTTTTCTGGATATTTGGATAAATTATTAGTTACAGAAGCTGCATGATTACAGGAAAAAATATATTTAAACGGTTCGGAACGGTGGAAGTACTGAAGGGGGTTGATGTAAATGTGAGCAAAGGGGAGGTGGTTTCTATCGTTGGGCCTTCCGGATCGGGGAAAAGCACTTTGTTACATATTTTGGGAACATTAGATAAAGCAGACCAGGGGTCAGTTAGTATGAATAATACCAGTCTTTCTTCACTAACAGGTAATAAACTGGCCGATTTCAGGAATAAACACATTGGTTTTGTTTTTCAGTTTCATCACCTGTTGCCTGAATTTACTGCTCTTGAAAACGTATGTATTCCCGGATGGCTGGCCGGCAAAAAGAAAAAAGAAGTAGAAGAAAGGGCAAAAGATCTGCTTAACCTGCTTGGGCTTTCGCACCGCATGCAAAATAAGCCCGGGGAAATGAGTGGTGGTGAGCAACAGCGGGTGGCCGTAGCCAGGGCATTGATCAATAAGCCAGATATTGTTTTTGCAGACGAACCTACGGGTAATCTTGATTCAGCAAATGCCCGGGAATTACACCAATTGTTTTTTGACCTCCGGGAAAAGTTCAACCAGACATTCCTGATAGTTACCCACAACGAAGAACTGGCCAAATTAAGTGACAGAATTTTGTATATGAAAGATGGTAAGATCGTAGAAAAGTCTGTAGCCTGATAGACATGCTTGTTACAACCGGGGCTTCCACGGTATTTCAGGTACATTGAGCAAGTGACCGGTATAACGGCTTAAAACAAATAAATAATCACTGAGCCTGTTCAGGTATTTCAATATGATTTCGTCCACTTCGAGACTTTCTAATTCTAATCTTACACAACACCTTTCGGCCCTGCGGCAAATACAGCGGGCAATATGCAAATGTGAAATGGTAGGATGACCTCCGGGCAATATGAAATTTTGCATGGGCGGTACTACGCTGTCAATCCGGTCAATTTCTTTTTCGAGCAGTTGCACATCTTCTTCTTTCAGATCCGGCAATCTCATTTTAGGTTCTTTGATCGGATCGCAGGCAAGAGAAGAACCAATGGTAAACAACCTGTCCTGCACTTCATGAATGATCTTTTTGCTTTGTTCATCCGTCAACAGATCAAAGCACAAACCAAGGTAAGAATTCAGCTCATCAATAGTGCCATAGGCTTCTATGCGCATATGTGACTTGGGTACTTTGGTACCCCCAATCAATGAAGTGGTGCCTTTATCGCCTGTTTTCGTATAGATCTTTAATGCCATGTTTGTTTGAAAGATGCCTGAAGTAACAAAAATTTCCGGTCAGGGTTCGGAAATGGGTAAACATTTTCTAATGATGCACAATCACTTTTTCGTTTTTCCTGTCACTTTCAATCAACCCGTCTCTAAGCCTCACTATCCGGCGGGCATGATTGGCAATATCTTCTTCATGTGTAACAATTACAATCGTATTACCATTATTGAATATCTGGTCGAATATCTCCATGATCTCATAAGAGGTTTTTGTATCCAGGTTGCCGGTAGGCTCATCAGCCAGTATGATGGCAGGATCATTTACCAGTGCCCGGGCAATGGCCACCCGCTGGCATTGACCGCCGGATAATTCGTTGGGCCGGTGGTGGCTGCGGTCGGTCAGGTTCACCAAATCCAATACATGCATCGCTTTCTCCGTCCGTTGCTTTTTACCCATGCCGGCATATACCAGCGGCAGGGCTACATTTTCCGCTGCTGTTAATCGGGGCAAAAGATTGAATTGCTGAAATACAAACCCGATTTCTTTGTTGCGTACCTCTGCCAACGCATTATCCTGCATTTCGCTTACATCATGGTTGTTCAGAATATATGTTCCGGCCGTTGGTGTATCAAGACAGCCAATGATATTCATTAAAGTGCTTTTGCCGGAACCCGAAGGTCCCATCAGGGCCACATATTCATTATTAAAAATATCAAGGGATAGGCCTTTTAATACTTCCAGTTCATGTTTGCCCATGAAGTAGCTCTTGCGGATATTTTCAAGATGGATGATACCCCTAACCCCTGAAGGGGAATTATTATCTGAGGTATTTATTTGAGCAGAGATCATATATGGCAATTGAAAGAAAAAAAAAATTAGTTGGCAGTTTTTTTCTCCCCTTTAGGGGCCGGGGGTATCACTTTAGGTACTTTAAAAAATTGTTCGTCATGCAATGGAGCATTTTTCAGGGCTTCTTCCCGGCTAACTGATCCTTTTATTTCATCTTCTCTTAAAACATTCACTTCATCACTCATAAAAAGCATTGGCTCTACACCTTCAAGATCAAGTTCATTCAGCTTTTCTACAAAACCGATCATGTTTTGCAGGTCTTTTTTTATTTCCGCTTTTTCTTCCTTGTTGAAATGCAAACGGGAAAGATGTGCCAGCTTGTCAACCAATGCATCATTTACTTCCATTTTACAAAGATAACGGAAGTCAGAGGTCAGAAATCTGATGTCAGAAGTCAGAGGTATTAGTATCAGTATTTTTCTCTTGCATAAAGATTCAGAACTTAGACCTCAATCCTCATTTTCTTATCTTCGCCGCCTTATGAGCAAGGCAAAAGAAATTGTAATGAGCGGCATCCGCCCTACCGGTTTTTTACACCTGGGTAATTACTTTGGCGCAGTAAGGAATTATGTGCGGATGCAGGAAGAGTTTGAATGTTATTTCATGGTGGCCGACCTTCATTCGCTGACCACCCACCCGGATACCAAAGAGCTAAAAACCAATGTGCACAGGGTACTGGCTGAAAATATTGCCTGCGGCCTCGATCCGGATAAAGTGGCCTTATATTGCCAAAGCCATGTGTATGAAACATCGGAGCTTTATCTCTACCTGAATATGCTGGCTTATAAAGGTGAACTGGAGAAGACCGTGACTTTTAAAGACAAAGTGAGACTACATCGGAATAATGTGAATGCGGGACTGCTAACGTACCCGGTTTTGCAAACGGCAGACATTATTTTGCACAGGGCTAAATATGTACCGGTAGGTAAGGACCAGGAGCAACACCTGGAAATGGCAAGAAACTTTGCCAACCGGTTTAATCACCGTTATGGCGAGGTATTCCCGGAGCCGGTGGCCTTTAATTATGGTGATGAACTGATAAAAGTACCCAGCCTGGACGGAGCCGGTAAAATGAGCAAAAGTGAGAACCAGTATGCAACACTTTACTTGTCGGATGAGGATGACCTGATCCGTAAAAAAGTGATGAAAGCAAAAACTGACAGCGGGCCAACAGAACCCAATTCTCCGAAACCGGATTATATCGAGAATATCTTTTTGCTGATGAAACTGGTAAGTGCGGCTGATGTGGTGGAAAAATTTGAGGCAGATTATAATAATTGTACTGTACGGTACGGAGATTTGAAAAAGCAGCTGGCGGAAGATATGGTAGCTTTTATTTCGCCCATCCGGCAAAAGGCAGAGAGTATCCGTAACGATGAAAAATACCTGAAAGAAGTGATGGAAAAAGGTGCCGAAAAGGCCAGGGCAAGTGCTAAAGCCACCATGGAACTGGTACGCCAGGCTATGGGGTTGAATTATTTTTAAAAAATCAGAATAACAAATCTCAAATTCCAAAAAAGGGGTTACTTTGAACCCTCCGCAGATTCGGGGAATTTGAATTTTTTTCTTTGGAATTTATCCTGTTATGGCAAAAGCAAAATCGAAACCAAAGCATATAGCAGTAGCCGGCAATATCGGCGCTGGCAAGACCACCTTAACAGAAATGCTAAGCAAGCATTATAAGTGGATCCCCAATTTTGAGGATGTAGATCACAATCCTTACCTCATGGATTTTTATGAGGATATGCCCCGCTGGAGCTTTAACCTGCAGATATATTTCTTAAACAGCCGCCTTCGTCAGCTGGTGGAAATACAGAAGGGAACGGAAACCGTGATACAGGACCGTACCATTTATGAAGATGCCAACATCTTTGCACCCAACCTGCATGAAATGGGCCTGATGAGCAAAAGAGACTTTGATAATTATTATCATTTCTTTCAGACCTTAAAAACACTGGTGCAACCGCCGGACCTGCTCATTTACCTGAATGCTTCTGTACCCACCCTGGTAGGACAGATACAAAAAAGGGGCAGGGAATACGAGGAGAATATCCGGCTTGACTACCTTAAAAAGCTAAACGAATATTACAATAAATGGATTGGCGATTATAAAGAAGGCCAGTTATTGATTATTGACGTAGATAAAAACAAGTTTGCTGAAAGGGACGAAGACTTTGGGGA
>CAZWIM010000029.1:32819-39990 GCA_964634265.1 uncultured Chitinophaga sp. | reverse complement strand
AAGGCAACCCGCTGGAAAGCCGTGCCTTTGTGTACCTCGATGTTATCTCCTGGCTCGAAAGCAAGATCAGCGGGGTGCAGGTGCAGGATGTTATCAAGCAAAAATTCTTGTTGGGAAACAGAGGTAAGTGAAATAGTGAACTTCCTCAACGAGCCTGAGCAACTAATGAATAGTGAATGAAAATTTTTTGTAGCCAAGCCTCCTGTTATTGTTTCGTTGCTGTTACCGGTAGTCTGTTGGGTTTATTATTTTGAAAGTCTTCGCCACTTGTGCAATATTCTATTGCCAAAAAAGGCACAGAAATGATTGAACATGTCAGAACCGAACACATTTGCATTAATTATTATCGGAATTTTCATTTTGAATAACCCATTTCTTTACAAGATCAACAACTTCTGTCTCTGGATTTTGGTTTTCGTCCAAGTTTCATTTTATCCATTTGTAGTTGTCAAATGCCAATAACTCACTCTTCTGGATTAAGCGATACAAGTTCTACATCTTCAAAACCCCTAAAGTCCACTTTGAATCCTTTGTCTCTCACAAGTGTAAAACCATAACCTAGGCAATAAAGTCCAACACCTGCGAAAAGAACTTTTGCATTGTGAGGTTTTGCATTATTAAAAACTTTAAGAGCCAAGTCTTTGTCATAGATCAAATGTGTTCCGTCACCTGGTCCGGTTTTAACTATTACAAAATATAGTTGTCCGTTTTTTTTCAGGACAAGTTGAGGGTTTAGGTTTAAGTCAGTCGTGCCGTCAACAATTTCAAAGCCTTCCTGTTTAGCGTATTTTGCGATAATGTCAATGCCCAACCCGTGAATTTCTTGTTTAGACATTAACTCTTTTGGGTTAATATTCTGTCCCGCTTTCATTTCAGCTTCTCGAAACTTTTTGAATAATTCTGCTTGGTCACTCATTTGTAAATGGTTTTTGTCGTTTTAAAATGAGCTATAACCGTGAAGCATTGGCGATGTGGCGGCATTCTGTGTTCCGTCTGCCCAGCGCCGCTGCTGATTAAAGATACAAAAGCTCATTGTTTATTCTATTGCTCGGCGTTATTCGTCTGCTAAAACCGAAGCTGAGTAGCGAACAAAAAGCCCAGAATATATTCGTCGCTCCGCCATATACGCCAATGCAATGTTGCCTGCCGTGCTTGTCTTTCAGGCAAAAGTCTTTTTTACCAAGTTTGTTGTACTTTCACTCCTGCATCATAGCCCACGCATCTCGGACACTTTGTGCCGCAATGATTACATATCAGTCCGGTGCCGCAACATTTTTCACAATCTCTGCTATCTAATATTTCATGACATTTCCCGTTAAGGCAATGTGTAAATCTAATAGGCTGCTTATGCATTTCACATTGATCGTTTACGCATTGAAACATTGGAACACCATAAATCCCTAATGTCCTTGGCTGAAATGGGTAAGGTCTCAATACTTCATTACAAGAGCGACAATATAATCTTTCAACAATCTCATTCATCCTATTGATCCAACCAGTTAAAGCCACAATTGTAAGTTTCTCAAGAGTAATATTTAGTATTGTAGAGATTTCAATCACTGTCCATTTATAAAAAGGCTCATTTAAATCCAAAGTGTCATTCCTCTGAGCACAGTATGAACCTCTACACCAATAAAATTCATAGTGTTCGGCTGTAGGTTGGTTTGTCGCCCTATTCCACAAGGGTTCTTTTTTCCATGGTCGACCCTCACAATAGTCAACTACATTTCCTTTGTTTTTTATTGTAACAGACCTTTCATAATACCATCTCGTTTTACCATTACCTCGCCACAATTCAGCATCGTAGTGTTTTCTTCCATTGCACCGAGGTACTATATTTTTTATTGAGAACGTTTCGAGAAATGAGTCAGGCGTAAAGTTTTTAGAAAGTAGCACCTGAAAATGATTTTTAAATACTTCATTTAATGTTTCCAACAGAAACTTTTCAGAATGATTATTAGCGGTAACGAACGCTTGAACCAGTATTGCAGAAATTTCAGTCCATTGAATAGAATTTATTACACTGGTAAGCTGCTGAAAAGTTATTTTCTTTTTATAAGTTTTATAAATAAGATTTTTTATTAAAAAGCATTGTGCTATTCCTGCATGAGAATTGATGTAACTGTAAATGTCTTGGCTAATTGCTGGCACACCTTCAGCCTTGATAAATGTTATAAATGCTGTTAAGGGCTTATTGGCATCTAAAACAGCTTTTGAAAGTTTCAGCGTATTCAATTCCTCAATTAGATCATTCAACTTGCTTTCAGAGTCAATTTTGATATTGGCGAAACCTACTTTTTGAGCTTCTGTATTATTTGCTTCATACGCCAACTTCAATAATTTGACAGCATCAACAATCGATAATTTTTTGCAGTGACTGGTTATCAGATAATTTAAAAGAACAGTACCTCCTGCTGATTTAATAGTGGATATCAAGCCGTCAATTTCATAAACGTCTGAATATAGTTCCATAAAACCGTCTATCAATGTGGTAGCGACATTGGTTTGTTCTGCATGTGTTTTAATTAACTCGTTTAATTTCCAAGTGCTAAGATGTCTTCCTACTGATAATATCAATTTTTTCAGGCTGGTCCTTGATGGAACAGTTGTAAGACAGGTGAGCAAATTTTCCAGCTCATAAACGCTTAAAGTTTTCCCCTCAAGCAGTTCTATTAACTGTTCGTCATTTGATATAAGAGAGAATGGTTTTAGATCATGATATATTTCAATTACTCTACTGGCTGCTAAACTTCGTACATCTTCTTCGAATTTTGTTTTTACTACCTGCCACCAATAATCGTTTTGAAGAATTACTTCGCTGACAGTTTTGAGTCTTGGGACTGATGAGAAATGTTGAAATGAGATTGTATCCAGCGCCTTTTGTAAAATCCTGACATCCTTAAATGCTGAATATAATTTCCAATTTTCATCAAAAGTGAATTCAGCTTCTGAAATGCAACCCCAAAAATTTTCAGACATGGGTAAATTATCAACTTTGTTTTCAGCTAAATCTGCTAACGCAATTAATTCTTTAGATTCTTTCGTTTGCCAATCCGCAACTGCTATCTCAAGTAACTTCTTTGAAAAAGCTCTTTTTAGATACTCGACTTTTTCAGAATCAGAAAGGCTATTTCTGTGCTGATTGATATAGGTATCAATATCAGTCTCATTTGCAATCTTAAGTAAATAGTACCAAGCATCGGAGTCTTTCTTACCTAAGAAGAACTTGATCATTTTGTTTTTCGTAGTATCATCAAGAGATTGCCATGAACTACCTGAAGGAAAGCCATCAACATTTGCTAAGTCTTTAGCTGATATAAAGGGTAAGAATGGATCAATTTCTTGGAATTTGACTTCAGAAATTTTTATAAGGTTCGTGGCAATAAAGCCTTTGTGATCTTTTGTTAATGTAAAAGCCACAATATCACCATCAAATAAGGAACGGCTGGTACTTAGACCATTTTCATATACATGTACTTTTGCCGGGTCGAAGTTTGTTGTGTTCTTAATTTCCTTGATTATTCCAAACTTGTTCTTTCTGTAATCGAAAAACAACAACTTTCCAATAGAAAGAAGTGGTTTAAACTCCCTTTTACTTTGGTAGCTAAATCCTTCTGATTTATTTCCTGGGCTTTTTCTATATGTCAGGGGAGTTTTGGTTCTATGTTTTCCAAAAGGCAGTTCTATTCTTCCTAATATTTTGGGTCCGTCTAATTTTTCTTTTTGTAGATTTTCAATTAAAATGTTTTCCCTTATACCATTGAGGTTTTTTTCAAAAAGCTTTATGGCTTTAGAATCAATATGAGCATAGGAAAGAGTAGGTATATTGTGTTTATCAAAAAACTCTTTTATATGCCTTATAGGCACATTGTATTTTGCAGAAAGTTCAGATAGGTACATTTTAAATTGTCTTCTTTAAAATAAAGATGTCAACTAAAAGTAAGGCTAAGTCAACAGTCGAACCGTTTAATAGAATGGCAGGCAACACATAAATTTACGCCGTCCTAACTAAGATTTAAAAAATTACAGTCATTGAAAGCCAGTGTTTTAAAGCTTCGGTTGTTGTATTGTAACGGCGTAAATACAAAGTTGTAGCTTACCATTCCAATTCTTCTTTTCTATGCTGAATAGCAGCCGGCCAAATCGCTTCTACAGGTTATTAAGTTGCAGAATATTCAAAATCATCACCTTACCGGCATTACTACCTGTTTCGGGCTCATTTCGAAAACCCCCTAACTCATATCGAAACGCTCCGGACTGGCATCGAGAGCCTTCGAACTCATATCGAAACGCCTCGGACTGCATCGAAAGCCCCCGAACTGGTATCGAAACGCCTCGGACTGGTATCGAAAGCCACCGAACTCGTATCGAAACGCCTCGGACTGGCATCGAAAGTCCCCGAACTGGTATCGAAACGCCTCGGACTGGCATCGAAAGCCCCCGAACTCATATCGGAACGCCCCGGACTGGCATCGAAAGCCCTCGAACTCATATCGAAACGCTACTAATTGCTATCGGAAGACCCATAGCTCATTACTGTCGTGTCATAATCCATGCTTGTCCTCCCATAATCGGTTACTGCCGCCCCATAACTCATTACTGCCGTGTCATAATCCATGCTTGTCTTCCCATAACCGGTTACTGCCGTCCCATAATTCATTACTGTCTGCCCATCATTCATGCTTGTCCTCTCATAACTCATTACTGCCGTGTCATAATCCATGCTTGTCCACCCATAATTGGTTACTGCCGTCCCATAATTCATTACTGTCTGCTCATAATTCATGCTTGCCAACCCATAACTCATTACTGCCGTGCCATAATCCATGCTTGTCTTCCCATAACCGGTTACTGCCGCCCCATAATTCATTACTGTCTGCCCATCATTCATGCTTGTCCGCTCATAACTCATTACTGCCGGGTCATAATCCATGCTTGTCTTCACCGGACTTTTCTTGAAACATCCGAAAAGAACTCCCAGTGAATGCATGAAATTTCAGAGGCCCGGATTGACGATTTTTCTCAACGCCTGATTCCCCTGAATAAAATATTATCTTTACAACATGACTTACATAGTAAATCCAAAAAACAAAAAAGAGGCTAAAGTGCTGGAAACAATATTGAAAGGATTGTCTATCGGGTTTTACTCAGAAGAGGAAGAAGATGCTGCCATATTAAAGGCTATGGAAAAAGGCAGGAAAAGCCGCTTGCTTACTGCCGCTGAAAAAAAATCCTTTCTTAAAAAGCTGAAATCAGCCAAATGAACATTGAGGTCCGCAGATCATTCGAAAAGGATGCGGATAAATTACCTGCACCCTTCCAGCGGCAACTTGCTGCAATAATCAGTCAGATGGAAAAAGCAGGCCACCCCGCCGATCTGGAAAACTGTAAAAAACTCACAGGCTTTAAAAATGCTTTTCGCATCAGGATGGGACATTATCGTATTGGCTTTTACTATGGAAATAATATAGCCGAGTTGGTTCGTATTTTACACAGGAAAGAGATTTACAGGTATTTTCCATAACCTGTTTTAGTTATTCGTCCTTGTTGATAATTACTCCAAAAAACCTCCCTCCAAATCCCTCCGCAGCCTTACTTTTGCCTCCCGATAGCTATCGGGATTGTTTTTAAAAAATAGCTTCACCTAATTAATGCTCAATTCCCCCATCCCCGCAGTATTATTATTAGCCGACGGCACCATTCATCACGGACAGGCATTCGGCGCCATTGGCACCACCACCGGCGAGATATGTTTCAACACCGGTATGACAGGCTACCAGGAAGTATTTACCGATCCCAGTTATTTCGGGCAGATACTCATCATGAACAGTGCCCATATTGGTAACTATGGGGTAAAGGATGTGGATGTGGAAAGTGATTCCGTAAAGATCAGCGGACTTATCGGCCGCAACCTCGAAGACCAGTACAGCCGCAAAATGGCCAACGGTTCACTCAATGATTATCTCAAAGCCAACCAAATCGTTTCCATCGAAGGCGTGGACACAAGGGCATTGGTAACCCATGTCCGCACCAAAGGAGCGATGAACTGCATCATCTCTTCCGAGACCACCGATATTGAAGTACTGAAAAAGAAACTCGCCGAAACACCCAATATGGACGGACTGGAACTGGCCAGCAAGGTCAGCACCAGTAAGACCTACGAACTCGGCGATAAGAATGCATCCATCCGCATCGCCGTCATGGATTATGGGGTAAAGAAAAATATCCTGCAGTGCATGGTCGACAGGGGAGCCTATGTAAAAGTATTCCCTGCCAAAACACCATTTGAAGAAGTAAAGCAGTTTCAGCCGCATGGTTATTTTATTTCCAACGGCCCCGGCGATCCTGCCCCGATGGATTATGCCGTCAGTACCGTAAAGCAAATATTAAAAGAAGAAAAACCCTTGTTCGGCATCTGTCTCGGTCACCAGTTGCTGGCACTGGCCAATGATATTCCCACATTCAAAATGCACCACGGTCACCGCGGCCTCAACCACCCGGTAAAGAACCTGGTAACAGGCCGCTCAGAGATCACCACACAAAACCACGGCTTTGGTGTAGACCCCGAAGCAGTGAAAAAAGCAGATCATATTGAGATCACCCATGTCAACCTGAACGACCAGAGCATTGAAGGCATCAGGGTAAAAGGCAAACCTGCTTTCTCCGTGCAGTATCATCCGGAAGCCACACCCGGCCCGCATGATTCAAGGTATTTGTTTGATGAGTTTATATCACTGATTAAAACTAATGCACACTAATTACACGAATTATTGTTCGTAAAATATAATTCGTTTCCATTCGTGTAATTCGTGTGCTATATTAGGGGCATGAAAATCGCCATTATCAACGGCCCCAATCTCAACCTGCTCGGCAAAAGAGAAACCGATATCTATGGCAATATGCCCTTTGAGCAGTTTTTGGATTCCCTTAAAAAGAAATACGCCAATATTGAGACCAGCTATTTTCAAAGCAATGTGGAAGGAGAACTGATCAACGAACTGCAGCGGGTCGGCTTTGATTATGATGGTATCATCCTGAATCCCGGTGGTTACACTCACACTTCTGTCGCCATTGGTGATGCTATTGCTGCCATCAAAACGCCGGTGGTGGAAGTGCATATTTCCAACGTACATGCAAGAGAAGATTTCCGCAAACTCTCTCATGTAAGCGG
>CAZWIM010000029.1:31367-32719 GCA_964634265.1 uncultured Chitinophaga sp. | reverse complement strand
ACTTTCAGGTGATTGTTGTTTGAGCAGACTACAGTAATTTTAGTCAACCATAAACAAACTGCTATGAAGAAGTTTCTTCTTTTTCCCCTCTTGCTTTTATCTCTTCTTGTTTTTGCCCAAAAAAACCTGACACCTGTCCAGATAGCCGAACGTAACAAGCCCGGCACAGTGATGATACAGGCTGCTTACAAAGGAACGGTAACCGCCATTCAGCCGGTAACGGATGAAGGGGCCGTTGGCCAGCTCGCCGTACAGATCCGTGAGCAATTAGAAGCGGAAAACCGTTTTTCAGAAGATGTATTCTGGAATGTATTCATCATGACTTATTGCCGGGATATTGATAAATACCTGATGCAGGGAACGGAAAGAGTATCAAAAGAATTGAACACCACGATGGTGGGCTCCGGTTTTATTGTAACTCCGGATGGTTATGTCATCACCAATGCCCATGTGGTGGATGAAAATGATGAAAGCACCAAGCAGACATTTGCCGAGCAGGCATTTGAAGAGATCATCAAAGATGATATGGCGGATGTGGAGAAAACAATGGGCCGCAAGCTGAGTGAAGAAGAAAAGAAAGCACTGGTGGATGCCAACACCTGGTATTTTTCCAAGTCACTGGAAGTAGGTAACATACAAACTGATTATAGTGTAGTATTTGGTGTGTCCGGCGATAATGGAAAGATTGTACCCATGACCATACCGGCAACGCTGGTTACCAAAGGCGCTTCCATTCCCGGTAAGGATGTAGCGATTCTTAAAATGACAAAGAACCATGTGTATCCCACTATCCGCATTGGTGATGATAAGGAAATGAGGGTGGGAGACCAGGTATATGTGCTCGGTTATCCGGCGGTGGCAACATTCCATCCGCTGATATCAGACGAATCAATTTCTGAAGCTACATTGACAAGAGGCCTTGTCAGTGCCAAGAAGAATATGAAAGATGGCTGGGAAGTATTGCAGACCGATGCTTCTATTACTCACGGTAACAGCGGCGGCCCGGTAATGAATGAACAGGGCGAAGTGATCGGTCTTGCCACATTCGGCAGCATTGACCAGCAACGAGGGCAGGAAGTACAGGGCATGAACTTTATTGTACCCACCACCATCGTAAAAGAGTTTATTGAGAAAGGAAAAATAAAACCTGCCATGAGTGATATTTCATTGGCTTACGAAGAAGCATTGAGTTTATTTGATAAAGAGTGGTACAAAAAGGCGTTGGTAAAATTCAAAGAAGTGAAAGGAATGAATAAGTCATTCCCGTTCATTGATAAATTTATTGAAGACACACAGAAGAATATTGACAAAGGATTAGATAAAGAACCTAAAGGAATTGATCCGATGTATTA
>CAZWIM010000029.1:0-31267 GCA_964634265.1 uncultured Chitinophaga sp. | reverse complement strand
GCTTTCTTTGGTTTGGCTTTTTTCTTCATCCAGTCAGGATCTTTTTTCAGGGCCTGCACATCATCCAGCTTGCTGACATATAAGCTGCGGCCATGGGTGCCCAATACAATTTCATTATCTCTTTGCTGAATGGCAATATCATGAACAGGAACAGATTTTGGCATGCCGGCATTCCATAGCATGAAACTGTTGCCCCTGTCAAAACTCACATATAAACCACCATCTGTACCCACATAAATGATGCTGTCGTTTTTAGGATCTTCTTTCACTACGTTGATAGGTTCATGCGGCAGATCTTTTCCTATCTGCGTCCAGTTAGCCCCGTAATCTTCACTTACATAGAGATAAGGAGCAAAATTATCGAAGCGATAACCATTGAGCGATGTGTACACTCTTGCTTCTTTGTGTTGTGATGCGGTGACACGGCTGACCCAGAGATTGTTAGTCATGAGTCGTGAATCGGGAGACGCTGGTGCTTTTGTTTTCTTTGTTTGTGTTTGAACAACGGGTTTTGCATTCAATTGCTCCCAGGTGTAACCACCATCGTTGGAGCGATGAATATTACCATCATCCGTGCCTGTATAGATCAATCCGAAACGTAACGGTGATTCATGAATGGTTGTCAGTGTGCCGTAAGGAACATTGCCGCTTACTTTTCCATTGGTCATATCCGGGCTCATGGCGATCATCGTATCGCCTTTGGTGAGTGAGCGGTAGAAACGGTTGCTGCCATAATACAACACATCCTGGTTGTGGCGGCTGAGCCAGATAGGCGTCTGCCAGTTGAAGCGCAACGGTTTTTCACCCAGTTCATGCTGCGGACGGATTGACTTTCCTCTTTCTCTTCTTTCTTTATTATAGCGGCCGTAAACTCCAAATTGTGAACCGGAATAAACTGTTGCATTATCCCTGGTATCTACCTGCGCCTGCATACCATCACCACCATTGATACCGCGGTAAGCATACTGTCCGTTGTCAATCCATCCCGGATCTTCTTTGTGTGTAGACGGGCCCCACCAGCTGCCATTATCCTGCAGGCCGCCATACACATTATAGGGCTTCGCATCATCCACCGTGATGGCATAGAACTGGCCAACAGATGGTGTGTTGGCCTTGAACCAGTTGGCTCCGTCATCGTAAGTTATATTGCAGCCACCGTCATTACCATTGATGAGATGAGAGTCTTTTTTGGGATTAACCCACAGCGCATGATGATCCGGATGAACATTTCCTTTATCGATTGTTTTAAAAGTTTTACCTCCGTCAGTTGACATTTGAGTATAAAACCCAAGGATGAAAACTTTATCAGGATTATAATGGGAAGTATAAATCTTGGCGAAATAATAACCGTAGGTACTGAAGATGCTGATGGGTTTCTGGTTGGTCTTTTTCCAGGTGGCGCCACCGTCTTCACTTTTATATACTTCACATCCGGCAATGCCGCTGTTTTGAAAACCATCGTCACTGTCGAGGTAATCCCACAGGGCCGTCGGCTTTATTTTATCAGTGGCCACCATTTCTTTTACCATCTTGCCATTATACCTACGGGGAAAACCATTCTTGCGAAGGAAAGTATCTATGAGATTTGTTTTTAATGCTGCAAATTGTTCCTTCGTGATATTATTAAAATCCGTTTTTTTATAGAACGTATCCACCTTCTTCGATGTATCAGGTAGTAGGGTGTTATTGTCAACCACCGCCCATACGATGTTTGGATTATTGGGATAAACAGCCAGGCCAATACGACCGATCTTGTCACCTGTTACAAAACCGGAACCAGGTCCTGATACTAATTTCCATGTTTCACCTCCATCTGTACTCTTATAGATGCCACTTGTCTTTCCGCTTTCCTCAAATTTCCAGGCACGGCGGGTGCGGTACCACATACCGGCATACAGTTCATTTGGGTTGGAAGGGTTGATTTCTAACTCTACGCAACCTGTATTATCATCTATGTACAAGGTTTTTTTCCATGTCTTACCGCCATCAGTCGTTTTGTAAACTCCTCTTTCCGGGTTGGCAGAATATAAATGACCAAGTACTGCTGCCCATGCTATATCCGGGTTTGCCGGGTGCAACTGTATCTTACCAATATGATGTGATTCGGGCAAGCCAGCATATTCCCATACTTTGCCATTATTGCTGGTTTTGTATACGCCTACACCTGCATAAGAGGAACGGCTGCTGTTTACCTCACCGGTGCCTACCCAGATAATACGGTCAGAAACCGAAATTCCTTTTTTCACCGTTTTTGTTTCCCATTTTACAGCAATATCGCCGATAAATAACATATCCAGGCTGTCCATAATGGGTGTGAAACTCTGACCATTATTGGTGGTATGCCAAAGGCCTCCGGTGGCATAGGCTACATAGAATTCTGTGGGGTCATCTGGATTAACCTCCAGGTCAACCACACGGCCACTCATGATGGTGGGGCCAATATTGCGGAAACTTATTTCATTAAGCAACGAACGGGCCTCCAGTTTGCGTCGTTGATCAAGGGACTGCATTCGTTCACCGGCCGGTGTGGGTTTTACCTGCGACAGGCTTGTTAAAGTTAGCAGCGATGCAAAAAGCAGGAGGCAAATTTGCCCTAATTTTCTCCTGGAATTATTGATAAAAGAAATTGCCAGGAGTAATCTTTGATGAATTTTTTCAGGTCTTCTGTTGGTAATTTTGACCTGAAAATATTCAAGTTGATTTGATACCATAATCAGTTGTTTTGGCGTTAAAGCGGAGAAGGTTAATGGCAGCAACGATAGCTTCTTTCAAACTTACTAAACTATGCGTTTACTTCTTGTCTTTGTATTATTTATTTCCATCAGCGGTTACGGCCAGTGGAAAAGCTATATAATTGGTGTAAAGGGTGATACGCTGAACCGGGTGGATATGAAAGACCGTAAGCAGGGGCCATGGTCCATCAAAGTGCCGGAACTGAGAGGTGAGCGGGGCTATGAAGAAGAAGGCTATTTTGAAAATGACCTGAAGGAGGGAATTTGGAGAAAATTTGCGGAGAACGGGGTAAAAATAGCAGAAGAAACCTATCGCTGGGGAAAACTGCACGGCAAGCAATATTACTTCACTTATAATGGGGGATTGGTAAGAGAGGAAAGCTGGCGGGCAATTGACCCGGCCAATGCTTATGATACAGTACCGGTGTATGATCTGAAAGACCCATCCAAAATATTGACAATGGCAGTAGTGAAAAATGACGGCGTTGCTATGAAGCACGGTAAATGGTTGTACTACGATCCGAGAGAGGGAACTGTGGAAGCCACTGAAGTGTATGTGATGAATAAGTTACAAACAGATGATGGCTCCATGTTCAATGATGACGAAATAAGGCCTATCGCCATCAGCCAGGGAAAACAAAAATCCGACACAGCTGGTGCTAAAACCACGCAAAAGCCACAAGTGATACTGGACTACGAAAAGAAGAACTCCGGAAAGAAGAAGATTAAAGTAAGAGATGGCAGTACGGGAAATTTACCTAAGCCCTAGCTAATTCTATTTGGCAAAATTCATTTTCTGAAAATACTCTCTGAAGTATAGTAATTGATACTTCACTGCATTGCGCCAGTAGTTCCAGTCATGTTTGCCCGGACGTTCAATATAATCATGGGCGATTTTCAGCTTCAGCATTTTTTCATGCAAGGCTTTATTTACCGCATAGAAGAAGTCTTCTGTACCACAATCAATGATGACGGCTAATGAGTCGGCGGGCTTTTTTTCAATAACATTAATAGCTGAATAGTTATTCCAGTTATCAGCATGCTGAATAGTATCGCCCAGCAGCCTGGAAAGCTGCCAGCTTTTTGGGAAAGGCCGCAGGTCCACACCACCGCTCATACTGCCACAGGCACCAAACACTTCTGCATTACGGAATGCTAGAAATAACCCGCCATGCCCGCCCATGCTGAGGCCTGTCACAGCCCTTGCTTTTCGGTCTTTTATAGCCGGGTAATGACTTTCTATGTAGGCAGGTACTTCTTCACTTATATAAGTCTCAAACTTTATAGTGGAATCTAAAGGGCTGTCCATATACCAGCTGTTAAATCCTCCATCAGGGCAAACGATCATCAGCCTGTACTGATCTGCATACTCTTTCAATTCGGGTACACGGATAATCCAGTTGGCATACCAGCCGCTATGGCCATGCAGTAAATAAACAACAGGAAACGATGTGTTTTCATCTTGTGTCACAGTGGGTTTTATCACCACACATTTGTATTCTTTTTTCATGGCGACACTGTAAATACTCACTGTGTCAACAGTAGCGGCAAGGCTGGAATAAGTAACAAGAATACCAAGAAAGAATACAAAATATCTTTTCATTGATTAAAGATATAAAAACAGAAGCACCCGTTTTGCGGATGCTCCTGCATAAAAATTTAATAAAACATCCTTCGACAAGCTCAGGATGACAAAGCGTTAAAATCCCTTCTTCTCCTGTGCTTTTTGCATAGGGTTACCACCTTGTCCGCCGCCGCCTCTTCTGCCACCGCCCATTCCGGCTTTGAAAATAGAGAAACGGGAAGGCTCAGCAATGGTGTTCCAGCTGTTATTACTTTCATTGATGTCTGCTGTTTCCCTGTATGGATCGAGTTTTACAGAGGCCACTTCTTTATCCTTGATGAATGTTTTGATCACTTTGTTTTCATTCAGTCTCCAAACCTGTGCAGGTATCCTGTCAATTTCTTTTGTACCATCTTTATAAGTCCATTCAACAATGATTGGCATTACCAGCCCGCCTTTGTTGCTGAAAGTAAGCTCATACATATTTTTATTGCTATACTTTTCTTTTTCTTCTGCAGTAAGTCCTTCGGGTTTGTTGCCGGGAATTGTCACTTTGTACTTGGTTGTGTCATAAGGCTCAATTCCTCTTGCATATCTCCAGTAGAAATCACGGAGCGATGTATCGGCATCTGTCTGGAAAGTGATATTCTTGTCTTCCCTGTTACGGATTTTAGAAATATCATCAAAAGTGGGAACCTGAGGTTTTTCCACGCTGCGGGTTACCACTGTTTCTTTTGTTTCTGGCGCCACAGCACTAAGGTCAGGCTTGGCATGTTTCACCGTATCTAAAGAAATATCACAAACTTCAGTACTGTAGAACCAGCCTCTCCAGAACCAGTCAAGGTCTTCACCGCTGGCATCTTCCAGTGTACGGAAGAAATCAGCTGGTTCAGGATGTTTGAAAGCCCATCTTCTTGCATATTCTTTGAATGCGTAATCAAACAGCTCACGGCCCATGATGGTTTCTCTCAAAATGTTTAAGCCGGTTGCGGGTTTTGAATAAGCGTTAGGGCCAAACTGAACAATGTTCTCACTATTGGTCATGATAGGCTCCAGTTGTTCTTTTGGCAGCTTCATGTAGTCAGTGATGTATGCAGCAGGACCACGGCGGCTGGGAAATTTATTATCCCATAATTCTTCAGCCAGGTATTCTACAAAGGTATTCAGGCCTTCATCCATCCAGCTCCATTGACGTTCGTCGCTGTTGATGATCATCGGGAAAAAGTTGTGTCCCACTTCGTGGATGATCACACCGATCATACCATTTTTGGTTCCTTCACTATAAGTACCGTCTTTTTCTGTACGGCCAAAGTTGAAGCAGATCATCGGGTATTCCATACCATTTGCTGCTTCGATACTTTGTGCAACAGGATAGGGGTAAGGAATAGTGAATTTGGAATAAGTCTTAATCGTATGCTCAACAGCTTTGGTAGAATATTTCCTGTATAAGCCATAAGCTTCTTTGGGATAGCCACTCATGCACATGATCTTTTTGCCCTCTACTTTGGTGGCCATTGCATCCCAGATGAATTTGCGGGAAGAACCCCAGGCAAAGTCACGGACGTTATCTGCTTTAAAAATCCAGGTTTTCTTTTTATCACTTTTTTGTTTCTCAGCAGCTTTTGCTTCGTCGAGGGTCACCACTTCAACAGGCTCTGTAGCGGTTTGTGCTTTTTTCCAGCGGGCCATTTGCGCCGGTGATAAAACAGCTGCATAATTCTGGCATTCGCCGGTTGACATGATCACATGGTCAGCAGGCACTGTCATCTGTACTTTGAAGTTGCCAAATGTGAGAGCAAATTCACCGCGGCCGGTGAATTGTTGATTTTGCCATCCTTTAAAATCGCTGTACACACAAAGGCGGGGATACCATTGTGTCATAGTGAAAAGATGGTTGCCATCTTCAGCAAAGTATTCATAACCGCCACGGCCCCCACGGCCCATTCTGTCAGCTATTTTATAATTCCAGTCCAGTTTAAAAGTAAACTTCTGACCAGCTTTTAATGGTGCAGGCAGTTCCACTCTCATCATCGTTTTATTGATCGTGTATTTAAGATCTTTTCCGGCTGCATCCGTCAGCTTCATGATATTAAAACCATAGCCATTATCGGATTTTGCCTCATCAGCCCTGTCAAGCATCTGCGGGCTGGTTTGCCGGCTCATCGGGTTGCTGTTCTGGTAGTTGGCATTTTTAGTACTGCTGTGCTGGTTCTCGTCCAGTTGTAACCACAAATAGGTTAACTCATTGGGAGAGTTGTTAAAGTAAGTAACCGTTTCGCTGCCCGTAAGCTTCAGGTTTTTCTCATCCAGCTCACACTTAATATCATAATCACAGCGCTGCTGCCAGTATTTGGGGCCCGGGGCGCCGCTGGCAGTACGATATTCATTTGGAGTAGGGAAGATGCCTCCCATTTGTTCAAACTTATTACCGTGATTGCTGTTGGGGTTGTTTTGAATATTCTGTGACCAACCCACCACAGCAAAACACAATAGCATTGTAATAACTGAGGTGAAACGTTTCATTTTTGCGTTTTTGTTTATAATGACGAAATTCTTTCAAATACCATTTGCAGCGAAAGGCTGAATACAGCTGCTGATAAAAAGATCACCCATTCCCTGCGTGCAATATTAAATACAGATGTTATAGCCTGGGCTGCCAGTAAAAAAACACCTACAACAACTATTTGGCCTGCTTCAAGTCCCACATTAAAAGCAAAGAGGCCCCAGCCGATGTTTTGATCAGATGCCAGCATAAATCGGATTGTATTCGCAAAACCCAGGCCGTGAATCAGTCCAAAGAATAATGCCAGGAAATAATTGATCCGTATAGATTTTGGTGTAAATTTTTTCTGAAAAAGATTGCTGAACGCTGTGATGACGATGGTACAGGGTATCAGGAACTCCACCCAGTTGGAAGGAAAACGGATGATGTCCAGCACACTCAGGACCAAAGTAAGTGAATGACCGATAGTAAAGGCGGTGACCAGTATTAAAACCTGTTTCCAGTCTTTAAGATAATAGATGGTGGCCAGAGCGGTCACAAATAACAAATGATCAAGAGCATCCCAGCTCATGATGTGATCCCAGCCTAGTCCAAAATACAATCCGAAGTCGCTCATACTAATTTTACCTTTCGGTTCGAACCAAAACCATATTTTTAGCGTCTGATGACAAAGCCTGAAAATAAGGCCTTGAAAGTTACAAATGAAAATAATTGTTTTAATGGCTTCATTACTCAATAAATGGTTTAGTTTTTCCCTGTTAGCTGCCTTTTTCATAACCGGGATCAAGACAGAAGAGCCTTCTGTCAGATTAGTGAATTCTGTAATGCGGGGTTTTCACCCTTTTCATGTCAGTGTGACGGAAATCAATCACAACGCTGCTGACAAGACATTGGAGGTTACCTGCAAAATATTTACCGATGATTTTGAAGGGGTGCTGGCAAAAAATTATAAGGAAAAGGTTGATTTGATTAACCCACCCAATAAGGCCGCTAT
The DNA here is from genome assembly GCA_964634265.1 of uncultured Chitinophaga sp. GTDB lineage: Bacteria > Bacteroidota > Bacteroidia > Chitinophagales > Chitinophagaceae > JJ008. Next base: position 23,474 of record CAZWIM010000029.1, on the reverse strand, counting down.
GGATACGCTGGTGAAGAAGTATATCATTTCTCATCTTTCAGTAAAAGCGAATGGAAAGCCGGTAAAATTTTCTTACCTGGGCTATGAACATGATAAAGAGGCGGTATTTGCCTATTTGGAAGTTGAGAATGTACAGGCAGTTTCTGCCTTCACAATCAATAACAACCTGATGTACGATTTTTTTGAAGACCAGGTAAACATTATGCATGTATTTGTCGGCGGTAACCGAAAAAGTACCAAACTAAGTTACCCGGAAACAGAAGCGTCAGTAAATTTCTGAGAAGGTCAATCTTCCATTTCTTCTTTCAATTCTTCGCTGAGGGTCACAAGCAATTTGTCGATGCGATGGCCGTCCATATCCATCACTTCAATTTTGAATCCTTTCCAGTCGATTTTGTCGCCGGTTTTAGGGATTCTTTCCAGTTCATGAAGAATGAAACCGGCTAATGTATCAAAATCATGTTCGCCTTCATTCATCCACTCTGTTTTTTCAAAACGGGTAAGGAAATCATAAAAAGGAATCTGGCCGTCAACCAGGTAAGTGCCGTCATCTCTTTTGCGAATCTCATAATCAGGAACGTCAGGTTGGGGAATGTCTCCAACAATAGCTTCCAGTATATCATTTAAAGTAAGCAATCCCAAAATGCTCCCGTACTCATCCACGATGAAAGCAGAGTGGATCTTTGATTGCTTGAACTTTTCCATCACCTGGTATGGTGAATTATTTTCTGGTATAAACAATGCCGGCACCATTAAATCTTTAAATAAAGTACTGTCCGGACTTATATAAAGGTCTTTGATAGAAACAATTCCTTTGATGTTATCAATTGAGCCATCGCAGATGGGATAGGAAGAATGTGGTTCCTGTAATATCTTTTCTTTGATTTTATCTTCATTATCATCAAGATTGAACCAGATAATATCACTGCGGTGTGTCATCAGTGATGTGATATTGCGGTCGCCCAGGTGAAATACCCTTTCGATGATCTCCTGCTCAGCCTCTTCGATGGTTCCTGCTTCAGTGCCCTCTGTAATCAATGTTTTAATCTCTTCTTCTGTAACTGCATCATCCTTGATCCTTTTTATATTGAATACCCGGAAAAAAATATTGCTTGTTTTATTGAGCAGCCATACGAAAGGGTGAAAAAGGCGGGCAAAAAATTTCATTGGCCCGGCTACTGCCTTCGCAATTTTTTCTGAACGCAGCAGGCCGATCCGCTTTGGGATTAATTCACCAAAAATTATGGAAAGAAAAGTGACAATGATGATGATAAAGGTGGTGGAAATACCTTGTGCATAAGGCCTTAATGTTTCAAATTTCTCTACCAAAGGTTGCAGGTCTTTGCTGAATCGTTCGCCGGAATAAACACCGGTAACGATGGAGATTAATGTTATGCCGATTTGAACTGCTGAAAGAAACAACTCCGGGTGGCTGGACATTTCGAATGCCAGTTTTGCTTTCTTGTCACCCTTTTCTGCCAGGTGCTCCAATCGTCCCTTCCTTGCTGACACAAGTGCAATTTCAGACATAGAAAAAAGACCGTTCAGCAGTATAAGAAAGCCAAGTATGATTATGTCCATTAAGAAGCACCTGTTGGTTAAAACGAAGATAGTAAATCTGCCTTTCTTAATGAAAATGACAGATTTACTGCTTTCATTTGCCAGTTAATGTGCCATGCTACACACAGTCATTTTTCAGATTACTTATCAGCTGCCATGCAATTAATATTTGATACTTTAGCAACCTGACAGATTGCTTCATGAAGAAGATTATACATTCCCGGTTGGTCCGCTGGATGCTGCTAAATGGCTTGTTTTTTCTATTGCTTTTTACCATGCTTCGCATCATCTTTCATTTCGTATTTTCTCCCCGTGGTGAAAAGGGAATCGCCGATGCCTTGTGGATGGGGTTTCGTTATGATGCAAGAGTGGTATGCATATTCCTGATGATTATTTTGTTGTTGTCATCCCTTTTTTATTTCTACAAACCATTTACACAGGTTATATCCCGTAAAATTTTACTTGTATTCACCCGGTTTTTCGGACTCCTGATCATTATAGTATACACTTTTGATTTTGCTCATTTTGCCTACCTGCGTCAACGGCTTAATGCCAGTGTATTGAGTTATGCTGAAGATGCCGGTATATCTGCATCGATGGTTTGGCAGAGTTACCCGGTTATAAAGATCTTGCTGGGCTGGGCAGTTGCGTTTGCAGGAATTTTTTATGTCACCAGATGGATATACAAATCAGTGCTTGGTTTGCCGGAAAAGGTTTCAAAATGGAATCATGCGGTGAGTTATGTCTTGCTCTTCTTTGTTTTTGCCATAGCGATTTTCGGAAGAGTTGGTCAGTTCCCTTTGCGTTGGAGCGATGCTTATCAGCTGGACAGCGACTACAAAGCCAATTTAGCGCTGAACCCATTTCAGAGTTTTATGAGTACCCTCAAATTCAGGAATGTGGGATATAATGAGAAGGAAGTGAGACGTCATTACAACTTAATGGCTGATGTTTTGGGTATACAAACCAGGGATACTGCGTCGCTTAATTTCAAAAGGGTAATACCTGTGGTGGATTCTTTCCCGGAAATTGAAAAGCCGAATATCGTTTTGGTTATATGCGAAAGTTTCAGCGCCTACAAAAGCTCCATGTGGGGAAACCCGCTGAATACAACACCTTATTTTAATGAATTGTGCAAGCAGGGTGCTTTTTTCAAAAACTGTTTTTCCCCTGCATACGGTACCGCCCGTGGCATCTGGGCCATTATTACCGGTATCCCGGATGTAACGGAGTTTAAAACCGCCAGCCGTAACCCCAACCTGGTAGATCAGCATACGATTTTAAATGATCTGAAAGATTATGAAAAATTCTATTTCCTCGGAGGCAGTGCCAGTTGGGCCAATATCCGTGGTGTTTTAAAAGATAATATCAAAGGACTTCACCTGTACGAACAGCAGGATTATTCATCGCCAAAAATTGATGTGTGGGGAATAAGTGATAAGAACCTGTTTTTAGAATCCAATAAAGTATTGAAGAAACAGGAGAAGCCATTTTTTGCGATCATTCAAACAGCAGATAATCATCGCCCTTACACGATTCCTAAAGAAGACCGTCCACATATTAAAATGAGAAGTTTTCCCAAGGACACATTGGACAAATATGGTTTCTGGACCAACGAAGAGTTGAATGCATACACCTACATGGATTACACTTACAAAGTTTTTATGGATGCTGCTGCAAAAGAGAAATATTTCAATAACACCATTTTTGTTTTTGTCGGCGATCATGGCATACGGGGCATTGCCGGCGATATGATGCCAAAAGTGTGGACCAATCAAAGCCTGACCCTGCAGCATGTGCCGATGCTATTTTATGCACCCGGAAAAATTCAGCCGCAGGTAATAGAAAGAAAGGTTTCCCAGGTTGATATTATGCCTACTATTGCCGGGCTGATAACTAAGCCGGTGACAAACACTACGATGGGAAGAAATGTATTTGCCCTGCCACCTTCTTCAGATTCTGATTACATCAACAATCATGCTTTTGTATTGGATTTTGACAGGAGACTTATCGGGTTGGTGGGCGGAAAATATTATTATGAATACAGCCTGCAGACAAAAGGCGAAGGATTTTATCCGCTTACCCATAACAACCCGCTGCTTCCTGATGAACCATCAGAAAAAGACAGATCACTTATCAGGCAGTTGACGCTGGGTTATTATGAAACAGCGAGGTATTTGCTTTTTCATAATAAGAAAGCCTCTCATTGATGCGGCAAATGATCGCCTTGCAATCCAAACCATTTGTTGAAAACAGTACCGGTAATAATTCCTACCAATAATCCCCAGGCACCACCAGCAATTACATCCATCGGGTAGTGAACCCCTACATAAACCTGTGCATAAGCAATTGCACCTGCCCACAGGTAAGCCAGCCATACCCAGTTTTTAAACAGGTGGCGGAAACTGAGAAAAAGAAAAGTGGCCATACCAAAATGATTGGCTGCATGATTTGATGTAAAACCAAAACCAGAAGGGCAGGGAACAAGCAGGCGCAAATGTTCCAGCATATTGGCGCTGTTACAGGGCCGGATTCTTTCAAACCCGTATTTAAAAGCATTGGTGCCTATGTAGTCTGTCATTCCCACGGTGATAATAAAAAATATTATCCACCAGACAGCTTTAGTTCTGAAGTTCATCAGAATAAATACAAGCAGGAAAAGATAAAGTGGTACCCAGTGATCTGATTTTCTGAGAAAGGGCATTACTGTATCGAAAACAGGATTGGTCCATTGACTGTTGATTGTCACAAAGAGGCTTTCATCCAGCCGCTGCAGCCATGGCCAAAAAACAAGGTTCAGGTGAAACATTCCAGCAAATGTAATTGATACCTGTGAATACGATGCGGGCAAGCAGTAACTTAACAACTTGTTGTTGAAACCGTTTAAATTCTATTCTTTTGTAGTCCTTTGATCGGCAGAATTTCAGCCGGATTTGCAGATGCTAGTACGATACAAAATACCAAAGACCTTATTGTGGGTGGCAAACCTCTTTGTCATCTTTTTTTTCATTTTTACCCTGTTCAGGTTTATTACCTTCTTTGCCTTTCGGCCTGATGGGATTACGTTTGCTGAGTCAATTCCTTCTTTTTTGATGGGTGCCCGTTATGACCTGAGGTGGATTGCCTTTGTATTATTGCCAATCGTTGTTACAAGTTTGCATCCGCATCTTTCTCCATTTTATTCATCCCGCAACAAGAAATGGTGGACCTGGTACCTGGCAGTAGTTACTTTTATCATCTTCTTCTTTTTCGCAGCGGGTTTTGGTAGTTTTTCTTACAACCAAACTCCACTGGATGCGGGGGCAATGAATTTTGCAGAGGACTTCAGTATTTCGTGGAAAATGATGTGGCAGACTTACCCGATGATCCTTTTGTTGTCGGGACTGGTGGTGGCGGTTATTTTGTTTCGCTGGATGTATCATCGCAGCCACTGGATGGTGATTAACCGTACTGACGGGAAAGGGATTCTTTACCGCCGTAAGTTTTTTTTCATAGCCATCTTTTTACTGGTATTTTTTGCCTGGGGCAACCTTTCCTGGCCACCGTTGGGAAGAAATGACAGTTTCCGGTTTAAGAATAGTTTTAAATCCTATCTCGCCATTAATCCATTACAGAACTTCTTTGCCACATTAAAGCTCCGTAAGCCTGATTATAATGAAGCCAAAGCAAGAGAAGTTTTTCCGGTTATGGCAAACTGGATGCAGTTGCCTGATAAAAATAATTTTACCTACCGGCGCACGGTTGCACCAAGAAGTAATTCATTTGAAAGCCGTCCCAATATTGTACTGGTGCAATGCGAATCATTCAGCATGTATAAAAGCACCATGAGCGGCAACCCGTTGAATACAACGCCATTCTTTGATTCACTATGCCGTAACGGAATTTTCTTTGAAAAATGTTTTGCCCCGCATTTTTCCACAGCAAGGGCCTTATTTGCTATTCTCTCAGGCATACCGGATGCACAGTTATTCAAATTCTCCAGCCGTAACCCGGATGCGGTTAAACAACGTACAATCATTAATCACCTGGAGGATTATGACAAGCACTACTTCCTTGGTGGCAGTGCTGAGTTCAGCAACTTCGATGGCCTGCTAAGCAATATCAAAGGATTGCAGATGCATACCGAAGAACATTTCAAGGAACCAAAGGTAAATGTGTGGGGTATCAGTGATAAGGATCTCTTCCTGGAGGCCAATGAAGTTTTTAAAAAGAAGAGCACACCTTTTTTTGCTTATATACAAACCTCCGGTAACCACCGGCCTTATAACCGGACGATACCTGACAGTGACACTGATTTTGTAAGAACAGTTGTACCCGAGGAAGAATTAAAAAAATACGGTTTTGAATCGCTGGATGAATACAATTGTTTCCGTTATTCAGATTATTGTTTCCGGAAATTCATTGAAGCAGCACAGAAGGAAGCTTATTTTCACAATACCATCTTTGTTTTTGTCGGCGATCATGGTCTTGCAGGTAATGCGGGGGAAATGTACCCGGCTGTCTGGACAGAACATCGCCTCACAGATGAACATGTGCCTTTGTTATTCTATGCACCTGACTTGCTGGCTCCGCAGAGGAGAACCGAAGTGGTTTCGCAGATAGATGTGTTGCCGACAATTGCCGGCTTGCTGCATCAGTCTTATACCAACACCACATTGGGTCGTGACCTGCTGGACCCGGATAAGAAAAATAATTTTGCATTTATCACAAACACTGCTGGAGGAATCGGAATGGTGACAGATGATTTCTATTTTACCAAAAACATCAATTTCCCTGATGAAGAATTGGTGCCCATGCACAAGGATGTTTTAGCAAAATACACTAAACAGCAAATGGATTCAATCCGGAAGGAATTATCCATCTTCACCCATGCTTTTTTTGAGACCTCAAAATACCTCCTGATGAACAACAAGAGGGATTAGGTCAGTGCATCAGTGCTTCTTCCGTCGCTGTATAATCTTTTTTTATTGCCTTCTTTGTCATTGCTTTTTTTCTCAGCAATTATGATCAGGCGGGGTGTTTTTCTAACATCGTAAGCATTGAAAAGATAATCGCCATACACTTCTTTTACCTGCATGCCCTGGAAACTGAGCATGTCGGTAAAATCACCAAGGTTGAATTTGGCTACTTTTTCTGTGTATTCGTTGGAGTCAGTTATGGCAGGATCGGTTACGGTGATCTTTTTATAGAAATGCGTTTCATCGTCCCAGCGGGTAATTTCATATACTGTGCTGTCAATCTGCTTTTTTTCATTGTGCAGCAAATGCTCTTCCGCATAATGAACGTTGAGATAGTCTATAACAAAGCTGCCACCCGGTTTTAAGCTTTTGGCAATGGTGCGAATGGCATCATCATGCTCTCTTCTCGTTTTGAAATAGCCAAAACTGGTAAAGAAGTTGAAAGCATAGTTGAAATAATTGCCCCAGAACGGGAGCCGCATGTCATGCACAAAAAAATCGAGATTTTCTTTTTCAAATTGTTTAGCATAAGCAATGCTGTCAGGGGATATATCTATACCGGTTACGGTGAATCCGAGGGCGGCCAGTGTTTTGCTGTGCCGTCCTTTGCCACAGGCCACATCGAGCATCCTGCTGCCTGGCAGGGGTTTTAAGTGGTTTACCAGTTGGTGAATAAAATCTTCCGCTTCTTTTTCATCTCTTTCAAAATAGAGTTTGTGATAAAAAGGAGAGTTGAACCAATTTTTGTACCATGCTTTTTCAGACATACGCAAATGTAAGGACGCTTTGAAAAAATGCCATTGAAAATGAAAAACGTATTTTTGCCACCCTAAAAGAAAAAAAGTGGCGTTAATAAAGAGTATTTCAGGGATCAGGGGAACAATAGGCGGTAAACCGGGAGATAACCTTACACCGGTGGATATTGTAAAATTTACAGCAGCATTCGGAACAATCATCGCAACAGGTAAACCAGCTACAAAAATTGTAATAGGCCGTGATGGCCGTATCAGCGGCAGCATGGTGCAGGAGCTGGTAGTGAATACCCTGATCGGATTGGGAATCGATGTAATCGACCTTGGGCTCTCCACTACACCCACAGTAGAAGTGGCGGTGAAGATGGAAAAGGCAGACGGGGGCATTATCCTTACGGCCAGCCACAATCCGAAAGAATGGAATGCCTTGAAATTGCTGAATGAGGAAGGAGAGTTTATATCTGCAGAATCGGGTGCAAAAGTGCTGGAGCTGGCAGCTAAGGAAGATTTTCTTTTTGCTTCGGTAGACAAACTCGGTACGATTACCAAAGACGATACTTATTTAGAGAAACATATCGAAGCTATTCTCAAGTATCCATTGGTGAATGCAAAAGCGATCGCAAAACAGCACTTCAAGGTGGTGGTGGATGCTATTAATTCTACAGGGGCAACTTATGTACCAGCTTTATTAAAGGCATTAGGAGTAACTGAAGTGATTGTTTTAAACGGGGAAGTGAATGGAAAATTTGCCCATAACCCGGAACCCTTGCCGGAACATTTGTCTCAATTATGCAATGAAGTGGTACAACAGAAAGCTCACCTGGGTATTGCTGTTGACCCCGATGTAGACAGGCTTTGTTTTGTGAATGAAGATGGAACTCTCTTTGGAGAGGAATATACACTGGTAGCCGTTGCTGATTATGTTTTAAGCAAACGAAAAGGCAATACGGTTAGTAACATGAGCAGCACCAAAGCACTGAAAGAGGTTACACTCAAGCATGGAGGAGAATATTTTCCATCTGCAGTAGGAGAGGTGAATGTGGTAAAGAAGATGAAAGAAGTAAATGCAGTGATCGGCGGCGAAGGTAATGGCGGCATCATCGTTCCTGATTTTCATTATGGCCGTGATGCCCTGATCGGCATTGGTTTATTTCTAAGCCATTTGGCTGATCAAAAGAAAGGAATCAAATCTTTACGCAGCCAGTACCCGGATTATTTTATCTCAAAGAATAAAATTGAGTTGAGCAATGGTATTGATGTAAATGCCATTTTCGAAAAAATAAAGAAGAAGTACAAAAAGAACCCGATCAATACCGAAGATGGTTTAAAGATTGAGTTTGAAAACGACTGGGTGCACCTTCGGACATCGAATACAGAACCCATTATCCGTATTTATGCAGAAAGTGATTTTGAAACCAAGGCCAATAATATTGCGATGCAGCTGATGCGGGATATTAAAGAGTTCGGTCAGTAACTACCCTCCATCAACTTATCAGGTCTTCAGGTTTTATCGGTAACCTGTAAATTCTTTTTCCCGTTGCATTAAATACAGCATTAGCTACGGCTGCTGCAAATCCTACTAAGGCAATTTCACCAACACCTTTGGCACCTGTTGCATTTATCACAGGATCAGGTTTATTGGGAAACCAGGCATCGATATACGGCACATCTGTGTGCAGCGGCACATGATAGCTGCCCAAATTGTCATTGATGTACTTTCCGGTGCTGTGGTCAATAAGCACTTCTTCCGTCAATGCCATACCTATACCACCGACAGCGCCACCAATCATCTGGCTTCGGGCTGTTTTTTCGCTGATGATCTTTCCGCCATCACCGGTAGCTATTATTTTTTTCAATTTAACAGCACCTGTAGCAGGATCAACATGCACTTTTACAAAATGGGCAGAAAATGAATTCATAGCATATTTCTGTGCTTCGGCAGAAGCCCGGCCTGATTCCTGGATAATTTCAACCTGTTCTTTGCCTGAAGCATTTACAAGGTCGGCAAGTGAAATTTTTACAGTACTATCCTTTTTAGAAAGTAGTTGTTCATTTTTTACTTCAATGTCATCAATGGTCGATGCTTTGAATGCAGCCACATTTGCAATGGCCATTTCTTTCAGGTGTTTTTTCAGCGCATCACAAACAAGGCTGACGCCATTTCCTAAGGTAGATGTGGTAGTGGATCCTCCTTGTGTTGGCCCCGGCGGATAATCAGTGTCGCCCAGCATAAACCGGATTTTTGAAGCCGGCATTTGCATGGATGTTTCTGCAATTTTTACCATGGTAGTGGCAGTGCCGGGCCCCATGTCACTTACTGCACTTTGTAATATCAGGCTGCCATCTTTTTTTAGAATCGCTTTTACCGCAGCATTGCCTCTTCCTGCCCCAAACACACCACCACCCATTCCATAACCGGTAAGCATACCGTCTTCTTTCAATGAACGGGGTGAGGCAGGTCTCTTATCCCAACCAATTTTTTCTCTGCCGGCATCATAACATTCTTTGAGAAACTTACTTGACCATGGCAATTTGCTGACAGGATGCAGATCTGCATAATTTTTTATGCGTAACTCTACCGGGTCCATCTTCAGTTTATAAGCCAGTTCATCCAGTGCACATTCCAATGCAAATGCACCGGTTGCTTCGCCCGGGCCCCGCATCCAGGTAGGGGTATTAAGATCAAGCGGTAAGATTTTATAGCTGGTGTTTACATTCGGGCAATCGTATAAAAACTGGGATGCATTTACAATGCCTTCCCTGTAATCTTCATACCGGGATGTATTGCTGATGGCATGATGAGTGATGCCCATCAGCTTTCCGTCTTTTGTGGCACCAATGGCAATCTTCTGCCATGCTTGTGGCCGGTAGCCTACCATGGAAAACATTTGTTTCCTGTTAAGTAAAACCTTTACGGGCCTCTTTACTTTTTTGGCAGCAATAACGGCAGCAGGTACGTTAGGCCAGCTTCTCAGCGATGCACCGAAAGCGCCGCCGACATATTCCGTAATAACCCTGACATTCTTTTCTTCCAGGCCAAAGCACCGGGCCAGTTGTGATTGTGTGCCCTTGGGTCCTTGTGATTTATCGTACACCGTCAGTTTATCATCTCCTTCCCAAATGGCAATGGTGGCATGCATCTCCATGGGATTATGTGTTTCAATCGGTGTGAAAAATTCTGATTCTACATACACATCAGCTTTCTTATAAGCATCCGGTTCACCTCTTTTGTATTCGCCAACTTTTTTTAATTTTGATTCATCTTTTCTCAATTTTTCAAAATCAGTTTCGAATGCTTCTGTTACGTATTCTGCTTTCACAAGTTTGGCTGCTTTTACTGCTTTCTCCCATGTATCACCTACCACCAGTGCAATGGGTTGACCATAATGATGTACAAGATTGTTGTTAAACACTTTCATGCCCTGCCATTCAAATCCTCTTTTGTTGAGTTCCTTATCATGAGGTCTGTAGCCGGGAACCGGGGGACAATTCTGGTAATAGATTATATCCAGTACACCGGGACTGTTTTTTGCCTCAGCGATCAACAGGTTTTTTATTGCACCTCTTGCAATTGTGCTGGTAACAAAGACACCGTATGCGATATTTTCTATACGCTGGTCAGCTGTGTATTTGGCCCTTCCGGTAACTTTCTCAATTCCGTCTACCCGGTCGTCATTGAAAAAAATAGTGTTATCCATAACAAGTATTGGGATTGATAATTTCAGATTGTTTTAAACTTTTTGTCCGCTTTTTTTGACCTCCATGATAGCGTCAACAATATTGGGATAGGCTCCGCAACGACAGATATTGCCACTCATATATTCCTTTATTTCATCGGGTGTATTGGCCTTTCCTTCCTTTATACAGGCAACGGCCGACATGATCTGCCCCGGGGTGCAATAGCCACACTGAAACGCATCGTGTTTGATGAATGCTTCCTGCATCGGGTGTAACTTATCACCCTGTGCCAGGCCTTCGATGGTGGTGATTTTTTTACCATTGTTTTCCACTGCAACCGACAAACAGGAGTTTACTCTTTGTCCGTCCACATGAACGATACAGGCACCGCAGTGGCCCTGGTCACATCCTTTTTTAGTGCCCGTTAACCCTAATTGTTCTCTCAGCATATCAAGCAAACTCATGGAAGGATCTACTGCGATAGAGTAGTCTTTGCCATTGATCTGCATTTTAACAGGTGCTTTTTCAAAAAAGGAAGCTATTGCTTCATTTTGTTCACCAGCCTTCAGTAATGCTTTTGGGGCAATACTTAATACAGTGATAGCAGTTGTTTTTTTTAGAAAACCGCGACGGCTTTCACAGTTGCAGTTATGTTCAGATTGTTTCATGCTTTAAAAATGTATTACAAATTAATTCGTTTTCGGGAGGGTAGAAAAAAATGTTGGATGGTCCCATGCTTTTGTCACAGAAACTGTTATGTTGGAAGACGGTTTACCTGTCACCCGGTGTAATACCTATATTTGCTGCCAATTAAATGACTTGTCCTGTTAGATCATGAATCGTATTTATTTAGATAACGCCGCTACCACAGCCCTTGACAAAGAAGTGCTGGATGCTATGATGCCCTACATGACATCTCATTTTGGCAATCCTTCATCCATTTATTCATATGGCAGGGAGAGCCGACTGGCAATTGAAACAGCCCGTAAATCAGTAGCTAAGATCCTGAATGCACATCCAGGCGAGATTTTTTTTACCAGTGGTGGTACGGAAAGTGATAATATGGCTATTTCATCGGCCATTCATGACCTGGGTTGCCGGCATGTGATCACTTCGCCGATTGAACACCACGCTGTGTTACATGCGGTGGAGCATTTTGATCATGATGATGTGGTGACCAGCAGCTTTGTAAAAATATTTCCTGACGGACATGTTGATTTGAATGACCTGGAAGAGCAGCTGGCTTCCCGTTCAGAAAGGTGTTTGGTGAGCCTGATGCATGCAAACAATGAGATTGGTAACCTGCTTGATATTTATGCAGCCGGGGAAATATGCAAAAAATATAATGCCATCTTTCACTCGGATACAGTACAAACTGTCGGTCATTACAAACTGGATTTGCGAAGCAAGCCGGTGCATTTTGCCACCGGTGCCGGGCATAAGTTTCATGGGCCAAAAGGGGTAGGAATTTTGTATATCAACGATAATATCAAAGTAAACCCCATGATCTATGGAGGTGGCCAGGAAAGAAATATGAGGGCCGGCACTGAAAACCTGTACGGAATTGTAGGCTTTGCAAAGGCGCTGGAAATTGCTGACGCTAATATGGAGAATGACAGTGCTTATATTCAGTCGCTCAAAACATATATGATCGAGCAACTGCAAAAGCAAATTAAAGGGGTTCAGTTCAACGGCGATTATGCGGGCAAAAGTTTGTACACCGTATTGAATGTTTCTTTTCCCAAGACAGAAAAATCAGAAATGATTCTTTTTAACCTGGATATGCAGGGTATTTGTGTTTCTGGCGGCAGTGCCTGCAGCAGTGGTGCAGATGTGGGCAGTCATGTTATCAGGGCTATCAGCAATAACCCCAACCTGGTACCCGTGCGGTTTTCCTTCTGTAAACATAATACAAAAGAAGAAATAGATACGGTTGTATCTAAGTTGAAAGACCTGATCTGACGCCGGATTTTATCAGAGATAATACCAGGGATTTCTTTTTGCCGCCCAAATGTATTTACGGACGTTTCTCCAAAAGGCAAGTATCATGTAAATGATAATAGGTGATCCAAGGGTCAGGATAGAAGTATACATGAAATACTGCCGGATCTTACTGGTTGCTATACCCAGCCTGTTGCCAATGGCAGAACAAACGCCAAAGGCATTCCATTCAACGAAGCTTTTTAATTTGTTCATAAACCGAAAATACAAAAACTTATTTTACTTTTTCTCTTTACTGTTAACCTGGAGCAACCAAAATTTTGCTAATTTTCTTTTGTTTGCTGAATTTATCAGTCAAGATAAAAAAGTAAAGCGATCCTGACCTTAATTGCTGTGGTAAAGTGTAGAATATTTTTGAAGCAGTTACCTGTAGGGGCTGGCAAAATATTTCTCTTCCTGAATTGTCGGCCAGGGTCAGCATGTAATCACCCGCTGTCAGATTATCAATAGTAATGATTTGCCCCGCTTTTGCGATTGTAGGATAAATAAATAATGGTGTTTCATTTTTTACGTAGAACCTGATTTGCTGGCTGTAAACTGCGATAGCCGGGTTTAAATCATCCCTTATTTTAATCCGGTAGTAGAATAGTCCTTTTCCCGGCATATCGAGAAACTGACCATTGTTTTCATGCTGGTAATGGTATTCAAGAATTGTGGTAAAATTTGTGCCATCAGCAGATCTTTCAAGGCTAATGATTTTGCCGGGTGGTAAATTTTGCAAAGTCCAGTTCACTAAAATATTTCCATCATTTTCCCGGCCTCCAAAGCTGGTTATATAAGGACTGGCAAGTGCCGGACCAGTTCCAAAATAAGTATTGACAGCAATAAGGTCAAGGCCTCCGCCTTGTGCTTCAGTTGTATTTGTTGGATATACTGTTGCATCATTCAGGTTGAGTAACTGAGCAGTGGAAGGATTAGCCACTCCGTCAGGGCCAATCAGGCTGTAACCATAAATCACCTGTTCAGAAGCGATACCAAGGCTGGCCAGGGAAAAAAAGACTCCGCCCATTTCCTGGTTTACGTTGGATGAAACCCGCAGATTTGTTTCATTAGATTCCTTTCGGAGAATATAGGCCGCAAACTGTTTATTGCCATTGGCAATACTGGGATGTCCCCAACTTCCATTGTTACTGCCGTTACCTGCCACACATGTTTTTACCTGTCCGAAGCTGGTTGGATTATTATTGGCATCTATGGAAAGAATAGCCGTAATCCGGAAGCCGTCATGGGCATTATTATTTCCTCTTTCACATAAAATAAAACCAACATCAGATGGTATAGCATTGGCAATGCCGTTGGGAAACACCACATCCATTCTTTCTATATTGTTTACATTGCCATCACCATTTCCGCTATTTGTGAAAAGGTTATCAGTCCCCTGGTTAAGGACATTGCTGCTAAGAAAACTTGCCATATCATCATTGTATGGAACCTTGAAATCAAGTACTCCTGGACTTACACAGGTAGTAGCACCCGGTACAGTAGTTTCTGCATAAACAATACTGCGGTTGCCATTTACATTGGCATTATTTACACGGCGAATTTTTACAATAGCTGTAGAAAATCCGCCAATTACATAGCTCTGTGAGTTGGCCGTAAAACTGATCAGTTTTAACTGGTTCTCGGTTCCCTGTTTCCAGTTATAAGTATAATTATTGCCTGCACAGGCAGAAAAGGAGCCGGGATTTGTTGGATAAGCGGTATAAGTTTTAAGGGTTGTATCTGATGTAAGGTATAGGGTGTTGAATTGCTGAACGGGGTACTGTGCATTCAGTTTTTCAGGTAAGCTGATAAGTAAGGTACATATAACAGCAATACCAATAAAGGCGGTTCTGCAAAGGATGGATTTCACAACAGTTTAAAGGTACTTTGGTTTCTAAGCCCGGCAGAAGAACGGGAAGGTGATTTTTCTCATTTTAGGGGCTTTCACTGATAACAATTCAGTAAAATGAAGTAGACAGTTATTACAGTTTAAACGGAAGACAGGCATTTTTTTATACTTTCTGTTTTAACTAACTTCGCAGCGCTAAAAATCACTGGATATGCGACAGAAAAAAGGCTTTTTCTGCCTTTTTTCACCTTTTTAAGATCTTTCCCGGAAATTATTTGTTATAAACATAAATCTAAGTTCAATGGTATTTGATCTCGACCTCATCAAGAAGACTTATGCTGAAATGCCTGCTAAAGTGGATGCTGCCCGCAAAGCTTTGGGACGTCCGTTAACACTGGCCGAAAAGATTTTATATGCTCACTTATGGAGCGGAGTAGAAATAAAGGATTTTAAAAGAGGTAAGGATTATGTTGACTTTGCCCCGGACAGGGTGGCTATGCAGGACGCTACTGCACAGATGGCTTTGCTGCAGTTTGATACCACCGGTCGTAAGAAAGTGGCCGTACCTTCTACCGTACATTGTGATCACCTGATTGTAGCAAAGACAGAAAGTAAAACAGACCTCGCTAAAGCAGTTACAGATAATGAGGAAGTGTATAATTTCCTTTCTTCCATTTCCAATAAATACGGAATAGGTTTCTGGAAACCCGGCGCTGGTATCATTCACCAGGTAGTGCTGGAAAACTATGCATTTCCCGGTGGTATGATGATCGGTACGGATTCTCACACGGTAAATGCCGGTGGTTTGGGTATGATCGCCATTGGCGTTGGTGGAGCTGATGCCTGTGATGTGATGGCTGGCCTGAGCTGGGAATTGCTGATGCCAAAACTGATAGGTGTGAAGCTGACTGGTAAATTAAACGGTTGGACTGCTCCAAAAGATGTGATCCTTAAAGTGGCAGGTATACTTACTGTAAAAGGAGGAACCAATGCGATCGTTGAGTATTTTGGTGAAGGGGCTACCAGCATGAGTTGTACCGGTAAAGGAACCATTTGTAATATGGGTGCGGAGATTGGTGCCACTACTTCAACATTTGGCTACGACGAAAGTATGAGCCGCTACCTGAAAGCTACCGGCCGTGCTGAAGTGGCTGAAGCGGCTGATAAGATCAAAGAATACCTGACAGGTGATGCGGAAGCGTATGCTAATCCTGAAAAATATTTCGACCAGGTAATTGAGATCAACCTGAGTGAACTGGAACCACACCTGAATGGTCCTTTCACACCAGACCTGGCAACACCTGTTTCTCAAATGAAAGAAGCTGCGGCTAAAAATGGCTGGCCTACAAAAGTGGAAGTAGGTCTTATTGGAAGCTGCACCAACTCTTCTTACGAAGACATCAGCCGTGCTGTTAGTCTGGCCAAACAGGTTAAAGAAAAAGGGCTGAAGCTGAAATCTGAATTCACCATTACCCCGGGAAGTGAACAGGTAAGATATACTATCGAGAGAGATGGCTACCTGGATACATTCGCTAATATCGGTGCTACTGTATTTGCCAATGCCTGTGGTCCTTGTATTGGTATGTGGGACAGGATGGGAGCTGAAAAGCAGGAAAAAAATACCATCGTTCATTCTTTCAACAGAAACTTTGCCAAGAGAGCGGATGGCAATCCCAATACTATGGCTTTTGTTGCCAGCCCGGAGTTGGTTACAGCATTAGCTATTGCGGGAGATTTGACTTTTAACCCGATGACTGATACATTGACCAATGATAAAGGTGAGCAGGTTAAATTAGATCCTCCATCCGGTGATGAATTACCGGTAAAAGGTTTTGCAGTGGAAGACGCCGGTTACCAGGCCCCTGCTGAAGACGGAAGCGGAGTGGTGGTAGATGTAAAGCCCGATAGTAAGCGTTTGCAGTTGCTGTATCCGTTTGCTGCATGGGAAGGCACTGACATCAAAGGATTGAAATTGCTCATCAAAGCCAAAGGAAAGTGCACTACCGACCATATCAGTATGGCCGGTCCGTGGCTAAAGTTCCGTGGCCATTTGGATAATATCAGTAATAACCTGCTGATTGGCGCCACTAACTTCTTCAACGAAAAGACAGACAGCGTTAAAAATCAGCTGACTGGTGAATATGGAACCGTTCCTAATACACAAAGAGCTTACAAGGCTGCCGGTATCGGAACTATTGTAGTGGGAGATGAAAACTACGGAGAAGGTTCCAGCCGGGAGCATGCAGCGATGGAGCCCCGTCATTTAGGTGTAAGAGTAGTGCTGGTAAAATCATTTGCCCGCATTCACGAAACAAACCTGAAAAAGCAAGGAATGCTGGCTATCACTTTTGCGGATAAGGAAGATTACAACAAGATACAGGAGGATGACACGATTGATGTTATCGGCCTGACTTCATTCCAGCCCGGTAAACAATTGCAGCTGGTGCTGAACCATAAAGACGGCAGCAGTGAAACCATCAATGTGAACCACAGCTATAATGAACAACAGATTGAATGGTTCAAAGCAGGCGGAGCATTGAATGTTATCCGTGCTGAGTTTGCAAAAGGTTAATTACTAATTGAGATATTAAAAGGCCGGTCATCAATGACCGGCCTTTTTTTTATGGCTGGGTAGCATTTCCGTTATTACCTGTCAGAATAGTTACTAATAATCTCCCATTGGGTAATTCGCTGGATCTGTAGTGGAGTTTAAAAACATTATTATTTCCCTTTTTCAGACTGATGATGTCTTTGACCTTACAGGCCATGTCTGACACTGGCTTATCTGCATCAGCAAAGCGGATTTCCTTCAGAATTTTATCCTGGCTGTCTTTTATGGTCAGGATTCTGTTTTTTCCGGGCTGGCCGCAATGATGATATTTGATTCGAAGTTCATCATTCGGATTTGCTTCAGATAACTGAATTGTCATAGGATTGTTTAATTGATTGCCGAAACGCTGCATGATCACCATGTTGTTCAGGTAAACTTCAAACCCTTCACCGCCCGGCAGGCTGGAGAAAGAAAATAAGGAGAATGCCAGCATCAGTAAAAGGGATGCTTTTTTAATTTGTGCTTTCATGGCTGATTTTTTTCGTTTAAAATTTATTGACAGTCTAAGGTAGCCCCGTCTGCTGTGATCTTTATGGCGGCTTGATGTGTGGAGTGCTTTTGCTGACATAATGCAAAAAGGGAGTGAGTAATCACTCCCTTTATAAGACTTAATGGCTACTGTTATTATTTACTTACCATCACTTTTACATTCAGTGGCTCATTAGTCCCTTTCATCCATACCCTCAGTGTATACATGCCAGAAGAAACATAGTTGATGTTGAGCTTATTAGTGGTGACATTAATCCATTCTTTCACTACCCGTCCGCTATTATGATTTTGGGATAGTAACAATGTTATTCGTCATATGGGTCAATCTTTTTTCCCTAAGTAAAATGTGTTGGGATTGAATGCTATTTTTACCAAACCATGCAGCGATTAAAACCCGGAGTGGATATAGTATTGGATATATTAAAGGCTGTTGCTGAAGCACAGCCGCAATCTGAGTTTGCACAAAGTATTTTACGGCAGTACCAGGAAAGGGGAGGATTAAGCAAAAAGCAGCTGGAAGGGCTTTATGGCAAAGCACAGAAAATAAAGTCAATACCGCCCGGTAAACTGGCTACACTTGAAGCCATAATACTTAAAAAGCATACAAAAAGCCGTTCAGAACTGCCGGCAGTTACACCACTTTATCAAAAAGATACTGCTACCGGTGAACTGATTGAATCTATACTGAAGCAGTTTCCCTCACATAAAAGAGTATTATACCTGAAATCCAAGTATGATAATAATGAGGTACTAAGCCCTACGGAAATTTCAGAACTTAAAAAGTTTGCTGCTATCTTAAAACGGGAGTGATAATTATCCGGGTTATTTTCCCCAGCGGAAGGTTTTAATATCAAGTCCTGCCAGGTCAATTATCCTGTCAACAACCGTGGCTGCCACCTCTTCGATGGTTTGAGGGCGGCTGTAAAAAGATGGTGTGGCGGGACAGATGATTCCACCAGCTAACGTAACCGTTTCCATATTGCGGATATGAATCAGGTTATACGGCGTATCACGAACAACACAGATCAGTTTTCTTCTTTCTTTTAAGATAACATCAGCTGCACGGGTAATGAGATCGTTTGAAACTCCGGAAGCAATCCTTCCCAGTGTTCCCATGGAACAGGGAACGATGATCATTGTATCATACTGGCCGGAACCCGATGCAAATGGCGCCATGAAATCGGTGGTGCCATAATAACGAACGGGGTAGTGGAGATAAGCTTCATTGTCCAGTTCTGTCTTCCAGACATCTTTTGCATTTTCTGTCATTACCACAGACAGTTCCGTCCATTGGTCTTTTATAAGAACTAACTTATCCAGTAAGTTCTTTGCATATATTGAACCACTGGCTCCGGTGATGGCAACAACAATTTTTCTCATAGTCTGATAACCTGCTAAAGATGCAAAAGTTGCCGAAAGTTATAAGTATTTGTGCAAACGTTTGCAAAGAGATTGTAGTAGAACAGCTACAAGTGTAAAAAATAGCGGACTACAAAAATTGCTCTTGTGCCATTGAGTAAAATCAAATTGTCCTTTTTTTTTCTTTTTTGCCTAAAAAATGACAATCAAATATTTTGTGTTATCCTATTATTAACGATATTAGCAATGAATTTTCATAGGATAAGGTTTAATGGTTAATGGTTTTTGATTAGGGCCCCCGGTTTTCCAACCGGGGTTCTTTTTTTACTGAACTGCCGAATGGCATGAACATAAAAAATCCCTTCTTGTACAAGAAGGGATTTTCTTTTATTGCTATTTCAGATTGTTCTTAAAATCCTTTTGGCTGCTTAGCAGGTTGATTGGGTTTTTGTGTGTTTTCATTGCCCATATTTTCCAATATCCAGTTGGTCATCTTGCTCCAGAGATGGAAAGTGGTATTGTCTGTCATGCCGCCGATGCCATGATTTTTATTGGGATAGTAAGCACTTTCAAAATCAATATTACTTTTTACCAGTGCAGTGATCATTTGAGTGGCATTCTGAAAATGCACATTGTCATCAGCCGTGCCGTGAACGATCAGGTACTTACCTTTGATCTTGTCTGTAAAGTTGATCGGGGAATTATCATCATAACCTTTGGGATTTTCCTGTGGCGTACGCATATATCTTTCAGTGTAGATATTATCATAGAACCGCCAGTTGGTAACAGGCGCCACAGCTACCGCCGCACTGAACACTTCATTGCCTTTGGTGATAGCCAGTGAACTCATAAAGCCGCCATAGCTCCAGCCCCAATGGCCGATGTTATTCTTATCAACAAAAGGCATATTGCCTAAATATTTTGCCGCATCTATCTGGTCTTCTATTTCAAACTTGCCCAATTGCTGGTAGGTTTTCTTTTTGAACTCTTCGCCGCGGTAACCGGTGCCGGTATTGTCCACACTTACCACAATGAATCCTTTTTGTGCCAGCAACTGGTGCCATGAACTTACAGCGCCAAAACGGTTGGCTACCTGCTGTGAGCCGGGGCCACCATAGTTGCAAAACAGTACAGGATATTTTTTGGCAGGATCAAAATCGGCGGGCTTCAGCATCCAGCCGTTGAGGGTATCACCTTTACTGTTAGGAACTTTAATGAATTCTGCTTTGCCGTATCCATATTCATCAAGTTTGCCTTTCAACTTGGTGTTCTCATTCACCGTCTTCAGCAGTTTGGCGCTGATGGTCTTTTTCTTTTTATCGGTCACAATCTCGTAGTGGCTTACCACCTGCGGTGTATTGATGTCAGAGCGAAAATCATAGAATTGGGTGAATGCATCATTGAACTCTACCCGGTGCCATCCTTCGCCCTGTGTAAGCTGGTATGTTTTTTTACCGGCGAAGTCAGTTACAAATAAACTGCGGTCCATCGGGCGGGGATAGGCCATGGTGTAGTAGATGCGTTTGTTCACTTCATCTACACCGTTTACATCGGTTACTTCATAATTTCCTTTGGTAAGTTGTGTTTTTTCTTTGCCATCCAGGCTGTAGAGATATAAATGACGGTAACCACTCATTTCGCTGGTGAACATAAAGTTCTTTCCATCTTTCAGCCACCACCAATCATCGTTGATCTCCACAAAGTATTTGTTGGTTTCCTGGTACAGCAGGTTACTTGCACCTGTTTTTGCATCAGTTGCCAGCAGTTTCAGGTCATTCTGGTGACGGTTCATCCAGAATACCACCAATGTGTTGTCATCTTTTGTCCATTTGATGCGGGGGACGTAGATATCGCCCTGCTCATACTGAGCTTTTACATCTTTGTTATTGGCCACATCATAGATGTGTATCTCTACTTTTGAATTCTCCTCACCAGCCTTGGGGTATTTGTAAGTGTATTGCTTGTTGTAGGTATTATCGTATTGGGTGAACTGGTACTCCTTTACTTTGCTTTCATCAAACCGGTAGTAGGCGATATAATTGCCTTTGGGACTCCAGTCGTATGCACGGGTAAATTCAAATTCTTCTTCATACACCCAGTCGCAGTTACCGTTGATTACCTCGTTCCACTTGCCATCGGTGGTGATGGCCCTTGCACTTTTGGTGGCCACATCATACATCACCAGGTTATTGTTTTTTACATAGGCAATCTTGCTGCCATCGGGTGAGAAGGTGGGATGAAGCACTTTTTCATTTTCCAGCTTAGTGAGTTTGTCAGCGGCTGCATCGTAGAGGTACACAAATGATTTGGAGGAACGGCGGTAGATCTGCTCGGTTGATTTCTTCAGCAATACAAGTTTGCTGTTAACAGGGTTTGTAATGATATCATCCGGCTGACCGAAGGGTTTGCCGTTTTCATCTTTCAGGTCATCTGTTTTGATTTCAGGTTCTTTGGCAGTTTCGCCAAAATCGGCACGGACAAACTCGCTACGGAAAGTACCTTTCTTATAAATATCTTCTAAAGTGATAGGTTTTTTCTGCGCTACCAATGCTAAGGGCAGGATAAACAATAACAGGAAAAGCTTACGCATAATCAGAGAATTTTAAGGGCATAAAAGTACTGTAATCGGGGCAAAGGGGGCTGCCGTACAAATAAAAGAGGGTTTGTTTTGTATAAAAACACAGAGAACACAAAGGAGATTTCACGCAGAGGCGCTAAGGAGCAAAGGGTTCCCACAAACCTGACTGCCGGAAGGCAGGGACACTGAGTGCACAAAGAAAAACGGCAGCTTTCTGAAAGCTGCCGTTTGTAATGCTTATTTATTTTCTGCCATATCGGGGATGGCTTCTACACGATACTCACCGGCGTCGAGCTTTTTCTTGGTTTCAGAGAAAGCCTTTAAAGTAAGCTCAATGTCTTCATCTGTATGCACAGCGGAAGGAATGAGGCGGTAGATGATATGTCCTTTTGGAATTACAGGATAGACAACGATGGAAGCAAATACACCATAATTCTCCCGCAGGTCCATTACCATGGCAGTGGCTTCGGGCACATCACCTTTCATGTAAACAGGTGTAACTACAGAATCGGTATTGCCGATGTCGAATCCTCTTTCTTTTAAACCGTTTTGCAGTTTGCGGGCATTGCTCCAGAGTTTTTCTTTTAACTCAGGATGATTGCGGAGCAGTTCCAGGCGTTTCAGGTTACCTACTACCAAAGGCATGGGTAAGCTTTTGGCGAATATCTGCGAACGGATATTGTAGCGGATATAATCAATGATCTTTTTTTCACCGGCCACAAATGCACCGATAGAAGCCATTGATTTGGCGAAAGTGGAGAAATACAGGTCTATAGCATCCTGGCAGCCCTGCTCTTCACCGGCGCCGGCTCCTGTTTTACCCAGTGTGCCGAAGCCATGTGCATCATCCACTAATAAGCGGAACTGGTATTTATCTTTCAGTGCAGCAATCTCTTTTAATTTACCCTGGTCGCCGGCCATACCAAATACACCTTCGGTGATGACGAGGATACCACCTGCTTTTTGTTTTTCAATCAGCGCTGTGGCTCTTTGTAATTGTTTTTCGCAATCTTCCACATCGTTATGCTTGAATACATAGCGGTGGCCGGGATGCAGCCTTACCCCATCAATAATGCAGGCATGGCTTTCGGCATCATACACAATCACATCATGACGGCTGCAGAGCACATCGATAATGCTGACCATACCCTGGTAGCCGTAGTTGAGCAGGGCGGCATCTTCTTTATGTACAAAGGCTGCGAGTTCGCTTTCGAGTTGTTCGTGCAGGTTACTGTTGCCGCTCATCATACGGGCACCCATGGGGTAGGCTAGGCCGTAGTTTTTGGCACCTTCGGCATCTGCCTGGCGCACTTCGGGATGATTGGCGAGGCCGAGGTAGTTATTGAGACTCCAAACGATCACTTCTTTGCCGCGGAATTTCATGCGGCTGGAGATATCACCTTCCAGTTTGGGAAATGCAAAATATCCATGTGCTCTTTCGCGGTGCTGACCCAGCGGGCCGTAATTCTTCATTAACCTTTCAAAAATATCTGCCATACAATTTCGATTTCGGTTTGAGATTTCAGATTGCAGATTTGGCTGAAAGACAGTAATATGAACTGCAATCCCGGTAAAATTAGCGGTGCAAAAATAAGGTTTTGAGGGTTTTGGCGGCGGGTGAAGTTTATCAGGGGTAGAAAGTTTGGAGTTTAGAGTT
>CAZWIM010000028.1:0-40402 GCA_964634265.1 uncultured Chitinophaga sp. | reverse complement strand
CCAGGCATAAATTTCTATTGATAATCAGCAATTATTTATGCCAGCTTTAAAGTAGCTGGCTACATAATCAAAATACGATCTGGCGGGTTCTGCCTATTGCGTTATTGCTTTAATTTTTTGTATCAGTTGCTGCAGGTCACTGTTTGCTTCGGTGGCTTTACTGCTTTCGGGCAGGTTATTGCTTTGATATTTTTCCATCATAGGTTCTGTTACCACTATCTTCAATAATGTGTGCAGGTCTTTTAGTTCCATCTCATTTTTACTGAGTGAGGCAATAGTCGCCTGCCAGCCGGCAATCTTTGTCCTGTACCTGTTTTCGCTTTTTGTAATGAGGGCATAGGCTTTTTGCCGGGTGGTGCTATCAGCTACGCCGGCTGCATTGGCACGGGCATCATAGTAGTAGCGGTTGTTGTAGGCCGTGTAGCTGTTGTACTTCTCCAGGGCTTCCGTTTTCTTCTTATAAAAATTTTCAATTTCCTCTTCAATATTTTCGAGGTTTTCATTTTGTTTTACTGCCTGGCTGTATAATTCATCCACCAGGTCTTTATAGCCGCCATCGTAGCGGCCTTTGTAATCGCCGGAGGTCAGTACGATAAAAACAAAAAGTAAAAGGCCCGCAAGGGCGGCGAGGGGATAGGTCTTTCTCATGTGCCGGGGTTTAATTTGATTGATTCAGATGAAAATTAACGGTTATTCCATATCCAGCCACTTATCCGGCCATCCTTAACAAATCCTTTTGTACCGGAAAAAAATTTCTTACCTTTTATTTTCTAAAACCAACCAACATGAAAAAGCTTGCACTTATTTTCATTGCAGCAGGAAGCCTGTTCTTCATTGCCTGCAACAGTGGCGGCGGCGGTATGTCGGCCACAGCCAAAAAGAACAAAGAAGTAAATGATGCCATCATGAAAGCCTTCGAGGCCGGCGACTTCAGCAAGATGGGCGACTATATTGCTGCGGATGCGGTAGATCATGGGGGCGAAAAAGGTGATGTAAAAGGGCTGGACAGTATTGTAAGCCAGATGAAAGCTTACCATGAAATGATGCCCGACAGCAAATCAACACTGATTAAAGAAATGGTGGATGATGAATATGTATTTTACTGGGCCAAAGTGTCCGGTACAATGGGAGGTAAACCAATGACTATGACAAGTGTGGATGTTACCAAATTCAAAGATGGCAAGGCCGTGGAGCATTGGGTTTTCATGGACCCGCTTGAAATGATGACCATGATGCAGCAAAATGTAATGGGTGGAACCGAACAGACCGCCCCGGCTGATTCTACAGGTGTACAGCCGCAAACTAAAATGGAGTAATAGTAGCGTACTAAAAACTGTTTGAAAGAAAGCCGGCCCCACAATAGCCGGCTTTCTCATTTATAATGCAAAGAGTTTCTCTTCATCAAATTCGGAGAGGCTTTTTAATTTCAAATCAGCTGCATTCCATTTAGGATGATCGTAATCTGCCGCCGCAGGCACCACCACACATTTCATCCGGGCGGCTTTGGCTGCTATCATTCCATTGAAGGAATCTTCAAAAGCAATACACTGCACGGCGGGGCAATCCAGTTGTGCTGCACAATCAAGGTATACCTGCGGGTGAGGTTTACCATAAGGCAGGCTGCCTGCAGAAGCTACTGTGTCAAACACATTTTCAATACCCAGTTTCTTTACCACCACTTTCACCAGTGAAATGGGAGAAGAAGTGGCCAGTCCCATCCGGTAATTTCTTTGTTTGAAGAAGCTGAATATTGAATCGATACCCGGCAGCGGCTGTCCGTGCCCGTCTATCTTGTCTATCGCTTTTTGAATAATAACATCAATAGCGGCGGGGGCATGGGCCATATCTATTTCAAAATGGCGGAACCAGTGTTCTATCCATTCTTCTGTTCGCAGCCCGGTGCTGCTATGGTATTGTTCCTGCGTCAGGCTTTTTCCATATTGCTGCAGGGTTTCCATGCCTGCTTCTGTCCATAGGGGTTCGCTGTCGATCAGCAGCCCGTCCATATCAAAAATCACTGCTTTGTACTGCATGCTGCAAACTTTCAACAGGAAGGGGATTATTCCAAATTTGTTTATGAACGAAAAAGCCTGATCAGGCTAAACCATGGAGAACTAAGTCATGTTACTTCTTAGAGTCGGTTCGGGTGTTTTATGTATTTCATATAAATTGCTATCTTATATAAAATTTTAAATATGATCCGGGTCCTTTCAATTCTTGTTCTTAGCTTTTTAAGCAATGTTGCTTCAGCGCAGATACCGCAACCCTTCCAGGATGAAAAAACAAACAAGTATGGTTATAAAGATGAAAACGGAAAGGTGGTCATCAAGCCTGTTTATGATATTGCCTATGAGTTTACCGATGGTAAGTACGCCGAAGTGAATATCGGCGCTGATTATGCCAGAAACAAAGGAGGTAAGTGGGGTATTATTGATACAAAAGGCAAACTGGTTCACCCGGTTAAGTATGACAATGCGAAATGTCTTGGCTATAACTTGTTTGCGCTGAACATAGGTCACAAATTCTCCAATATGGATGCCAGCCCCTCTGGTAAATTTGCCATTTTCAATGCGGCAGGTAAAGCGCTGACACCATTTGCATACAGCGGTTTCCTGATAGCCGTCAGGTTTGAAGAAGGGTATGCGCCGCTCGAAACCTGGGATGGTAAGAAGCAACGTTATGGCCTGCTGGACTCTACAGGTAAAGTGGCTGTGCCTGCCAAATATGATGAAGTAGGCGGTTTCCGGGAAGGATTTTGCAGGTTGACATTGAATGGAAAATCAGGATTTATCGATAAAAAGGCAAAACTGGTAATACCGATGAAATATGAAGCGACCAAAAATTTTTCCGAAGGCCTTGCTTCTGTTAAATTAAATGGCAATTGGGGTTTTGTGGATACGAAGGGTGAAGAAGTGATTGGCCTGGAATATGAAGATGCCAACTATTTTGAAGAAGGGTATGCTGCTGTAAAGAAAAATGGCAAATGGGGAGTTATCAATAAAGAAAACAATGTCATTATAGATTTTATGTATGAAGAAATTATCTGGATCAAGAATAATGCAAATGAGATCAGGATCAAAAAGGGAAACAAATACATCAATGTTGACCGGCAGGGAAATGAGTTGAAGAACTGATTCGGTATTGGCCTTAGAACAAAACAGAACCAGGTTTTCAGCAACAAGTATGCTTACTCAAAAATCACCGCCACTTTATTAAATACAAAATTGCCGATACGGGTATCATCATTACAGTTATCGTCAGTGCTGATATCATCACCCATGGTGTCGCCAATCACTTCGCAGTATTTAATAAACTCACCGGGCATAAGGTTAAAAGATTCTTCATTCAGGTTATGAGCAAAATTGTTATGCCAAACCGGGTTGCTCACAATACTTTTAATTTTACTTCCCAAAGGAGCATCGTACACTTTTTCTGTCCAGCTTAACTCTGTAGTAGTGTAATCGCCTTTTGGCTCTTCCGCTCTGAATTTCACCGTCATCATAATTGCATTGCGTTGTGCATTAAGTGATAATTCGATTCTCAGGTCTATGTTTATCCGCCCGCCAAATTCTCTATCACCCCTGAGCAAAACTTTTGGACATCGGAACAGTGAAATGTTTTTGAGTGTAACAAACGAAACCGGGTTGTTGGGCATCACCCTGAACCTTGAATTATCAAAACTGATCGGGTATCCGCCTGACAGTAGCTGGGTTCTTATACCAACATTGCTGCTGCGGTGCTGGTAGGTAAGGTCAAAGCTGAAAGTACTTACCTGGCAAAGTTCTGAATACACAAAATTTTTAAGGCTTATCGCTTCGGTACGGCCCATAAAAGGAGCCGGGTAAGTTGACTTATAATAACCGTTTTCATTAAAAATATCCTGCAAGTTGGCAAACTTCCATTTCTGCGTACTGCTGATATCATCGGGGCCTTTTCTTTTCAGCGGTGTAAGTACAACCCTGTAACCAACCTGCCGGAGTGTGGCAGCCGTTACGGTTTCTTCATAACCAATAACAGTAAGGTACTCACCGGTAGCTTTGCTGCGAATAGTATAATAGCCTGTTGTATTGCAGATGCCCGGGGAATATTCCACTAACCATACCTGGTTATTATCTGCAAAGTTCAGTGGCTGCAGGTAAACAGAATCCAGGTTATTTACTGTGGCAGAACTTGCTTTCCCGGCTATACCGGTAGTGCCGGATGGCTTTTGTAAACCAGGGTTCTTATATACCGTCAATGCCAGGTTATAATCGTTTACAAAGCGGTATTCCTTGTAGTTACTGAAAAGTTGTGCCTGTACTGATCCTGAGATCAACAACAGCATTAATACCATCCGTGAATACATACAAAAAGGGTTTATGGTTATCAAACATAATCATTTGTGCAGAATGCTGGAAAGGCCGGATACATTTCTTTGATTTGATGGCCTGACTTTTATTATGAAATTGATCTTCAGACTGCGAAGATGACAAACAGCAGGAGATGGATGCAAATGAAAACCTTATCAGAAATTTTTTTGGGGTATCAATAGCCTATTTGACAGGGTTAGTGTCCCCCACAAGTAAGTAAATAGAAAAAAGCCGGGATCAAGTCCCGGCTTTTTTTTAAGCGATCGTTACTTCTTTATCGAGGTAAACATCCTGTATTGCATTCAAAATTTCTACACCTTCTTTCATTGGTCGCTGAAAAGCTTTGCGGCCACTGATAAGTCCCATGCCACCAGCTCTTTTGTTTACTACGGCTGTTGTTACCGCTTCGGCCATATCGCTGGCACCGGAAGAAGCACCACCTGAATTGATTAAACCGGCACGGCCCATGTAGCAGTTGGCTACCTGGTAGCGGCAGAGATCAATGGGGTGGTCGGTAGTGAGCTCTTCATAAATGCGTTTATCATTTTTGCCATAGGCAGATTCTTTTGTATTCAAAGCTAGGTAACCGCCATTGTTCTCCGGCAATTTTTGTTTGATGATATCAGCTTCTATGGTAACACCCAAATGGTTGGCCTGGCCGGTAAGATCTGCTGAAACATGGTAGTCCTTTTCCTTTGTTTTAAAAGCAGGGTTGCGAAGGTAGCACCAGAGAATAGTGGCCATACCTAATTCATGCGCCATTTCAAAGGCCCTGCTTACTTCCTGTATCTGCCGGGTGGCTTCATCACTGCCGAAATAGATGGTAGCACCAACAGCTGCGGCTCCGAGATTCCAGCTGGCTTTAATGGAAGCAAACATTACCTGGTCAAATTTATTGGGATAGGTAAGGAACTCGTTGTGATTGATCTTTACAATGAAAGGAATTTTGTGTGCATACTTGCGGGACAATAATCCCAGGCCGCCAAATGTAGTAGCTACGGCATTGCAGCCGCCTTCGATGGATAGTTTGATAATATTCTCCGGGTCGAAGTAAATGGGATTTTTAGCAAAAGATGCACCACCACTGTGTTCAATGCCCTGGTCGACCGGCAGGATGGAAAGATAGCCGGTGTTGGCTAAGCGACCGGTGCCGTACATGGCTTGCAGGTTGCGTAATACTTGCGGGTTGCGGTCACTGGCTGCAAAGATGCGGTCTACAAAATCAGGACCGGGCAAGTGCAACTGGTCTTTTGAAATGGTTTTCGACTGGTGATTGAGTAAATACTCGGCTTTATCGCCGAGGAGTTCAGCAATTTTTTTAGCAGGCATAGCAATTGTTAGTTTATAAGTTTACAGGTTAATCAGTTAATAAGAATTAACTAACAGGTGTTCGGCAAAGGTAGGGAGGGAGGAGGAAAGTTGGTAGTAGAGAGTCGATAGTCTTTAGTCGAAAGTCGATAGTTGGTAAACCGCTGTCACCCTGAGCCTGTCGAAGGGTGAATCAAGAAGTGAGCAGTTAAAAAAAACCACAGATTACACAGTGCTATCTGAGCACTAATCCGTGTAATCTGTGGTATAATGACTTTAGCTGTTCCTGTTGATACAGTTCAGGTCTTCAAAAGCAATTTCAAGGCGCTGGATAAAAGCTTCTTCACCTTTGCGCAGCCATACCCTTGGGTCGTAGTATTTTTTATTAGGCTTGTCTTCTCCTTCAGGATTTCCGAGTTGTCCTTGCAGGTAACCTTCATGCTTTTTATAATTGTTCAGCACACCTTCCCAGAAAGCCCATTGCAGATCGGTATCAATATTCATTTTGATAGCGCCATAGCCAATCGCTTCCCTGATCTGGTGCTGGGGAGACCCGCTGCCACCATGGAATACAAAGTATACCGGTTTATCTGCAGTGTTGAATTCCTTTTGGATATATACCTGGCTGTTGTGCAGGATAACAGGACGTAATTCCACATTTCCCGGCTTGTACACACCATGCACATTACCAAAGGCTGCTGCCACAGTGAAGAGTTTTCCTACTTTGCTTAATTCCCGGTAAGCATAGGCCACATCTTCGGGCTGTGTGTAGAGTTTGGAATTTTCAACATCACTGTTATCTACTCCATCTTCCTCTCCACCGGTAACACCGAGTTCAATTTCAATGCTCATGCCGAGTGGTGACATTCTCTTATAAAACTCCACTGAAGTGTGAATATTTTCTTCAATCGGCTCTTCACTCAGGTCGAGCATATGCGAACTGAAAAGGGGTTGGCCTTTTTCTTTGTAAAACTGTTCGCCGGCATCAATCAATCCGCTTACCCAGGGCAACCATTTTTTGGCGGCATGGTCAGTATGCAATACAACCGGTACCCCATAGTATTTTGCGACGTTGTGAATATGCAAGGCACCGGAGATTCCGCCGGCAATATTGCCCTGCAGGTTATCATTGGGCATTCCTTTACCAGCAATGAATTGTGCACCGCCGTTTGAAAACTGAATAATAACAGGAGAGTTGACCTTAGCAGCTGTTTCCAGCGTAGCATTAATGGTGTTGGTACCAATAGTGTTTACTGCGGGTAAGGCAAACTGATTTTCTTTGGCATCGTTGTAGAGTGCTTCCAGTTCGTCGCCGAACAGCACACCGGCTCTGTACTTTTTCATGTGTGAATTTTTAGTGCTAAAAAATGCTTTTCAGCAGGCAGGCAATCGTTAAAGGGCTGCTAATATAGACTTTTTATTTAATTAGGCGGATTGAGTTTGCTCACAAAAGTGAACGCTGGGTTTTGCCCAAATTCTTTTGTACCAACAGCAGGTTTTTACGAAGCGTTTCTTTCAGGTGAGTTTTTACAATTTGCCCCATGGACTGGCATTTTTCATAGGAATTAGTATGCATGTATTCACAAAGTTCTTTTTTCAGTTGGGTTATTTTTTCAGGAGTGGAAATCTGGTCCTTTATCATAATATCCAGCAGGTCCTTCATACGATAGCGGGAACTTACCAGCCGGAATGTGATCATGGTTCTTTCTTCTGCCTGGTATTGTTCAATGGATTCCTTATTAAGATGGGTGAGGCACAATTGTACAAAAGAATAGTTTTCTTTAAAAAACTGAGGAAGGTAAAGGCTTTTTCTTCCTTCGTATGACTGCTGGTCAAAATCAATACACCGGATGCGATATTGGTAATCTTCAATGTCAGGGGTGATGCCCACAACAAAATTATAACTGCGCATATCGCCGAGGAGGCGAACAAAACATCTTTCATTGAATTTGACAAATTCTTTGGCCAGCCTGATCTTATTGGTTTCCGGTGATTCCATCATCTGGTTAATAAAAACATCGCCGGGTATACCGGGAATATGTTCTTCCACCAAGGTATTATCACATGTATAAAAAGTAATGCGGTTAGGGGATAGGATATGTTCGAGTTCCAGCCCATATATCCGGGAAGCATCCGCAATTTTAATGTAATAGTGATCGTAATTGTCGTTGAATTTATTGACGATGCGTATACGGAAAGGATTGGAATTGCCAAATGCACAATAATCAACCCGTGCCACATCCAGGTGGCTGGTGTAACGGAAGTCTCCTTCGGTTTTCAGAATAGCATAAATTTTTACCAGGCCTTCGCGGATAAAATCCCATTCACGGCTGTCATAAGAAGTCTTTTCCCAATAAGTGTCGTTACCATTTTTGTCTTTTAAGGGAGTAGACCAGGTGAAATTAAGCAGGTTGTTATAAGTCACCGGCAGTTTCACTTCCCGCCCACGGTTCTTCAGGTAAGCCCGCAGTTTTTCATTTACCGGGTACATGGGTTTCTTTCGGGAGGGCTTATCACCTTCCTTTGTTTCCCGGCCATTCTGGTTGTCGATGAATCTCATTGAGTAAATAATGATCCCGATAGCAACGGGGAGTCAATAGTAAATGTTGAATTGCTAAGTTCGCATTATTTCAACTTATTTCGAAGCTCTGTAAAATAGGCGGGAGCTTTTAATAACCGGCTGCCATACCAACTGAACATTTCACCATCAACCAGCAAGATTTTAGTTAAGGGTAAATGTTGCTGCAATTCATCCATGTGTTTTTGTTTGAAAGGATAGGGTTCTGAAGAGAGCAACAGCAGTTCGCAGCCCGAATTTTTCAGTTCATCAATACTGATTGCAGGATATCTTTTTTGTTCACTGAATACATTTTCAAATCCCGCCGCTTCCAGCATGCTGTGAATAAAAGTATCGCCACCAACTGTCATGTATGGATCTTTCCAGATGAGGTAGCCAGTCTTTAGCCGAAACCCGGGAGTCTTTAATGATTCAAAATTGTCTTTAATCCGGGTTACAATTTTTTGTGCCGCTTTTTCTTTCGCTGTGATGCTGCCAATTTCTCTGATCATCAGCAGCGCATCATCCAGGGTATTGATATTGCTTACCCAGGCAGGATAGTGCCTTGCAAGTTCTTCTACCTGCTCCTTTACATTTTCTTCCTTATTCGCAATAATGAGGTCAGGCTGTAATTGGTGAATGATATCCATCTTAACCTGTTTGGTGCCACCTACTCTTGTTTTATTACGAAACCAGTGATGTGGGTGAATGCAGAATTTGGTAATGCCGGCAACTTCTTTATCTAATCCCAGGTCGTATAGTAATTCTGTTTGTGAAGGGACAAGGGAAATAATTCTTTGCGGTGGGTTATTAATTTCAATGAGTCGGCCGGTCTGATCTGTAAACAACAAAATGCAACAATTTGCTGCAAAATACTGAATCAAAATAGCTTGGTAAAAAGGAGAGGAGGGCTGAGGTTCACCGCGCCTCCTGCTAAATGTGATTTAGCAGGAGGGTTCCGGACGTTGAATTTCTTTCATTGGATTTGGACACGGTGACACTTTGGGTCGTTCTTCAAGGATCTTGGATGGATCGGTTCTTCGATCTGGACGTTGGATTTTCGGGTTTTTCTAAGGACTTGGTTTTGGTTTTTTCTGAATTGGATATTGGATTAATCTGACACAAAAATATACCCACTATCATTGCTATACAAGAGCAAAACTGCCCGATTTTTAATAGTAAACTGCCTGTATTTTTTTGCGGCAATAACGCTTTACTTAATCGTAATATTACGAGCAATAAAAAAGCCATTGTTTACTTTACAATGGCTTTCAGTGATTTACATGACCTTCTTTTTATTTTCCCAATGATTGAATAACATCGTATTTGGTGATAATGTGGAAGCTGCCCGCTTCATCTTTTGCCAGCACTGCTCCATTTTCCCTATTTATAAGATGGCTCAGTTTTTCAACAGGTGTATCAAAGGCTACGATCGGGAATGAAGGCTCTAATACTTCTTCAACTTTGGCATGTTTTAATTCAGGGTTATCAAAAATTTTCTGAAACAAACCGCCTTCGCTGATTGCACCAACAGGACCTGTGCCATTCATTACAGGAATATGTTCGATATCATACTTCTTCATCAACTCAACTGCTTCAGCCACTGTTTGTGTAGGTTCAACAGTGATAAGTCGCTTAACACCTCTTGCACTTACTACATCACGAAATGTTTTGACATCAATAAATCCTCTTTCTATCATCCACTGATCGTTGTAGATCTTTCCAACATAACGGCTCCCATGATCATGGAAGATGGCTACGACGAGATCATCTTTTTTCAACCGGTCTTTTAGTTGCAGTAGTCCCTGTATGCAACTGCCTGCACTATAGCCGCAGAACAATCCTTCTTCCTTTGCCAGTTTTCTGGCCATCACTGCACCGTCTTTATCCGTAACCTGCTCGAAGTGATCAATAACACTCATATCATAATTCTTCGGAACAAAATCTTCACCAAAACCCTCACTGATATATGGGTGTACTTCATTCATATCAATCTCACCGGTGCGAAAATATTTGGTGAGCAATGAACCATATACATCTATGGCCCAAACCTGGATATTGGGATTCTTTTCCTTCAGGTACATGGCTGTACCGGTTATCGTTCCACCTGTTCCTGCTGTACAAACGAGGTGAGTGATCTTTCCATCGGTTTGTTTCCATATCTCAGGCCCTGTTGATTCATAGTGAGCCAGCCGGTTGGCCAGGTTATCATACTGGTTCATGTGATAGGAATTAGGAATCTCCCTTGCCAGCCTTGCAGCCACACTATAATAACTTCTGGGATCTTCTGGCATAACATTAGTTGGACAAACGATTACTTCAGCACCGACAGCTTTCAATATATCTGCTTTTTCTTTCGATTGTTTATCGGTGGTAACAAAAATGCATTTGTATCCTTTAACCACAGCTGCCAATGCCAAACCCATACCGGTATTACCGCTGGTTCCTTCTATGATAGTTCCGCCAGGTTTAAGTTTTCCTTCCTGTTCCGCTACTTCCACCATCTTCAGTGCCATGCGGTCTTTGATGGAGTTACCTGGGTTAAAATAATCCACTTTTGCCAGGACAGGGCAGGGCACTTCCTTGGTAACTTTATTCAGCATGATCAGTGGTGTGTTACCAATTGTTTCAAGAATATTTTTCTTTATATCCATAGTTTTATTTGAAAGGGCAAATGTACAAAATGCAGTTATCTTGCTATTCCTAGTCGGGCCAGTCGATTCCGCCTTTTTCTTTATCAATGGCCTTAAATTCCGCCCTGATAATGGCAGACCTTGCAGCAATAAGTTTTAAAAAATTTGTATCAGGCTTAAAAATCTTGAAGGTTTTCAAAACACCTTCGTCAAATAACAATTGAATTCCTTTTTTGTAATACACATATTCTTCATAACCGGGATACGGTGTGTTGATGTAAGTATTACCAAAAAATTTCACACACTTGTCTTTCTCATCATTAAAGCGAAGCTTATTATTAACAAGTACCTGTTTTGCCAGGAGGCTGTCATCAAGATAAGAAGTGATGATCATACAGTTGACCCTGTCCTTGAGTAAAAATATCTTAAAGACCGGCCAGTGCCTGTTCAGACTGTCACTCAATTCAAGGCATTTATCAAAACCCAACACAAACTGGGTGATACTGTCCATCCGGAGAGTACGGTTGTGATACCAGAAGGCCGTCATTTCTTCTTTATATGTTTTTACCTGCAGATCGTCGCCCAATATGGCACGGACCTGTTTTTCAGTCATTCCTATCTTCAATTTGCCGCAGTTACTTCCGGCGGTGACCTGAATATCGGTTTGTGCTGAAAGAGTAATGGCAAAAACAAACAGAAAAAAGAGGGTGGTTATATATCGCATACTATATGGCTAAGCAGGGGCGAAGATAACCTAACCCGTATTATTATATGGTTAATGAATAAGAAAAAGCCCCCTCAAAAAATGAAGGGGCTAACCGGACTTAATGATAGTTTTATCATCAAGCTTCTTTCCTGTATTGTTTGCGTTTATTGCCTAAATAATTGTCAAGTAAAAACAACCCCAGTATCACATTTACCAGCATCAGGCCGTTTACCCATGAGTTATTAAAGAATTTGCTGAAATCAACTTTGCTCACTGTTTTTGAAATTTCAGATTCTTCTCCGGTTGGAGCAAAGGCCATTTGGCCAAATCCATAGATCAAGAAACCAACCAGCATAGCAATAAAAAAGAAACCTATACCCCAGATGATCTTTTTATTGATATATGTTTTTGTGGCAGGAGCGATATGCAGACGGGCAATTTCTTCCATTACATTTTTGGTAAACCGGAGAGAGGGTTCTTCCAGTTCAGAGGAATGCAGCATTTCATTCACTTCTAGTAATTCACGGTATTTGGCCTTCCAGGCTGCATCTGTCTCCAGCAATTTTTCAATTACTGATTTTTCGGTTGCCTCTGCAGTTCCGTCAATATAACTCCAGAGCCTTTCCTCTATGTTTTGTTGCGTTTGCATACAACTAGGTTTAAATCAGTTTAAATTTTTTACTTCTTCTGCAAAATAAGTTTCCATTTTTTCCTTCAGCCTTGTTCTTGCCCTGTATAGCCGGACTTTGGCTGCATTTATTTCTATCCCCAGTATCTGTGCTGTTTCTTCCAGCGATTGTTCAGCTTTATAAAACAGGGTGATGATCTGCGCATCATCGGGGTTCAGCATGGCAATTGCTTCATTCACCATCGCCATTTTTGATTTTTGTTCAATCATATTGGCCCCCATTCCTGATTCTTTACTGTCGGCCACTTCAAATACCTTCTCATTATCCAGGGAGTGAATTTCCACTTTTTTCTTTCTCAAAAAGCTGATGGCAGTATTATTAACAATCGTATACAACCAGGTACTGAATTTGGAGGCTCCTTTAAAGTCTGCCAGGTATTTATATGCCTTAATAAAAGCATCCTGTGCCACCTCTTCCGCATCCTCCCGGGTTTTCACCATTCTCAGTGCCAGGGTAAAAACATAGCTCTGATACCGGCTTACCAACCCGGCATAAGCTTGTTGGTCTCCACTCAGCACTCTGCTAATGAGTTCATTATCATTCAGTCCGGTTGACATCTGTTTATAAGACTACGTTTTAGTAATTCAGGTTACAATACAAAGTACGGTTATTTGCCAGCCGTTTTCAATGGCATATATATGTGAAAGGAGCAGCTGAAAGTTTTTTTGCCGGGTCTGTAACCACATTTCTATGTGGGTAGTCATAGATGATGTAAACCGATTATGAAAAAAAGTTCTTGAATGGCTGTAACCTGGTTTAACAACTTGTAGTCAGAGAGAACAAACACGATCAATTTTTAAAAAACTATAAAACGCACAATTATGCAAGCCACAGAAGCTTTAGTACCAATCACAATGTTTGCCGGCGGATTTGCCATGGTGTTTGGCATCGCATACCTTAAAACCCGTGAAAACATGGCCATGATCGAAAAAGGAATGAATCCAAAGGATAAAACCAATCGTCCAGCACCATTTAAGAGCCTGAAAGCCGGATTGTTATTCCTGGGTGCCGGTCTTGGTTTATTGACCGCTTTTTTCCTTGATATGTATGTTATTCCACATGAATTCGAGCCGGTGGGCCTGTATTTTGCCCTTATTGCAATTGGCGGTGGCCTGGGATTAATTGGTTCTTATTCCGTAGAAAAGAAACACTGGTACGATAAGGAAGGTAAATAATACACTAAAACATATACAAACCTTGTCCGTAAAGCAATAGCGAAAGCTGTTGCTTTTTTATTTAGCAATACTTTCAAGTGCCTTTTTTACTGCCATATCATCATTATTCAAAACCTGGTAAAACCCGGTATTACGCCACTTAAAACGGGCCAGTAAAGCTTTTAAGCGTAATTGAAGCATTTCTTTTTTGCGGCCATTGATCGAAGAAAGGTTGACCGAATCTGACAATGCAGCTTTGGCCCAGGCATTCCACATTTCTTCTGTAGCAGTAAAGTTCTTTGTGTAATCATCAGAAGTCTTGTATTGGTCTATTTGCTGTTTATGCTGCAGGTAATAATTGTAAACATAGTTGTTCATGCTGTTACCTGTCAGCAGGCCGTTCAGTTCACGGTGGTATAAAGTTGTATCTAATGGGATAAAAACAGTAGGGGTAATGCCATCGCCGCCATACAAAGTATCCTTACAGGATGTGAGAAATTTCTTTCCCCCGTTATGGCTTTTGATGGAATCATAGGAAACCATTTCTCCGCTGTTGAATCGCTCCCAAAGATCATCCATGTACACTTTCTTTCCCTTTTCATAAGACCGCTGAATACTACGGCCAAGTGGTGTATAATATCTTGCCACCGTTAACCGGATAGCGGAACCATCGCTTAAATCATACTGCTGTTGTACCAATCCTTTTCCAAAGGTTCTCCGGCCAATGATAGTTGCACGGCACCAATCCTGCAGGCAACCGGCAATAACTTCGCTGGCACTGGCTGAAAGTTCATCTACTAACAAAACAAGTTTACCAGTTTCAAACTGACCCGGCCTCTTACAGCGATATTCAACTTTTTTACTGTTCACCCCTTCGGTATATACAATCAGCTTATCACCGTCCAAAAACTCATCCGCAATATCTACGGCTTCGTTCATAAAACCGCCTCCATTACCCCGAAGGTCAAAAACAAGTCCTTTTAGGCCCTGCTTTTTCAGGTTTTCCAGCGCCTCCATAAACTCTTCATAGCTGTTCTCCGTAAAACGGTTCAATTTGATGTAGCCGGTTGTTTTATCCAGCATGTAGGTGGCATCAACAGAGGAAACGGGTATGGTGCCCCTGGTTACACTTAGCATTTTTATTGCCCCGGCTCTCACAATCTGCAAATTAGCTTTTGATCCCCTTGGTCCACGAATGTATTTTTTGATATCATCCACTTTCAGTTTCCGTCCTGCAATAGAGGAATCGTTTACTTTAAGGATTTTATCGCCGATCAATAAACCAGCTTTATCACTTGGCCCCCCGGGAATAACATACACCACATTTACCGTGTCGCTGAAAATATTGAATTCAACACCTATTCCCTGGAAATTTCCTGCCAGGTTTTCGTTAGCTTCTTTCAGGTCAACAGGGGGCAGGTAAACCGAATGAGGATCGAGTTCATTCATCATTTCCTGTATCGCTTTACCTTCCAAAGAATCTATACGGACAGAATCCACATATTTAAGTTTGATGAGGTCGAGGGCCTCCTGCAGGGAACTTCGTTTATTGGATGAAAAAAATTTGCTGTTTGCGCCACCCTGGCTTCCCAGTTTATATCCCAGCATCATCCCGGCAATCATCACCAGTGAAAAAATCAACGGAAGCCAGACCTGCAATTTTTTATTCCCCATCATAACTCTTTATTGTGTAATTTGACGCAAAATAGATAAAAGTTGCTGGTTTCAGGTTTTGTATAATTATGAATGATGACCGGCAATAATAAAATACTATGGCTTCCATAAAACTGATAGCTGACAGTGGCGCCACTAAAGCCGAATGGTGCCTGGTGAACGGAGGAAAGGTTAAAACGATTTTTACACAAGGTATCAGCCCTTACTTCCTCAATACGGAACAAATAACCGATCTGCTGATAAAAGAACTCAAACCAAAACTTAAAAATGCTTCCGTAGATGAGGTCTTTTATTACGGAACCGGCTGTGCCAACCCGGAAAATGCCAAGTCCGTTAAAAAGGCTATTTCAAAAGTTTTACCCGGTTCAAAAGTGGCAGTGACCCACGACCTGATGGCTGCCGCAAGGGCTTTATGCGGACGAAAAAAAGGAATAGCCTGCATACTTGGTACTGGGTCCAACTCCTGTTATTTTGATGGTAAGAAGATCGTAAAAAATAGTCCCGGTTTAGGGTATGTACTAGGTGATGAAGGCAGTGGTGCTTATTTAGGCAAAAAAGTAATTCAGTATTATTTGTACGGAACATTCGATGATGAATTGATGGGCCGGTTCGATGTTACTTATACAACGAACAAAGCTGAAATACTGGAGAATGTTTACAAAAAACCTTTGCCCAACCGTTACCTTGCGGGATTTGCCCGTTTCCTGGCAGACAACCGGGGACATTATATGATAGAGAATATTATTGAGGACGGGTTAAACGATTTTTTCTTTAACCATCTCTGCAAATACCGGGAAACATGGACATTGCCTGTAAGTTTTGCCGGAAGTGTGGCATTTGGTTTTAAGGATGTGTTACAAGACCTTTGCAACAGTTATGAATTTGAATTAGGAAGGATAATGAAGAACCCGATGGAAGGATTATTGGAATATCACAGTTAAAGACCGGCAGTATGTCATTTCAAAAAATTACCGAACAACCCAGCCATTATCGCCACCTCGAAAAAATGATGGTTGGTGAATTGCTTACTAATATCAATAAAGAAGATCAGACCGTTCCCGATGCTGTTGCAAAAGCGATACCCCAGATTGAAAAATTGGCAGAAGTTGCATCAGACAAAATGCTGATGGGAGGGAGGATGTTCTATATAGGCGCCGGCACCAGTGGCAGGTTAGGTATTGTGGATGCCAGCGAATGTCCCCCAACATATGGTGTTCCTTACGGGCTGGTGATAGGTATTATAGCCGGAGGGGAAAAAGCCATAACAACTGCTGTGGAGTTTGCAGAGGATGATAAAGAACAGGGCTGGAAAGACCTGTTAGAACATAATGTGAATGAAAAGGATGTTGTGATTGGCATTGCTGCCAGTGGAACGACTCCATATGTTATAGGTGCATTGGAAGAGTGTCGCAAAAGAGGGATTGTGACGGGCAGTATATCCTGTAATCCAGGTTCCCCGGTTAGTGCCGCTGCAGATTTTCCTATCGAAGTTGTGGTAGGACCTGAATTTGTAACCGGGAGCACCCGTATGAAAAGCGGAACTGCCCAAAAGTTAGTTTTGAACATGATCTCTACTACTGTAATGATACAGTTGGGAAGAGTGGAAGATAATAAAATGGTGAATATGCAACTAACGAACGATAAGTTGGTTGACCGTGGCACTAAAATGCTGATGGAAAGAATCAAGATGGCTGACTACGAAAAAGCAAAGCAATTGCTGCTTCAATACGGAAGTGTAAAGAAAGCGGCTGATTCTTTTGGCGGATAAATTTTGTATTTCGGATTACCTGCGTATATTGTGCTTATCTGAGCAACGTGGTATCAACTATATTATATAACATTTCTGCTGTGGTTAGTTTTACTACAACCACAACTACCACAACTCCGCTTTAGCGGAGTAAATTTTCATATTAATACATGGGCATTTTGCTGTAGCAGTTGGAAAACTGTGAGCTGTTTAAATCATTTACTTATTTAATTAATCTACGATCATGCAGGTTTTAAAATTTGGAGGTACATCAGTTGCTAATGCAGAGAATATCAAAAAAGTAGTTACGATTGTAAAAGAAACTGCCAAAAAGCAAAAAACAGTAGTGGTAGTGTCAGCATTAGGGGGTATTACCGATCTTTTGCTCGGGGCCGCATCATTAGCCGCTGACTGTAACGAAAGTTATAAGGATAAGTTGGCGGTTGTAGAGCAGCGACACCTGGATGCCGTAAAAGAACTTATACCCGTTTCGACACAAAGCCAGCTGCTGAGCCTTGTAAAAAAAAGTTGTAATGAGATCGAAGACATATGTAATGGAATTTTTCTACTTAGGGAGCTTACACCCCGTTCCAAAGACAGGGTAGCCAGTTATGGAGAATGGCTCTCTTCACAGATCATCGCTGCCCGTTTAAGTAATGAAAGGGAAAAAGTGGAATGGAAAGATGCAAGAGAACTGATTCAGACCAATTCTTCCTTCACCGCAGCTGAAGTTGATTATACAATAAGCAATAAAAAGATTTCAGATTACTTCTCTATGGCTACCGGAAATCTTTTTATTGTGCCGGGCTTTATTGCTTCAGATAATAGCGGTATTACCACTACGTTGGGCAGGGGAGGCTCGGATTATACAGCAGCGATTATTGCAGCTGCTATGGGGGCCTCTGTATTGGAAATATGGACAGATGTTAGCGGTATGATGACTGCCGATCCCCGGCTGACCAGTAATGCGAAGATTATTCCGCATATATCTTACCAGGAAGCAATGGAATTATCACACTTTGGTGCTAAAGTGATTTATCCACCAACTATTCAGCCGGTGATGGGTAAAGGAATACCTGTGTGGATCAAGAATACTTTTTCACCGGAAGATGAAGGTACTTTAATTGAAACTACTGCTACCGGTGATGCCAATATTGTAAGGGGCATTTCCAGTATCAATAATATTGCTTTGATCAGCCTGGAAGGTAGTGGCATGATCGGTATCCCCGGGTTTTCCAAACGTCTTTTTGAAGCATTAAGTAATGAAAAAATCAATGTAATCCTGATTACACAAAGTTCGTCTGAACACTCAATTACTGTAGGGATTGATGCGGCTTATGCAGGCAGGGCCAAACAAGCTACAGATGCAGCTTTTGCCAATGAAATCGCCTTGGATAAAGTAGAGCCGCTTAAAGTAGAGAATGAACTTTCGATAGTAGCTCTCGTAGGTGAGAATATGAAAAACCATACAGGAGTCAGCGGAAGGATGTTTGGCGCAATGGGAAAAAACGGCGTTAACATCAGGGCCATTGCCCAGGGCTCATCCGAGAAAAACATTTCGGCTGTAATAGCCACAAAGGATGTAAAGAAAGCCATTAATATTTTACATGAAGAGTTTTTTGAAACCACTTATAAGCAGATTAATCTTTTTATAACGGGTGCCGGTAATGTAGGCTCAAAGCTTTTACAGCAACTGCAACAACAGTCTGTTTTTTTGCAACAACATCTCCGGATGCAGGTAAAAGTCTCAGGCCTATGCAACAGTCGTAAAATGATCATTGATGAAGAAGGAATCGATCTGTTAAAATGGAAAGAAAGACTTGAAAATGGACAGCCAGCCTTGTTGCAGCAATTCACAGATGAGATAATATCCCGCAATCTGCGTAACGCAGTTTTTGTAGATGTAACGGCCAATCCCGCTGTGGCTGATATATATCCGCAACTGCTGGAAAAAAGCATTTCTGTAGTGGCCTGCAATAAGGTAGCTGCATCATCTGCATACAGCAATTATAAAAAACTGAAAGACCTGTCAAGGGAATATAACAGCCAGTTTTTATTTGAAACAAATGTAGGAGCCGGTTTGCCTATTATTGCTACATTGAACGACCTGGTGCACAGCGGTGACCGGGTACATAAGATACAGGCAGTGCTCAGCGGGACACTGAATTTTGTTTTCAATAATTATGACGGTAAACAAAAATTTGCAGAAGTGGTAAGGCAGGCACAAAAAGAAGGTTATACTGAACCAGATCCAAGGCTTGATTTGGGCGGAACTGATGTAATGAGAAAAATACTGATACTTGCCCGTGAAGCCGGATACCAGATGGATATGGAGCAGGTGGTTAATCATTCTTTTATGCCGGAGAAGTGTATGCAGGGGTCAGTGGATGATTTTTACCAGTCGATGCTGGAAGAAGAAGAGCATTTCAAAATACTGTTGCAGAAGGCCAATGATGCAGGATGTAAATTAAAGTTTGTGGCTTCGCTGGAAAATGGTCAGGCATCGGTTGGATTACAGCATATAAATCCTGAGCATGATTTATATCATTTGTATGGCAAAGACAATGTTGTTTTATTTTACACTGACAGGTATAAAGATCAGCCGCTAGTTATTAAGGGTGCGGGGGCCGGAGCAGAGGTAACGGCAAGTGGTGTATTTGCTGATATAATCCGGGCTGGCAGGTAAGCCGATAAATAATAGTCAGATGGAAACAGTTAAAATAAAATCACCGGGAACAGTGGCGAACCTGGTTTGCGGCTTCGATATTCTGGGGCTGGCATTGAATGAGCCTGCCGATTGGATGGAACTTTCGTTGCTTGATAAACCGGAAATAATTATTCAAAACAAGGATGATTTCAATTTGCCCACAGATCCTGAAAGGAATGTAGCCGGTGTTGTTTTACAGTCAATCATTGAAAAACAGGGAGGAAATACCGGCTTCAGGCTTTCGGTTGAAAAACATATAAAACCCGGTAGCGGTATAGGTTCCAGTGCTGCCAGTGCTGCAGGTGCAGCTGTTGCTGCTAATCATTTATTGGGAAATATTTTTTCCAACGAAGAATTGGTACAGTTTGCCATGAATGGTGAAAAGCTGGCTTCTGGTGTCAAGCATGCAGACAATATTGCTCCCTGCATATATGGAGGAGTTACCCTGATCCGTTCCATTCATCCGCTGGATATCGTATCCATTCCGGCCCCTGATATGTTCGTAACAGTAGTGCATCCGCAAATTGAAGTAAGAACAGCTGATGCACGGCAAATATTAAAACAACAGGTATTGCTGAAGGATGCAATAAAACAATGGGGCAACATCGCCGGCTTAGTAACAGGTTTTATGAAGAATGATTATGAACTGATTGGCC
Organism: uncultured Chitinophaga sp.; assembly: GCA_964634265.1. Lineage (GTDB taxonomy): Bacteria > Bacteroidota > Bacteroidia > Chitinophagales > Chitinophagaceae > JJ008. The sequence continues at coordinate 20,222 of CAZWIM010000028.1, read as the reverse complement.
GTTCGCTGGAAGATGTAATTATTGAACCGGTTCGCAGTATTCTTATACCCGGATTTGATGAGTTGAAAAGCAAATGCAAAGAGGCAGGTGCATTGGGTGGCGGGATATCAGGTTCAGGACCATCTGTTTTCATGCTCAGTAAAAATGAAAATAAGGCCCGGGATGTTGAATCAGTCATGAAAGATATCTATAACCGTATAGGAATTCAGTACAACACTTATGTAACAACCATTAATAAAAAAGGCGTTGAAATATTATAGTACGAATAAACAATCTCCTTTAGTTGATTTTAAAGAAGCAACCATTAAAGGGCAGGCTATTGACAAGGGTTTGTACTTCCCCGCAATAATTCCTGCTGTGAGCAGGGAGTGGTTAAATGGTATTGAAAGCTATTCCAATGAAGAAATTGCATTTCATATAATTGAACCGTATGTCGGTAATACTATTCCTGCAAAAGAATTGCATGAAATAGTCAAGGAAACTGTCAATTTTTCTATTCCGCTTGTTCCGGTTGCCAATAGTATTTATTCACTGGAATTATTTCATGGACCTACTTTGGCTTTTAAGGATGTGGGGGCTCGTTTTATGAGCCGTTGTCTTGGGTATTTTGTAAGCGATAAATCAAAGAAGGTTACTGTGCTTGTGGCGACCTCCGGTGATACCGGGGGTGCAGTAGCCAACGGCTTTTACGGTGTAGAAGGGGTGGAAGTTGTCATTCTCTATCCATCCGGTAAGGTAAGTCCTGTCCAGGAAAAACAGTTGACAACATTAGGTAAGAATATTCATGCCCTGGAAGTGCAGGGTACTTTTGATGATTGCCAGGCCATGGTGAAAACAGCTTTTGCTGATGTGGATGTGTCTGAAAAATTATTTCTTACTTCTGCCAACTCCATTAATGTTGCCCGTTGGTTGCCACAGCAGTTTTATTATTTTTTTGCATGGAAACAGTGGAAGAATAAAGATAACCCGCCGGTAATATCAGTACCAAGCGGAAATTTTGGAAATATCTGTGCCGGTATTTTGGCCATGCAATCCGGACTGCCTGTTAAGCACTTTATCGCTGCATGTAATATTAATGATATCGTCAGTGATTACCTGCAGACACAGCAGCTGAAACCTAAAGCAGCATTACCTACTCTCAGCAATGCCATGGATGTTGGGAACCCCAGCAACTTTGTCAGAATACTGGAAATTTTTAGTAATGTATTCCCTGATTTAAAGAAACGATTATCATCTTTTACGATCACGGACGAAGAAACCAGGGAAACGATCAGGCAGGTGTATATTGATCATAACTACCTGCTCGATCCTCATGGGGCCGTGGGGTATCTTTCATTAAAACGTTTCCTCGCCCAACATCCTACTGAAAAAGGAATATTTCTTGAGACAGCACATCCTGTTAAGTTTCCAGATGCTGTTGAAAAAGAAACTGGGCATTCCATTCCCATGCCAGAATCAGTGCAGGGAATTATGAGTGCTGAAAAGAAAAGCACTGTTATAAAATCTGATTACAGCTTATTGAAAGAATATCTTCTGAGTTAGGTTTTCGCTGCGGTTTGTTTCAGCTATTCTGCCATGGCTTAAATTTGCAGGGAAGATTTGAAGTATGCAGGATATTGAACCCTTTTATAACTGGCGTCACATTTACATAAGCGAGGAAGATCAGCGGTCACCTTTTTTTGGCCGTACTTATTCAGAGTTTGAGTTTTCCCAAACAGTTTATAATTATTATATACATCCACAGTGGGATGATTTTGGCAGCCGCACTCTTTACCTGAAGGTTTTGCTGGCTGACTATGAAGAAAAATACGCAGTAATCGAAATGATCGGCGAATGGAATGATGCCATAGAGAATGACATTATGGAACTGAAGAGGGAAGTGCTGGAAAAATTCATGTACGAAGGCATTTACAAGTTTATCCTGATAGGCGAGAATGTGCTTAATTTCCATAGCGATGGTAAAGATTATTATGAAGAATTGTTCGAGGAGGTAACTGATGAAAATGGCTGGGTTGTTTGTTTAAACATGCCAGAGCAGACACAATATGACTTTAAACATGCCCATTTGAACCGGTTTATTGAACTGATGCAACTGGATAACTGGCGAACATATAAGCCTTATCATTTGTATAAAAAGATAGATTCAGAACTGGCTGCAAGGCTGGGGTTCTGATTAATTAAGTTCATTAATTAATTGACTATCTAAATCTTTTGTTCAAGTTTGACCGCAGCACAGTATTTTTGCGGCAAATTTGATTTACTCCTCTAAGTACGAATCATATGAAATGGTCCCAACTCTTCACTTCGTCTGTCGGTAAAAAATGGGTAATGGCGCTGACAGGTATTTTCCTTATTCTTTTTTTAATTGTCCATGTAGCGCTAAATGCAACGATCTGGGCAAATGACGGTGGCAAAATGTTTGAAGCAGGGGCCCACTTTATGGGTTCAAATATTGTTCCCCGTATTCTTGAGGTTGGCCTTATTGCCGGGTTTTTAATACATATCATACAGGGAATAATGCTCGAACTGCAAAACCGCAGTAAAAGAAAAAAGGGTTATGCAGCAAACTTAGGTAACCGGGGCAGTAAATGGTATAGCCGCAGTATGGGCTTGTTAGGTACCCTGATCCTTATCTTCCTTATTATTCACATGGCTCATTTCTGGGTTCCTAACCGAAGTAACCAGGGTTGGTTGCTTGGTCCGGAAATTAGTTTGTATGATGAAATGCGGGAAGTATTCCAGCAGGAATGGGTGGTTATTGTTTATGTGCTGGGTTGTTTTTCTCTGGCCTGGCATTTAATGCACGGCTTTCAAAGTGCATTTCGTACACTGGGAGTAAGCAACAAAAAATATTTGAGATTATTGAACAATTTAGGCGTTGGATTTTCCATACTTGTTCCGCTTGTTTTTGCACTGATGCCGATAAGTTTTTATTTCGGCTGGATAAATTAATAGCTAACTAAAAGTAACCTGAGTTTATGTTGGATTCAAAAATTCCTGCAGGACCGCTAGAAAATAAATGGACAGATTATAAAGGCCATTGTAAGCTGGTAAACCCGGCCAATAAGAGGAAACTGGAAGTTATCGTTGTGGGAACCGGTCTTGCCGGTGCCTCTGCTGCAGCTTCTTTAGGAGAATTAGGCTATAAAGTAAAGGCCTTTTGTTTCCAGGATTCTCCCCGCCGGGCACACTCTATCGCTGCCCAGGGCGGAATCAATGCAGCCAAGAACTACCAAAACGATGGCGATTCTGTTTTCCGTCTTTTTTATGATACGGTAAAGGGAGGTGATTATCGTGCAAGGGAAGCTAACGTACACCGTTTGGCAGAAGTGAGTGTAAATATTATTGACCAATGTGTGGCACAGGGTGTGCCCTTTGCCAGGGAATATGGTGGATTATTGAATAACCGCTCATTTGGCGGTACTCAGGTAAAAAGAACTTTTTATGCTGCTGGTCAAACGGGTCAGCAATTATTGATCGGTGCTTACCAGGCCTTGGAAAGACAAGTTGCGTTGGGTAATGTGCAAATGTACAGTCGCCATGAAATGCTGGATGTGGTTTTAATTGACGGAAAAGCAAGAGGCATTATTTGTCGTAACCTGGTAACCGGGCAATTAGAAAGATTTTTTGGTCATGCTGTATTGCTTTGTACGGGTGGTTATGGGAATGTGTTCTATCTTTCTACCAATGCAATGGGAAGCAATGTAACAGCTGCATGGAAAGCACACAAGAAAGGCGCATTTTTTGGCAATCCCTGCTTTACACAAATTCACCCGACCTGTATCCCGGTTTCCGGCGATCATCAGTCTAAGCTGACATTAATGTCTGAATCGCTTAGAAACGATGGACGTATATGGGTACCCAAACAAAAAGGTGATAAACGTAAGCCAAACGACATTCCGGAAGAGGAAAGAGATTATTACCTGGAAAGAAGATATCCTGCTTTTGGAAACCTGGTTCCGAGAGATGTGGCTTCCAGAGCTGCCAAAGAAAGATGTGATGCCGGGTATGGTGTGGGAACAACCGGACAGGCCGTATATCTCGATTTCAAATTCAACCTGATAAATAAATACGGAAGGGCTGAAGCCAACAAAAGAGGTATTCAAAACCCTGACGAAGCAACATTGGTTTCATTAGGTAAAGAAGTTGTAAAGGAGGAGTACGGTAATCTTTTCGATATGTATGAAAAAATTACCGGCGAAAATCCTTATGAAGTACCAATGAGAATTTACCCCGCCGTGCATTACACTATGGGTGGATTATGGGTGGATTATGAACTCATGACGAACGTAAAAGGTTTGTATGCATTGGGCGAAGCCAATTTCAGTGATCATGGTGCTAATCGTTTGGGAGCTTCTGCACTGATGCAAGGTCTTGCAGACGGTTATTTTGTTATTCCTTACACAATTGGAAATTACCTGGCTGATGAAATAGCCGTGAAGCCCATTCCAACAGATCATCCTGCTTTTGTTGAAACAGAAAAAGCGGTAGCAGACAGGATCAATACTTTGATGAACATTAAAGGAACACAAACTGTAGAAAGTTTTCATAAGCGGCTGGGTAAGATCATGTGGGAGAAATGTGGTATGGCCCGAAATGAAAAAGGTTTGAAAGAAGCAATTACCGAAATACAGCAGTTGAAAAAAGAATTCTGGAGTGATGTAAGGATACCCGGAGCTGTTAATGAAATGAACCCGGAATTGGATAAGGCCGGAAGGGTAGCTGATTTTATTGAATTGGGAGAACTGATGTGTTTGGATGCATTAGACAGAAATGAAAGCTGTGGCGGACATTTCAGGGAGGAAAGCCAGACTGAAGAAGGAGAGGCCATGCGGGATGATGCCAATTATGCTTATGTAGCTGCGTGGGAATATAAGGGAGAAAGTAACTGGCAGTTACATAAAGAGCAATTGACATTTGAAGTGGCTAAGCCCACTCAACGGAGTTATAAATAAGATGAAGGTCAGCGGGTTTACGATCATTAAAAATGCGATAAAGTATGATTACCCGGTGGTGGAGTCAATACAATCCATCCTTCCGCTGGTAGATGAAATGATTGTATGTGCAGGAGACTCTGAAGATGAAACAAATAAGCTCATTGAATCAATAGGCAGTGAAAAGATAAAAATCGTTCACTCCGTTTGGCAAAAGTACACAGAAGGTGGCGCTGCCTTAGCCGCAGAAACAAATAAAGCAATGGATGCAGTTGCTGCAGATGCAGACTGGCTCTTTTACATCCAGGCTGATGAGGTATTACATGAGGAGTATATACCTGCGGTAAGGGAGGCCATGGAGAAGTACAAAGGTGATAAAAATGTGGAGGGTTTGTTATTTCATTATCATCATTTTTATGGGAGTTACCGGTATATCGGTGATAGCCGGAAATGGTATTCTAAGGAAATCAGGGTGATAAGAAACGATAAACAGATCCGGTCTTACCGGGATGCGCAGGGATTTAGAAAAGTAAATGATGATAAGCTGAAAGTGAAACTGGTTGATGCATGGATTCATCATTACGGTTGGGTGAGGAACCCGGTTTTTATGCAGCGTAAGGACAGGGATTTCGGCCAATTTTGGAATAATGAGAAAAGTCAAACTGCCTGGGCAGAATATATAGACAGGAAAGGGCAGGAGTATGATTATTCAGTTATTGATTCGCTGGAAATGTATAAAGGTACTCACCCGGCTGTTATGAAAAAAAGGGTGGAAAATGAAAACTGGCATTTCAGTTTTGATATAAAAAGGAAAAATTTCAAAAACTTCAAACACCGCCTCTTGTATTATTTTGAAAAGTGGACCGGGATAAGGCCGTTTGAGTATAGCAATTATAAAAGAATTTAAACCCTGATAAATAGTTGAACATGGAACATGCAAGTATGAACCTGACACTGAAAGTATGGAGGCAAAGAAACAGCCAGGATGCCGGCAATTTTGAAACCTATGAGGTGAAAGATGTTTCGGAAGAAATGAGCTTCCTGGAGATGTTTGACGTTCTTAATGAAAGATTGATCCGGGAAGGTAAGGATCCCATTGCTTTCGATCATGACTGCCGGGAAGGTATCTGTGGTATGTGCTCAATGGTTATCGATGGTAAGCCGCATGGTCCATGGAAAGCCAATACTGTTTGTCAGTTACATATGAGGGCTTTTAAAGATGGTGATACAATTGTCGTAGAACCCTGGAGAGCCAATGCTTTCCCGGTTATCAAAGATTTGATGGTCGACAGAGGTTCTTTCGATCGCATCATCCAGGCCGGAGGTTATATTTCAGTTAACACCGGTAACGCAGTAGACGCCAATGCTATACCTATAGAAAAAGATAAAGCAGATGCAGCTTTTGCAGCAGCTGCCTGCATTGGATGTGGCGCCTGTGTAGCAGCTTGCAAGAACTCCTCCGCTATGCTGTTTGTATCGGCAAAGGTTTCTCACCTTGCCTTATTGCCACAAGGTTCTCCGGAAAGAAAAACAAGGGCGATGAACATGGTTGCACAAATGGATAAAGAAGGTTTTGGATCCTGTACCAATACAGGCGCCTGTGAAGCTGTCTGCCCTAAAGAGATATCAATCGAGAACATTGCCCGCCTGAACAGGGAGTACATGATGGCAGGTGCTGCTTCGGAGTAAGGTAAAAAATCATCATTTATAGAAGCCCTTTTCAAAAAAAGGGCTTTTTGTTATAAAGCCCATGACACTTTTAGAGAGAATGCTATCAGTGGATCAGCAACGGTCATTTCTTTCATCAAGATAATTCCCGGGGTGATGGCCAGTTTTTCACTTATAAAATAGCTGCCGTCCATTTTACCGGTCAAATTGAATTGAGAGTTTCCATCGTACATGCTAATTGCCGGTCCTGCAGTAATTGTAAAACCCGTTTTAGAGCCTGGTTTGTAGAGAACCCCGGCAGTTGCCTTCATAAAGAAATATGCAGGATATTTATAAGAATAGAAACTGATAGTCTCGTTTTTGCCAATGTAAACGGCAGCGCCACCACCATAAACAAAAGCAATTTTTCCCTTACTGTTATCACTAATAATTCCAAACTTGCTTTTACTTCTAAAATATTCAATACCTATACCAGATGAGTGAGTGTTAGAAAAATCGCCAATGGGAATTTCAGCACCAACGGTTAGCAGGTTGTTTTTGCCGGTATTTGTTTTTTTCCCGGATACCTGCTGACCTGTCATTTGCAGGTGTAGCAGCAATAAAAATAGAAGTGAATGGATTTTCATCAGGGATAAACTATGGATACAAGTTAACGGATTAGTACAAAACTTCCTTTTTTCTCAATGATTTTGCCGTCAGTGTCACTGACTTTCAACAGCCAGACATAAACACCCGGTTCCTGCAGGCTTCCTTTATATTTTCCGTCCCAACCAATGCCCCGTTGTTTAGTATTGAAAACTAAAGTTCCCCAACGATTAAATACGCTGAACTCTCTAAGCTCATATTTTACGCCGAAATGAGGACGCAGTAAATCATTCCTGCCGTTATTATCCGGAGTAAAAGCTGTTGGGACATAAATGTCGTTGTACTGAATCACTTTGATGATGACTGAGTCTTCACCAGTACATCCTTCACTATTGGAAGCCCGGAGGTAATAAACAATATCATCCAAAGGAGTGGCTACAGGACTACGGGTGGAAGAATCACTAAGCCATTTTCCGGGATACCATTGATAGGCAAATGCAGGCTCATCGGTAGAAAGAAAAACAGGCTGGCCTACTACAATTGTTTGTACCGCTGGGGTAACATTTACATTAAAACTTTTTACATCTACTTGTAATACCATTGAATCGTCAAGGCAATTTGTGCCGGTAATAAGCTTTAGTTTAACATTGTATAAGCCTTCCGTTGCATAAGTATGGACAGGATTAATTGTTGTTGATGTGTTTCCGTCTCCAAAATCCCATAAACAGGTAGCTTCGTTCGGAGCAAATACACTTTTATTAATGAACCGGACATAGCCCGAATCACATCTTATGACGAAATCAAAATCAGCATTGATAATAGCTCCCCCGGGCTTAATACTTCTCTTGCTTCTGATTGTACCGCAATGTGACAACGATGTGATTTTTAGCTTTACTTCATATACACTGTTAGGAGGATTAAAAGTATGAATTGGATCTTGTATAGAAGAAGTATTGCCATCTCCAAAGTCCCATTCCCATGTTAAAGGACCGGGTAAACCAGTGAGCCCATTGAACTGAACGGTGCCTGCACAACTGTCAATGATTGTAAAACTGAATCCATTATTAGGATCATAGGCCACATCATTCATACAAGATGGGGAAGCATATCTTGAAAACCAGGGAGCAATACTCGTTTGTTCGTGAACATAACCACAGGCAATCCCTTTTTCGTTAGGATAATTGATCGTACCAAGCACATCATCCGGTTTAAAGGCATAAATTTTTTCATCCGGGCCTAATTGCAGGGAAAACACAGGGCCAGTAGTAGAAAAAGTAACGGTCGAATTTCCAATCGCAACAGGATTTATCAGTTTGGCTTCCAACTGATCTAATTTCCTTTCATAGGTACGGGTAAGGTATAGCATCCGGGAGTCTGGTGAATATTCACAAGAAACATACATAGCACTTCCAAATGCAATAGTTCTTGCATTTGTAATCTGCCCGGTGTTATTATTAAAGTCAAACAGCTGGATGAAATTTGGATTGATTTCATCCGGGTCATAAAGCGGCAAATGTGTCTGGCATAACTGAGTTCCATCCGGGCTCACTTTCATATATCCGGTATTGGTTACGATATGCTGATTCAACACTACACCCGCCTGTGAGACAACAGCAGTTGGCTGCAAACCATTACAGGTCAGTAACCAAGCTCTAAAGATATCAGAGTTATTATCATTGGTGATAATCCATACATCAATACCATTGGCATGCCGGGCAGCTGTCAGTCTTTCTGTGCAAGATGACCATAACGGAGTATTTTTTATTACAACTTCTCCATTGCCATTATCCCGGCTAACATCAACTATTGAATAATTATATCCCCTTTGAAAAGAATTTTCAATGGCATCGGTAGTGAAGATATAATACAGGCTGTCACTACCCGGCATCGGAACAATAACCGCTCCCTGGCAGGCAGATTCATTCCCGTTCAGGTTATTGCCATTTAGCATCACCTGGTGAAGCTTATTGTAAACAGTGACCCCGTTAGTATAGAAAAGTAATCTGCCGGTGGAATCTGAAATAGCAGCGCAACTTTCATCTGATATCATCGCTCCATCTGAAAGTGCATAGGGCACAGGTTGGTTTGCTGTTCGATTAAAGCTTAATCCGGCCTTTGCCCCAAAATACCAGTTATTATTCTGTTGAGCTATCGACATGACATGATTGCCAAGCAGCATCAACAGTATAATCAGGCTCTTTCTCAATGAGTAAAGGTTTTCGTTATCTGATGATAAAGGAACTATCAAAATTGCTGCTTTTAATCGGAATTAACAGCATGGGATAACTTTACTGCAATAAAAGGACGAATTTTACGATTTTGAGCTAAACCTGCTGCTATTGAACCGGTTATGCAGAATATCCTGCCTGATTTTATTAACCATGTCCTGCCTGATGAGCCGGGCACAGGTTCCTGCTGCTACCCCGGTTAATTCAAACCTACGGGTAAAATCATTCAGTAATATAGCCGACAGTCTTATTATCGATACGATAAGTATCGTTCCCAGTACCTTTAAAGTTGCCGGCATAAAGCCGGAAGATTATAAACTGGATTTTGTAAAGGCAATCCTTTATTGGAAAAAAAGACCGGCAATTGACACAGTACAGGTTACTTACCGTGTATTTCCTTTTTTGCTGAATGCAACGACGCAACGTATGCGTTACGACAGTGTGATGAATAATTTCTACGTAAAGCCTTACGAGTTTAATAACGGTTTGACCAATGCACAACGAGGTGTTTTTGATTTTGGAACATTGAAAGCGGAGGGAAGTTTTGGCCGGCAAATAGGATTTGGTAATAGCCAGGACGCTGTTTTAAATTCCACGCTAAACCTGCAACTGAGCGGAATGCTTGGCGACAGTATAGAATTACAGGCTGCCATAACAGATAATAATATTCCGATTCAACCCGATGGAAATACACAGCAATTGAATGAATTTGACCAGGTCTATCTTCAATTCCGGAAAAAAGGCTGGCAACTTAACCTGGGTGATATTGATCTGCGTCAGAATCAGTCTTACTTTTTGAACTTTTATAAACGATTGCAGGGTATTTCTTTTCAAACAACGAATAAGCTATCAAAAACTACAGAATCAAAAACCTTAGTTAGTGGCTCTATTGCCAAAGGAAAATTTACCCGAAACATATTGGAGCCTTTGGAAGGAAACCAGGGCCCTTACCGCCTGAGAGGTGCGAATAACGAATTCTTCTTCATCATACTGGCAAATACGGAAAGGGTTTTTTATGATGGCCAGTTATTGCAAAGAGGCGAAGACCAGGATTATGTCATCAATTACAACACAGCTGAAATTACTTTCACCCCTAAAAGAATGATCACTAAAGACAGCAGGATACAGGTGGAATTTGAATATGCAGACCGGAATTACCTGAATGCAAATCTTTACCTGGCACAGGAATTTGACCTTAATAAAAAAGTAAAAATCAGGATAGGAGCTTTCAATAACAACGATGCCAAAAACTCACAGGTCAACCAGATTCTTGATCCTCAGCAAAAGCAATTTCTTGCAGATTTGGGTGATAGTGTACAAAGGGCTTTTTATCCATCAGCGATTGTTGACACTTTTGCCGCCGGTAAAATTTTATATGAAAAGATTTATATCGGGCTCGACTCATTTTATCGTTATTCTACTGATCCGCAGGTTGCCAAATACAACCTTTCATTCGTAGATGTAAAGCAAGGAAATGGCAACTATGTTCCAGATTTTAATGGTGCCAATGGAAAAGTATATAAGTATGTTCCGCCTGTTGGTAATGTAAAACAAGGCCAGTACGAGCCGGTACAGATATTAGTAGCCCCCCGTTTGCAGCAGATTGTTAATCTGGGAGTGGATTATGTGATTGATAAAAACACTCTTGTAAAAGCTGAAGTGGCAACCTCCAATAATGATGTAAATACATTTTCATCAAAGGATAATGGTGATGACAGGGGTTGGGCGGCCCGGTTTCAGCTGAGCAATGAAAAGGTGCTGCGGCAATCAAAGCAATTGCAATTAATCACCGGGCTTGATTACGAATATGTACAACAGAAATTTCGTCCGCTGGAGAGGTTGCGGACTGTTGAATTTACCCGTGATTGGGGGCTTAACATCCTGGCTATCCCTGTGCCAGTCGATGAAAATATACTCAGGGCCAAATTCGGACTAAGGGACAAATCAGCGCATAGCTTTTCTTACCAGTTTACCAATTATCACCGAAGCGATGACTATAACGGGTTTCAAAACATGTTGCAGCATAATGCAAACTGGAAAGGATGGCAATTCAATAACCAGTTTACACTGACCAGTTTTAATGCATTAAATGATAAAGGAACATTTCTGAGACCAACTATTGATATAAGCAAACAATTTAAAAAAATAGATAACTGGCGGATTGGATTCAATTATTCACTGGAACAAAATAACAACCGGCACAAAATATCGGATACACTCAATCCACTGGCTTTTAGTTTTGATGTTTATTCTGCTTATCTTAAATCAGATGAATCAAAACAAAACCGCTACCGGATAACTTTCTTCACAAGGTCTGATAAATATGCAGTAGGAAAGGATTTTGTAAGAGGCGACCGCAGCCTGAACCTGAACCTGCAGACGGAATTACTAAAAAATCAAAACCGGCAGTTATATATCAATACAACTTTCAGGAAACTAAAAGTGTATAATGCCACTGTCTCAAAACAAAAGGAAGATGAAACGATACTGGGCCGTGCAGAGTATGTGATGAATGAATGGAAAGGATTATTAAGCGGAAATATTTTGTATGAGGTAGGGGCAGGGCAGGAGCAGCGCCGTGATTTTGCTTACCTGGAGGTTCCGGCCGGCACAGGTCAATATGCATGGATCGACTATAACAGTGATGGCGTACAACAACTGAATGAATTTGAAATTGCAGCCTTCCCTGACCAGGCCAAGTTCATCCGCATTTTTACTCCGACCAATGAGTTTATTAAAGCCAACTATGTTACGTTCAATTATAGCCTCAATATCAATCCAAGATCAATTCTCACCGCTTCAGATCTGAAAGGTTTTAAAAAGCTGCTTTCAAGAATAATTGTGATCACTTCTTTGCAAACAAACAAAAAATCGATCGCTAAGGGCATTTTCGAATTCAATCCTTTCAAATATGGGATAACGGACACGGCATTGGTTACACTTTCAACTACAATATTGAATACAGTTTCTTTCAACCGTTTCAGCAGTAAATGGGGAGTGGATATCACCAATCTGCGGAATAATGGAAAATCGCTCCTGACTTATGGTTATGAAACCCGGAGACTCAATGACTGGCAAAGCCGGTTGCGCTGGAACATCAGCCGGTCATTACAATTTACCCTTAATGCAAAAAAAGGGATTAATGCATTGTATACGCCGCAATTTGCCAACCGGAATTTTGAGCTTTCCATTTATAATGCCGAGCCTAACGTTGTTTTTATCAGCGGAACTACTTTCAGATTATCGGGTGGCTATAAATTTGAACAGAAAAAAAATCTGCCCCTATATGGAGGTGAAAAGTCCGTATCAAATTCCGTGAATGTTGAATCGAAATATAACATTCTGCAGAACAGCTCACTTACCGGCAAGTTTACCCTTAATAGTATCAACTATGATTTTCCGCCTAATACAACAGTGAGTTATATAATGCTGGATGGCTTATTGCCGGGTAAAAATTATCTATGGTCATTGGGGCTTAGCAAAAGGCTGGCTAATAACCTTGAAATTTCATTGCAGTATGATGGCCGCAAAGCCGGTACATCAAGGACTGTGCATCTCGGAAGGGCAGCTATCACTGCTTTGTTCTAAACATTGAAACGGAAATGCATTACATCGCCATCTTTGACGATATATTCTTTTCCCTCAATTCTCAGTTTACCGACTTCACGACAGGCGGCTTCTGATCCGTATTGTACAAAGTCATCGTAAGCGATCACTTCCGCTTTAATGAAACCTTTCTCAAAGTCTGTATGAATCACTCCGGCAGCCTGTGGCGCTTTCCAACCCTGGTGAATTGTCCATGCCCTTACTTCCTGCACACCGGCAGTAAAATAAGTATAGAGGTTAAGTAATTTATAAGCCGAGTGAATAAGCCTGTCCAATGCCGGTTCTTCCATCTTGTATTCCTCCATGAATAACAATTTGTCTTCCTGGTTTTCCATTCCTGCAATCTGCTCCTCAATATTATTATTCATGATAATAAGCTGAGCATTCTCATTTTTAATAGCTTCCTTTAAAGCATCGGAGTATTTATTACCAGTGTGCATAGAGGGTTCATCCACGTTGGCAACATATAAAACCGGTTTATCTGTCAGCAGGAAGAGATCAGCAATGGCATTTTTTTCCTCTTTGTCCAGTTCAAGTTCCCTGATATTCTTTCCCTTTTCAAGATGATCTTTACAACGGATTAATACTTCCAGTTCAGCTTTGTACTTGGGATCAATTTTTATCTGTTTCTCTGTCTTTTGGATTTTCTTCTCCACACTTTCCAGGTCTTTTAACTGAAGCTCTGTATCAATGATCTCCTTATCGCTGACCGGGTTGATAGCTCCTTCTTCCCGAAGAATGTTTTCATCTTCGAAACAGCGGATCACATGGATGATGGCATCCACTTCACGGATATTGCCAAGGAATTTATTGCCTAATCCTTCGCCTTTGCTGGCGCCACGAACAAGTCCGGCAATATCTACAATTTCAATTTGGGTAGGAACGATACGCTGGGGCTGTACCAGCTCAGCCAGTTTATTGAGCCTTGGGTCTGGTACATCCACCAATCCCACATTGGGATCAATTGTACAAAAACGATAGTTACTTGCTTGTGCCTTAGCGCTGTTGCTCACTGCATTGAACAACGTTGATTTTCCTACATTCGGTAATCCCACAATACCTGCTTGTAAAGCCATGATTTATATTTTAGATTTTCTGCACTGTTCGAAATGCGAACTGTTTCAGGGGCGCAAAAGTAAGTTTTATAAGTTTAATAAATGGTGTGAAAAGAAGGTTTTGGCTATTTAGCAAAAATCTTCAATCTTCAATATTAAATACTTCAATACAATGGCTTTAAGCAGGATATGGACGGCATTTATCATTGTGGCACTATTGGTTGCCGCAGGAAAATTTGCATTTCAGCCGGGACAGCAGCAACTTTTCAGTCATCTTGTTACCGGGAAAAATACAGATACTACTTCTGCCAGAACCCTTGATTCAGCATCATTGCCAATGGCTGTGCATGCCCAACTGGTAAATCAAAAAACGGCAGTGTGGGGTAAGGAAAAGGTTTATAAGACAGGTGAAAACGAATACAGGGCCTACAGGCTGCTACCGGCCAATGGTATTTTTGAAACAACAAAAGATGCGGTTACACTTTGCATAGGGCTTATTGGTATCATGGCCTTGTTTATGGGTTTTATGAGTATTGCTGAAAAGGCCGGTGGTATCCGATTCCTTTCAAGAATAATCGGGCCATTTTTCTCAAAAATATTTCCGGAAGTACCTAAAAACCATCCTTCGATGGGGCATATGGTAATGAATTTCTCGGCTAACCTGATGGGATTGGATAATGCAGCCACACCGTTTGGAATAAAAGCGATGGAAAGCCTGCAGGAGATCAACCCGGATAAAACAAGGGCATCCAATGCACAACTGATGTTTCTCTGCCTTCATGCTTCTGGCCTGACGCTTATACCTACGATCATTATCGCCGATAGAGTAGCCCTGAAATCAGCCCATCCCACAGATATTTTTATACCTTGTATGATTGCCACATTTGTGGCAACTATTGCAGCTATGACGATCGTTGCCATTCGTCAACGGATCAATTTAATACAGCCTATAATACTTTTTTGGGTACTGGGTATCAGCACAGTCATTGCAGCACTGATTTATTACATCAAGTCACTGGATGCACAGGGTGTTCAGTTGTTTTCTACGAGCCTGAGCAACGGTATTATTTTGCTTATCTTTTTATTGATCGTATTAGGAGGAATTTACAAGAAGATAAACATATTTGACGCATTTATTGACGGGGCCAAAGGAGGATTTGAAACTGCCGTACGGATTATTCCTTATCTCGTTGGCTTGCTGGTTGCTATTAGTTTACTGCGCAACAGTGGCGCTTTTGAATTTATCCTGGACGGAATAAAATACCTGTTTGCCACACTAAATGGTGATGCCAGGATTGTGGATGCCCTGCCGACAGCTTTGTTAAAGCCACTCAGCGGCAGCGGGGCAAGGGCTATTATGATAGATACGCTGAATGCACATGGAGCTGATTCATTCGCCGGGAACCTTGCCTCGGTATTCAGGGGGTCATCGGATACTACTTTTTATATCATTGCCGTTTATTTTGGCGCTGTGGGTATAAAAAATACAAGGTATGCTGTTACGACCATGTTACTGGCCGATCTGGCAGGTATCATTACTGCAATAGCGATGGCTTATATATTCTTCGTTTAAGCACTAATAGTGTACAAAAGAAAGAAGCCGTTCAAGATTGAACGGCTTCTTTCTTAATTTATAAAGTATACTTATTACCTGTTAACAAATACAGATAAAGTTCTTACAGTAGCATTGGTAGTGGTAGTTGCCCTGTAACCTCCCCTGAAAATTAACGTATAGCTCCTTTTGATTGTTGGAGTCAAAACAGCCTGAATATTAGTCCATGCACCAGGAGCGGGGGTAGGATTAAAGTTTTGCAGATTCGTTCCGGTTCCTGCCGGGCGGATATAGAAAGTATCTGTTATGCCGGAAGCAATTGGAATAAAACCGGTCACTTCTGTCAACGCTACATTAGTGAAAATGTTAGCATTTCTTTTAACAGAAAAGATATCCACTGCAGGAATTTCGTTTGGACTGTAAGGAAAATGTGCAAAACGTATCCTCGCTGTGGTATCTGTCGGTACTTCTATATTCGTTGCAACTGTTTTCTGCTTTGGCGAGGTAATGGTATCATACATGAAAAGGGTGTATGTTTTACCAGCCTGCAGGTTTTCTGCGAAAGAATATGGAACCTGGGTGCTTGTTGATAATGTATCCCTTACAAGGAAATTCCTTAGGCCTCCGCCTACGTTGAAGCCGAAACCTGTTGTTGGGAATACGCTTCCGGATGTAAGTGAAGCTCCGTTAATTCGATTTGCATCCACCCAAACAAAGTTTCGGCTGGCATTTACAGTTGCCACATACACCTGCATGATGCTGGAGTTGGAAAAATCATCCTGTTCCCTGAATTTCTCGTCGAAAGATTTAGTACAGGATACCATTACGCTGCCAGAAAAGAGCAGGATGGCAATTCCAGGTATATATGTTTTTATAAATTTCATGATTGTAGTTTTATGAGTTAATAACTTTTAGGGTTGAGAGAACCACTGCTCTTTTGTGTGATAATCCAGTGCCAGGCCACCTACACTGGATAAGGCAGCGATATTATACAGGTATTCTGAATTATACCTGGGCCTTGCCCTGTACACCCATTTTCCATTATTATTTGTAAACAGATCAGTACCGGTAGGAGGTGCAAAATCAGCATAAACCTGCTGGCCGGTTACCGGGTCAAGATCAGTGTAGTGATATCTTCTCATGTCAACCCAGGTTTCGACCACGCCATATCCATACATTGCAATATACTTTTGCAGCATTATATGCGACCTTGTCAGGTTGCCCACTGCTGGTACCACGGTAGGATTAGCCAGGTAAGCAGCTTTCACACCGGGTGTAATTTGCATAGCGCCGGGAACTGAATTATGATAGTCCGGAGTACCTGTCAGCATATCAAAGCTTGCGTTAATACCGTCAATATATGATTGTCTGGCCTGAGCTGCAAAAGCAGGCCCTTTTCTGAGGTAAGCTTCTGCTTTCATGAAATGAACTTCAGCTGCAGTAATGATCGGGAATGGAGCTCCATTACGGAAGATATAACGGCATGTTGCATCAGTGCCGGGTGCAGCAGTAGAGCTAAAAGCGCCACCCCAGAAATTTTGGGGCTGATCGTTTGTAGCTAATCCATCGGTTCCTTTATTTGGTCTTACACCCTTATAAGTACCGTTTGTATTCTCACGGATCAGGTAAGGTGCCCTTGGGTCATTAACAGAAAGAAACATCGGGTTTAAACCAGTCATCAGGTTGGCCATAAAGCGGGACTGGCGAAGAGTACCTACATTTCCCCGGAAAGGACCGAAGAAATTGTAAGTACCAGAGAGACCGCTAGCAGCAAATTTTGCCGATGCATTATCAGCATTATCCAGGATTCCAAGGTTGGCATAATAAATAACTGAGTCGGGGTTATAGCTGGCCTTATTGGTCAGGTGGTTGAATGACCTGGCCAAAACAGAGTAACAAAATTTCTTCCATTTATTTACATCACCGTTATAGAAAAAAGCGTCGCCAAGGGCCAGGTTTGCCTGGCTTACACCGTCACCCGTTTTACTAAGATATTCAATTGCCAAATGACAGAGACGCCTCGTTTCAGCATAGATGTCTTCCTGGCTGTCGTAGTCAAAAACCAGTCTGTTAGGGTCAAAAGCCTGGCGAAGGATTGCTTCACCATGCATATTGGTCAGCGTTAACCAGCCCCAGGCACGGATAGCATAACCTACACCTACATAATCCCATTTTTTGTCTTCCATTCCCCACTCAATCATTTTAGACAAATTAGCACCATGTCCATAATAATGCATGGCCCATATAGCCCCCAATACATCACTGGCACCTGTAGCACCACCCATTTGGTCATACTGGTTGGCAGTTGTATTGGTTGCCCAAAACTGTACATAACGACCGGTATATAATCCGTCATTTCCTATTCCATAGGCACTACCCTGAGCAGAAGAACTACCAATAAAGTTTCCTATGATACCGGGCAATAATGTTTCAATTGGCACCCTTGTAGATGCATTTGGATTGACATATGCTTCATCAATCTTTTTACTGCACGAAAACAACCCGGAAACCGTAATCAGGGTCAGCGGAATTGCTATTAATTTATTTCTAAGTTTCATATTTCTAAATTTTTAAAATTATCAGAAGGATGCTTTGATACCGAAATTAACTTGTACAGGTGAGGGCAGGGTACCGTAATCGAAACCGAAGCCACCTACACCAGAACTACCTGCGGTATTACCATTTACAGCCGGGTCAGCGCCGCTATAATTGGACAGCAGGATCAAATCATTGGCAGTTACAAACAGGCTCAGTGATTTGAATGATCTGATAAAATTCTTAGAAAATGTATAATTGATCGTTACATCTCTCAGCCTGAACCAGTTTACATCTTTCTCAATGAACTCTTCTTCAGGCATAGTGGTGTAATACTGGTCGTTGAAAGCAGGGATTACCACAATCGTATTTTGAGTAGGTGTGGCGCTGTTTTGTAAACCATCATTCAGCACACCCTGGATAACACGGGGAGTATACCTGTCTTCTGTGCGTTTGCTCTTGCCGGTACGGGTCAGGAACATATTTGTACCATTAAAGATATCACCACCAATTTTCAGATCCCACAGCATGGAGAATCTCCAGTTTTTCCAACGTACAGTGTTGTTCCAGCCTAAGGTGAAGTCAGGGTTCCTGTCGCCTTTAACAGTGAAAACGCCATCACCAACCGGTAATCCATTAGCAGGATTGATCAGTATCTGGCCCTGGTTATTTCTTGCATAACCAAAAGCTGTAATAGAGGTAGTAGGACCATTCAATACAAGACCACCTCTTGCATTACCATACAGCCATGTATCAGATATGTAATACTCTGCTACGTTCCGTGGCATATCCACCACCTTATTATACATCTTGTTGAAGTTGAAACGCATGTTCCAGGTAAGATCTGTTTTCTTCAGGATGTCATAATCCATAGCGATCTCAATACCCTTATTTCTTGTACTGGCAGCATTCTGGGTATTTAAAACATATCCGGTTCCATAACTTAACCGCATATTCTGGATGATCTGACCTTTATTTAAGGTATTATAATAGGTGAAGTCGATATTCAACCTGCTCCTGAACAGTCTGAATTCTGTACCCAACTCGTAAGTACTTTGTCTTTCAGGCCTCAGGTCAGGGCTGTTATTAAAAAAGCCGTATGAGAAACCACCGCCGCTGGCAAAATTGTCAACAAAGACAGATTGTGTGGAATAAGGCGTATTCAAACGGGCAGTACCGGCTAATGATGTACGCAACTTCCAGTAGCTGACAAGATTGT
Source organism: uncultured Chitinophaga sp. (assembly GCA_964634265.1). Classification (GTDB taxonomy): domain Bacteria; phylum Bacteroidota; class Bacteroidia; order Chitinophagales; family Chitinophagaceae; genus JJ008. The sequence goes on along the minus strand of CAZWIM010000028.1, from coordinate 840 downwards.
TTTTCTTGAGCGATGGAATCATATCACTCATGATGATACTTAAGCTACCACCGGGATAGTTGTACTTCCTGTTTTGTTTAGGGACAGTGGAAGCTTCTTCGAAACGGTGCGTATAACTAAGGAAGATATAATTCCTGAAACTGATTGCAAACTCTCCGAAATAAGCCATTTGCCTTGATATCTGCTTATTGTATTCTCCAAACTTATTTCTCAGCAAACGTAATCTCGTATTTGGCCTTGTAACGGTACTATCCATATAGTTGCCCATCAGCTGCTGTAAGTCACGGTCAGTGATAACAACCTGCGGGCCAGTAGGGTTACCATTTGCATCCCTGGGAGCTAACAACATTTGACCTGCTGCATTTGTGTTGTCAACTATGTTAGTACCAGAAATAGCCCACATTCTAGTTTCGTAATCCTGCCACATAGTACCTACCATCAAACGTAGGTTAAGATCTTTGCCAATTGTTTTCTTAAAAGTAGAAGTAATGGTATGGTTGTAACCAATGTATTTTCTCCAGTAATTATCCAGTGATCCACCTGAAGCAGCTGTTACATAGAATGACTGGGGGTGGTAGAACCAGTAACCAAACAGATCGTAGGTATCATATCCAAAGCGGCCTGAAAGGCTCCACCATTTGGTAGGATTGATATTGATACCCAGACTGGCAGTTTTACGCTCTGTTTCATCGTAAGCCCTGTTCTTTCTCACATTGAACAGTGGGTTATCATACTCGCCATTAGCACTTGTTGCTGAAAAAAGGTCAAGTTTGTCACCAGTAGTCAGGTCTTCATAATTCCTGATATCATTATTGTCAGGCCATACCAGCAAACTCAGCA
>CAZWIM010000027.1:28781-40790 GCA_964634265.1 uncultured Chitinophaga sp. | reverse complement strand
GGGAAACGGGCTGCATAGCTATTGACAAGGTTGCGGATAAAACTGTTTTCTTTATAAATAGTAAGCGTCTCTTTTAAAGCAGAACTATTGGTCACTTCAAAGCCGGCAGGCAGGTAACCCATGCCATAAAACTTTCCTTCCTCTACCAATATGCAGGATTGGTCTGAACCATTGATACCTTTATCAACTATTACAAAGGATGGCTGAGAAAGAAGAGAAGCAGCGGCTTTTTGTACCCGTTTATTGTATTTCGCCGGAGATTCTTTTTGCTTGCAGGCGCCTTTGCAATGACCTTCTTCCAATCCCTCGCATTCCCCTTCATCTTTTTGCATAAAACAAAGTTTTGGGCATAGCTGAAAATCCTTGATCAGTTTGCGGATGATGGCATGCCCGTCCACCAGGTAATGAAAAGTGTAAAGAGGGTTTAATCGTTTCCTGTTCTTGTCAATCGCCAGCCGCTGGTAACCGTTCTGATCTTCGTACAAAAAAATGCCGTACACATCTTCCCATCTTTTTTGTGAGGAGTTGAAAATGGGCCATCTCTTTTTGATCTCTGCTGATTCAAGAATACAGGCCATTAACTCGGTGCCGCAGGATTGAAAACTGATGGCATGCACATGCTGCATGAAGTTTTGCTTTTGCCTGCTTTCTGAATTATTGCTGAAATGGCTGTTGACCCTGTACCGGATATTGGTGGCTTTGCCCACATAAACAACTTTGCCTTTTTTATCATGGAAATAATAAACACCCGGTGTGTAGGGCAGCTGGTCGAAATGTTCTTTGGGAACATTGGGCGGCAGTATCCATTCTTTGGAGTTTCGTTGCAGGCTTTTTTGTATGTGTTGCTCTTTATCATTGGCAACCAGCAGGTGAAAGATCTTTGCCGTGGCCTCAGCGTCACCGCCTGCCCGGTGGCGGTCTTTGATCTGTATACCCAATGCATGGCTGAGTTTGCCTAAACTGTAGGATGAAAAGCCGGGGAATATCTTGCGGCTTAACCGAACGGTGCAAAGTTTTTTTGTGTTAAGCTCAAAGCCTGCTTCTTTCAAATGCCCTTTTACGAAAGAGTAATCAAAACTTACGTTATGGGCAATGAAGATCTTATCGTGAAGCAGGTTAAATATATTTTCAGCAACATCTTCAAAGCGGGGAGCGGTGGCTACCATTTTGTCGGTAATGCCTGTCATGGCGCTGATATAGGGAGGTATAGGCTGGCCGGGATTGATAAGGGTACTGTATTTACCCGTTACATGCTGGCCGTCGGATAAATGGATGGAGATCTCCGTTATTCCATTGGCGGCTGCGTAACTTCCTGTTGTTTCAATATCTACGATTGCATACATAAACGGAACAGCTAATTTCGTAAAAAATCAGAAGAGATTGAAGGAAGATAAATTCATCATGTTCCGAAACCGGCTGACAAAAGTATTCCGGCATTTGCATAAGCAGGCAAAGCGGCAGCAGGTAAGTTGCTACCGGTTATATGATCATGACCTGCCGGAATTTCCTTTCTGTATAGAGTTTTATGGTGATAAGCTTTATGTGGCTGAGTATAAACGCAGGCATGGCATGACAGAGGATGAACATGACGACTGGATGGAGAAAAGCCTGAAAATAATGGAAGAGGTATTGGGTGTTGTAAAGGACAATATTTTTCTGAAACTGCGGCAGCGAAAGCCCGGGAGACTGGGGCAGTACCAGAAATATGACGAGGTGCAGCATGACCCGATAGCTATCGGGTTTGTGGTGGAAGAAAATGGATTAAAGTTTGTCGTCAACCTCAGTGATTACTTAGACACCGGTTTGTTCCTGGATCACCGTATCACCAGGAAAATGGTGAAAGAGCAGAGTACCGGTAAAAGAGTTTTAAATCTTTTTGCCTATACCGGTTCTTTCTCCGTGTATGCAGCGGCGGGCGGCGCTGCACAAGTGGTGACGGTTGATCTTTCAAAAACCTACCTGAACTGGGCGGAGAGAAATCTGCTGCTAAATGGTTTTGCAGATAATGACCGGTACAAGTTTGTGCATGCGGATGTAAAGCAATACCTGAAAACTTTGCCGGAGGCTTATTATGATATTATCGTAATGGATCCGCCTACTTTCAGCAACAGCAAACGGATGGAGGATATACTGGATATACAGCGGGACCATGCGGAATTGATCAACGATTGCCTGAAAGGATTAAAACCGGGTGGGCTGCTTTACTTCAGTACCAACTTCAGAAAGTTTGAATTAGAAAAGGATAAGATCAATGCCACTGCAATAAAGGATATTACGAAGGCAACAATGCCTTTTGATTTTGAGGGGAGATTGTGGCGCTGGTGTTATTTGATAAGCAAGTAGATACTTATTTATTCATCAGTTCTTTCATTACTTCATCTTTCTTTCTTCGGGATACAGCAATATTACTTCCGTCTGTTAGCCATAGCAGACCTTCTTTGTCCAGGTGCCTGACAAATTTTTTGTTCACCAAATGCGATTTATGTACACGGATAAAACCGTAGTCCGATAATATTTCTTCGTACTCTTTCATGGTCTTGGAAACCAGCAGCGGCTTTCTGTCCGGGAAATAGAACCGGGTGTAATTGTTTTCACCTTCGCAACGGATGATGGAAGCAGGATCGAAAAAGAAAACCCCTTCCATAGTACTTAGTGCCAGCTTGAAAGCAGCCGTGTCTTTCTGTTGAAGGTTACTGATGAGATTGCCTACCAGTTTTTCCTGTTGTTGTGGTTTGAAATCCTTTTTTACCAGGTGACGGTTGACAGCATTTTGTAATTCAATGATATCAATAGGTTTTAGCAGGTAATCCAATGCGCTGAAACGGATTGCTTTAATAGCATACTTATCATAAGCCGTAGTGAAGATGACATCAAAATCACAATTCACGGCTTTATTTAAAAAATCAAAACCATTCATGTCCGGCATTTCAATATCAAGCATCACCAGTGATGGCCTGAACTCAGGTAAAACCGCAAGAGCTTCCACGGGATTGCTGTAATACCTGATCTGTTTTTCACCCGGTATATGCTTTTCAATCAGCAGTTGCAAAATATTTCCGGCTGCCGGCTCATCATCTACAATTAATATTTTAACAGCAGTGCTCATTTATTGAAGGTTTACTGGTAAACTGATTGTCACAAGAGTACCGGCAGGTTCATTGTTTGTGGCTACTTTGTCTTTTATCTGAACTTCAGCGGCCCCCGGGTACTGGTCGTTGAGCAGCTTTATCCTTTGCTGTGAAAGGGCTGATCCTTTTGATTCAAACTGCTCTGCGCCCAGTTTTTGTTTTTTGATAGCTGCTGCTTTTTGCCTTCCCACACCATTATCTTCTATTTCTATATGAAGCCTTCCGTCCATTTCTTTTATTCGAATCCATAAATTTTTTTCACCCTCTTTGTGTCTTAGTCCATGCCATATGGCATTTTCCACATAAGGCTGCAGCAACAGGGGTGGGATTTTTATCATTTCAGGTTCAGCGGCATTGTCCGTTTCAATATGATAACTGAAAGAATTTTTGAACCGCAATGTTTCCAGCGAAAGCTGTAAGCGGATCATTTCTAATTCAGCACTAAGCGGGATTAGATTTTTTTCAGAATTATTCAACACCAGTCGCAGTAGTTTGGAAAAGTTTGATAAGTACTGGTAACCCTGGTCAATATTGCCGGTAATAATCAGTTCCTGGATGGCATTCAGGCTGTTGAAAATAAAATGCGGGTTCATTTGTGCCCTCAGGGCTTTGCCTTCCAGTTCACTTAGCTGTTGCCGGAGTGCGGCTTTACTTTTAATGGAAGCTATCCTGCGACGGAAAAACAAAATAAATAAACCTGCCAGGAATAATCCGGCAACAATGCGAAACCACCATGTTTGCCAGAAGGGTGGTAGAATATTAAAAGTGTATGCTACTTTATCTATCCATATACCGCTGTTATTGCAAGCTTTTATTTCTAATGTATAAGTGCCGGGCTGAAGGGAGTTAAAGGTTAACATCCTGTTGCTGGTATAGACCCAGTCTGTATCAGATCCGGATAAACTGTACGCATATTTTGTCTTGCTTGGATCAGTTAACGATACTGCCGTAAAATAAAAACTGACTGAATTTTTTGTATAACTAAATGTCGCTGATTGTAACGGAGCAGCAATATGGTTTTTACCCTTTACCAGGATGCTGTCCATTTGCAACACAGGTGGCAGTTTGTTGTTGCTGACAGAATCCGGGTGAAAGGAAAATGTACCCATCGTAGTAAGCCCCCATATCCTGCCGCTACTTTCCTGCTCCAGTTTTAAAGTCTGATAATATGAAGCAAGCAGACCGTCATTTTCGTTATAGGTTATAATGCGTTCGGCTTCTCCCTTCTGGGTTATTACCGAAATACTCATATAATCGCCAAGCCATACATTATTATTTTTATCAACGAGTACTGTTAGGGCAATATCAGATGGTAATCCGCCTTGACTGTTATATTCTTTTCTCATCACAAGTTTACCTTGTTTTAACAAGCATTTCAGCAAACCTTTCCCTTGTGTGGCAATCCATACATTCCCTTTTTTGTCTTTGGCAATTTTATTTATGTATAAATTTTTAACCGGCATTCCGCTTATAGAGTCTTCAATCAATTGATTGTTAATAATCCTGTAAAGACCCTGGCTGCCATAAAACCAAACAGGTGAATTTTCTTCCTGGAAAGCGCCGAACAATTCAGGCGGCCTTGCATAATCTTTTTGAAATGGATAATGTGCCAGTAAGGGATTAGCTGATAATGGATCGATTAAGGTGACTCCATTTTCCGTACAGGCAAATATTTTTCCATCTCCGGTTGGATAAAATGCCCTGCAGTTATTGTCCTTCAGGAAACCGGTTTTGCTCCAGTTGCTGAGTTTGTTATTCTTCCATCGGCTGATTCCCTGGTAACCACTGCCAGCCCACAGCCCGCCTGTTTTATCCTCATAAAGGCACATCACTTCTGCTAAAGGAAAAAGGGCAGGAAATGATTTATCAATGAAAAGGCCATTTTCTTTTTTTGTATAAAGTGTTCCCCTGTTGCTGCCGAATAATAGTTTACCGTCAGTTTGTTCAAGAAATGAGAATGTTTCCTTTGGGACATCAGCAGGTAGTTCATATAGGCTGAAACCTGTTTGCCTGAATTTCAAGAGACCTTCCCATGACCCTATCCAGATATTTTCTTCTGCATCAATCAGCGCTGTAACTGCATTGTTGGTGGCTTTGCTAAATACCGCTAATGGCTGACTGTAATCGTCAGATAATACGCCTACCCAGCTGGTGGTGAGTGAATATATCTTTTGATTGTGGCAGAAAACGGTTCTGCCGATATAATCTTCTGTAAACCGGCTGCTGATTTTTCCTCGTATCATTTGTGCCGGATGCTGGTTCAGGCAGTTCCAGGCTATGGTGTCAGGAGATACAACTGCAACAGACATTACAGGCAATGACGGATCGGAATTTCTCCAAACGGTAGAAATATTTTTTTTACCAGCTTCAACTGTAAAAACACCTTTAGCAGTACTGAAATAAATACCTGTCTGGCCGTCAGAGGCAAGGGAATAAACTCTGTCGGATGAGAAAACCGAGACAAATAATTCATCGGTGCTTTTTATATCATTGCTGTTTAATTTAAACAAACCTTCTAAGCCGCCGATCCAAAAGTTTCCTGATTGATCAGTCAATAATGCTTCAGGAGTGATTGATATGTTGTTTTTAAAGCTGGCTTTGTGTATTGCGCCTTGCTGGAAACTGAACAGTCCTTTATCACCACCAAACCAGACAATACCAAGGCTGTCCTCTGCTATGCATCGGATACGACCGATACTTTCATTGTTCCGGGTATACTGCAGATTTACAAAATGGTAACCATCGTACACACTTAATCCCAGTTCTGTACCTATCCAAAGTTTCCTGTCTTTTGTTTGCGCCAGTGCATAGATTTTCGAAGAGAGCATGCCATCCCTGGTGCCAAATGTTTCCATGCGGGAATAAGATAACTGCCCAATGGCCATTAACCGGCAGATTACCAGCAAGAAAAAGGTTATTATGATGCGGTGATGGTGCATACCCTGTAAAAATATACATCCTTTTTACCGAAATGCTGCCATTTACTCATTGTTACTACCGTTGCCTAATTATAGCCATGTTTTTCACCGTTAGGTAATTAACCCAATCCATTCCCTTTTTGATCCAAAAAAGGACTGGCAGGCTGCCATAGTTTTATACAAACAACCACCAATGACCCCAACAATATTGCTGACAGAAAAAGTAAAGGAGGTAAGAGAAGAAATGCAGAAGGCTGGGCTATGGAAAAAAGTTCCGCCGCCCTGGGTGAATGATTTTGGGCAACGCAATATTGTAAGCAGAGGTGACTTTGGTGTATGGCTGCAGTTTGTATACCTGCCAAACCGTATACAGGAAGCAGCGGGTGGAGTAAGAAATAATGGAAGTAGTCTTATCGTACCCCAGGCCCTGCAATTTTTCGGTGATGATATAAAGAAAGGGAAACTCCTGCAACTGCTTATTGAACTGGATTCATTATAAAAAACTATAGTTATGAAAAAAATAATCATCTGTTTATTCTTATCTGCCAGTTGTAGCCTGGCTATAGCCCAGAATGTGGGTATTGGTATCGCAAACCCAATTTCTAAGCTGCAGGTGGCCGGCGATGTTAGACTTGATAATGGGAGTCTGATCATTAATGACCCTATAGGCGCCTTATATTTCAGAACGGGTAATCAAAGCAGGGCATTTATGGAGATGCGGGGAGCCAGTTATGATATGAATATTGGCACCAGCCCGTTAAATGCCACCGGAAAACTAACTATACAAACTAACGGGACAGACCGCATTACAGTACTTCCAAATGGGAAAGTGGGTATAGGCGTAACCAATCCTGTGGAGGCATTGGAATTAAACGATGACATGAAGATTACAGATGGTAGGCTGAAATTGTACAACTCTGTAAATTCCAAAGAATGGAATGTATGGAATAGTAGTGCATATAATCTATTAGGATTTTTTGAGAACGGATTGGCCAGACTTATACTCGAAAACGGAGGTAATGTAGGTATTGGTATTACACCTAACGAGAAATTGGATGTAAGTGGAAATATCCGTACCAACAGTTCTTTACTTATTGACAACAGCTCCGCAATACTGCAATTGCAAAACGGGGGAATTAATACAGGATTTGTGCAGCTTAGTGGCGATAACCTTCGATTTGGTACAAATTCCGGTAATGCAAATGGTAATGTGATATTACGGATGGATGGGACAGATATGATTGAATTTCAGAAAACCGGCAGCGGGGGTGCCTTTATGCAAATGAACCTCAACGGTACTTCGACAGGAGTATTGCAAACCACCAGCACCGGTAATGTTTCTTTAACTGCCGTAAATGCCAATGCACAGGTGCAGTTGGGCGGCGAGGTGTTTATCAATAATACAGCTAACCGGACAGGTATTGGCACATCCTCACCTACCGAAAGATTGCATGTGAATGGAAATATGATAGTGAACGGAAATGCAGTGATAGATGATGGAAGAATCACAGGAACTGCAACGGGATCTGCATATAATCTTTTACCACTGGCTTATGGCAGGGTAACTGAGGCGGGCAATAAAGCAGGGGGGACTCAAAATTTTACTTCAGCTGTCAGGGATAATACTGCTGGCTATTATTATGTTTATGTAAATGGGGTAACATCATCTTCTGTTATAGTAGTGACATCGCAATCTAATAGAGTTGCGTCTGCATCTTATGTTAACCCCGGTGTTTTTTTTGTGTCATTATGGTCGGTTGCCAATGACGAATACTCTGACGCTCCCTTCCACTTTGTGGTCTACAATCCTCAATAAAAAATTTTCATAAACCATTAAAACTTTTATCATGAAAAAGAATTTACTCTTATCAGCAGCAACCCTCTTACTACTTTCCACTTGTACCGAGGCTTTGTCTCAAAAGGTAGAAAAATCGAAAATCACCACTGCAGAGCTAAAAGAGTGGGATTATACTGCTGTCACTGAAAACTTTCTTTTAAAAACATCAACTGCAGAAAAAGCCAGGGCAAAAGATGAGGCACAGGCATTGGCAGCATTTGTATTAAAAGCCATGTTGTACAGGATTGACCCATCTGTATATCCCATAGACGACAAAGAAGGCTCTTTAGAAAAAATAGCTTTAGATGCAATTGATAAACTCTCTTCTTCTACATTCAATAAGGCGAAAGCAAGAACATTAGTTATGTGGGGTGACCCTCATAAAAAGTCAAAGCTGCTGGGGAAATTTAGTACTCTTGATTTTAAAAAGAAATCTATTTCGCCGGACATTAAGCGTATCAGTAATATTGAGTTCAGGCCTGTACTTAAGAAATCAAATGAAATTTCTCTGCTGAATGATATAAAGCCTGAATCGTCGTACGGCAATTTAAAAGGTCCTTCTGCAGATCAGTATCAGTATAATCTGGAAAAACCAGCTTTTAACAAACTTGACCTTGTTTTGAGAAAAGTACATTGTGTGGATGAAACAAACCCTGAGTCCGGTGATGATGATATGGTGATTGGCGGTTTGCTGGTTGGCGCCAGCGGAAATACCAATTCAGCAAATTCATTTGCAAGCGGACATTATGATGATGGGGATATGACGAACCACGGCGCATATCCCTTTGGGACCTTTAGCCTTAACACTACTCCAGGTTATCCAAAAGTATTTTATTGTATTCTTCAGTTAATAGAAGTGGACACAGACGAAGCTGATGCAGCAAAAGCTTTAACTGATGTAATGATATTGGTTGGCACTTTGGTTTCATCTGTAAATCCTGCCGTAGGTGCATTGGTAGTGGCAGTGGCTGAAGCTGTACAGATATTCACAGGCTGGCTGATAGATGATGACCCTTTTTATCCTTTTGGTATAACCCTTAATCTTAACAGTTCAAACAAATTTGGTGCAGATGGGCGAAGCAGCAACTGGCATACCGGAAACATATCAGATCATGGGGGAACTTATCGTTTAGGATTTTATTGGCAACTTAAGAACTAAGAATTTTTTACGAAATAAAAAAAGGAGTGCCAATTTTCCGGCACTCCTTTTTTTATTATTTCTTTTCCTTACAACGTTTTCAACACATCATTCATACTTCTTACTGCATCTGCACTTTTGTTGAAGGCAGCTTGTTCGGTTTCGTTGAGTTTGAAGTCAATTATCTTTTCCCAACCGTTGCGGCCAATGGTAACGGGAACACCGAGACAAATATCTTTTTGTCCGTACTCACCCTCTAATGCCACACAGCAGGTAAAGAGTTTCTTTTCATCTCTTACAATTGCTTCAACCAATGCTGCTCCGGCCGCTCCCGGTGCATACCAGGCTGAGGTGCCAATTAGGGCGGTTAATGTAGCGCCGCCTACCATGGTGTCTTTTACAATTTTTTCCTGCTGCTCGGCAGAAAGGAAATTGGTAACAGGGGTGCTGTTCCAGGTAGCAAAACGAATCAAAGGAATCATAGTAGTATCACCATGGCCGCCCACAACAACTGCATTCAGATCTGAAGGTGAACAACCGAGGTGCTGGCTTAATTGATATTTGAAACGACTGCTGTCTAATGTGCCGCCCATACCTATGATGCGGTGCTTTGGTAATCCGGTGGACTGCAATGCGAGATAAGTCATGGTATCCATCGGGTTGCTGATCACAATAATGATAGCATTGGGTGAATGTTTGAGAATGTTTTCGCAAACACCTTTTACAATGCCGGCGTTTACACCGATCAGTTCTTCACGGGTCATGCCGGGTTTGCGGGGCAAACCAGAAGTGATAACAACTACATCGCTGTTAGCCGTTTTAGTATAATCGTTGGTACTGCCGGTGATCTTGGTGTCGAAGCCCAGCAGGGTAGCGGTTTGCATCATATCCTGGGCCTTGCCTTCGGCGATTCCTTCTTTGATGTCAAGCAAAACCAGTTCATTGCAGAGTTCTTTACGGGCAATATTATCAGCACAGGTAGCACCTACTGCACCAGCGCCTACTACGGTTACTTTCATAATTTTTTATTTAAGATTGAAGATTGAATTATTACGTAGTGTAACAGGCCGCAAAGGTAAAGGTTGCAGTTATTTTATAATGGTGATTGACTGAGTTATTTTCTCAGTTCCGCCACTATTTTATCAACCGGCAGTGAGCCGCCAAAGGTGGAGACCAGTTTTTTCTTCTTATTATAAAAGGCGAGGAAAGGCAGGTTGTTGAACTGGAAATAGGGTGGCAAAAAGAAAGTATAATCCTGTGCCACGATGATGTTTTCGTAAGAAGCCAGTTTGTATTTGTCCATAAAGGCTTTCATTTCAAAAAGCGGCACCATGGTGGACATAACTATCTGAATACCTTTAAACTTGTCTATGTTTTTAGTAATGTTTTCGGTTTCCTGCTGGCAATGCTCACAGGAAGGATGAAACACCATCAGTAATACCGGCGTTTTCCTGGGTAAAACATCTTTTGTGAAATAAGTGCTGCTATCCGGCATCAGCAGTTTTACGGGTGGAAAACTTTTGAACCGGGTGGCGGGGGCCGGCACCGTATCTATTTGGTGAGTATGCTGACTGAAAGCAGTGAAGGAAAGAACCAGCAATGCAATTATCACGGAGTATTTCTTCATTTATCAAAGAAAAGATATTATCGGCAAGATTTACTACCTGCTACTGGGTAATAATATGAGCCAGATTCGCTTTGCCGTCAGGTCATGTAGCCTTATCTTTGCCGCCTCAAAATTTTAAAAATGGCAAATACATCAGATATCAGCCGTGGCATGATCCTGAACCTGGACGGTAGTCTTTATTCTGTAGTGGAATTTGGTGAAAACAAGACTGCCCGTGCTGCAGCCAAAGTGTGGGCTAAGTTAAAAGGTGTGGACAACAGCCGTACCATTGAAAAAACATGGAACTCAGGCGACACCATTTACCCGGTAAGGGTGGAAAGACGTTACTACCAGTTCCTGTATAAAGATGATACAGGTTATAATTTCATGGATAATGAGACCTTTGAACAAATTGCGTTGCAGGAAGGAACTATTGATGCACCTCAGTACCTGAAAGAAGGACAGGAAGTGGGAGTATTGATTAATACGGAAAACGACCAGGTATTAGGAGCTGAACTACCTGATAAAATTGTTTTACAGGTTACCTATACTGAACCTGGTTTAAAAGGTGATACCGCAACCCGTACATTGAAGCCGGCCACTTTAGAAACAGGTGCTTCAATTGGTGTACCCCTGTTTGTGAATGAAGGTGAACTGATCCGTGTGAATACTAAGACGGGTGAGTATGTAGAAAGAGTGAAAGAGTAAAATTTTTGAAATAGCTGAAATGGCCTGAAATCACCCGGTTTCGGGCCATTTTTCTTTGATTTTGGGTCATTTTGAGCAAAAAATGCCCAAAATTGATTGAATTTCTGAATTTGATTTCCTTACCTTAGCCGCCACTCCGGACGGGAGAATCTGTTTTAAAACCAAAACGTTCTACTAAATTGAAAAACATGGATTTCAAACAAATTCAGGAGTTGATCAAGATGATCAACAAATCGAATATTGGCGAACTGACCATAGAGCAAAAAGATTTTAAAGTTACCATCAAACAGAAAGAGGACCATGTAACACAGGTCGTTGCTCCCGCAGCTGTTCATACTGCACCTGTTCATCATGCTCCGGCCACAATGCCCGCTGCTCCAGCAGCCCCTGCGGCAGAGAAACCAGCAGCTCCGGCAGAAAAAGCAGCTTCAAACCTGCTGACCATCAAGAGCCCGATGATTGGTACATTTTACAGAAGACCATCACCTGATAAGCCCAATCTTGTTGAGGTTGGCACCGAAGTACAGCCCGGCAAAGTGGTTTGCATTATCGAAGCGATGAAGCTTTTCAATGAGATTGAAAGCGAAATAAAGGGCAAAGTGGTGAAGATACTGGTAGATGATGCATCGCCGGTTGAATATGATCAGCCGCTGTTTTTGGTTGAGCCAGCTTAA
>CAZWIM010000027.1:0-28681 GCA_964634265.1 uncultured Chitinophaga sp. | reverse complement strand
TGATGCATCGCCGGTTGAATATGATCAGCCGCTGTTTTTGGTTGAGCCAGCTTAATGAATTCAATCTGCTTATATGCTGATTCAGCTAATTTGCTAATTATCCACAAAGCTATATTATGCAAAAAGAACTGATTGAAAATAATCCAATACTGAAACTCAGTTTTGATTTTTCATTGCAGGTGATAATTTATTGCGAATTGCTGGAAGCTGAAAAGAAGTATGTTGTAGCAAGACAGTTATTAAAATCCGGGACGTCTGTAGGCGCCAATGCTATGGAAGCCCAGAATGCCGAAAGCAAGGCTGATTTTATTCATAAGATAAAAATTGCAGCAAAGGAGGCAGATGAAGCACAGTATTGGCTATTGTTATGTCAATATTCAAAAACTTATCCAGATCCGGTATTATTAATCAATAAGCTGGAAGAAATTCAAAAAGTTCTCAATAAAATACTTGGAACAGCAAAAAGGAAAAACCCAATAAGCTATATTCTGAGTTTTTTTATTTTTTGACAGCTATATATGCTGCTCATTGGCTGATTAGCATATTATCTAATTATTAAATTGTTTTCATGTTTAAAAAAATATTGATTGCTAACAGGGGAGAGATTGCCCTTCGTGTTATAAGAACCTGCCGTGAAATGGGTATTAAAACTGTAGCGGTTTATTCAACCGCCGACCGGGACAGCCTTCATGTAAAGTTTGCTGATGAAGCAGTATGTATTGGCCGCCCGCAGAGTGCAGATTCCTATTTGAATATTCCTCATATTATGGCAGCGGTGGAAATCACCAATGCTGATGCCATTCACCCGGGTTACGGTTTTTTGGCAGAAAATGCCAAGTTTGCCCAGATATGTGCAGATCATGATATCAAGTTTATTGGCCCCACACCTGATATGATCAATGCGATGGGGGATAAGATCACTGCGAAAGAGACAATGATCAAAGCTGGTGTGCCGGTAGTGCCTGGCGGCGAAGGCTTATTACAAAGTGTGGATGAAGCCAAAGGTCTGGCAAAAGAAATGGGATACCCTGTAATATTGAAAGCTACCGCCGGAGGTGGTGGAAAGGGTATGCGTATCGTTTGGGAGGAAAGTGAACTGGAGAGGGCTTATGATACCGCCAAAGCAGAAGCTGCAGCAGCTTTTAAGAATGACGGGATATATATGGAAAAATTTGTGGAAGAACCCCGCCACATTGAAATTCAGGTAGCAGGTGACCAATACGGAAATGTTTGTCACCTGAGTGAAAGAGATTGTTCAATACAAAGACGTCACCAGAAACTGGTAGAAGAATCACCTTCACCTTTTATGACAGATGAACTTCGTCATGCAATGGGTGAGGCTGCAAAAAAGGCAGCTAAAGCCATTAATTACGAGAGTGTGGGTACTATCGAATTTTTGGTGGATAAGCACCGCAATTTCTATTTCATGGAAATGAATACCCGTATCCAGGTAGAGCATTGCGTTACGGAGGAAGTGATCAACTTTGACCTTATTAAAGAGCAAATTCTTATTGCTGCAGGGCATAAAATTTCCGGAAAAGATTATTACCCGGAAATGCATTCTATTGAATGTCGTATTAATGCAGAAGATCCCTATAACGATTTTCGTCCTTCACCCGGAAAAATAACTGTTCTTCATCAGCCCGGAGGTCACGGAGTAAGGGTTGACAGCCATGTTTATGCAGGGTATATCATACCACCTTATTATGATTCTATGATCGGAAAGCTCATTACCGTTGCCCGTACCAGGCAAGAAGCTATTGATACTATGTACAGGGCATTGAGTGAATATGTAATTGAAGGAGTGAAGACAACCATACCTTTTCATTTACAGTTGATGAAAGATGAACGATTCAGAAGTGGTGATTTTAATACTAAGTTTTTGGATGGATTTACTTTGAAGTGATATTGCCGAAAAATATTAATCCCCCGCAACAACGGGGGATTTTTTAATTTCATAATGTATTTGCCCCGTATGAAACATTTACTTTTTTTTATGGTCTGCTTCAGCTTCATAGGCTGCTCGCCGGTTTTGAACAGGCTGCATCAGAAAGCGGTACTGGCTGATACACATAATGATGTGTTGTCATCGCAGGTTTTGGAGGGCAAAGACATTTCTCACCGGATGAAAGAAGGCCATAGTGATCTTGACCGGTGGAAAGAAGGTGGTTTGGACATCCAGTTCTTTTCTGTCTGGACAGACAAAACTCCCCGTAATAAAGCAGGTTTTTTTGCTGATGCTGTGGAAGAAATAGACTCATTACATCATATCATTTTACGCAACCCGGACAGGATGGCTTTCGCCACCAATTACAAAGAGGTAAAGAAATGGGTTCACAAAGACAGGCTGGTCTCGCTTATTGGCGTAGAAGGTGGACATATCATTGAAGGTGAAATAGGCAAGCTGGAAAAGCTGTACGAAAAGGGTATGCGTTATCTTACCCTTACCTGGAACAATAGTACTGATTGGGCGAGCAGCGCCATGGATGAAACATTAAACCCGGATAAATTAAAACAAAAAGGGTTGACGGATTTTGGAAAGCAGGTTGTTCGTCGGATGAATGAATTAGGGATTATCGTTGATCTTTCTCATGTCGGGGAACAGACTTTTTATGATGCATTGGCTGTGACCACAAAGCCTGTTTTTTTATCTCATAGTTCTGTATGGAGTATTTGCCCGGTGTTCAGAAATGTGAAAGATGAACAGATAAAAGCGGTTGCCAAAAATGGCGGTGTGATTTGTATTAATTTTTATTCCGGCTTTATCAGTAAGCTGTACGATCAACGTCAAAAGTATTTGAACAAAGTTGCCAGGGATTCTGCTTTTCCTTCTTTATTATTGGCAACAGGTGGTGATTCAGTGGCAGCTAAGGCAAAATGGGAACAGTATTATGATGCAGAAATGAGCAAAGTGAGGCCCTCTCTTGCCCATTTGGTCGATCATATTGATTATATTGTAAAACTGGTGGGTGACGATTATGTCGGAATCGGCTCGGACTTTGATGGTGTTAGTTCCCTGCCTGTGGGCCTTGATGATGTAACAACTTATCCAAAAATCACAGAAGAATTGCTAAATCGGGGTTACAGTCAAAAATCAATTAAAAAAATATTAGGGGGAAATGTGCTTCGGGTGATGAAAGCGAATTTTAAATGAAAAGACCTGCAGTATACAGGTCTTTTCATATATTCTTACGATTGGTAATTATCTGCCTTCTGAGGCATCTTCACATTTTTCTACTTCCTTCTCCACTTCTGCCATAAAGGCTTTATCATCTTTGTATTTTGCCTCTATTTCGTTTTCAAATTTATCACGGGCAGCCTCTGCAGCTTCTTTGGCTGTGCCTTCTGCTTTATATGCTTTGGCATTCAGTTCGCACCATTTTTTGGCAATTGAGGCTGGTGTTTCTTTTTTGCTTCCGCAGGCTGCCAGAATCATTAAGGAGCCGATAAGCGTAATCGCAAGGTTTCTTTTGTTCATGTTGGATGGTTTAAGTTTTAATAGTCCATGAATGTACAATTTTTGATCAATTAAAATATTCCTTTATGTTTTCTGGTACCTGAAAGTAACTGCCAGGCAGCAGCCGGATAACGGATTTACGGATCTGTTTTATACAAAAATTGCTGACCAATGTTTCTTTAAGAAACAACTTAAGTCATTTGAGTATATATCGAATCTTTTTTATATTCGGCTAACTAAAAACGAATTGCTATGCTTAAAATCGGACAACTTAAATCAGGCGATGTAATCAGCATCAACGATGAAGGAATTATGAGGGAAGGCACAGTAGTGGATATCAGTCATGAGGAACACCAGGCGTTGGTGAATAACGGGGTGCAGGAATTCTGGTTCAGCCAGGAAGAAATGTTTGCTGTACCGCTGGATGAGTCTCATTTACTGAAATTTGGATTTACCGGTGAAGAGGCAGAAGATGGTTATAAATACAAAAAGGACTCATTCCGGGTACTGGTGCCCCAAAAAGGGGATTTTTCGAAAATGGAGATGTGGTGGAGAGAAGACCGAAGACATTTTTATACCCCATTATCCGTTCATGAGTTCCAAAACCTGTACATGGATATGACCAAAATACACCTGGATATGCCCTAAAAAGGCCGGTTTATTGAGAATCAATACTGTTTTTCCACAAACCCCCTAAAAAAAACGGGGGTTTTTTCTTTTTTAGGCCTGATACACTTACCTTTGCGTTCCCAAAAAAATATGTCGAAACAACCCCTTATAAAACAGGACGGTACGATTATCGAGGCCCTGTCTAACGCAATGTTCAGGGTAAAACTGGAAAATGGCCATGAAATACTGGCTACAATCTCCGGTAAAATGAGGATGCACTATATCCGTATCCTTCCTGGTGATAAAGTAGGGGTGGAGTTGTCGCCATATGATTTAACAAGGGGCAGAATTAATTTCAGGTATAAATAACCCTTCGACAAGCTCAGGGTAACAACGTTAAAAACTGATTATTATGAAAGTAAGAGCATCAATCAAAAAACGCAGCGCCGACTGTAAGATTGTACGTCGCAAGGGCAAGCTGTACATCATTAACAAAAAGAATCCCCGCTTCAAGCAAAGACAGGGATAATCAATCTGAATTTTAAAATCGTAAACCTAAAATAGTATTATGGCTCGTATTGCCGGTGTTGACTTACCAAAAAATAAAAGAGGCGAAATAGGACTTACCTATATCTATGGTATCGGTCCTTCCACTGCCAGGTACATTCTTGATAAGAATAATATTGATCGTAACAAGAAAGTACATGAGTGGAATGATGATGAACTGAATGCTATCCGTAACACCATTACGGAAGAGATGAAAGTGGAAGGTCAGCTTCGTTCAGAAGTGCAGATGAGCATCAAGCGTTTGCTGGATATCGCCTGCTACCGTGGTCTTCGTCATCGTAAAGGATTGCCTGTTCGTGGACAGCGTACCAAGACAAACAGCCGTACAAGAAAAGGTAAGCGTAAAACAGTTGCCGGTAAAAAGAAAGCAGCTAAGAAATAATTCTTCGGCAATGCTCAGGATGACAATAAAATGTCATGCAGAGCCTGTCGAACCAGACTTACATTTTTTGAATCAGCGCCGGATAGCTTCGTAAGTCAGCAGGAGGGTTGATTCAGGCTTTGGGAAACCAGGGTTTTATTTAAAAGTAAAGACTACCTCAGAACAACAATTATGGCAAAAGCACAACAGCAGGCCCAAAGCGCAAAAGCAGCGGCCAAGAAAAGAGTGGTGAAAGTGGATGCATATGGAGATGCTCACATTTCTGCTACATTCAACAATATTATTATCAGCCTTACTAACAAAACTGGCCAGGTTATCTCCTGGAGCAGTGCAGGTAAAATGGGTTTTAAAGGTTCAAAAAAGAACACACCTTATGCTGCACAGATGGCTGCTTCTGATGCTGCAAAAACAGCATTCGATGCGGGTTTGAAAAGAGTAGATGTGTATGTTAAAGGACCAGGTGCTGGTCGTGAGAGTGCCATCCGTTCAATTTCACAGAGTGGAATAGAAGTAGTAATGATTAAGGATGTGACGCCTTTGCCGCACAATGGTTGTCGTCCTCCAAAGAAAAGAAGAGTTTAAAAAGCTTATAGCGAATCGCTATTAGCCCAGACATATTGAAGCATAGTGCTTTCATTTAATTAAAGGGTGACTGATTAATTTTTACCGCTTTCAACGATCAGCTCACCGGTTTTTAAAAAGCGGAAATGAATAAAAACTATGGCAAGGTACAACGGTCCAAAGACCAAGATTTCCCGCATTTTTGGTGAGCCTATCTTAGGCAATGGCAAGTGGTTGGGTAAAAACAGCAACCCTCCCGGTCAGCACGGTGAAAAGCGTAAGCGTAAAACCTTAGGTGAGTATGCTTTACAGCTTCGTGAAAAACAAAAAGCCAAATACTCTTACGGAGTATTGGAAAAACAATTCCGCAAAACATTTGAAGAAGCAGCACGCCGTAAAGGTGTAACAGGTGAAAACCTGATCAAACTGCTGGAAGCCCGCCTGGATAACACTGTTTTCCGTATGGGTATTGCTCCCAGCCGTCCGGCTGCCCGCCAGTTAGTAAGTCACAAGCATGTTGAAGTAAACGGCGAAGTGGTAAACGTTCCTTCTTTCCAGCTTAAACCAGGTGATGTAATCACTATCAAGGAAAGCAGCAGGGGAAGAACATCTATTACCAGTGTTGTTCGTCCTAAGAACCCTAAGTTCAGCTGGCTCGACTGGAATGAAACAGAACTGAAAGGTACTTTCATTACGTATCCTGAAAGGGAGAGTGTTCCGGAGAATATCAAGGAGCAACTGATCGTGGAATTGTATTCTAAGTAAGCCTGATCTGCTGCGAATGTGCAGCAAACCAAAATTGTAAATCCTAAATCTAAATTTCAATATGGCAATTTTAAATTTCCAGAAACCCGATAAAATCATTCTGCAGAAAGCAACTGATTTCGAAGCTCAGTTTGAGTTTCGTCCGTTGGAACCCGGCTACGGTGTAACCATTGGTAATGCACTACGCCGTGTGTTGCTCAGTTCACTGGAAGGCTATGCTATAATTGGTGTGAAAATAGAAGGTGTGGAGCATGAATTCGCAACCATGAAAGGTATCAGCGAAGATGTGGTGGAAATTTTCCTGAATCTGAAGCAGGTTCGTTTCAAAAAGGCTGTTGACCACGAAGTGGCTAACGAAAAAATCATTCTTTCAATAAAGAACAGAACAGAATTCACAGCCGGTATGATCGGAGAAGGAACACATTCTTTCCAGATCATGAACCCGGACCTGCTGATCTGCACACTGGATTCTTCTGCAAGAATGGATATCGAATTGACCATTGGTAAAGGCCGTGGTTATGTGCCTGCTGAAGATAACAAGCCTAAAGATGCGCCGATGGGATATATTCCGATTGATGCCATCTTTACTCCTATTAAAAATGTGAAGTACACAATTGAGAATACCCGTGTGGAGCAAAGAACTGACTTTGAAAAACTGATTATGGAAGTTTCAACCGATGGTACTATCCATCCGGAAGAGGCAGTAAAGCAGGCTTCAAGGATTCTGATTCAGCACCTGATGATTATAACTGACGAGAACATCACATTCGACAATAAGGAAGAGAAGAAAGAAGACCTGGTGGATGAGCAGACTTTACAATTGCGTAAGGTATTGAAGACTCCGCTGGAAGATCTTGACCTTTCTGTTCGTGCCTTTAACTGTCTGAAAGCTGCTAAGATCAATTCATTGAGTGAACTGGTACAATACGAGCAGGAAGACCTTATGAAATTCCGCAACTTCGGTCAGAAATCACTGGCTGAAATTGAGCAGGTGCTGACAGAAAGAGGTCTGCACTTCGGAATGGACCTGGTGAAGCTGGGTATTGATCTGAGTGAATTTTAAATTAGCTGATAAGCAAATCTGCTGATGTGCTGATAAAAGCCGTTAGCTTTTTATAAACAGTAGGGTGTAAATCCTGACACGGTACACCTGAATCTTTTTAACTATAATCTGAGATGTTGCTCATTAGCAAATCAGCACATTTTCAGATTAACAAATTAAACAGTCATGCGTCACGGAGACAAAGTAAAAAATCTTGGCAGAAAGAAAGCCCACAGAGATGCGTTGCTCAGCAACCTGGCCTGCCAGCTGATCCAGCACAAAAGGATCGTTACTACCACCGCCAAAGCAAAAGCTTTGAGAGGATATGTAGAACCATTGATCACTAAAGGAAAAGATAACACTACTCACCAGCGCCGTGTTGTGTTCAGCTACCTGCAGGACAAAGAAGCAGTGAAAGAATTGTTTGGTACTGTAGCTGAAAAAGTTGCCGGCCGTCCCGGTGGTTATACCCGTATTATCAAATTAGGATTTCGTCCTGGTGATAATGCTGATACAGCTATGATCGAACTGGTTGATTTCAACGAGATCTATGGTAAGGGCAAAGGCGAAGCAAAAGCTCCGGCTAAAAAGACCCGCCGTTCTGGTGGTGCTAAAAAGAAAGCAGAAGCAACAGATAAAGCGGAAGCCCCTGTTGCAACAGAAGAAAAAGCTGCTGAATAATAGAAGCCAACATCTGTTCTATATGAATGCCTCCGGAATTCCGGGGGCATTTTTTATTGACTGATCTGGTGTGTACTATAAAATAAATAAAGTATTTTCACCTTACTGCTTGCTGTTTCTGAAATACTATAAATCACTATCATGCATCATCAATCCGGGAGAGCATTGCAGCAGTTTAAAAGCGAAGTCGGGATTCGGTTCCAGCTTTATAATAGTTTATTTACATCACTTCCTTTTCACCGGATTGAAAAGACGGGGATACTGCTTTCACTTCTTTCAAACAACTGCGAAGAAGGATATAAGAGAAAACGAAGTCCTGCCGATATTATTGATGATTTTTTTAACAAGCATACTCTTTATACAAAGACTGAGGAACGGAATGATCTGTTATTTCGGTTTGTACAGTATATCGAAAGACAGGTAGTATTGTTCGATGCATTGGAAGATGCAGCTTTTAAGTATGTAAATGATCTGAATGGTGCTGGTACTTTAAAGCACCTGGAATCTGAAGTAGTGCAGTCAGGCAAAGAGAACGAGTTGGCACATAAGCTAAGTGATTTTGCCATCAGGCTGGTGCTTACAGCTCATCCTACCCAGTTTTACCCCGGATCAGTGCTGGGGATCATCAATGACCTGGCAAAGGCATTGGCAGAAAACAATACTAACCTGGTTAATACATATTTACAGCAATTAGGTAAAACACCCTTCTTTAAAAAGAAAAAGCCCACCCCTTATGATGAGGCTGTAAGTCTTATCTGGTATCTTGAAAATGTATTTTATCCTGCAGCAGGGAAAATCATTTCATCGTTAAAGAACCAGTTCCCGGATGCAGTGAGCAAGGGAAACCCCATTATCAAAATGGGCTTTTGGCCCGGAGGTGACAGGGATGGAAACCCGTTTGTAACAAGTGAAATAACATTGCAGGTGGCTAATGCACTCAGAGGTGCCATTGTCAAATGTTATTACATGGATGTAAGGAAGTTAAGAAGAAGATTGACATTCGAAGGGGTAGAACCGTTACTGCAACAGCTTGAAACAAGATTGTATAATAACCTCTTTATCCCGGGATTTAAGGCTGACCTGAAGAAAGAGGAACTATTAGGCACATTGTACGAGATCAAAGAAGTGATTATTCACCGGCACAATGGTTTATTCCTGCACATGGTGAATAGCCTGATCAATAAAATTGAAATATTCGGTTTGCATTTTGCCTCATTGGATATCCGGCAGGATAGTACTGTGCATGGGAAATTATTGAATGAACTGTCAATGAATCAGTCAGTTTTACCTTTAGCTTATGGCGACCTAACTGAAACTGAAAAAATGAAACTACTGGCTTCAATTAAAGTTGAAGTTGATATTAATTCAGTAAAAGATCCTGTGTTACAGGATACATTAAAGACAGTTCTGAGTATAAAAGATATCCAGCAGTTTAACGGAACAGAAGGTTGCAGTCGATACATCATCAGCCAATGTAATAGTGCTTTGAATGCAATAGAGGTCTATGGATTATTTCTCTTGTCTGGCTGGAAGCCTGAAGAAATGAATATAGATATTGTACCTCTTTTTGAAACTATCAATGATCTTAAAAATGCTGCCTCAGTAATGCAGTCATTATATAATCTGCCTGCATACCGTCAACACCTGGAACGCCGCAGAAAGCGACAAACGATAATGCTCGGCTTTTCGGATGGCACTAAAGATGGCGGCTACCTGATGGCCAACTGGAGTATATATAAGGCTAAAGAAGAATTAACCCGGGTATCAAGGCAACATAATATTGAAGTTGTTTTCTTCGATGGTCGGGGAGGTCCGCCTGCAAGAGGTGGAGGTAAGACGCATAAATTCTATGCATCAATGGGAAAGAATATTTCCAATAAGGAAATACAACTGACTATACAAGGACAGACTGTGAGCTCTAATTTCGGTACAATAGATGCTGCACAATTCAATATTGAACAATTATTACATGCGGGAATCACTAACGATCTCTTTTCTACCAAAGAGACTACATTGTCAGAAAGCGAGGAAAATCTTTTACAGGAATTGTCGGCTGCGGGCTTTGAAGCTTACAAAGAGCTCAGGGATCATCCTTACCTGGCTGATTATTTATTACAGGTAAGCCCCCTCCGGTTTTACAGTGAAACAAATATCGGCAGCCGGCCAGCGAAAAGAGGTGTGTCATCTGGTTTGTCGTTGAAAGATCTCAGGGCAATACCATTTGCCGGCTCATGGAGCCAGCTGAAGCAGAATGTAACAGGTTATTATGGTGTAGGTACTGCATTGCTACAAATGGAAAAGAAGGGAAAATTACTGGAGCTTCAAAAATTATATCACCAGTCATTGTTCTTCCGCACACTGCTGGACAATTGTGAAATGGCTATGATGAAATCATTTTTCCCGCTGACTGATTATCTAGCAGGGCATAAACTATTTGGAGAGCTGTATCAGATGATTCGTGATGAATATGAACTGACCAAACAGTATCTGTATAAGATCACCGGTAATAACGAATTGATGGCTGATTACCCTGTTGAGCAGTTGTCGATACATATGCGGGAAAAGATAGTATTACCATTGGTAACAATCCAGCAATATGCTATGACCCGGATCAGAGAATTAGAGGAGCAATCGGCACCTGTTGAATTAAGGGAGACCTTTGAGAAACTTGCTATGCGTTGCTCATTTGGAATTATAAATGCCGGAAGGAATTCAGCATAATGATGAATTCCTTTTTACAGTTTTTCATTATGCTGGGTAATGTCCAGTCCCTTTTCTTCTTCTTCATCAGAAACCCGCAACGGATGAATAAAGTTTACAATCTTGAAAAGGATGAAACTCATAATGGTGGCAAATACTACTACAATGAGACAGCCATATAATTGAGTTAGAAAAAAGTTGGCGTTACCATAAAATAATCCATCATTACCTGCAGGATTGATTTTTTTGGAAGCAAATACGCCGGTGAGAATCATACCTGTTATGCCACCCAATCCATGACAGGGAAAAACATCCAGTGTATCATCAATTGTAGTTTTGCCTTTCCAGTGTACAGCAATGTTGGAAACAATAGCTGCAATGAAGCCAATGAAAATACTTTGAGGCAGGCCAACGAAGCCTGCAGCTGGTGTTATGGCAACAAGCCCTACAACGGCCCCAATACAAAAACCAAGCGCAGATGGTTTCTGACCTCTTAATACATCAAAGAAAATCCAGGTAATACCTGCCGCAGCTGATGCAATGTTGGTGGTACCAAAAGCTGAAACTGCGAGGCTGTTTACAGCCAAAGCCGAACCGGCATTAAAGCCAAACCAGCCAAACCATAAAAGTCCGGTGCCTAACAAAACATAAGGAATACGGGCAGGCTTTACCTCTTCTTTTAAGATATGTGCCTTTCTTCTTTTCAGAACAATAGCACCCATAAGTGCTGCACAGCCGGCTGAAATATGAACCACTGTTCCACCGGCGAAATCAAGCACTCCCATTTTAAAAAGTATCCCTTCCGGGTGCCATGTCCAATGTGCCAGCGGAGAGTAAATGAAAATGCTGAACAATACCATGAATAAAATGTAAGAAGTAAAACGTATTCTTTCTGCGGTGCCACCTACAACTAAGGCAGGAGTGATGATGGCAAACTTTAATTGGAACAATGCAAATAATAACAGAGGGATCGTTGGTGCCAGGCTCCAAGGACCTTGTGAATTGATTCCTTTAAAAAGGAAGAAATCTGCCGGATTTCCAATGAGTCCGTTAAAAGAGCTTCCAAATGCAAGGCTGAAACCGATAACTACCCAAAAAATAGTGATCAGGCCAGTTGCAATAAAACTCTGAAGCATAGTGGAAATAACATTCTTTTTACTGACCATGCCGCCGTAAAAGAATGATAGACCGGGTGTCATTAATAAAACAAGTGCTGAAGCGATCAGCATCCATCCGATATCTGTATAGTTGTATTTGCCTGCACCGTCAAAATCAGTGTACAGCGGAACAAAAATCGCTAACAGGGCAAAAAGGCTAAACAATGCAAATGGGATAACGGCAGTTAGTTTTTTCATAAAGTGTAAACTGTTTTATTTATATGAATGCAAGTCTTTCATTTTTTGATTCCAGAACAGATTGGCCAACCAAATATTCATCTACAGCCCTTGCACATTCCCGTCCCTCACTGATTGCCCAAACCACGAGGCTTTGCCCCCGGCGCATATCACCGGCTGTAAAAACTTTGGAGATATTTGTGCGATAATTTTTATCATTGGCTTTCACATTTCCTCTTTCATCCAGGTCAATTCCGAGATCATTGATATAGCCTGCATGTTGCGGATGAATAAAACCCATGGCCAGTAAGGCCAATTCGCAGCGTATCTCTCTTTCGCTGTTTTCTATTTCAACAAAACTGGCAGGTCGTCCATTGGTAATCTTCCATTCAAGGTCGACAATTTTAAGTGCCTTCAGGTTGCCTTTTGCATCTCCTATAAACTCTTTTGTAGCAACAGCCCATTGTCTTATTGCTCCTTCTTCATGTGAAGTGGTTGTTTTTAGAACCATGGGATAAGAGGGCCAGGGCATAAACTCAGTTCTCACAGCCGGAGGTTTGGGTAATAGTTCAAACTGTATGACGGATTGAGCTGAATGACGATTCGATGTACCTACACAATCACTTCCTGTATCACCACCACCAATCACTACCACATTTTTCCCAGCAGCTGTTAATTCAACTCCCAGTATATTGCTTTCGATAGCTGCGTTGGCAAGAAAATTCTTTTTGGCCACTCTTTTATTGTTCTGTTTCAAAAAATCCATAGCAAAGTGAACACCGTTCAATTCTCTGCCCGGTATTTTCAAATCACGGGGAACAGTGCTGCCCCCTGCCAAAACAATGGCATTATACTCACGGAGTAAATCATTAATACAGACATTAACTCCAACGTTAGCATGACATTTAAATACCACACCTTCTTCTTCCATTAGTTTTATTCTTCGGTCAACTACCCATTTTTCCAGTTTGAAATCAGGGATACCGTACCGTAGCAGACCTCCCGGTGCATCATCTCTTTCAAAAACCGTTACAGCATGTCCTGCATAATTCAGTTGTGCAGCAGCGGCCAGACCAGCAGGCCCTGAGCCGATAACGGCAACTTTTTTTCCGGATTGAAAATTGGGTCTTCTTGCTGTTACAAATCCCTTTTCAAAAGCAATTTCAATAATATGCTTTTCAATTTCTTCAATGGTGATGGCCGGCTGATTAATGCCAAGTACACAAGCTGTTTCGCAGGGAGCGGGGCAAATGCGGCCGGTGAATTCGGGAAAATTATTGGTTGAAGAAAGAATATCGTAGGCTTCTTTCCAGTCTTTACGATAAACAGCATCATTAAATTCAGGTATCACATTACCCAATGGACAACCGTGGTGACAAAACGGTACACCGCAGTTCATACAACGGGCTGCCTGCTGATTCAGTTGTTCGTCGGTATAGCGGCTAACAAATTCATGATAATGCTTAAGCCTTTCTTCTGCTGGCTGTTTTCCGGGAAGCACCCTTGTATATTCTTTGAATCCGGTTGGTTTACCCATATGAAGTTTATCAGTTGATTAGTTAATTAGTGGAAAGGATAACTTCAAACACTTGTTTTTACAGTATTTAATTTTTGCTGCAGGACTTTTTTATAATCCTTAGGAAATACTTTCACAAAATTCTTGAGTTGGTTGTCAAAATCATTCAGGATAAATTTAGCTACGGTGCTTCCTGTATACTGAAGATGCTTTTTAATAAAGTGGTACAAATCTCTTTTATCATTTTCATCACAAGTGTCAAGGTCAACCATTTCTTTGTTGCAGTTGTCGCTGAATTTTCCTTTCACATCATACACCCAGGCGATACCACCGCTCATACCTGCAGCAAAATTTCTCCCCGTGTCACCCAAAATAACTACCCGGCCACCTGTCATATATTCACACCCATGGTCTCCAACTGACTCCACTACAACATTCGCTCCCGAGTTTCTTACGCAAAATCGTTCACCCGCCTTTCCCCTGATAAATGCCTCTCCCGAGGTGGCTCCGTAAAATGCCACATTACCAATAATGCTGTTATCTTCCGCAGTGTAAGTGGCCTCTACTGGCGGATAAATTATTAATCTTGCACCGCTTAACCCTTTGCCAAAATAGTCATTGGCATCACCTTCAAGTTCGAGGGTAACCCCTTTAGTGTTGAAAGCGCCAAAACTTTGCCCGGCTGTTCCGTTGAATTTAAAGTGGATGGTATCCTCTGGCAATCCTTCGGCACGGTGTTTTTTTGTTATTTCATTTGAGAGAATAGTTCCAACTGTACGATTAGTGTTTTTAATCGGGAATGAAGCCTTTATTTTTTCTTTTGTAACAATAGCAGGAGCAGCAACTTCCAATAATTTCCAGTCAAGACTGTCTGTAAGACCATGGTCCTGTTCTTCACTGCAATGCAGGGTGGTGTACATAGAATTGGGTTCTTTGTACAGCACAGCTGACAAGTCAAGATTTTTATATTTCCAATGCTCTATTCCTTCTCTTACTTCAAGGTTATCTGCCTGGCCAATCATTTCATCTACTGTTTTAAAGCCCAGCTCCGCCATTATCTCTCTTAATTCCTGTGTGATCATTTTGAAAAAATTCACCACATGGTCGGGGTCACCTTTGAATCTTGCTCTCAACTCAGGGTCTTGTGTGGCAACACCAACAGGGCATGTATTCATATGGCATTTACGCATCATGATACATCCTTCCACTACCAAAGCAGCAGTGGCGATGCCCCATTCTTCCGCACCTAGCAATGCAGCAATGGCGATATCCCTTCCTGTTTTTAACTGACCGTCTGTCTGAACTACCACACGGCTTCTCAATTTATTTTTCACCAGTGTCTGGTGGGTTTCTGCGAGGCCAAGTTCCCATGGTAACCCTGCATGCTTAATGGAACTGATTGGAGAAGCACCTGTACCGCCATCATGACCGGCAATAAGTACCACATCGGCTTTTGCTTTGGTTACACCGGCAGCAATTGTTCCCACGCCGGCTTTACTTACCAGTTTCACACTTATTCTTGCTTTACGATTTGCATTTTTCAGATCGTAGATCAATTGTGCAAGATCCTCTATGGAATAAATATCATGATGGGGTGGGGGAGAGATGAGACCGACACCTGGTGTGGCATGACGGACCTTGCCGATCCATTCATCTACTTTATGTCCGGGTAATTGACCACCTTCTCCGGGTTTAGCACCCTGCGCCATTTTTATCTGTAGTTCATCAGCTTCTGTTAAATATAAACTGGTCACGCCAAACCTGGCTGAGGCCACTTGTTTGATAGCGCTGCACATAGAATCTCCGTTTGGCAGAGGATCATATCTTTTTTCATCTTCACCACCTTCACCGGTATTTGATTTTCCGCCAAGGCGGTTCATAGCAATGGCCAGCGTAGTATGTGCTTCCCATGAGATAGAACCAAAACTCATCGCACCTGTGGCAAAACGTTTATAGATATTTTCTGCTGGTTCTACTTCATTAATGCTTATGGAAGGTCTGTTTTTTTTGAATTGAAACAGGCTGCGCAGTGTACAGGCCTTTTCGCTTTGGTCGTTAACAAGTTTTGAGTATTTCTTGAAAGTGCTATAGTCATTCATTTTTGTTGCATGCTGCAACAAGTGTATCGTTTGTGGGTTAAATAAATGGAACTCACCCTTTCTTTTCCATTGATAGATACCTCCCACAGGCAGCCTGTCAACCGGGACACCTTTTTTACTGAATGCGAAGAAATGTTTTGCCAGCACTTCCCTGGCAATTTCATCTAACCCCATTCCTTCAATTCTTGATGTGGCACCGGTGAAATATTTATTGACCACATCTTTATTCAGTCCAAGTATTTCAAATATCTGGGCACCCTGGTAGGATTGTAAA
This sequence comes from uncultured Chitinophaga sp., assembly GCA_964634265.1. Taxonomy (GTDB): domain Bacteria; phylum Bacteroidota; class Bacteroidia; order Chitinophagales; family Chitinophagaceae; genus JJ008. Next base: position 12,694 of record CAZWIM010000027.1, on the reverse strand, counting down.
GTAGAGATACCCATTTTAGAAAATACTTTCAGCAAGCCATCATTTACCGCTTTGATATAATTCTTCTTCAGTTCATCTTCTTGCAGGGTTGTTTGCAACCTACCGGTTTCTTTTAAGTCCCTTATAGAAGATAAGGCCAGGTATGGATTAACCGCTGTAGCTCCAAAGCCAACAAGGCAGGCAAAATGATGTACTTCCCATACATCGCCGGCTTCAACAATAATTCCTACTTGTCCCCGCATGCCTTTACGGATGAGGTGATGATGAATTGCCGATGTAGAAAGTAAGGATGGGATAGGGGCATGGTTTGAATCGATCGCCCTGTCCTGCAGTATTAAAACTTTAAATCCATCTTCTACTGCATGTACTGCGTACTCACATATTCGCTCAAGGCCCTTTTTTAGTGAACCCGGTTTACCATCAGCCCTGAAATAACACTGTATGGTTTTTGACTGAAAAAGCCCGGTATCAATACTCCTGATTTTTTCCAATTCGTAATTGGTAAGTACAGGATGTTTCAAGGCTACACTATGACAGGTTAATGGATCTTCAAAAAGCAGGTTGCCATTATTACCGGCAAATGTTGCCAAAGACATCACCAGTCTTTCCCTTATCGGGTCAATGGGTGGATTTGTTACCTGCGCAAATAATTGTTTAAAATAACTGCTCAGGTGCTGCGGCTGATCACTTAGAATTGCAAGTGGCACATCGGTCCCCATTGAACCGATAGGTTCCTTCCCTTCCAATGCCATTGGCGATATGATCGTATCGAGGTCTTCTGTGGAATAACCAAAGGCTTTCTGGTATTTGAAAACCTGGTCATGCTCCAGGTGAGTGAACATAATCCTTGGTTCAGGCAATTCTTCCAGCCTGATCTTGTATTTATTCAGCCAGTCGCCATATGGTTTACGGGAGCAGATGTCTTTTTTCAGATCTTCATCGCTGATGATTGTTCCTTTTTCCATATCAACCACAAACATCTTTCCCGGTTGCAGTCTTCCTTTTTCGATAATGCTGACCGGATCTACCGGCAGTACTCCTGTCTCAGAAGCCATAATAACACGGTCGTCGTTGGTAACGCAATACCTCGAAGGACGTAAGCCGTTTCTGTCTAATGTTGCACCGATGATCTTTCCGTCTGTAAATGAAATGGAAGCAGGGCCATCCCACGGTTCCATAAAGGATGAGTGAAATTCATAAAAGGCTTTTTTAACCGTGTCCATTTCGTCATTGCCATCCCATGCTTCGGGTATCAGCATCATCATTACATGTGGTAAAGAGCGGCCGGTTAAGGTGAGCAACTCAATCATATTGTCCAAACAGGCTGAATCGCTTTGCCCCTCTGTTACCACAGGCAATAACATCTCCATTTCCTCTTTGGAGAAATAAGGAGTGGTAAAACCTTTTTCGCTTGTTTTTAACCAGTTTAGATTTCCCTGAAGTGTATTGATCTCGCCATTGTGAGCAATGAAACGGAATGGCTGGGCCAGTTTCCAGGAAGGAAAGGTATTAGTGGCAAACCTTGAGTGCACCAGCCCAAAAGCACTGACCACTCTTTTGTTGCTCAGGTCAGGAAAATACTGGCGAACCTGGTGGCTGGTAAGCTGACCTTTGTATACTATTGTTTTATATGAAAGTGATGCGATATAAAAACCAATTTCATCTTTGCGCACAGTGCTGTTGATAAGATGAGTGGCGTAGTTACGCAGCACAAATAATTTTCTTTCAAAATCATCCGGGTTGGAAATATGATCAGGACAGGCAACGAAAACCTGTTCCATTTCAGGCTCCACACTTAATGCTGTCAGGCCGATGCCCTCTGTATTTACAGGGACTTTTCGATAGGTGAGAATTTCAAGACCTAATTTTTCAGCTGATCGGTTTAAAATATCGCGGCATTCTTCTCTTAATCTTATTTCTTTTGGAAAGAAAACCATTCCGGCAGCGTATTTCCCAAAAGAGGGAAGGTGTACACCAAGCTTCAGGCATTCATCAAAAAAAAATTCATGTGGTGTTTGCAGCATGATTCCTGCACCGTCACCTGTATTCGCTTCGCAACCACAGGCGCCTCTGTGCTCCATATTTTCCAATACAGTCAGTGCATCCGAAATATGCTGATGTGATTTGTGTCCTTTGATATTGGCAACAAAACCAATACCGCATGCATCATGTTCAAAAGAAGGATGATAAAGCCCCTGGTTGCCTGCCATTACGTAAAAGATTATTTAATGATCAAAACTTTGTTAGGTTCAATTCAACGGCAAGCAATACAACTGAAAATACAAAATTGTCTTCAGCGAGTAAGGGGATTAATGCCGCAATTTTCCACAAATTGATATAGAACAAGTGGATTAAATGAGATAGCCGAACAACTGGTCGTTTTTATTAATCTCTGAGAATTCTATATTTGATGCTTTCATTTTCTGTACCAACAGTTCGTAGTCTGAACTGCTTTGTAATTCCACGCCTACCAATGCAGGACCATTTTCTTTATTGGTTTTTTGCATGTACTCAAAACGGGTAATGTCATCTGCAGGGCCTAATACATTGTTCACAAATTCTTTCAGAGCGCCGGGCCGTTGGGCAAAACTGATCAGAAAATAATGTTTGAGCCCTTCATATTGCAGGCTTCTTTCTTTTATCTCCTGCATTCGGTCTATATCATTATTGCTTCCGCTTACAATACAAACTACATTCTTGCCCTTTATTTTACCTGCATAGTCGTCCAGTGCTGCTATGGATAAAGCGCCGGCGGGTTCAGCTACTATTGCATCTTCGTTGTACAACTTTAGTATTGTTGTACAAACTTTTCCTTCAGCAACAAGATGCATATCATCCAGCACTTCCCTGCAAATTCCAAAGGTGATATCGCCTGCTCTTTTTACAGCGGCGCCATCGACAAACCGGTCAATGGTATCCAATGTTATCGGGCGACCGGTTTTTAGTGCTTCAGACATAGAAGGTGCACCTTCTGGTTCTACACCAATGATTTTTGTATTGGGAGAGTAGGTTTTGAAATAGATGCCAATTCCGGCACTGAGTCCGCCACCACCAACAGGAATGAAAACAAAATCTATGTCAGACAGATCTTCCAGGATTTCAGCACCTACCGTTCCTTGACCCTCAATGATACGATAGTCATCAAAGGGTGGTATGAATGTCAGGTTGTTTTCTTCTGTGTACCTTTTGGCAGCAGCGGCACAGTCATCAAAAGTGTCGCCTGCCAGTTTGATCTCGATATTTTTTTCACCAAACATTTTAGTTTGTGTAATTTTTTGCCGGGGAGTTATTACCGGCATAAAAATTACACCCCTGATATTTAGCTTTCTGCAGCTGTAAGCAAAACCCTGTGCATGGTTACCTGCACTGGCACATACAACGCCTTTTTGAAGTTGTTCAGCAGGCAAAGTACTCAGCATATTATAAGCGCCTCTCAACTTATAGGAACGTACCACCTGCAGGTCTTCTCTTTTTAGATATATGTTACAGTGGTATTTCCTGGACAGGTTATGATTGAAGGCAAGCGGGGTTCTGTTCACCACTTTTTTCAATCGCAGACTTGCTGCTGCAAAATCTATCGGGACATTATGCGTTGATGAAAACATTATACTAAATATTGTTTTTCTTCTGCTGATTCAGGTTGTTTTACCAATTTGCTAAATACTTCTTTTGTAGATGCTGACGGTTTTGCCGATGGAGTTTTTTTAGTTTGATTTTCCGGTCTCAGGCTTCTAACTGTTTTGCCAGCCTGCCACAACTCACTTTCACGCAGTTCTTTCAGTTCTTCTTCCAGTTTCTCTCTGTAGTCAGCTTTACTGTTGCTATCAATAGAACGTTGTGATTCTTTACCGCTGGCAACACTGTCATACAATTTATTAAAAACAGGTGCTGTAGCGTCTCTGAATTTTTTCCACCAGTCTAATGCACCCCGCTGTGCTGTGGTGGAGCAGTTGGCGTACATCCAGTCCATACCATTTTCTGCAACCAATGGCATCAGAGACTGCGTTAGTTCTTCTACGGTTTCATTAAATGCTTCAGAAGGGGAGTGACCTCTTTCCCGCAGCACCTGGTATTGTGCGGCAAAGATTCCCTGTATGGCGCCCATCAATGTTCCTCTTTCACCGGTAAGGTCAGAGTAAACTTCTTTTTTGAAATCGGTTTCAAACAAGTAACCGCTTCCTACAGCAATACCTAAAGCAATTACCCGGTCAAACGCTCTGCCTGTGGCATCCTGGTAAATGGCATAAGAACTGTTCAGGCCACGGCCCTGAAGGAACATTCTTCTCAATGAAGTGCCCGAACCTTTTGGTGCGACAAGGAATACATCTACATCTTTTGGTGGAACGATACCGGTTTGTTCATTGAAGGTGATACCGAATCCATGAGAGAAGTATAAAGCCTTACCGGGTGTTAAGTATTTCTGTACCGTTGGCCATAGTGCAATCTGTGCTGCATCACTCAGCAGGTAGCATATGATTGTACCTCTTTGTAATGCTTCTTCAATTTCGAATAAAGTTTCACCGGGTACAAATCCGTCACGGATTGCTTTATCCCATGTCTTTGAATTTTTACGCTGGCCAACAATTACATTGATGCCATTGTCTTTTTGATTTAATGCCTGGCCGGGGCCCTGCACACCATAGCCAATCACAGCTACAGTTTCATTTTTAAGAACCTGCTGAGCTTTGCTCAGGGGGAACTCGTCCCTTGTTACTACGTTTTCTTCAACGCCGCCGAAATTTAGTTTTGCCATGTTTATCTGTTTTGTGGTTGTTTATAAATTTTGTTGGACTACATTGTAAATACTTCCTCATGCTTGTCCATGAATTCATTCTCGATTACTTCTTCTCCCGGTTCTTTTTGTTCAAATTCCTTCAATCTTTCATGGAAGCCGCTGCTGCCTTTGATAATGGCCACCCTCGCACTTCTTACAAATTCAATCAGCCCAAAAGGTTCTAATACTTTTATCAATGCTTCTGTTTCTTCCCGGTGTCCGGCTACCGCAAACACAGTGTAGTCTTTACGGATAACTACGGTATGAGCACCGTTCTCTCTTAATAGTCTCTCTACTTTTACTTCTGTTGCAATGATATCAGTAGGCACTTTATATAAAGCCAGTTCCTGCCATACAATTTCATGCTCTGTATTGTAGTAGGCCTTCAATACTTCCACCTGCTTTTCTATCTGTTTGCAGAGCTTTCTTACCACTTCTTCTGTTTCATTGATCACAATCGTAAAGCGGTGAACACTGTCAACCTCTGTCGGCGAAGTATTCAGACTTTCTACATTTATTTTCCTTCGGGAAAAGATGATGGCAATGCGGTTCAGTAAACCGATTTGGTTTTCCGTATAAACAGTTATGGTGTATTCTTTTTTACCCCCAAGCCCTAAAGGGGAGTTATGTGCCGTTCCATTTTTGATTGTTGTCATCATTTAGTTATTTGTTGAACAGAATTACTAAAGTTGAAGTGGGCGACGCAACGAAAGCTGATTGTAGCAATACCGCTTGTTACATAATCACCCACCCCATCATACTAAAGAACTAGATATAATCAATTCGCCACTCCAGCAAGGAGAAATTCCCTCTCCGCTACTATTACTTACCAGGTAAATCGCATACTCATCAACCCTAAGTCTCCCCTTAAGGGGGACAGGGGGTCATATCTCTTCTTTACTCAACACACATTCTGACACACCTCTTCCCTGGGGTACCATCGGGAACACATTATTTTCTTTGCCTACCATAATTTCCAGTAAAAAGCTTCCATCCTGTTTCAGCATTTGTTGTAATGCGTCTTTTAATTCTTCTCTTTTTGAAATACTCTTGCCCGGAATACCAAATCCTTTGGCTACCTGTACAAAATCAGGGCTGGTTATATCTACGAACGAATATCTTTTTTCATGAAACAGCTGCTGCCACTGACGTACCATACCGAGGAACTGGTTATTGAGAATGATGATTTTTACACTCGGTTTAAACTGCATGATAGTGCCCAGTTCCTGCAATGTCATCTGGAAACCACCATCGCCGATAATGGCAACAGTAGTCCGGCTGCTATCACCATATGCGGCGCCAATGGCTGCTGGTAATGCAAAACCCATTGTGCCGAGTCCGCCACTGGTTATATTACTTTTGGATTGATTGAATTTGGCATACCGGCAGGCGACCATCTGGTGCTGTCCTACATCTGTAACAATAACTGCATCGCCATTCGTCAGGTCATTCAATGTTCCGATGACTTCTCCCATGGTCATTACTTCCCCGGTTGGGTTCAGTTCATTCTTTATTACTTTCTCTTCTTCTTTCTGCTTGTAGTCATTAAATTTCTGCAGCCACTGCGGGTATACTTTTTGTTCCACCAAAGCAGTAAGCATTGGTAACGTTTCTTTACAATCACCCCAAACCGGTACATCTGCTTTTACATTCTTATCAATTTCTGCCGGGTCAATATCCAGGTGAATAACCTTTGCCTGCTTTGCATATTTATCCAGTCGTCCGGTAACACGATCGTCAAAACGCATACCTATTGCAATCAATACATCACACTCATTCGTCAAAACATTTGGGCCGTAGTTACCATGCATGCCAAGCATACCAGTTCCCAGGGGGTGGTCAGTGGGTATAGCACTCATACCCATGATGGTCCATGCTGCCGGAATGCCTGCTTTCTCTATAAATTGTTTGAATTCTTTTTCTGCTTTACCAAGAATGACTCCCTGGCCAAAAACAACAAAGGGACGTTCTGCTTTATTGATGAGTTTGGCTGCTGCTTCCACATATTCTTTTCGTACGATCGGTTTGGGGCGATAGCTACGGATGTGGTCACATTTTTTATATCCTTCATAATCGAATAACTGTATCTGTGCATTTTTGGTAATATCAATCAGCACAGGCCCCGGCCTGCCGCTGCCGGCGATATAAAATGCTTTGGCTAAAACGGCAGGTATCTCATTGGCATCTGTTACCTGGTAATTCCATTTGGTAACAGGAGTGGTGATATTGATTACATCTGTTTCCTGGAACGCATCTGTACCCAGTAAATGTGCAAATACCTGGCCTGTAATACACACAACGGGAGTGGAATCAATCATAGCATCTGCAAGGCCTGTAACAAGATTGGTGGCACCTGGTCCGCTTGTGGCAAAAACAACTCCTGTTTTTCCGCTTACCCTTGCAAATCCCTGTGCTGCATGAATAGCGCCTTGTTCATGACGGACTAAAATATGTTTCAGCCTGTCGTTATAATCATACAATGCATCATAGATTGGCATAATGGCACCGCCTGGATAACCAAAGATGGTAGTAACCTCTTCGGCAATAAGGGCTTCCAGTACTGCGACGGAACCGCTTATTGAAGTTGTTGTTTCTTGCGCTGCTTTTATTTTTTTTAATTCTAATGTTACCATAGAAAAAATATTCAATATTCAATAAATCAATATTCAATGCTCAGCTCTCATCCGTAACACAACCTTCGCTGGCAGGCTTTACCATCCTGGCATATTTATAAAGTATACCACTGGTTGCTTTTAATTCAGGTTGCTTCCATTTCTTTCTCCGCTTTTTGATTTCTTCTTTACTTACTTTCAGTGTTATCTTGTTCTTCTTTACATCAATCCGGATAATATCATCATCTTTTACCAGTGCAATCAATCCGCCTTCATATGCTTCAGGGGTGATGTGCCCAACTACGAATCCATGGGTGCCGCCGCTAAACCTGCCATCAGTAATTAATGCAACAGATTTTCCAAGTCCCGTACCAATGATGGCACCGGTGGGTTTCAGCATTTCGGGCATGCCCGGAGCACCTTTGGGTCCGATATACCTAATCACCACTACATCACCTGCTTTTACTTTTCCTGATGCAATGCCTTCAATAAAATCTTTCTCACCGTCGAATACTCTCGCTGTTCCTTCGAATTCTTCTCCTTCTTTACCACTTATCTTGGCCACACTGCCTCCTTTGGCCAGGTTGCCATACAGAATTTGCAGGTGTCCCGTTTTCTTTAAGGGTTGTTCCAACGGGTAAATGATTTTTTGCGCTTCAAAATCCAGATCCGGTGCACTTGCTAAATTCTCTGCTACTGTTTTACCGGTTACTGTCAGGCAATCGCCGTGAAGCAAACCATTTTGCAGTAAATATTTCATTACTGCTGGTACACCGCCGTGTTTATGTAAATCTTCCATCAGGTATTTACCAGAAGGTTTGAAATCGGCCAGTACAGGTATGCGGTCACTTATTTTCTGAAAATCATCCTGCGATAATTTCACACCCACACTTTTGGCCATGGCAATAAGGTGTAATACCGCATTGGTACTTCCTCCTAAGACCATTACAACAGTGATTGCATTTTCAAATGCTTTTCTTGTCATGATGTGTTTTGGGGTAATATTTTTTTCCAGCAACACTTTTATCGCTTCACCTGCAGCCGCACATTCTCTTTGCTTTTCTGCGCTTAATGCAGGATTGGAAGAAGAATTTGGTAAGCTCATTCCTAATGCTTCAATTGCAGAAGCCATAGTGTTAGCTGTATACATTCCGCCGCAGGCACCGGCACCGGGGCAGGAATGTTTCACTATGCCTTTGAAGTCCCCTTCACTCAGGTTACCGGCAATTTTTTGTCCCAATGCTTCGAATGCACTGACAATATTTAAATCTTCTCCTTTATAATGACCCGGTGCTATGGTGCCACCATACAACATAATAGCCGGCCGGTTTAAGCGGCCCATTGCCATTACCGCACCGGGCATGTTTTTGTCACAACCGGGAATAGCAATGATGGCATCATAGTATTGAGCACCTGCATTTGTTTCTATACTGTCGGCAATCACATCACGGCTTACCAGGCTGTACCGCATACCATCGGTGCCCATGCTGATACCATCACTTACACCAATGGTGTAAAAACGTAGTCCCAGCAATCCTTCCGTTGCATTCACACTGTCACGAACTGAAGTGGCAAGATCATTCAGGTGCATATTGCAGGGATTGCCATCCCAGCCCATACTTACTATGCCTACCTGTGCTTTACTGAAATCTTCCTCCTTGAAGCCGATAGCATAGTACATGGCCTGTGCAGCAGGTTGCGTAGGATCCTGTGTAAGCGTTTTGCTGTATTTATTTAATTCACTCATTGTTTATGCTACTTCTTTTGCTAACTGAAATGTTTTGTCAAGCACTTTACATTTGTAAGCCTGCTGAATAATATAGCTCAACGATTCTTCCCAATTCTTTTTAAAAGGAACATTATCCAGTGAACTCAAGGCAACAACTTCCGCTGCCGTACCGCAGAAGAAGCCGGCATCAGCGCCCCGCATCTCCTCCGGCGTAAAAAATTTCTCTTTTACTGGTATATTAAGTTCATCACTGATTTCTAAAACAGTTGCCCTTGTAATGCCGGGCAGAATATTTCCTTTTGGCGCTGTGTACAGTACGCCGTCATTTTCATAAAATATATTCGCCCCGCTGCTTTCGGCCACAAATCCGTTATGATCTAAAACCAGAGCTTCGTCAAATCCATTATCTTTTGCTTCCTGGCAGGCAAGTATGGAGTTTACATAGTGTCCGCTTACTTTGGCTTCCACATGAAAAGCATCGGCATTTGGCCGGCGATAAGAAGATGTCATGATCCTCATCTGGTTACTCATGTACCCGTTGGTCCATTCCCATGTTTCAATAGCGAGATAACATTCTTTGCCTTTTGATAAGGACATATTAGGCGAGCAAAGAACAATCGGCCTGATATAGGCGTCAGTGAAATTGTTTCTTTTCAAAACTTCGTAGGTCAGCTCAACCATTTTTTCTGTTGAATAAGTAAATGGCATTTTCATCAACTCAGCTGACCGGCGTAGCCTGTCATAATGCGCAGCGCCTTTGAATAGCTTAGTGCCACCGTTGGCAGGGTAGGAGCGGATGCCCTCAAAAACCGCATAGCCATAGTGCAAGGATTGGCTGTATAAATCCGTTTTGGCTTCAGCAGCTTTTACAAACTGCCCGTTGAAGTAGATAATAGTGTTTTCGTTGTAGTACATATTGCTTGTTTTGTCTTGTGACGGGTAATAAAAAAGCGACCCGCCTGTTTGGAGGCGGGTCGCTTATATTTTTGTTTGTTCTGTTTAATATCATGCACCACCTCCTGCTGAAGAAGATATAATAATCACCACCACAATAATAATTGAGGCAACAGCGCTGATGATATTATATGAATTGTTCTTCAACATGAAGGATGTATGCTTTGTAAATATACACCCGCCGTTTTAAAAAAAGAACTCAGCAAGCAATAATTATTTCGAAGATGGACGAACCATCGTTAGTTATACACGAAATTGAAATCAGATAATTGTTGATTTTCTCAACTCGATATTTTCTGAATTCACAGAGCCGGATATTTTACCACTTATATAATCACTGATCAGTTCACCAATGGTGGAAGTGAAATAAAAATTTACCGGGTCAATATCTTTGGTGACAAATGAATTCTGTAATGTCCAGTTTACCGCATCACGAACTACTTGTGCTTCTTCTTTCAGTCCCAGGTGATCCAGCAGCATGGCGGAAGATAAAATAGAGCCAATCGGATTAGCTATATCCTTACCTGCTGCCTGCGGATAAGATCCATGTATGGGTTCAAACAAGGCAGCTCCTTTACCGACAGAGGCTGAAGGCAGTAGTCCAAGTGATCCGCTGATCACACTGGCTTCATCGCTGATGATATCGCCAAACATATTTTCGGTGAGTATCACATCAAACTGTTTTGGGTTCAGAATGATCTGCATGGCTGCATTGTCTACGAACATATAATCCACTGTCACATCGGCATATTGTTTAGCCAGGTCCTGTACCACTTTTCTCCAGAGGCGGGAAGTTTCCAACACATTGGCTTTGTCTACCAAAGTCAGTTTCTTTTTTCTTTCTTGTGCATGGCGGAAGGCAAGATGTGCAATGCGTTCAATTTCTTCAAGGCTGTAAGTGCAATCGTCAGAGGCCTGTGTTCCGTCGGAGCTTGTTTCTTTTTTTCCAAAATAAATACCGCCGGTTAGTTCACGGTAAATAACAAAGTCAACGCCTTCAATATTCTTTGTCTTCAACGGTGACAGATGCGCCAGCGATGAGTAAGTGTTCACCGGGCGGATATTGGCATATAGTTGTAAGGTCTTGCGAAGTTTCAGCAAGCCTTGCTCAGGTCTTACTTTGGCAGCAGGGTCATTGTCATATTTAGGATGGCCGATGGCGCCAAATAAAATGGCATCGCTGTTCAGGCAGGCTTCAATTGTTTCATCAGGCAGCGGATTTCCTGTTTTATCAATAGCATCAGCTCCCATCAGGCAATAAGTATAGTCAAACTCATGCTGGTACGCTTCAGCAATGGAATTAAGTACACGGACTGCCTGCCTGGTCACTTCCGGTCCTATTCCATCTCCTTCTATAACTACAATCTTTTTTCTCATTGTTTCTTTATGCTTGTTGGGTTTCGAATTTTTCTATGTCTTCTTTTATGCTCAGTAAATAATCAATATCATCATAGCCATTCAGCAGGCAGGTTTTTTTGTAAGCGTTTATTTCAAAAAACTCTTGTTCACCAGTGGCATTGATAGTAATAGTTTGGTTTTCCAGGTCAACGGTTAACTCTGTGTTATTATCCTGTAAAAAAATCCGTTGCAGGAAAGCTTCACTGACCTGTACCGGCAGCACACCATTATTCAGTGCATTGTTGCGGAATATATCAGCGAAAAAACTGGACACCACCACCCTGAAGCCGTAATCAGCCAATGCCCATGCAGCATGTTCTCTTGAAGAACCGCAACCGAAATTCTTTCCGGCTACCAGTATCTCTCCATCAAACTGCGACAGATTCAGCGGAAAGTCAGCCCTTGTCTTTGATTCATCATCGTTATAATACCGCCAGTCACGGAATAAATTTTTTCCAAAACCCTCTTTGGTTGTTGCTTTCAGAAAACGGGCAGGAATGATCTGGTCGGTATCTATATTTTCAATATTTACCGGTACAAACCTGCTTTGTATAGTCGTTAATGCTTTCATTTTTTAATTCAAAAGTTCTCTTACATCTGTTACTACTCCGGTTACGGCTGCTGCTGCAGCGGTAAGCGGACTTGCCAGTAATGTCCTGGCACCAGCACCCTGCCTTCCTTCAAAATTTCTGTTGGAAGTACTGATGCAATATTTTCCGGCAGGTATCTTGTCTTCATTCATGCCTAAACAGGCAGAACAGCCCGGCTGTCTTAGCTGAAAGCCGGCTTCTTCAAATACCTTATCAATTCCTTCCTTAATAGCCTGTGCTTCCACTTGCTTACTGCCTGGTACTATCCATACTTCCACATTAGCTGCTTTTTTCTTTCCTTTTACAAAGGAGGCCACCATCCGCAGGTCTTCAATCCTGGAATTGGTACAACTGCCGATGAATACATAATCAATCTTCTGGCCTTTGATTGCAGCGCCTTGTTCCAGCCCCATATACGAAAGCGATTTTGCCATTCCTGATTTATCATTATCGTTAATCGTTTCTGCTGTTGGAATTTTTTCACTAACTCCAATGCCCATACCGGGATTAGTTCCATAAGTTATCATTGGTTCAATGTCCTCGGCATTGAAATGATACTCCTTATCAAAAACAGCATCTGCATCGCTGTACAGGGTTTTCCACCAGGCTAATGACTTTTCCCATTCTTCCCCTTTCG
>CAZWIM010000026.1:16221-42994 GCA_964634265.1 uncultured Chitinophaga sp. | reverse complement strand
CGAATAACAGGAAATAATATCTCTTCATCCGGTGAAATTATTCAGCGAATATAATCGAACTGTACCAAGTACTGCCGCCATTTATAAAGTAAAAGCCGGGCTTTAACCCGGCTTTTACTTTTCAGAAAAGATATTAGTCGTTGCCTACTAAGAAAACCGCATTGCAAAAAAGAAGCTTGCCGTTTTCCCAGAAATTACGGAAGATCACATCATCCGACAAACAAGTAACCATACCATTACCCACCTGCTGCACACCGTAAAGCAACCCATCTTTTAGTTTTGATTTAAGCCCTGCACCAACAAATCCTGCTACCTGGTTATCTTTTTTTATAACGCCTACATTCCAGCCACCATCGCCCATAAACTCATACAGGTAATCATCTTGCTTCAATGCATAATAATAATCAGAATAACCAAATGCCAAAGGATGTGTATTATCCAGTTCGATCCGGTAAATAGAGCCGGCAGTCATACCAGACAATGCATCCCTTTCCCTGTCTTCGTAACGGTTTAACGCATCATAGTCAGCCTTCTCTTTTTCTTTGTCTTTTTTATCTGCATCTTCTGCCTTTTTGACCTTGAATGCAATCTCGGCTTTTGCCAATTGTGCTACTGCAGACTCCAGAGCAACAACCCGGCCACCCTTTTTGATCCAGCTCTTGAAATTCTCAGCAATGTCTTTATCATTAAGATAACGATGGTTGCCATCCGGCATAATCACCACATCCACTTTGCTCCAGTCAATGCGCTGCACATCGTTGGTGCTTACCTGTGTCAGCGGGTAATTCAACTCCTGTTCAAAGAAACTCCATATACCTCCGGCCGCTGTTGTACTGATGGCATCGCCTGTTATTAATATTATGCGGGGTGCTTTCATTGAATGCACCATATCACTGCCGAAATCAAATCCTTTGTCAACCAACCCGGTTGTAACAGGGTAAAGCTGGATATTATTTTCATCAGCAATGGATCTTACCACTTTCCAGAGATCTGCACCAAATTTTTGATTTGATGTCTTTAAAATGATGACCGAACCCCGGTCAAACTTGTTTCCGTTTACCTCAAAAGGCACTTCTGAGTAACGCAACAATACTCCCTTTTTCATCAATTGTCCGACTGTCCTAACAGTCCTTACACCATTCCACGGCATCACATAACCATAGTCGGTACTGGTATTTACAGCTTTAGTTTTTACAACCGGTCCAGTTGTAGAAACTTTTTCTTTGGATGCATAAGCTGTTAAGCCATACACATAAGGTAATGACCAGGCAGTAATGTCATAAGTAGCAGAATCCGATAACTTCGATTTGGGTTCAAATAACACTTTCACCATTGCTGAGCGGGGCTGGTAAGTACTGATTACAATATCATTATTCCCAATCGTAAAAGCCTCTTCTTTTCCGGAAACATAATTATAACCTTTGCCTGTGCCACTGCCGGTTGAATATTGAATTCCATTTTTGTCCAGCAAGTCCATCAGTTTATCTATTCGCTGCGCATCTTTAGGATCGTTTCGTATAATATAAGCTTTGTATTCACCTACTCCGTTAGAAACGGCATTGTCAAAATATTTTCTGAATTCTTTTACCAGTTTTCCTGCATTAAGCGAAGATGCTTCAATGGTACTGAGCGAAGTAGTAAAGTGATGCTGAGCTCTGTCTGTCAGTGTCAGTGTATCACCATCTTCATTAATAATCCCGAGACCACCTGAAATACCTCCTTGCTCATAGGTCATACCAATGGCGCCATTATAAGTCGGGTAGGTATCGCCGTATGACGGATAAAAAAGATCAAACCTGATTTTGGTAAAAAAGAGCCAGCCGTTACCATCAAAGTATTTGGCATTGTTTTTACCAATTGTATGTTGAAAATCTCTTTGCCAGGGAGTGATCACTTCATGAAAGGGTTCGGCTGCAGGAGCAAAATAATAGGGCTCATTAACACCCTGTTCATGGTAGTCGACATGTACATGCGGCATCCAGTCAAGGTATTTTTTGATACGATAACGGGTCTCTGCCTGTGTTTGCCATGCCCAGTCACGGTTGAGGTCAAAATTGTAATGATTGGTCCTGCCGGCAGGCCAGGGTTCTCTATGTTCTCTTGCAATGGGGTTAGGATTATAGTCTTTTCCAACGGCAGAATTAAACCAGTTCACATAGCGGTCACGACCATCAGGGTTTAAACAAGGGTCAATGATTACAACCGTGTTCTTCAGCCATTCTTTTGTCTTTGAATTAGATGGATCAGTTAATGCGTAAATGGTAAGTAATGCAGCTTCAGAAGAAGAAGGCTCATTGCCATGTACATTATAACTTAACCAAACAATGGCAGGAGCATTATCTTCCTGAGGCGCCATGCGGTCCTTAGCCAGGTTTGCCAGGCGGATATTATTCTGACGTATCGACTCCAGGTTTTTAATATTTTCAGGTGAAGAAATATAAGTTAGTAATAATGGTCTTCCTTCATTGGTCTCGCCATATTGTTCCAGCTTTACCATTGATGGCACACTGGCAGCAACATGGTTATAATAATTAACGATCTTAAAATGAGGAGTGTACCGGGTACCGATTTTATACCCCAAAAAATCTTCTGGTGATTTGAGCTGGGCAGAAATGCCGGTAACAAAACTTAACGCAAAAAATGATAGCAGAGCCTTTCGAAACATAGACAGAATTTTAGTCCGGCAAGTTAAGAAAGCATTGAATAAATACCACCCTTTTTTACTAAGGAGTAAATGATACTATTTGTGTAGTTTAGTCCCTATAAAAAACACCCTTGATGCTACGCAAGATTTTATACCTTCTTTCTTTTGTTTCCATTTTGTCAGCCTGTAAGACAACACAAAAAAACCAGGTTAGCTTATCGAATATAAATCCCTACCAATACAGTAGTTCTAAAAAAGTAATTGCTGAGAACGGCGCTGTTGTTTCAGCCCATCCTTTGGCCAGCAAAGTAGGAGTAGAAATTTTAAAGCAGGGCGGAAATGCAGTAGATGCGGCTATTGCCACTCAACTGGCATTGGCAGTGGTTTATCCCAATGCGGGCAATATCGGTGGTGGTGGTTTTTTTGTTGCAAGATTAAGTAGTGGCGAAACAGTAGCTATTGACTACCGTGAAATGGCACCCGCAAAAGCACATAGGGATATGTACCTTGATGCTGATGGTAATGCAAGAACTGATAAAAGTCAGTTGGGACATTTATCAAGCGGTGTACCCGGAACAGTTGCCGGTTTGTTTGAATCTCACAAATATGGCAAACTCAGCTTTACCAAACTGATTGAACCTGCCATTGAACTGGCCGAAAAAGGATTCTGCATATCAGCCAGTGAAGCAAGAGCATTGAACAACCTGCAGGATGATTTGAAAAAATACAATACCGTCATGCCGGTGTTTGTAAAAACTGTATCATGGAAAGCTGGTGATACATTGGTGCAAAAAGACCTGGCTAATACTTTAAAACGAATAAAGCAACAGGGTGCTGCCGGGTTTTATGAAGGAGAAACAGCTAAGCTGGTAGCAGAAGAAATGAAAAGAGGTGGCGGCATCATTACGGAAGAAGATTTGAAAAACTATAGAGCCAAACCAAGAACACCGCACAGTTTTACCTATAAGGGCTTTAAAATAGTGGGTATGCCCATGCCCAGCAGTGGTGGCTTATTGTTACACCAGATGATGAAAATGATTGAAGACCGGAAAATCGGTACAATGGGCTTTCATTCTGTGCAGGCTGTACAATTAATGACTGAAGTGGAACGCCGTGCCTTTGCCGACCGGGGAGAATATATGGGAGATGCAGATTACTTCACTGTGCCTGTTGATATGCTAACCAATGATGTGTACCTGCAGGATAGAATGAAGGATTATAATCCACAAAAAGCGACGCCAAGCTCCTCTATTGGCGCAGGGAAGCCAACAAGGGTAGAAAGTGAAGAAACCACTCACCTGAGTGTGATTGACAAGGATGGAAATGCTGTTGCTGTTACAACTACATTAAATAATTCATATGGAAGTCGTACCGTAGTAGGTGGCGCCGGTTTCTTCCTGAATGACGAAATGGATGACTTCAGTATAAAACCAGGCGTTCCAAACATGTATGGGGCTGTTGGCGGAGAAGCCAATGCTATCAAACCGGGCAAACGAATGCTTAGCTCAATGACCCCAACAATTGTATTAAAAGATAATAAACCTTTTATTGTTGTAGGTACTCCCGGCGGCACTACCATACCAACACAAATCTTTCAAACTTTGGTCAATATTCTTGAATTCAACATGAGCACTGAGGATGCCGTTTACAAACCAAAATTCCATCACCAGTGGCTGCCTGATGAAGTGATGATTGAAAAAGGTTTCCCGGTTTCTGTTAAAGAAGCTATGCAGAAGATGGGATATACCTTCGGGAAAGAGAGAAGTGGCATTGGAAGAACTGAGATCATAAAGGTTTTACCCAACGGAAAATTTGAAGCGGTAGCCGATAACCGGGGCGATGATGCAGCGGAAGGATGGTAGCAGAGTCTATAGTCGTGAGTCTTTAGTCATCAGTCAGATAAAAGTTATTGTTTATGAGTACTGCAAAAGAATTTTTGACAACAGCCATTCGCCGGCTAAAATATTACAAAGATCTGGGCGATAAAACATTTGAACAGCTCAACGAGTGGGACTTTCATTACCAGCCCAATGATGAATCGAACAGCATTGCTGTTATTATTCAGCATATGGCAGGCAATATGCTTAGCCGGTGGACCAATTTTCTTACCGAAGACGGTGAAAAAGAATGGCGGCAGCGTGACGATGAATTTGCCGTGCATGAATACAATAAACAACAACTGCTGGAACTTTGGGAAAAAGGTTGGAACTGTTTTTTTACGGCCCTTGAATCGCTGAAAAAGAAAGACCTGAAGAAGACAGTGCATATCCGGAAGGAGCCTTTAACAGTTATTGACGCCATTAACCGGCAGTTAGCTCACTATCCCTATCATATCGGACAGATCATTTACATCGCCAAAATCATCAAGAATACAACTTGGAAAAATTTGTCTATTCCTAAGGGAGAATCTCAAGCCTATAATTCAAGTGCTGAATTGAAAGATCCCGCCAGGAAATTTTCTTGACCGGTTCTGCTAAAACCTGTTTTCTCCGGCTATTTGATTTACCGGATTAAATGTCTATTTTGTCGCCCCATCCAGCCGGTTCCGGGTACAGGAACAGGTACAATCCTCTCTGAAAAGCTGCACTTTATATTACTTTATCATATTGATTCTGAAGACGTAAAAACCAGAACATGAAGATTTTTATTTTATCCGTAACTACCCTTTGCTTAACATTATCCGCCAGCAGCCAGGCGGAGTTTGGCATTTTTGCCGGGCCTCAAATGATGACTGCCAGGTATGACATCAGCGGAACAAAACAGAAAACTGAATACAAATATGGTTTCCAACTGGGCGGTATGATGAAAGTGCCATTTGAGGGTAATCTCTATTTTGCACCCGCTGCATTTTACAGCATGAAAGGCTATAAGGTCACCTATTCAAAATTTGTTTATCCTCCCGATCCAGCTGCCATTGATAACGATGTTACCCTGCACAACTTTGAAATTGCAGCTTTACTTCAATATGATTTTAGCAATGCCCCCGGTCACTTCTTCATCAAAGCCGGACCATCGATTGAAACACAGCTTTTGGGAAAAGAAAAATTCAATAAGATCAACGGAGAGCAGGTAAGCAGGAATATGAAGTTCAGTTTTGCCGATTACGGACGTTTCGGCGCCAGTCTCTTAGGCCACTTTGGTTATGAAACAGAAAGCGGACTAACCATATTTGCGCACTATACTTTTGGAGTCGGCAGTATCAGTAATACAGATGGCGGCCCATCCATCCGCCACAGGGCATTCGGGATTTCTATTGGGAAATTTTTCGGCCGAAAGAAAATTGTTATTGATACCAGGAATAAAGAGTAGTGATTACTCTTTATAAATTTTAACCGCTTTCTCACCGTTGTATTTAATGTATCCCCTGTACATTCCTTCAGTACAGAACGGCATGGCTACATTTCCGTTTTTATCTACAGCAATTAAACCACCATCTCCGCCAAGGGCCGGCAATCTTCTCATCACCATTTCATCAGATGCTGCTGTTAATTTCATTTTGCCAAACTCCATCATATCACTGATACTTTTAGCCATTACCAGGCGGATAAAATACTCACCCCAACCCGTACAACTGATCGCAACAGTCTTATTATCGGCGTAAGTGCCTGCTCCGATTATGGGAGCATCTCCCACCCTGCCATATCGCTTATTTGTCATTCCCCCGGTACTGGTTGCGGCGGCCAGGTTGCCGTGGCGGTCCAATGCAACGGCTCCTACTGTACCATACTTGCCCCCAACCCCTAAAGGGGAGTAAAAAAACTCTCCAAACCCACTACTTACTTTATTGGAAGTATCTGTATGATCTAATTGCTGTTTCAACGAATCTTCTCTTTTTGCTCTTTCCAACCCTTTCCAGCGGCTTTCTGTGTAGAAATAAGAAGGATCCACCAACTCGAGTCCCTGTTGTTTTGCAAATTGTTCAGCACCCTTGCCGGTCATCATCACATGTGGACTTTTTTCCATAACAGCTCTTGCTGCAGAGATGGGGTTACGGATCGTCGTTACCCCTGCCACTGAACCAGCTGTCAACGTTTTACCATCCATTATTGCAGCATCTAATTCATTTTTACCCTCATTAGTAAATACCGCCCCTTTTCCTGCATTGAATAAAGGATCATCTTCCATGCTACGAACAGCCGCCTCTACCGCATCCAATGCAGTACCGCCATTTTTCAATATATCATTGCCAATTTGAAGCGCCTTATTCAAGGCTTCTGTATATGATTTTTCTCTTTCAGCTGTCATCTGGCTTTTCAGGATAGTGCCTGCACCTCCATGAATGACCAAAACATATTTGTCATTTAGCTTATTAGTACCCGGCTGCGCAAAAGTTTTGTTAAGAAGAAACAGTGAAATAATGAGTAATAATCTTTTCATACGGTGATTTTGCAGCAATTTAGGCAATTCGCCATTTGTATGCTTTAGCCCGCCGTTTACACCTATTGTTGGTATCGAATTTGCCTTAAGGGAACGATTAAGTACTTTTACACTTAAATAACTGAGCCTGAGGAGATTTAAAAAAATACTGAAGTGGTTTTTTCTATCGCTGCTACTGCTTATTGCAGCGCTGTATATCTTCATTCAAACTCCTTTTGGACAGAACTGGATTGCCCGGCAGGTGACCAAACGTTTATCAAAAGACCTGCAAACAAAAATTACCATAAAGCATGTTGATTTTTCTTTGTTCAATAAAATGCACCTGGAAGGTATACTCATTGAAGATCAAAAAGGGGATACACTGCTCTATGCCGGTGATTTGCAAGTCCGCATCACTGATTGGTTCTTTTTTAAGAAACAAGCCGAACTGAAATATGTAGGACTGGAAAATGCCCTGATAAAATTTCAACGTACTGATTCAGTCTGGAGCCAGCAATTCTTGTTTGATTATTTTGGCAGTTCATCAACCGACACTGCCAAAAAGAAAAAAGCAGGAATACAATTCAACCTGAAAAAAGCTACATTCAAAAATGTAACCTTCCTGAAAAAAGATGACTGGCTTGGTAATCAAATGAGCATCCATGTTGGCTCCTTAAACCTTGATGCAGATAATATGGGTTTATCAGGAAAAGAATTCCTGGTCAACTCACTGGTCATTATAGATCCTGTTGTTACACTAAAAAATTATACCCGTATAAAGCCAAAGGATTCATTAACCATAAAAGAAATTGCAGAAGATATTCAGCAGGCAGTTTCCTGGAATAAAGGAAAAATGGTTATGAAA
Source organism: uncultured Chitinophaga sp. (assembly GCA_964634265.1). Lineage (GTDB taxonomy): Bacteria > Bacteroidota > Bacteroidia > Chitinophagales > Chitinophagaceae > JJ008. Next base: position 35,129 of record CAZWIM010000026.1, on the reverse strand, counting down.
GTGAATGAGCTCCGGATCATCAACGGTACTTTCAAAACTGACAAACAAACAGACAGGGAAGCTTTTACCTATTTTGATGGCAAACATATTCTTTTTAAAGAGATCAATGCCATATTTAAAAATGCAAGCTTCCTCGCCGATACCATTGCTGCCAATATGGACCTCACCGCTAAAGAACGAAGCGGGTTAGAAGTCAAAAAATTTCTCGCCGATGTAAAAATGACCCCGCAAGGAATGGCCTTCAGCAATATGGACCTGCAAACAAACCGCAGTACCCTCCGTAATTTTTATTCCATGTCCTATAATCACATGGATGATCTCGGTGATTACATACACAAAGTGAGAATGGCAGCAGTATTCACTGACTCTTATATTGACAGCGATGACATAGCTTTCTTCGCCCCGGCCATGAAAACATGGAACAAGAAAATTACGTTGAAAGGAAAAGTAAGGGGAACCGTAGACGACCTGGTTGGCAGGGATATGTTGGTAGAAGCCGGAAACAGCACGGTATTGAACGGGGATATTACACTGACTGGCTTACCAGACATCAATCAGACTTTCATTGATTTTAAAGCAAATGATTTCAGAACCACATACAACGATGCGGTCACCTTTGTTCCGGCGGTAAAAAAAGTTACAAACCCTGACCTTAGAAAGATTCAATACCTGAATTTCAGGGGAAGTTTTACTGGCTTCATCCGAGATTTCGTTACCTACGGTACCATCAATACAAACCTTGGCACTATAACCAGCGATGTGAATATGAAATTGCCCAAAGGGCAAGATCCGGTGTATTCCGGCGCAATCGCCACACAAAATTTCCACCTTGGCGAATTGCTGGGAGATAAAAATCTAGGTGCTATCTCCATGAACGGAACGGTGAAAGGACGAGGATTTAATGAAAGAAGCCGCAATACATTAATTGATGGCAACGTACAATTTATTGAATACAATGGTTACCGCTATGAAAATATAACGTTGAATGGCAGACTCGATAAAAAGATGTTTGAAGGTGTTGCTTCGCTGAAAGACAAGCATGCTGATTTTACCATGAACGGCACCATTGACTTCAACAGTAAAACACCCCGGTTTGATCTTATTGCCAAGGTCGATAAAGCAGAATTGAAAAGCTTGCGACTAACAAAAGACAGTTTAACCTTCAAAGGCAATCTTGCACTCAACTTCACAGGGAAGAATATCGACGATTTTTTAGGAGCTGCCCGTATCACTGAAGCTGAAATCACTAAAGATGGTATACGTTTGCCATTTGACTCATTGATTCTCTCTTCGGTAGTTCAAGATCATGAAAAGAAGCTCACTGTTGAATCAAATGAATTTAAGGCTGACATCAGTGGTAATTTCAGCCTGACCGATCTGCCCAACTCTTTCACTTATTTGTTGAATAAATATTACCCGGCCTATATAAAAGCCCCTAAAAAACTACCGCTTCAACAGGATATCCGGTTTGATATCAATACTTACTATATCGACGAATATTTACAATTATTTGTACCAGGATTATCAGGACTGAACAACAGTACCATTACAGGCAATCTCGATTTGGCACAAAACGAACTAAACCTTAATGTAAAAGCTTACCAATTTAAATACAAGCAATACAATTTTGAAGATGTAACAATATTGGCACAAGGATCCGGTAATAATCTTTCACTTACCGGGGGCATCACAAAAATCCAGGTAAACGACAGCCTGAGTATCCCGAATGTTTCTTTTAATATCGATGCACATAACGATTCTTCCATAGTAAAAATAAAATCAGGTGTAAACAGAACAGTTGATACAGCCAACCTGAATGCTTTGGTATTGACATACAATGATGGCGTCAAAATCGAATTTGATCCTTCCACATTTACAATAAATGGAAAGACATGGTCAATTGATGAAACTGGGGAACTTGTTTTGCGAAAGAATACACCTGCCGGTGGTCAATTAGTACTTAGTGAAGGAGAACAAAAGATTGTCTTGCGTTCCGAAAAGTCGCCCAAAGGAAGCTGGAATGATGTAAAAATTCAGCTGACAAAGATCAACCTGGGAGACTTTGCGCCTTATTTTATGCCAAAAAACAGGCTGGAAGGACTATTGTCCGGAAACATATTAGTTGAGGACCCGGTTAATAATTTGTCTATCCGCTCTGACGATTTACAAACGCAGTTCCTCCGGTTAGATAATGATTCTTTAGGTGAAGTAAAAGTTACAGCAGCCTATGAAAAAGCAACAAAACTGCTGAAAGTAAAAGGGAATACGGTGAACCAGGAAAATTACCTGGGCTTTGATGCCAATATCTATATCGGCGATCCCGAAAAAGCAAAAAATAACCTGATTGCCTTAAAAGCTAAAGATTTCCAGTTAAGTGTACTCGAACGTTTCCTTGGTACATTGTTTACCGATATACAAGGTTTCCTGACTGGTGATATCAGTATTGCCGGTGAATTTGAGCACCTGGCCATCACCGGTAAAGGAAGGCTGAAGAATGCGGGACTGAAAGTTATTTTTACCCAATGCTTCTATAAGATCCAGGATACAGATATCCAGTTAACACCTGAAGAGATCAACCTGGATGGCATAGTACTTACAGATACAGTAACAAAAAATCCGATCTATATAACAGGTGGAATTGAACATGAGTCATTCAAAAAAATGTTTTACAACCTGGATATTTCTACCCGCAAACCCAATACGAGGGGAGACAATAACAACAGGCCTGTACAATTATTAAATACTACGGCTAAACATAATCAGCAATTTTATGGTAATGTAAAAGGAACAGGATCATTATCATTGCTCGGACCTCAGTCCAATATGTACATGAAGATCGATGCCATTGCATCCTCCACAGACAGCAGTAATATCACCTTACCCAATTCATCGAGCAGGGAGTCAGGCATTGCTGATTTCCTGGTAGAAAGAAAATACGGTAGGGAAATGACGGATAGTGATTTTGTCTCCAATGCTACCAGCATAATTTATGATGTAGATGTAACTGCCAACCCAATGGTAAATGTAAAAGTGATACTGGATGAACTAACCGGTGATGAAATCAAAGGCAAAGGTACAGGCACATTAAATATCCGCTCAGGCACATCAGAACCACTTTCACTTCGTGGACGTTTTGACATCGAAGAAGGAAGTTATGTATTTACGTTCCAGTCCTTCTTCAAAAAGCCATTTGAACTCAAGAAAGGGTCAGACAATTACATAGAGTGGAATGGCGACCCTTATGATGCCAACATCAATTTCACAGCCCAATACACAGCAGAAAAAGTAAGTTTTGCGCCGTTGGCGAAATTAAAACAGTTCAGTTCCGGCGCTGCTACTGCCAGAGATAATGTATTTGTTGTTGCCAAACTCACAGATAAACTGTTTAAACCCTCTATCCAGTTCTCACTTGATTTTCCGGGTACCAGTGTAGCCGTTACCGATCCTGAACTGGCACTTATCATCCAGCAGTTGCAAAAAAATATCAACGAAATAAACCGGCAGGTTACTTACCTTATTGTATTCAACAGTTTTGCACCCAGTGAGCTTTCGGCAGATACAGAAGGAGGTGGTTTTAACTTAAATACCATTTCAGGTATTTTGCTGGGTGTTGTCAGCGACCAGTTGAATAAAATACTGGGAAACCTGCTCAAGAATGACAAATTCAACATCAGCCTGAATACCTCTTTATATAACCGTAACATTATTGATCCCAATAATAAAACAGCGCTAAACCTGGGAAGCAATGTGAACTTCTCTATTGGCCGCTCCTTTTTTAATAACCGTTTTATTATTTCAACCGGTATCGGTTTTGACGCCCCTTTGCAGCAATCCAATATTCAGCAAAGTATCCAGTTATTACCTGATGTAACTCTGGAGTGGCTGATAAATCCCAGCGGAAGTATCAGAGCCTCGTTTTTTTACCGTGAGAATGCAGATTTCTTAAATGCATCATCCAGCGGGCCGGGAAGAGCAAGAAGATATGGAGCCAGTTTAAGTTATCGTAAGGATTTTGACAGCCTCGGCGATATTTTTAAAAGCAAGAAGAAGAAGCAACAGCAAGCCGCCGCTCAAAAGCCGGAAGAAACCGAGGAAGTAAAAAAAGAAGAAACGCCAAAGGAAAACTGATTGGCTGTATCATTCATTCCCTAAAATCTCATGTCCCATTTTATCTCTCTTGGTGTGCAGGTATTTTTCATTGTAAGGATTGGGGCAGGCTTCAATAGGCACATTTTCCACAATCTCTAATCCATATCCAATAAGACCCACTCTTTTCTTGGGGTTGTTGGTCATCAACCGAAGACGGGTTATGCCTAGCTGGCGGAGCATCTGGGCACCAATACCATAGTCCCGCTGATCCATTTTAAATCCAAGATGCAGGTTAGCCTCCACCGTATCCATGCCCTGCTCCTGCAGGCGGTATGCTTTAAGTTTGTTCAACAACCCAATACCCCTGCCTTCCTGGTTCATATATAATATGGCCCCCTTCCCTTCTTTTTCCACCATTTGCATGGCTGACTGCAATTGATCTCCACAGTCGCAACGAAGAGATCCCAGTATGTCGCCGGTAAAGCAGGAGGAATGTACCCTTACCAGTACTGGCTCGTCTTTATCCCATTTACCTTTTAGCAGCGCAAGGTGTTCGTTCGGCGAATTTTTCTCCTTGAAAGCTACCAGTTCAAAATGGCCAAATTTGGTTGGCATATCCACCCTCACCACTTCATCTACCAGAGAATCACTTTTGATACGGTACTCGATCAGGTCTTTTATAGATATGATCTTGAAATCAAATTTCTTAGCCACTTCCATTAATTGGGGCAGGCGGGCCATGCTGCCATCCTCGTTCATAATCTCTACCAAAACACCGGCAGGTTCTAAGCCAGCCAGCCTGGCCATGTCAACGGATGCTTCTGTATGCCCGGCCCTGCGGAGAACGCCGCCCTTTTTGGCTCTCAGGGGAAATATATGCCCGGGACGGCCAAAATCACAGGGTGTCATGTGTGGATTGATCAGGGCCTGGATGGTTTTGGAGCGGTCAGCAGCCGAAATGCCTGTGGTACATCCATGTCCCAACAGGTCTACAGATACAGTAAATGCCGTTTCATGCAGGGCAGTATTGTTGTTGACCATCAGCTCCAGTCCAAGTTCCTCACATCTTTCTTCGGGCAATGCGGCGCATATCAGCCCCCTCCCATACTTACTCATGAAATTGATCACTTCCGGAGTGGCATTACGGGCAGCCGTAACAAAATCACCTTCATTTTCCCTGTCCTCATCGTCCACTACCACCACCAGTTTTCCGTGTTTTATATCCTCAATGGCACTTTCTATAGAATCAAACATCCGCTGTAATTTTTGGCAAAAGTAGAACAAAGAATCGGGGTTCAATGTTTAACCCCCGACAGGCAGCGAAAAAGGGAGGCCAGTTGTCATTATAAAGCCTTATTTTTCAATCTCAGATTGTTAATATTTGCCTATATTTATTTTGGAAATATTCCCTTTCTTTGCAACCGAAAACCAATCTTTATGCTTAAGAGAATACTCTTTTTGTTTGCTTTAGCCTTTATGGCTAGTCCGTTACTATTCGCCCAGATAACTACTTCATCCGTTACCGGTACTGTCAAAAGTACAAGCGATGAACCCCTTTCCGGTGCAACCATAGTAGCCACACACCTTCCCTCCGGTACAAAGTATACTGGTGTTTCCAGACAGGGAGGTTCGTTTTCTATTTTGAATATGAGGGTAGGCGGTCCTTACCTCATCGAAGTGACTTACGTTGGTCATGACAAAGAAAAATACGAGGATATTTACCTCCAGCTGGCAGAAAGCTTTATTCTGAATGCAGCATTAAAGAAAACAGAAGCCACTCTTGAGAATGTAGTTGTCACTACCGGCAGAAGAACTTCTGTTTTAAACCCAAACAGGGCTGGTTCACTGACCAACATCGGTCTGCGCCAGATCAACCAATTACCCTCTATCAGCAGGAGCCTGAACGACTTCACAAGGGCAACCCCCCAGGCCAACGGCCAGTCAATCGGTGGCGGTAACTATCGTCAAAATAACTTCACTATAGATGGTGCTGATTTCAACAACAGTTTCGGTATCGGTGCCAACCTGCCTGCTGGCGGCACACCAATATCTTTGGATGCTGTGGAAGAGATTTCAGTAAACGTAACTCCTTATGATGTTCGCCAAACTGGTTTCATCGGAAGTGCTATCAACGCTGTTACCCGTTCTGGTACAAACACATTCAGCGGTTCAGTTTACAAGTTCTTCAGAACAGAAAAACAAAGAGGTGACCAGGTAGAGAAAACAAAGTTCACAAGGCCAACTGAAGAATTTGATCAGTGGGGTTTCCGTATCGGTGGCCCGATCATCAAGAATAAGTTGTTCTTCTTCTTCAACTACGAAACAGAAACACAGCCTAAAGCTATCCAAACACTTTTTGCATCTACTGCATCTGCTCCTTTCGGTAGCTCACCTAACATTGCCAGACCTACCGCTGATTCTTTGAACGCCATCAGCCAGTACTTGCTCAACACTTATGGATATGTTACCGGCCCTTATGATAACTACACTCCTAATATCGAAAGAACAAAATATCTCGGTCGCATTGACTGGAATATCAGCAGCAAACATAATTTGAGTGTTCGTTACAGCCAGGTGGAGGGCGGTGAGCCTAATGGCCCCAGTTCTTCAACCACTGGTGCTGGTTTTACTTACAGTTCCGGCTTTGGAAGAACCAATAATAATAATCTCTGGTATCAGAATTCCAACTATTTCCAGGGAGCTAATTTCTATTCATTTGCTGCCGAGCTGAATTCTAAATTTGGTAAGTTCTCTAATACCATCAGGGGTACATTTACTTACCAGAACGACTCAAGAACTACAACAAGCCCCAAAACTGATCCAGCGCTGACAGGTGGTGTGGCATACGATATGCCTTTTGTTGATATCTTAAGTACATCTGGTCTTTCAGTTTCTGCTCCGTACGTATCTTTTGGTTACGAGCCGTTCAGCTTTGGTAACCTGAGAAAAGTAAAAGTTTATTCCGTTGTGGATAACCTCAGCTGGACCACCGGTAAACATAACTGGACGGTTGGTGGCCAGTTTGAACTGAGTGAAACAGTAAACGGTTTCCAGCGTTTCGCTACCAGCTACTATGTATTTAATACCTGGAATGATTTTGTAACTGGTCAGAAGCCAAGAGATTTTGCATTGACCTATTCTTTGTCTAAGAATTTCGCTCCTGCCTTCTCTTCTTTCAAGTTTGCCCAGTATTCTGTTTACGGACAAGATGAAATTGCTGTAAACAGGAACTTCAGATTAACTGTTGGTTTGCGTTTAGACCTGCCAACTTATCCTTCTGTTCCGCAGATCCTGACTCACCCATTGGTAGCAAAGTTGAGCTTTGCCGGCGGCGAAACCATGAACACAGGTAACCTGCCTAAAAAGACCATCATGTGGTCTCCAAGAGTTGGTTTTAACTGGGATCTGTATGGCGATCGTTCACTCCAGATCCGTGGTGGTACAGGAATCTTCACAGGAAGGGTTCCCTTTGTTTGGATCGTAAGCCAGTCTGGTGACAATGGAATGATCCAGGTAACTCAATCTTTCAATGGTGTAGCTAATACGCCTGGCCCTTTCAATGTTAACCCTGCTGCTTATCGTCCGGCCAGCGTACCTGTTGCAGGTACAGTTATTCCTGGTACAGTAACAGCACTGGACCCTAACTTCAAGAATCCACAGTCATGGAAATCAACCCTGGCTATGGATACTAAATTACCCTGGGGTATGGTAGCTACAGTAGAAGCAATCTTTAATAAAGACCTTAATACAGCTTTCTTCAGAAACCCGAACCTGCTGGCTCCTGCCGCATTGAACACTACAGGTTATCCTGACAGAAGACCGGTTTATGGTGCTACTGTTCCTACCAGGTTTATCAACACATTGACTAACGCAGGTACAGTTGCTCCGGGTGCTCCTAATGCATTTAACCCAATCATTTTGGATAATGCTAACCGCGGTTATTATTTCTCATTAACTGCCAAGATTGAAAAGCCTTTCAGCAAAGGATTCTTTGCATCAGTAGCTTATACCAAATCACTGGCGGGTAACCTGTTTGATGGTAATGGTGACCAGCCCCAGTCTGCATGGCAGAGTACTGCAACAGTAGCTGGTTCTAACTATGAAGAAATGAGTTATGCTGATTATGTAGTTCCTGACCGTGTGATAGCTGTAATGTCTTATCGTAAAGAATACCTGAAGCATTTGGCTACTACCATTTCTTTGTTCTACAATGGTTCTATCAACGGCCGCTTCTCTTATGTGTACGGTGGCGATTTCAATAGAGACGGCGTTTCTGGTAACGACCTGCTGTATATTCCTACTGCTGCTGAAGTTCAGCAAATGTCTTTTGCTTCTCAAACAATCAACGGTGTGGTTTATGATCAAACAGCACAGCGTAACCTGTTTGAAGCTTATATACAGCAAGACAAATACCTGAAAGCTCACCGTGGCCAGTATGCTGAGCGTAATGGAGCACAACTGCCGTGGTTGAACCGTGTTGACCTTAAATTCGTTCAGGATATCTTTGCCAAAACCGGCAAAAACAGGAACACATTACAGTTTACCCTGGATGTTTTCAACTTCGGCAACCTGATCAATCCAGGTTGGGGTAAAGTAAAATCAATCAACGCTAACTCTATCCTGACTGTTGCTAACAACACAGCTTACAGCCCGGGTGGTACTGTGTTGCCCCAGTTCAGGTTAGCTACAGACCGTGGACAGATCATCACCCGTACTTTCAGGGATAACGTAAGTGTGGCTTCTACTTACAGCATCCAGTTCGGTCTGCGTTACCTGTTCAATTAATAAGCAAACAAACAAGCATATAAAAAACCTCCGGAATTCCGGAGGTTTTTTGTTTATTGTCAACTAAAGACTAACGACTATTAATTACCGATACTACTAAAATTCTCTGTGCTGTACAGCCACACCACTACCCCAGCCCCATTTTAAGAATTCGGGCATTGCCCTGCCCCAGGTAAATACATCATGGTGCCCATCTTCAAGTTCAAGGTAATGGATATCTTTTTCCCTGCTATAACCTTTTGCCACTAATTCCTTAATGATATCCAGTGTATCATCAATGGAATCAATAATGCCATTCTTGTTCCGGTCTTTTGTTTCGTCCATATTACCGCACTGGAAAAAGAATTTCAGCCATGGTGCATACTGACCGTTTCGTATTTGCTGGTGCATGATGCGGTGTTTGTCATCATCATAGTCCGGGTCATGTTGGTCGAGGCTGCGCCACCAGAGAGAACCGGAGAAACAACCCACTTTGCTGAACTCGCCGGGCCGGTTCCAGGCAATATCAAGGGCACTCAACCCTCCGAGTGAAAAGCCAGCAAAGGCCTTTTCTTTAAACTCCGCATTATTATACTTGAGTCTTATATAAGGGATGAGTTCTTCAAAAATGAAAGAAGTGTATAAGCCAGCCTTAGCCCCTCTTTCTTTATAATCGGGAAAGAATTGAGTACCGTATTCATTCTTTCGGTCAATACCGCAATGAATAGCCACAAAGAGCATGGGCTCAATTTCATTGGCTGCATATAATTTATCCAGGATTGTATCGAAATGCATTTTCTCCATATCCTGCCCGTCGTTGATTAGTAACAAGCTCAGGGGCTCTTTGGTATCCTGAGCAACAGCAGGAAGATAAAAATCAACGATAACTTCCCTGTCGAGGAATTGGGATTGTATATATTCGGTATCAGTAATAATGCCGGGTACTTTCGTCATAGCCATGGTTTCAAAAGTAATGATTTAATAATAACGGGAGATTGACTTATTCAGCTTAAACAAGCCAACAAAACAGCTCCGTTAATTTGTTTTTCTGCCCCCGAAAAAATACATTTGAAGAAGCCCCGTCCGGTACTAAAGCCGGGTGGCGGTTTCATTCATCACTTAAAAATTGTTTATGAAGAAAATCGGAATCCTCCATGGAAGGGAACGTTCTTTTCCCGAAGCATTTGTAGCAAGAGTAAACAGTAAGAATGTACCGGGTGTGGTGGCAGAACCCGTTCGCATTGATAAAGCCCTGCAGGGTGCAGACAGCGGTTATGCTGTTATATTCGACCGCATTTCGCAGGATGTGCCTTTTTACCGCACCTGGCTGAAGAATGCTGCCGTATGCGGTACAGCTGTTATCAATAACCCCTTCTGGTGGAGCGCCGATGATAAATATTTCAACAACTGTTTAATGACCAAAGTGGGTGTGCCTGTTCCAAAGACAGCGATCATCCCGTCGAGAGAACACCCGGATGATACGACCGATATGTCTTTTGCCAACCTGGCTTACCCAATGGACTGGGATGGCATTTTTGCCAATGTAGGTTTTCCAGCTTATATGAAACCTTTTGCCGGTGGTGGCTGGAAACATGTGTACCGCCTTGCAGATAAAGAAGAATTTTTTGACAAACATTCTGAAACGGGTCAACTGGTGATGTTGCTGCAGGAAGAAATTGTTTTTTCAGAATACTATCGTTGCTATTGCATTGGCGGCAAGTATGTCCGCATCATGTCGTACGAGCCACGCAACCCGCATCATTTACGCTATGTGGCCGACTTTAAACCAACAGAAGAAAGATTACAGCAGATGACAGACATCGTTCTTCGCATCAATAAATATCTCGGCTATGATTTTAATACGGTGGAACTGGCCGTTCGGGATGGAGTTCCTTATGCCATTGATTTCTGCAACCCTGCCCCTGATGCCGACCGCCACAGTGTAGGTGATGAAAACTTTGAGTGGGTGGTAGAAACTGCTGCCAACTATGCTATAGAAAAAGCATTAAGCCATGTAGACGGAGCAGATAACCTGACATGGGGTGAGTATGTAAAGCGGGGATCGAATAAAATGCCGTTGGTGTGAGGCGAGATGCGGGATACGGGATACGGGATACGGGATGCGGGATGCGGGATGCGGGATGCGGGATGCGGGAGAATAAATGACCTTTCTTTAAACCTTATAATATGAGTTACAGAAAACTGGAGGTCTGGCAACTGGCCAGAGAGATCGTCATTGAAATTCATAAAATGAGTTTGACGCTTCCCAAAATCGAACAGTTTGAAGAAGGCCAGCAAATCAGGAGATCCAGTAAATCTGTAAAGTCAAACATTGTGGAAGGTTATGGAAGAAGGCGCTACAAGAATGAATATATTAAGTTCCTGGTCTATGCCCATGCCTCAAACGATGAAACAATCGATCACCTTGAAACATTATTTGAAACCGGATCATTGACTGATGAAACATTATTTAATGCAATAAGAAACAAGCTGGATATGCTTGGAAGAAAGCTAAACGTTTTTATTCAATATGTGGAGAAAGAACATATGAGTGTAAAATAACCCGAAACCCGAATCCTAAATCCCGAAACCAAAACTTTTCAACTTTTCAACATCTCTTATGACCCTCAATTACAAAACCTTTACCCTCGGTGTGGAAGAAGAGTACATGGTACTCGATCCGAAAACATTTGAATTGAAAAGCCACGAACAACGCATTGTGCAGGAAGGCCAAAAGATGATCAAGGACAAAGTGAAGGCGGAAATGCACCAGGCTGTGGTGGAAGTAGGCACTGATATCTGTGCTGATATTGATGAAGCCTTTCATGATGTATCGGCCCTGCGTAAAACCATCCATGGGATAGCTGACGGACTGGGCTTTGCTATGGGTGCGGCCGGTACGCATCCGTTCAGTCATTGGGAGAGCCAACTGATCACCGATCATATACGGTATAATGAGATAGTGAATGAACTGCAGGAGGCTGCGAGGAGCAACCTCATCTTTGGCCTGCATGTGCATGTGGGTATGGAAAGCCGGGAGATGGCTAACCATATTGCCAACAGCACCCGTTATTTTCTGCCGCATGTATTTGCACTGAGCACCAACTCCCCTTTCTGGGAAGGAAGGATGACGGGCTACAAATCTTTCCGCACCAAAGTGTTTGACAAGTTTCCCCGCACCGGTATACCTGATGCGTTTGAGAGTATTGAAGCGTATGATAATTATGTGAAGCTGCTGATAAAAACCAATTGTATTGATAATGCCAAAAAGATCTGGTGGGACCTGCGGGTGCATCCTTTCTTTAATACGGTGGAGTTCAGGGTGTGTGATATACCGCTGACGGTGGATGAAACAATTACACTGGCAGCCCTGTTCCAGGCAATATGTGCAAGGATATACATGCTGCGTTCCAAGAACCTGAACTTTATTCAATACAGCCGTGCCCTGCTGAATGAAAATAAATGGAGGGCCAGCCGCTATGGAGTGGATGGCTACCTGATTGATTTTGGTAAGGAAGAAGAAGTAAACACAAGGGCACTCATCTATGAACTGCTCGATTTCCTTGACCCGGTGCTGGATCACCTCGGCAGCCGTCACCGCATTGCTTATGTAAACAAGATACTGGAACATGGCACCGGCGCCGACAGGCAACTGGCCGTTTTTGAAAAAACAAAAAACCTGAGCGATGTGGCCCGATATATCAATAGTCAGTACCTGGTGGGGATTTAATGGCTAACTTTGATTGGGCTTCGATAAGTGCCCGCATCAGTTCACCCGTTAAAACAAACACCCTATGCTAGGCAGATCACATGGCATCAGCGTAACCGAAACAGTGCTGGATGCCGAATACCGGATAGCTGTACTGGAAGGAATTATTGAAGTATTACTTTCAAAACTGGATGACAAAAACAAATTGAGCGAAGCAGAACTCGGCCGCATCAGAGCCGGGGCTTTTGAGAAGCTGAGACAGAAATACCCCGACCAGGATATAGTATTGCAGAAAGAAAGTTAGAGAAAGCCGCCCGATGGGCGGTTTTTTTATTCGTTCTGTAAGTGAAGTTGAGCTGACATTGTTGCAGTGAGTTAACTATTTCTTTTAGATTCCCGGGCCATGACCCTCCTGATACATTAAGGTGGCTTTAAGGTGGGAGTAAAGTGGGAGTAAGGTGGCTTTATACATACAGTAAAAACAGCCTTCCCGGTACTCTCTCCCGGCTATTCTATAAAATTCAGGCTGCCGATATGACAACGTATTACCAGGGAGGGGAGTACGAATTTCAGGATACTATTTTTCGAGAAACTCCCAGGACATTCATCGGGTAAGACAGGGATGGAAGCGGATAGCCCTCAGCCCCGAAGCTAATGCCGGATAAACTAGCAGCCGGGACTGAAGCTGCGTAAAGATGTGGACTATGAGATACCAAATGTAAAAAAGATCCCGGGTATGCCCCGGCAGGCAAGCTACCCTGAAGGGAGGAGGACTTGTTTCCTGAAGCACCTGGTGTTTGACTGATGGCAAGGCGCCGGGAGATTTCTTTAATTTAAAGAATAGCGGAATGAACACAGAATATGGTTGGTGAGGATACGAACCATGGCGAAGGATTTTTTATTAAATGGCATCAGAGTTTTCCTTAGGCGGAGAAAAGCTATGATTTACAAAGGATTTTTTTCCGGAGTAGCGTAAATTTAAGTCTTAGTCGCAATCATATCATGACCAGTCGTAAAATTCAGAAGATGATAGAGACAGAAACTTTAGTATTGACAAAGTGGCAACTATTTTGGCACTATTGTATTATAGGTTTCTTCATGGTACCACCAGTAATTAATCTAATTGACATTTTCAAATATTATATAAACCATAGTTACGAAGGAGTAAGAACAATTGAAGAAATGGCTACATGGAGTTATTTACCCTTGATTCCAGCAGTTGCGTTTTATTACATTCAAAAAAGGCGCTTAAAATTTAAAACCTTAAACGTTGCCTTGGATACTGACACATTCATTAAGGCTACTAAAGCGACTGCTCAACAACTTGACTGGAAAAATATAGAGAAATCACAGAATTTGATAGTAGCGAGAAGTGGTTTTAGTTGGCGAAGTTGGGGAGAGCTTATAACAATAATAAGAGTTAAAGACAAAATTTTATTTAATAGCATTTGTGACCCAGACAATTTGGCTTCTGTTGCATCATGGGGAATGAACAAACTAAATTTGAAAACTTTTGAGCAAAACATTCAACTGAAAGCACCTAACACTGGTATTACCCTTTAGCGGTAATCTTAAACCGACTCTTTAAAAACCAACAAACGAAAATTACCTCTTGTAAATAAATTCAGCATATGAGTAAAGTTATTTTTGACAGCGGAATATCACTTGATGGCTTTTTTGCAGGTAACAACAGAAGTCCGCAAAACCCCATGGGTGGTGTATCCGGACAACTACATAAATGGATGTTTAAACAAAAGGCCTTTTGGAAACACATAAAAATGGAAGGCGGGCAAGAGTATGGCCCCGACAGTAAACTTATAGATGATGTGTTTGCCAGAACAGGTGCTTACATTATGGGCAAACGAATGTTTGAAGAAGGCGAAGTGGTATGGGCTGAAGATCTATACCAGGCAGATGTTTATGTGCTGACACATGAAAAACGGGAACCCTGGGTTCAAAAGGGGACAACAACTTTTTATTTCATCAACGACGGAATTGAAAGTGCTTTGGAGAAGGCAAGAAAATCAGCCAAAGGAAAAGACATACGAATACAAGGCGGTGCGAATACAATTCAGCAATTTCTTAATGCGGGTCTTGTGGACGAATTTTTCATTCATATTGCACCAGTTTTTTTAGGTAGCGGTATTCGACTTTTTGACGGCATTGACAAAAACAAATATGACTTGCAAATTGCAGAAGTCATACCATCCGACTTGACAACACATTTAAGGTATAAACTGACTAAAAAATAAAAACAACGAACCGCTAACAAGGGCTTTGCGTCAGGCGGGCTGAAGTGCAAAATTTATCGGTAGTTTTTCAATTGAACATTAGGAATAATATCGGCATTTGTGCTTCGATTGCCCGCCCGAACACAAAGCCCCGAAACGTTAAACGGTATTTTCGGTTTAACTACACATCTATGAATAAATACAAGGAAACTTTTGAGACCTGGAATAGTATTGCGTCAGTTTATGAAGAAAAATTCATGGATCTGGATTTGTACAACGAGACATATAACGTTATTTGTGAATCATCCACCAGGCCAAATGCCAAAGTCTTAGAAATTGGTTGCGGACCGGGGAATATAACCAGATACCTTTTATCCCAAAGACCGGACTTTGATATTCTTGGAACTGATATTTCTCCCAATATGATTGAACTTGCCAGAAAGAATAATCCGCTTTCAACTTTCCAGGTTATGGATGCAAGGGATATCAGTCAACTTGAATCCCGGTTTGACCTGATCGTTTGCGGATTTTGTTTACCCTATCTTTCTATTGCTGAATCTCAAAAACTCATTGATGACGCAAGTAAAATGCTAAACCCGGAGAGTTCCCTTTATTTAAGTTTTGTAGAAGGCAACCCGGAAAATTCAGGATTTAAAACCAGTAGTGCCGGGAGGGTTTACTTCCAGTATCACCATCCCGATACAATTATTAATAATCTTAAAAGCGCTGGTTTTAGTGATATTTTGACTTTCAACGTGAAATACCGGAGGTCTGAAACTGAATCTGAAGATCACAGCATCATCATTGCCAGGAAAAAAAATATATAAGAAGAACTGTGTAAAGAAAAACTACCTAATAAAAAATACCGCCTATATACAAGCGGTATTTTTATGTATCACGAAGTTATTTCTTCAGCATATACAGCATCTGCCCGTTGCTGTTTTGCATGGACACCACAAGGGTATCGCCATTGAATGAATAGTCGTACATGAATTTGTAGGTATTTCCTTCGGCCTGGAAACTGAAGGTGCTGTCGGTGATCTCTGTTTTGCCGGGATTATTGAAACCGCCTTTTCCAAACGTAAGCTTGTCGCCTTCGAAAGTGTACACGGTGCCTACATTCATCTCCGCCGCTGTGCCAGTGGCCCTTACAATTTCCCAGGCGCCTTCCAGCTTTTGTGCATTGGTAAGCGGCCGTTCGGTCTCCGTATGAATATGGTCAGGCCCCCCTTCGTTCGTGACTGTACCTGTTTCATTTTTTGTTTCAGTGCCCGTAGTTTCTTTTTTGTCGTTGCTACCGCAGCTGATGAATATAAAAGCAGCGCAGCCAATGTGAAGGATGTTTTTAAAGTGCATGGGTAATGGTTTTATAGATAAATATAATCAGAATTTTCCCTGGTCCACCTCTTTGATGAACTGAATGACGCCGTTCATAAATACCTGCTGATCGTCCCACATGGCAAGGTGACTGCCATTGGGGCAATAGAGGTAACGGCCTTTCTGCACCAGCTTGCTTTGCTCTTCCATGGCCTTGGGGTCCATGGTATCATGTTTCGCTCCTATCATCAACGCTGGCACTTTTATTTCTTTCAGCCTGTTCTTAATATCCCAATTGGCCAGGCGGCCGGCAATTCCAAATTCAGAAGGGCCCTGCATCATGGTGTATATCTCGCCGTTAACATGCTTCATGGCACGGTTGAATCCATCGGGCCATTCTTCGAGGCGGCATAAATGTTTTTTATAAAAGTTGGGGATCAGCAGTTCCATGTAGCGGGGGTTGGCAACATCGCCTTTGGCTTCGATGGCTCTTACCTCAGCCAGCACTGCGGGATCCATCTGTTTGGCCAATACTTCTACTGAATATTTTCCATACTCCGGCGCACTGGCCATCATGTTGGCCACTATCAATGCCTTCATGTTGTGCTGGTACTTCAGCGCATATTCCATACCGAGGATACCGCCCCATGAATTGCCCAGTACATAAAAGTTGGTGGAGTCGGCTCCTATAGCTTTGCGTACCTGTTCCACTTCCTCTACGAAGCGTTCGGTTGTCCAGAGGCTGCTGTCTTTAGGCTGATCGCTGTAATAAGAGCCGAGCTGATCGTATTCGTAAAACTCAAAGCCTTCTTTTTGGAAAAAGCTTTCGAAACATTCCATGTATTCATGCGTCATGGCAGGGCCGCCATGGAGCAATAATATTTTGATGCGGGGATTATTGCCGAATCGTTTGGTCCATACGTTGAAATTGCCCACTGCTGTGCTGATGGGAATCATACGGACACCGGCTGATTGTACGCCGCTGTCGCCGTAATTAAAATACTCTGATACCGGCATGCCGGGGCCAGTGGCGGTTTGTTTACCTGGCTGGTTACAGGAAAATAAGAAAGCAGTGAAAGCAAGGAGGAAGAGGCAATTTCTCATAGCAACTATTTTACAGAAAGATAATGACTTGAATATATCTTTAAAAAAATGTTTCCGTCAGCGTTTTGTCTATGTTTCGACTAGCTCAACATGACAAAACGCTGTCAGCCTGTCCCGATAGCTATCGGGATGTCGAAGGCATTATTTAATAAACATTACATTGTCTAATAAGACAGCTCGGGGATAGATAATAATTTACTTAACTTACTGCTCTCAAAGACCGGCAATATGCGATACTTTTTCTTCCTTGCTTTCAGCATCAGCTGCATGACAGCACAATCACAGACAAAACCAGATTCTATCAAATTAGTACAGGATGCTTTGAAGCTGTACGACCTTTCATTTACCGAAGCCGAAGTAGATTCCATGCTCGACGGGCTAAAAGAAAATAAGGATGTGTATTACAAGATGCACAAATTGTTTCCGCCAAATGATCTCTCCTATCCTTTTGCTTTTGTACCGGCGCCGGGCATGCGGGTGCCTACCCGGAGAGAACGCATCAGCTGGGATATACCGAACCAGACACAGCTACCAGCCAACCGGGATGAACTGGCTTATTATTCCATTCCGCAATTAGCAGCGTTGCTTATCAACAAACGCATCAGCTCGGTGGAGCTGACAAAGTTTTTTATTGAACGATTAAAGAAATACGGCGATACCCTGCAATGTGTGATCAGTCTGACGGAAGATATTGCGATGCAACAGGCGAGGCAGGCTGATGAAGAAATTGTCAAAGGTGTGTACCGCGGCCCGCTGCACGGTATACCTTACGGACTGAAAGATCTTTTTGCAGTGAAAGGAACCAAAACCACCTGGGGCAGCACACCTTATAAAGACCAGGTGATTAATGAAGATGCTTTTGTGTATAAACAACTGAGAGGCGCAGGGGCTGTGCTTTGCGCCAAGCTTTCATTGGGTGCATTAGCCTACGATAACAAATGGTTTGGCGGGGCTACTAAAAATCCATGGAACCTGAATCAGGGATCAAGCGGTTCTTCTGCAGGTTCAGCGGCGGCAACTTCAGCAGGTTTATTACCATTCGCTATTGGTACTGAAACATGGGGCTCCATTGTCTCTCCTTCCACCCGATGTGGTGTGACAGGTTTACGTCCCACATTTGGTACGGTAAGCCGGAATGGTGGCATGGTGCTGAGCTGGAGTTTGGATAAGATAGGCCCCATTTGCCGCAGTGCGGAGGATGCAGCCATTGTATATGCTTTTATTCATGGAACCGATAACCAGGACCCGGGAAGTATCAGGCATACCTTTAATTATACCGGTAAGATTGAAGATTATAAAAAATTACGCATTGCTTATGCCGGTAATTATTTCAAACGGTTGGCAGCTGATGCGCCGGAATGGAAAGTGCTGGAAGTGTATCGTTCCTTAGGCGCTGATGTGAAGAACGTTGTTTTTCCAGATTCCACTATTTATCCGTTTGATATTATGAATGTGGTGATCAGTGCGGAGTCTGCCGCAGCTTTTGATGAACTGACAAGAAATAATAAGGATGACCTGATAGAAAGACAGGATAAAAATTTCTGGCCGAATATTTTCCGTACTGCCCGAACGATACCTGCAGTGGAATATATCAATGCTAACCGCTGGCGGTCGAAACTGTGTAAAGACCTGCGGAGCTTTATGAGCAATTTTGATGTGGTGATCGTACCAACATTTGCCGGCAATCAAAGCGC
>CAZWIM010000026.1:0-16121 GCA_964634265.1 uncultured Chitinophaga sp. | reverse complement strand
TTATGAGCAATTTTGATGTGGTGATCGTACCAACATTTGCCGGCAATCAAAGCGCCATGACGAACCTTAGCGGTCACCCGGTTGTTTGCATGCCAATTGGATTTAATAAAAACGGAACGCCTGTGAGCATTACGCTTATTGGTAACCTGTATGATGAAGCCACGATACTTGCTGCTGCGAAAGCTTTCCAGGAGAAGACCGATCATCATTTGCAGCATCCGCCATTGTTTAAGTAAGATATTATATGAACTAAAATAAATAGCTATGTGATTCCCTATGTAACTATGTTTCTATGTGGTTAATAAAACCTGAACCCTGCCTACCGGCAGGCAGGCACAATAGGCACACTAGGAACATAGATATCCACATGGATAACAAATATGGCCAGTTGGGAAGCATTATTAGAACAATGAAACCAGTTTTACTTTTATTGATTAAAATTATAGAATGAAATATTTAATTCCTGCCACATTACTTTTCGTACTCCTTTCCTGCAATCAGAAAGAAAAAGCTGACCTGCTGGTGTACAATGCCACTATTTACACAGTGGATTCATCGTTCTCCACTGCCGAAGCCATGGCGATAAAGGACGGTAAAATATTAGCCACCGGCAAAACAGCCGATCTGGAAAAAGCCTATGACTACAAAGAGAAATTAGATGCTGAAGGTAAATTCATCTATCCCGGTTTTATTGATGCCCATGCTCATTTCGTGGGCTATGGCATGAGTTTGCAGACGGTGAACCTTGTCGGCACTAAAAGCTGGGAAGAATGTATTGAACGGGTAAAAGCATTTGCTGCAGACAACAAAGAAGGCTGGATAACCGGCCGCGGCTGGGACCAGAATGACTGGGATTTAAAAGAATTTCCCAATAATGAAGTGTTAGATACCTTATTTCCTGACAGGCCGGTGTTACTGACGAGGATTGATGGTCATGCCGCTATTGCCAATGCCAAAGCGCTGGAACTGGCCGGTATTAACCCCGGCGATACACTGACCGGTGGTTCGATAGAAGAAATGGAAGGATCGCTGACAGGTATTTTAATTGACAATGCCATTGATCTTGTTTCTGCAAAAATTCCCAATGCCAGCAAAGAGCAATTCAAAGAAGCCTTGAAAGATGCAGAACAGAATTGCTTTGCCATGGGCCTGACCACTATTGATGATTGCGGTCTCAGTTACGGCAACGTAGAATGGATAAAGGAACTGCATAACAACGGCGATCTGAAGATGCGATTGTATGTGATGCTGAGCGATGCAAAAGAGAATTATGACTATGCTGCCAAAAACGGCATGATAAAAACAGACAGGCTGAACGTAAGAAGTTTTAAAGTGTATGGTGATGGTGCACTCGGTTCAAGAGGTGCCTGCCTGCTGGAACCATACAGTGATAAAGCGGGGCATTATGGTTTCTTACTAAGCAAACCGGAGCATTTTGATTCAGTAGCCAGCTGGCTGAGTGAAAAGCAATGGCAGATGTGCACCCATGCCATCGGCGACAGCGGCAACCGTACTATCCTGAATATTTATGCCAAATACTTAAAAGAAAAGAATGACCTGCGCTGGCGCATTGAACATGCACAGGTAGTGAATCAAAATGATTTTAACCTGTTTGGCAAATACTCCATTATTCCATCCGTACAGCCCACTCATGCCACCAGCGATATGTACTGGGCGGGTGACCGTTTAGGTGCTGAAAGAGTAAAAGGAGCTTATGCTTATAAGCAATTATTAAAGGAAAACGGATGGATGCCATTGGGTACTGATTTTCCCGTAGAGGATATTTCCACTTTCAAAACATTTTTTGCTGCTGTGATAAGAAAGGATGCGAAAGGATGGCCGGCAAGTGGTTATCAAATGGAAAATGCGCTGACAAGAGAAGAAGCTATCCGGGGCATGACGATATGGGCGGCCAAATCAAACTTTGAAGAAAAAGAAAAAGGAAGCCTGGAGAAAGGAAAATTTGCTGATTTTGTAATTCTTGACCGGGACCTGATGAAGGTGGCTGAAAATGACATACTACAAACGGTTGTGCTGAAAACCTGCCTCGGTGGTGAAATGGTTTATGTAGCGAAATAACTACATTGGCTGGCTGTCTCTTGTCAATGTTTCGACAAGCTCAATGTTTTGACAAGCTCAACATGACAAAAGGCAGGTTTGAGCAATAATTCATTTGTTCGGAACAGATAAGAATTATTAACCAAAGTCATAAAATCCACATTTGTGGGTAATTGAGTCAACTGACGGCCATCCCTGATCGTTAATAATTGAGTATGTTTGTCGGCATGAACGGGATGGAAAAACGGTCTGTAAGAGTAGCAATCCTCGATCTCTATGAAGGCGCTGCCAACCAGGGTATGCGTTGTATCCGCACCATCCTAAAGGAATGGAGCGAAAGCAACAATCTTGATCTGCACACTGATGAGTTTGATGTTCGGTTGAAAAACGAAGTTCCTGATACCTCTTATGATATTTATCTTTCCAGTGGTGGACCCGGCGATCCGTTAACTTCCCGTTTTGATGACTGGGATATCAGCTGGTGCCGCTGGCTGAATGAAATGGAACGCTGGAACAATAACCCGGATACTATCCAAAAAAAATACATCTTCTTTATTTGTCATTCTTTCCAGTTGGCCTGCCGCTATTTTAATGCGGGATTGGTATGTAAAAGGAAGTCAACTTCGTTTGGCGTCTTTCCTGTTCACATGCTGGTAGACGGACGCAATGAAGAAGTTTTTCATGGGCTGAAAGATCCTTTTTATGCTGTTGACAGCCGCGACTACCAGGTAATACAACCCAACATTGAACTACTGGAAGAAATGGGCGCCAGCCTGCTTTGCCTTGAAAAAAGCCGTCCCCATGTGCCGCTGGAAAGAGCGGTGATGGCCATCCGTTTCAATGATTATATGATAGGCACCCAGTTTCACCCCGAGGCCGATGCACCGGGTATGCTGATGTACCTTAAGACAGAAGAAAAAAGAAAAACCGTTATTGAAAACCACGGAGAAGCCAAGCTCAACAGTATGATCGAACACCTGGAAGACCCGGACAAGATCGTCTGGACCCACTCTCATGTGCTGCCTAATTTCCTGAATTCAGCCATACCGGTAGAAGAAATGGCTATCTGATTCTCCATGTGCTAAAATATTTTTACGCATCACTGCACTTTTCAGCTTTGTGTGGTATTAACTTGCATATGAAGAGTGTTTCACCAATTATCCTCATATCCCACCCTCTCTTTTTGAAGAAACACTTTCGGGAATAGAATCTGGTTAGTTACATAACATTTAAAATGTAAGCAGATGAAAATTATTCCTTTGTTACTGCTCCTGGGTTCCTGTGGCACCTCTTCACAACAACAGGTGTCGGGTGATACTATTAAAGTAAAAGTGAATGAGCATTTTGAAATCAAACTCGGCACCAATATGGGCACCGGCTATAGCTGGTCGTTGAAAGATTCAGCGTACCGGCAGTTTTTGTCACTCGATACGGTGTATACAATCAATAATTCCGAAGGAAAAGATAATGCCCCGGAAACACAGGTGTTTCGTTTTACTGCATTAAAGAAAAGCAACACTACCCTTCATTTTTTGCATGCCAGGCCATGGAGAAAAGAAGAAAAACCTGACCAGGAGAAGCAATACCTGGTCATCATAGAATAAAAAACCATTTATTAAACCTTAAAACATCCATTTATGAAACACATCAAAAAACTACCAGGGTTACTACTGGGTATTGCACTGTTTGGCTGCCTGTTTGGTATGGCACAGCCAATACAGTTACCGGAAAAGTATAAACAACGGGAATTAAAAGCTCCTGAGAATGTAAGAACACTGCTTTTGAATCAGCGTAAGCAAATCACTGAACAGAAATTACAATTCAATGTAAGCTTTACCGGAGTCAGCACTAAAACCCTGGCCCAAATAACCGGTGAAAAAGAAGTACCTGAGCAGGAAGTAAACCGCATCAAACAATATATCGTTGCCCGTAAATTGACACCTGCGGCTATTGATATCACCAAAATAAGGCTGATTGGCTGTATTGCCAGTTCCAAAAAGTATGATGCCAGAACACAGGGCTATGTAACTCCTGTAAGAGACCAAAGATGCGGCAACTGCTGGGCTTACTCTGCACTGGGCGCCTATGAAGGCAGTTATAAGAAAATAAACGGCAGCTTTATTGATGCATCTGAACAATATGCCGAAAACTGTGTGGATGGTGACTGTAGCGGAGGTTTTGCCTATAAGGTAATGGAATGGATGGTGGACAATAACAAGAACCTGGAGAAAGAAACCGTTGTACCAGATGCCGGTACTAACCAGCCTTGCGCAGGAGGTACACCAACCACTAATTACTACGCCACTGACTGGGGTGTTGTTGATCCTTCCGGTGACATCAGCAAGATTGCTTCTGTAGCTTCTATTAAAGATGCTATATGCAAATACGGTCCTATAGCTGCCAGTGTACAGGTGACCAGCCTGTTCCAGAATTATGCCAGTGGTGTTTTCTATGAGTTTGCCAGCAATTATGGCAGCCCTTCTTCCAACCATGCTATCACTATCGTTGGATGGGATGATGACAAAGGGGCCTGGTTAATTAAAAATTCATGGGGAACTGACTGGGGTGAAGATGGATACATGTGGATCAAGTATAACAGTAACAATATCGGACGCCGTGCGGCCTGGATCATTGCCAAAAAGGCACCATTAACTGTTAAGCCAATTAAAGATGTGAAGATCCAGAACAAACCTGTTATTCAACAATGACAGCAATTATAAATGAAGAGAAAAGCACAGCCGGAAGGTTGTGCTTTTTTATTACAGGTATCCATTCTTGGCATAAAATGCTAATTTTATCCATACCCAAACAAACCAACTATGATCGCATCGCTGAGAAAATCTTTCAATGATCATTTCACTAAAGAGCAATATGAAAAATTCCTGGAGGACCTGCATGGCGTATACCCGGGCCAGGTAGATTTTAGGGTGGCTGAAACTCCCATTTTTGTTCCCAAAGATTTTACCGGTAAAATACTGGACGCCTGTGAGAATATTGCCGACATCATTATTGATCCGAAATTCAAAGAACTGACCAGGAATGCCATTCCAGAAGATTTGCAGGTGCCGGGAGAAGAAGGCCGGCCTGATTTCATAGCATTTGATTTTGGTATCTGCATCAATGAGGCCGGTGAATACGAACCTCAACTGATCGAAATGCAGGGCTTTCCTTCGTTATTTGCCTATGAAGTTTTAATAGATGATGTTTTCCGAAGAAACTACAAATCACCAGATGGCTTCAGCGCTTACCTGAATGGTCATGACAGGGAAAGCTATCTTAGGCTGTTAAAAGAAATCATCGTGGGTGATCACAAGCCGGAGAATGTTATACTGCTGGAAATATTTCCCCGGGAGCAAAAAACAAGAATTGATTTTTACTGCACCGAAGAGTATACCGGCATCAAAATGGTTTGCCTGACGGAATTAATCAAAGAAGGAAAGAAACTATACTACCTTGATGACGGCAAGAAAACCGAAGTAAAACGGATTTATAACCGGGTAATATTTGATGACCTGCAGCAACAGACACCCGAAGTACAGGAGAAAGGAAAAATCTTTTTTGAAGAACTGGATGTGGAATGGTGCCCCCACCCTAACTGGTTTTACCGCATCAGCAAATACACGTTGCCACTGATAAAGCATCCTTATGTACCACAAACCTTTTTCCTGGATGAGATCAAACAAATACCAGCCGACCTGGAAAATTATGTATTGAAGCCTTTATTCTCTTTTGCAGGGCAGGGTGTCATCATTGATGTGACCAAAGAAGATATTGAAAAAGTAAAAGACCCGGAGAACTGGATATTGCAAAGGAAAGTAAAATATGCAGATGTGATAGAAACACCGGATGTGCCTGCAAAAGCTGAAATCAGAATATTTTATTTCTGGCCTCCCGGCGCTGATAGACCCGTTGCCACCAATAACCTTGCCCGGTTAAGCAAGGGCAAGATGGTGGGTGTACGTTACAATAAAGACAAGGAATGGGTAGGCGGCAGTTTTTGTTTGTTTGAAACCCTCAACCCCTGAAGGGGAGTTCAACACTGATAAATTTTCAACTCACAGTGCATGCAAAAAATAAAAGACTTATTACCAAAAGAACTGGCACCCGGACTTACCGGGTATTATGCTCATGGTACGAATATGACATTTGGTTTGGTAGAAATAAAAGCCGGGAGCAACCTGCCTATGCACAGCCATCCGCATGAGCAGATCACTTATATACTCGAAGGACAATTAGATATGACCATTGACGGAAAAGAATGTAAACTGACAGCCGGCATGTACTATGTAATCCCCTCTAATGTACTGCATGGAGCTGTGGCTGTAACGGATTGTAAAGTGATAGATGTATTCAACCCGGTGAGGGAGGATTACAGAAGCTAACTCAATAATGTCTATCAAATATTGCCAGTTGTATTGAAGCCGTTACAATACAAAAAAGGGATAGATGCATTGACTTTCAATGGCTGTAAATTTTGAAATTTGAGTTGGTACCGTGCAATTATATGTATTAGGAGCAATTGTTAAGCGACATCGTAACTCCGAAACAAACAAGCGACACAAAAAGAAAGTTACCGACATTAAGCGGTCACTTGAAGCACAGAAAAGAAAATTTAGTTGCTATGACGACTGCCGTGGACTTCTTTACTTACCGACTCGATATTTTATTCGGCTTTCCGATTATTCCGGCGGAATAACATATCACAAATGGTTTGACAAAAACTTTCCAGACGAAATCTGTGCTATACTTCAGTTCCGGTTGATAAAAAATAGAAGCCGCCCCAGCAGCAATCCGTGAAGCGTTGTACGTCACCCTATTTGCACATGTCGTTTCAGTTGACAAACAATAAAACTTTGCCAACCAGACCCATGCTATTAGTAGCTCTTTGCAAAGGCACACAAAACTCCGACAAAAAACAACCTTGCAAAGGCCTAAAAAAGCCAACACACTGCCTGCCCAAACCGGCTGAAGATGAGCTACCAACATCAGAAATGTACTTCAACAATAAATCATCGCCAGACACCCAAAGACCACCTACCACCCAATAACAAAACAGTAATCAAAATCGTTTTATCTGTTAAACATTTGAACTTACCTTTGCCGAAATTTTGGAAACAGTCTTAACATATAGAAACATAACTGCATTTATCTTCCTTGCAGCTATACTTGCTCAAACATTCAATAAGTCTTTTGTTATGGCTGACTATTACACCAACACAGCCAAGTATGCTAAAGACTGTATCAACAAAGCAAGGCCTAAGATGCACTGCAACGGGAAGTGCCAGTTAATGAAGAAACTACAGCAAGAAGAAAAGAAAGACCAGGAAAACCCTGAAAGAAAAAGTGAGAACAAGAACGAAACTGTACTTTCTACGAAATCCTTTTTTGCAACAATCAGCAGGCCTTATAAAACAGGAATAGCTAAAAAAATATATCCTCAAATAGCAGATAACTACAATTACAATCCTGCTTACTCCATCTTCCATCCACCGAAGGCTTAAAATAATATAGCATAGGTTTTTTATTTTTTTTCTAAAGTAATTTTTATGGTACAGCATTTTAAAAATGATGCTGAACGGTCTGCTGCATTAAAGCGTAGCAGGCACTTTGTTACAGGCATCCTTATCATTTTATTTATCACATTAGCATATACAGCGTATAAAACATTTTTTAAATAGCACTCAATGAAACAATATTTATATATACTGCTTGGAACATTTTTATTTTCAAATGTGCAGGCTCAAAACATTAACGGAAAAATACAATCAGCAAATGGGGCTCCCATTGAAGGGGCAACTATCAGCATTTTAAACAATGATAAAACAACGCTATCCAACAAAGAGGGCAATTTCAGTTTTATCAATCTTAACAAAGGCAACTATCAATTAAATTTTAGCGCAGTTGGCTTTGCTGCGCAATTAAAAAGTGTGGAAGTTCTTTCAAACAAAGCGACAGATATAACCATTACCCTGATAGAACAAAATAAGCAATTGCCTGAAGTGATTGTAACTGCAGATAAAGTAGAAACAAATTTGCAAAAAACTCCTGTGGCAATTACTACATTAAATGCTAAAAAGATTGAAGAATACAGAGTTTGGAGTGTTAGCGACCTTACGGCATTAGCGCCAAGTGCATTTACAGTGGAACATGGCAATAGCACCAGTGCTACTTTTTTGAATATTCGTGGTGCAATGGGCTTTACCAATGAACAAGCTGTAGCTACTTATGTTGATGGTGTGTACCAGTTTGAATTTTTTTCAGCACCGTTAAACTTTAACAACATTGAAAGAATAGAAATTCTTCGTGGCCCTCAAGGAACGCTGTATGGCAGAAATGCATTCAGTGGCGTTGTAAATGTTATTACAAAAAGGCCTGGAAATAAAACATCAGGATTTGCCACAGTAGACTTTGGTAATTATGGCCAACAACGTTATAGCGCCGGGTTCAGTACACCCATTGTAAAAAATAAATTGTTTATGGGTGCTGGAATTCAGCTGAATAAAAGAGGCTCAGTTTATGAAAATCCAACTTTGAATACAAAAGATTTTGATAGCCGCAAATCGTTTAACGGTAAATTTAGTCTGAAATATCTTTTATCAGATAAATGGACTATAGATTTAAATGCAAGAACTGAAAATAATAATGACAAGGGTGCATATCCCTGGGTAGGTACAGATAGTATTGCAAGAAATGCCCCTTACAAAGCATTTGGTACATGGGCCAATACAGAACGAAGAAGCAATACAAATGGCTCATTAGCTATTAAGTATTTTGGCAGTAAGTTCAATTTTACTGCTATTACAGCCGTTATTGATTATCACCTTTGGTATCCTGACAGGTATGATTTTGACTTTACAGCCGATAAGTTTTTTAGCGGAAACGGAGATTCTAAGCAAAATCAAATTACACAGGAGATACGCTTTTCTTCACCTGCAAATACTGGCAAGTTTAAATGGACAGTTGGTTCATTTCTCTTTACAGAAAAGACAAAAAATATCGGCAGAACTTTTTACGAAGAAGATTATGCTTTGTTTGACCCGAATGCCCCATATACATCAATTACAAATGGAAGACGAAATAATAAAGGGTTGGCTTTTTTTGGACAAGCCACTTTTGCAATTTCTTCTAAGCTAGATTTAACGATTGGGGCAAGATATGATGCAGAGAAAAGAGAACTTACGCAAAACTCAGCTTTAGAAAAAGGCGGTGTTGTTACACAGTTATCATCAGACAGTACATTTGCTAAAAATTTCAATGCATTTACACCCAAAATAATTTTAAATTATAAGGTAAATGAAGTATCAACATTATATGCTTCGTATGCAAAAGGCTTTAGAATTGGTGGATTCAATTTTAATAATATTGCAGACCGTACCTATAAGCCTGAAAAATCAGATAATTATGAAATCGGTTTGAAAAACAGTTTGTTGAATAATAAATTGAAGATAAACTTAACCGCTTTTTATTTTCAGCAGAAAGACCAACAGGTCTCTACCAGCAAAAATGGAATTGATTATGCAATCCTGAATGTTGGCAATATGAATAATTTTGGATTAGAATCTGAAGTGTCAGCAATACCAGTAAGAAACCTTCAGATTGAATGGACAGCCAGTACATCACAAAGCAAATATGAAAAACTGGAACTGTTTGACGCTGCTACACTTGCAGTAAAGAATTATAAAGGTAACAAGGCAATTTACAATCCGGCAGTACAATCAATGCTTGCAGTTCAGTATGGCATACCTTTTTCCAAATCGTCTCAAAACTTTAATGCATTTGTAAGAGGTGAACACAGGTATTTAGGCGAATACCAATTAAACTTTGAAAATACGGAGAGCCAAAAAGGGTATGGTTTGCTAAATGCAAGAGCAGGAATTACAAGTAACCATTTTGACATTGCTCTTTGGGTACGTAACCTGAATAATGTACGCTATATGGCATGGGGAACATTTGCCTCGTATATGTTGGGCAGTCCAAGAATGTGGGGTATAACATTAACAGGAAGGTTTTAATTTTTCAACAAGAACGGTAGCCAATCATTTGGCTACCGTTTTTCAAATTTAAAAAATATGAACACAACAAAAATAATTGCATGTATTGTATTTTCAATTTTTGCAACTTCGATTTGTATTGCACAAACTACAAATAACGATTCGCTTACCAAAAGGCATAATGAAATGATGTCAATCATTATGACACAACCAAAAATTCCTATTAAGACAATAGGCATTTTGGTGTATGATGGTTATAATACGCTGGATGCAATGGGTCCCTATCATACCCTGGCAGAAATAATGGGAACAAAAACATTTTTTATTGCCAAACAAAAAGGCATGATAAAAAACCAACGTGGGTTACAAATGAAAGTGGATACTTCATTTGCAGAGGTGAAAAATCTTGACATTTTGGTTATTCCCGGCGGTGCCGTAGAAACTTTTATGCAAACAAAAGATACGGCTACTTTAGAATGGATTAAAGCCATTGACAAAACAACACAATATACCACCAGTGTTTGTACAGGCTCATGGATATTGGGTGCAACCGGACTGCTGAAAGGCAAAAATGCCACCAGTAACTGGTACAGGGCAGAAGAAATGATGGCGATGTATGGAGCTAATTTTAAACAACAACGTTGGGTAAAAGATGGCAAATACTGGACAAGTGCTGGTGTTACAGCAGGCATGGATATGTCGTTGGCTATTATTGACGACCTGATGGGAAGAAGATATACCGAAGGTGTAATGCTGGATTTAGAATATGACCCTAAACCACCTTATAATGCCGGTATTCCTGAAAAAGCTGAACCTATTGTGGCTGATATGATGAAAGAAATGTACGATATGGCGTTGTTGCCATTAATTGAGCAGGAGAAAAAAGCCAGACAAACGAAAAAGAAAAACCCCGTTTTTGTACAATGGCCTGCCTTAGATGAATATCACTCGGTAATGTCCAAGACATTTCATCCGGCAGAAGAAGGAAATATTGAACCTACAAAAGCAAATGCAGCGTTATTGGCTGAAAAAGCAAAACTGCTGAGCCTGTCTCTAATACCAGAAGCTTTAAACAAACCCGGAATGAAAGAACTGGTTACTAAATTGGAAAAAGAATCTTTTGCGTTAGCAAAATTGGTAAAATCAAAAAAGCCGGAGGCAAAACTAAAGGAGGCAATTTTTGCATTGCATGACAGGTTTCATGAAATTATGGGAAAATGTATGGAGCATTAATTTTTAAAAAAGAAAAATGAAAAAAGCAAAATATACAATAGCAAGCTTGCTTCTTGGAGCAGTGCTTATGAGCTTTTCGTCTTCTTCAAACAAAAAACATAGAGGAACACTTACACTTCAATTTAATCATCTTTTCAACAATGAGCCATTGGTATTTGGGAAAGAATACACAAATGCTCATGGTGAAAAGCTGACTGTAAAAACACTGAACTATTTTATAAGCAATATAAAGCTTACATTAAAAGATGGTAGCGAATATATAGTGCCGCAGGACAGCAGTTACTTTCTTATCAGACAAAGTGATGCAGCTTCGCAAAAAATACAATTAACCAATTTGCCAAAAGGGAAATACAAGTCCATTAGTTTTTTGATTGGTGTGGACAGTGCCCGAAACACAATGGATGTAAGTAAACGAACAGGTACATTAGATGTGGCAGGTACAGCAAAGGGAATGTATTGGGCATGGAATTCCGGCTACATCTTTTTAAAGTTTGAAGGAAAATCATCGGTAATCCCTGATTCATTGTCCAATAATTTTTATTATCATATTGGGGGATTTGGGGGATTTAAGTCTGCTACTATCAACAATATCAGGACTAAAGCATTTGATTTTGAAGAGGCGATTTCCCTGAAGAAAAGTTCACCAATTGTGAATATTAATGTTGATATAGCAACATTGTTCAAACAAAAAACGGATGTTTTGCTGGCTAAAAACTCAAATGTAATGTGGGGCGAATTGTCGGTCAAAATATCAGAAAATTATACTTCTGGATTTAATTTAGGCAGTATTGATTACTAAAAACATACTTCAATGAAGAATAAGAAATTATTCATTGTAACCAGTTTATTGGTAGCTATAACAGCATCGTCATTTATTTTGATGCATTACCCAAAGCCAATGCAAATTAAAATACCTTCGAATTTTCCGTCACCTGTTTATGACTTGACCATAAACCCGGTAACAGAAGAAGGGTTTGAATTGGGGAGAAAATTGTTTTACGAACCCATGCTTTCAAGAGACAGCAATGTTTCATGCGGCTCCTGCCACCAGCAGGCAGCCGCATTTATACAAGCTGGTCATGATTTTAGTCATGGTGTAGATAACCTTCATGGCCGAAGAAACTCATTGCCCATTTTCAATGCCCTGTTTTACAGAACATTTTTTTGGGACGGTGGGGTACACAATCTTGACATGGTGCCTATTAACCCCATTGAGAACCGTATAGAAATGGATGAGAAAATGGATAATGTAATCAGGAAACTTAATAGCTCACCCAATTACAGAGTTCTGTTTAAACATGCATTTAAAGTAGATTCCATTACAACAAAAGAGTTTTTACAGGCCTTTTCACAGTTCATGGCCGCCATGATTTCGGCCAACAGCAGGTATGATAAATATGTTAGGAATGAAGGTGAAACACTCAATTCCGACGAATTGAATGGATTAGCAATATTCAAACAAAAATGCAGCAGTTGCCATGCTACTGATTTGTTTACTGATGGCAGTTACAGAAATAATGGTATCACAAACGATTTTCGATTTGATAAAGGCAGACAAGAAATTACTTTGCTAGAGAGTGATAAAGGCAAATTTAAAGTACCGACGCTTCGTAATATTGAATACACGGCACCTTATATGCATAACGGCAGTTTAGCTACCCTGGAAGAAGTATTAGACCATTATACAAATGGGATGAAACCAAGTGAGACTATAGATACTTTTTTCCGTAAAAAAGATGGTTCATTGGGAATTGACCTAACAACAATGGAAAAAAAAGACCTGATTGCTTTTTTAAAAACACTTTCCGATCAAGAATTTATCACTAACAAAATATTTTCTGAATATTAAACTTCTAAAATAAATAAAATGAAGCTTGCTATAATTATGCTTTTTTTATCCGCTATGCTATTTGTGGCTTGTAAAAACAAAAGCAGAAAAACAGAACCTAAAAAAGAAAGCAGTCACATGCAGCATGAAGCAAAATCAGCTTCTGGCTATGCAGATAGTGTAAACAACGGGATCATTGCAGAGGATACTATGAAAAAAAGTGTGCCCAGAGTGGCGATGCAAACTGTTGGAAATACACATGTACACATTACCTACTCTTCGCCAGGTGTAAAAGGACGCATTATATGGGGCGGATTAGTACCCTACAATACCGTTTGGGTTACCGGTGCACATGCAGCCACAAAAATTACCTTGAATAACGCCATTACCATTGATAATAAAAAAATTGAAGCCGGCACTTACGCTATATTCACCATACCTGGTGAGAAAGAATGGATATTTATTTTAAACAAAAATTACGAACAACATTTAGCTGATAATTATTCAGACAAAGAAGATCTGCTGAGGTTTGCTGTTAAACCACAAGCAAATACTATGACGCAAAGGTTAACGTATGCTGTAAACAAGCAGGCTGACGATAGCGGTAGTATAGAAATTCTTTGGGAAAAAATAAAAATAGTGGTCCCATTCAAAACTACCGGTTAAAATAACATATCAATATATATATTAAAGAAATGACTAAAGCATTTTCACTCGCCCTTGCAATATTTCTTTATGGCAATCTTGCTGCACAGGATTTTAAGTATGACAACAAGAAGTATCAAACAATTTCATGGGAAGCCTTTTTCAAAAAACTGGAGAGCAACCCTAAACTTGTTTACTTTGACATAAGAACACAGGGTGAACGAAGCGACACTTCACAATACCTTTCTTATAATCAGGGCAGAATAAAAGGGGCCTTAGAAGCTGATTTCTTTAATTTTGACATGTATTACTCTGAGTACAAGAAACATAAAAATGATACGATCTATTTATATTGCAGTCATAGCCGCAGGTCAAGACTTTTAGCAAGTCGCCTTATCGATAGTTCTTTTAAACATATTGTAAATATTAACGGAGGCATATCCTACCTGAATACAATATCTGAACAACAACTTCCACTAAAGGCAAAATATTATGCATCCGATTTGAAGTATGAATTACTTTCTCCAAAAGCGTTTATTGAAGCACTGCAAAGCAATCGCTATCAAATAGTGGATGTACGGCCAGACAGTATTTACAATGGAACATCGGGAGACAAATGGCAAAATTTATTTGGTGTGATTGAAAAGGCATGGCATATTCCTTATGATAAGGTAAAAACGGATTCGGATATACTAGACCCAAGCATACCTGTTATTTTGTTTGACAATGATGGCGAACTGGCTCCCATAGCGGCACATTATTTAGTGGACAAGGGATACAAAGTGGCTGTATTACTTTTTGGGTTAGATAATTTGCTTAGTGATATTCCGTCCCAAGACCTTCCGTTTCTAAAAGCAAAATACAGCCTGCTACTACCGGATGAATTGCTGAGAATAGCAAGTAATAATGATGTGATTCTTATTGACGTTAGAACCCAAACCGAATTTACAAGCACCGACACAATTACATGGAAAAACGTTGGCCGCTTGAAGAATGCTGTTAATATTCCACTTGCTGAAGCCACATCAGAAAAACTCAATGCCTACAAAAACAAAAGAATAATCCTTTATGACATTATGATGCATGAAGAATTATTTGACTTTGCTGAATTAATGAATAAGTGGGGCTTTAATAATTATAACTTATTAGTCGGGGGTATTATGCAGGTGAAATGGGAAGCTTATAACTTGGATAAACCAACACTAAAAGAACTTTTACATGACTAAGGCAAAAGCACAGAAAATTATTAGAAAAGCACACCGATATCTCGGTGTACTTTTTGGCATTCAGTTCCTTTTTTGGACAGTAGGAGGACTTTACTTTAGCTGGACTAATATTAAAAAAATCAGAGGTGAAGATATACGCAAAGAAGAAAGTCCTTTTGTGTATAAAGCAAAACTGATTTCACCCGATAGCATTATCAATTTGTTGCAAAAGAATGATACTGTCCGTCAAATAAAATCTGTGCAGCTCATTAACTTATTAGACAGCACATACTATCAGATAAGTTTTTATAACGGAAAAAGAGTGAAAACAAGACTGGCAAACGCTGTTTCCAGTAATGTACGAAAGCCACTTACTGAAGCCGAGGCAATACAGGTAGCAAAAAGCAGGCTAAAAAATCCAGAAGAAGCAAGTTCTGTAAGGTATTTAACAGTAATCAATGGCCATCATGAGTACCGGGAGAAACCACTACCTGCCTATGCTATTACATTCAAAGGAAATATTAACAGCACCGTGTATGTATCAACAGAAATGGGAACTGTGCAGAGTTTTCGTAATAATCAGTGGCGGCTATTTGACTTTTTATGGATGATGCATACTATGGATTACAAGGAGAGAGACAATATTAATAACTGGGTGCTTAGAGTTTTTTCGATTTTTGGTTTAATCACTATTCTGTCAGGATTTGTTCTATATATAATTACATTTAGGTTAAAATTAAAAAAGCGATAATGATAAAATCTATTTTTGTTTCATTTATTTTGGCAACAGGCGTAGCGTCATGTAAGCAAAAAACAGCAAAGCAAGACTCATCAAAATTCGGAACATCACAGTATGGAAGCAGGCTATAAGGTACTTACAAAGACATAAAATTCGATGACAAAAAAGCCCTAGTACCCAGACTATTGACGGAAAAGAATGTAAACTGACAGCCGGCATGTACTATGTGATTCCTTCTAATGTATTGCATGGAGCCGTGGCAGTAACGGATTGCAAAGTGATAGATGTATTTAACCCGGTAAGGGAGAATTACAGAAGCTAATTTAATACTGGTGGTTTTTGAAATTTGAGTTTTGACTGTTTAAAATTATTTCAAAGCCTTATTATGATCCCTCTACGATTTCTAACACCAATATTATTTT
>CAZWIM010000025.1:0-44781 GCA_964634265.1 uncultured Chitinophaga sp. | reverse complement strand
CTGATACGATTTTTTCTTTTAATAAAGCTGAATCGTAAGTGCGAAAAAATCGTATCAGGCTAACCGTATATAATGTATATGTAGCTTTAAGCATAACTAACCATTATGTTAAATAATGTTATCCAATAACTTTGAGTACGTAACACACATATAGCAAAGAACCCAGCCTTATGGCCAGGTTCTTCTACTCTTTCTTATGTCAATGAGTTAGTTAGCATCATGTCCCTTTTTCAGGGTTTTGATTGCATTGATGCTGTCATAAATCTCGTTCCACTTTTTTTCTTCTGCCTGGAATTTTGCCTGGTCAGCTGGTTTTCCTTTTGCCTGAACTTTTTTGTAGCCATAGATTTCTGACAGGTAATTGGCAACTTTTTTATATTGTTCTTTTTCCCTCAGTTCCAATCCTCCTTCCTTAGCAGCTCTGTCTGCCAAAATTGCACCAGCCTTTTCATACGGTTCTCTTGCCTGGTCAAGGTCATCTCCATATTTTTTATCAAGCATATCCCGTTTTGCAATGTCTTCTTTTGAAGCCATCGTACCGGGCTTGGTTCTGGCCTTCATATCAGCAGCATGTGCCGAACGGGCATCGTTGGTTTTAGCCGCTTTATTGATAAAATGGTCACCCATGTATAAAAAAGGAATCTCATAATTAGCCCTTACAGAAGCGGCCTTGGTAAATGACGCTACCATTCTTTTTTCCAAATCAGCAGCATTAGACGGAAGCACAGCTCCTTCTTTTTCCGAATTCAGGGTGTCGTAAATAATCTCACCTAACACCTGGTTGGCTTTAAAATTATCGGGGTCAGTTGCCAATATCTCCTCTACTGCTTTTACTTTATCGTCAAAGTTTGTGGCAAGTCCCGCTGCGAAATCTACTTTGTCAAATGTGAAATACTCACTTTTGGGATACAACTGTGCTCCTAAAGATTTATATTTTTCAAAATTAGGAATATCCTTCTTTCCGAAATAATAGCTTACAAGGAAGCGGTATACACTTTCAAAACCCTCTCCGTCAACCTTAGCATCGGCTAAGCGGACATAATATTTTGCAGCATCTTCCTTATTATCGCTGCTTTCTGCTGTAATGGCGGCAAGAATCAGCACATTGGTATCAAGCGGTGAATTAAACACCTTTTGGGCAATAAGAATGTCTGATAATTCAACAGCTTTTTTTAATTTTTCATAACCAGCCTGCCATGACTTTGTTTTATAATCTTCATACCCGCCAGAATAAAAAGCAGAGTACAGATTTACGGGCCCATTTTGATAAACCGGATCTTTAACCAACTTCATATCCGGTTCCATTTCCCTGTACTTTTTAAAAGCTGCGTCAGCTTCATTAGCCAATTGTAAACCCGCAGGCTTGTCTTTATTTGCATCGCTCATTGCCAGGCCTGCATATATAGCTGTTTTAAGAATAAAGGCTTCTGCTTTACTGGCAAATTTTGCATTGGTAAAAGCCTTATCGAAATCAGTTTTAGCCTGTTCAAATTTGTTGAACAAAAGCTGGTTCTTGATATTGTCATAATTCTGGGCTGTAGCTACTAACCCTGACAAGCAAACCGCTGATACTACCAGGAGTTTTTTCATTTTGATAATTATTGATTTAAAGAATTTTATGCTTCATTTCCTTCTGTAGATGGATTTTCATCTGTTGGCGTTGCGTCCGCATCTCCATGCTCACTATTGCCATTTCCGTTCTGTCCCTGGTCGTCCAGTTGTGTGATGGCAGCAATTTCATCCCCGTCATCCAATCTTATAAGTTTTACCCCTTGTGTTGCCCTTCCCTGCTCACTGATACCGCTAACCGGCATACGGATAGTTACACCGCTTTTACAGGTGATCATCAGGTCTTCATTTTCGGCCACATCCAGTATACCGACAAGGCTTCCTGTTTTTTCTGTTACATTGATTGTTTTCACCCCTTTTCCTCCCCTGTTGGTAAACCGGTACTCATCTACAGGTGTTCGTTTACCAAATCCCTGTTCACTAACAACCAGCACGGTACGGGATGCATCTTTTTCCGGGTTTACACAGATCATACCTACTACTTCATCTTTTTCATCTTCCACTTCAATACCCGCTACTCCAATGGCTCCACGGCCGGTTGCCCTTACCTTTTCTTCAGAAAAACGAATGGCCCTGCCGCTCTTCACTGCAATCATTATTTCAGATTTACCATCGGTCAGTTTTGCATCGAGCAATTCATCTCCTTCAACTATGGTAATCGCATTTACACCTGTTTGCCTTGGCCGGCTGAAATCTTCCAGTTCTGTTTTTTTGATGATGCCTTTTTTGGTACAAAGGACAATGTTGTGTGCCTTCACGAACTCTTCATCTTTCAGATCTTTTACATCAATGATAGCTTTGACTTTATCATCAGGGGGCAACTGCATGAGGTTCTGAATAGCCCTTCCTTTTCCTGTCTTCTCTCCTTCCGGGATTTCATAAACATTTAGCCAGTATACCCTTCCTTTTTCTGTAAAGAAAAGCATTGTATGGTGGGTAGATGCCACAAAAAGATGCTCAATGTAATCCTCATCTCTTGTTTTGCCTCCCATTACGCCACGACCACCGCGGCGTTGTGAACGGTATTCATCTGCCGGTGTACGTTTAATATAACCAAGATGTGAGATGGTAATCACTACATCTTCTTCTTTGATAAGGTCTTTAATTTTTACTTCGTCATCCAGGTAGGTGATTTCTGTTTTGCGGGCATCACCAAACTTGTCTTTGATCTCAGTCAGCTCAGTTTTGATAAGATCATACCGCATACCCTCATTCGAGAGTAATTCATTCAGGTGAGCAATGAGTTTCATTAATTCATCAAATTCTTCTTTGATCTTATCTCTTTCCATACCGGTCAGGCGCTGTAAACGCAATTCCAATATGGCTTTTGCCTGAATTTCATCCAGTCCCCACCCGGCATTAACAAGGTTATCTTTGGCAATATCGGGAGTGGCCGAACTGCGAATCAATGCAATCACCTCGTCCAGGTGATCCAGGGCAATGAGATAACCTTTTAAAATATGAGCCCTTTTCTCCGCTTCTCTTAATTCAAATTTTGTTCTGCGAACTACCACTTCATGCCTGAATTCAACAAACTCACTGATCAGGTCTTTCAGGCTTAATGTTCTTGGACGGCCTTTAACAATTGCGACATTGTTGATGCCATAAGATGTTTGAAGATCCGTAAGCTTATAAAGCTGGTTGATAATGACGTTGGCAATAGCATCTCTTTTCAGGTCAATTACGAGCCTGGTGCCTTCTTTGTTATTCGATTCGTTATTAACATGGGCAATGCCATCAATTACTTTTTCATTGACCAGTTCACCAATACGATTGGTCAATGCATCACGGTTTACCTGGTAAGGCACTTCTGTAATGATGATCTGTTCTCTTCCGCTGGGTTTTGTTTCCACAGTTAATTTACCTCTCACTACTACCCTGCCTCTTCCAAAATGCATCGCTGCCTTTACGCCTTCCATACCGTAGATCGATCCGCCGGTGGGAAAATCAGGAGCTTTCACATATTGCATCAGTTCATCAATGGTGATCTCCCGGTTATCGATATATGCAATACATCCATCGATAACTTCGCTCAGGTTATGCGGCATCATATTCGTTGCCATACCTACTGCAATACCACTTGAACCATTTACCAACAACTGCGGAACCCTTGTAGGGAGAACGGAAGGCTCTTTTTCTGAGTCGTCAAAGTTTAGCTGAAAATCAACAGTGTCTTTTTCAATATCATCAAGCATATGCTCGGCAAGCCTTTCAAGTCTTGCTTCTGTATATCGCATGGCTGCAGGCCCGTCGCCATCCTGGTTACCGAAGTTACCCTGGCCATCAATCATCGTATAACGCATGTTCCACTCCTGTGCCATCCTCACCATTGCATCATATACTGAACTATCCCCATGCGGATGGTATTTACCTAACACCTCACCGACAATACGGGCAGATTTCTTATAAGGCTTGTTATAATGGATTCCCAGTTCATTCATGGCAAATAACACACGGCGGTGAACTGGTTTTAAACCATCCCGAACATCCGGAAGGGCACGGCCAACTATCACCGACATTGAATAATCAATGTAGGCAGTCTTCATTTGCTCTTCAATATTCACGGGGATTATCCTGTTGCTGTCGTTCGTTTCTAAAGGCTCAAAGTTCTCTTCCATCGCTAGGTTTCCTATTCTGTTTTGTTGTTTTTTGCATTCCCCAAATAACGCTGTTTAAGGCTTATTTTCAGGGTCTGCAAATCTACTTTTTTCAGCCCTCAAAACCTGATAAATACCGGTGTTTTTTGGCCTATTTTTTCCACCCTTGTGAATTAAAAAATTAGTCGATTCTTTGGGTGTTTTACCTGCGATTTTCTGGCTTTTTAGTTCTAATTTTCGCTTTTTCAACACCGGAATTTTTATGAAGACGATTTTATTGTTTGGCGCTGGCAAATCGGCTACAGTTTTGATAGATTACCTGACTAAAAATGCAGCTACAGAAGGATGGAAAATCATTATTGCAGATGCTGATTTGCAACTGGCTGAGTCCAAAATTGGAGGATCACCTCATGCCACCGCGGTGGCTTTTGACATAAATAGCCAGGTTGACAGAGAAAAATATATCCGTAAGGCTGACATTGTTATTTCACTGCTGCCTCCTTTCTTGCATATACTGGTAGCAAAGGATTGTGTCAGGTACCATAAGCATTTATTGACTGCATCTTACCTGGACGCTGATATCCGTTCACTTCAGCCAGAGATTGAAAAGAATAAACTACTCTTTCTCTATGAAATGGGACTTGATCCGGGCATTGATCATATGAGTGCGATGAAACTCATTGATGAAATCCTGCAAAAGGGCGGAAAAATCACCTCGTTTATTTCTCATTGTGGCGGATTGGTGGCTCCTGAAAGCGATGATAACCCGTGGCATTATAAGATCAGCTGGAACCCAAGAAATATTATCATGGCAGGTAAAGCCGGTGCCCATTTTCGTGAAGCAGGGCAAGAAGTAGAGGTTCCATATGATCAGCTTTTTAGTGGCGAAAGAATGGTGGAGATACCCGAGATTGGTTACCTGAGCTGGTACGCCAACAGGGATTCACTCAGTTATACATCACTTTATGGTTTAGAAAACACATCGACCTTTATACGAACCACTCTTCGTCATCCGGATTTTATGTATGGCTGGCGAAATATCATTGAGCTTAAGCTGACTGATGAAACGCCCCAATACGAAACGGACGGGAAATCGCTACAGCAGGTTTTTAAAGAACATATGGACAAGCATGGATTCGGCGAGTGGGTAAATCAAAAACTTACAGAACGATTTGAAGAAACCAAAGGACTGCTGGAAAACCTGATGAAACTGATGGACGCTGAAAACGAAGCAGAAAATGAGGGTGAGAAAATTCCGTCTTCCTTTATGGCGGCAGATGATAAAGGAAATTTGCAGGAAGTAGAAATTGATGAGGTGAAAAACAGGGCCGCTGCCTACCTGGCCCATAAAATACATGAAGCCAATCTGACTTTAAAACAGCTATTCTTTTTGGGACTTGATGATAACGATACAATGGTAAACAAAGGACTATGCAGCCCTGCCGACATCCTTCAGTTTGCGGTTGAGAGAAAACTGGCCCTTCGCCCCTACGATAAAGACATGATAGTTATGCTGCACGAAATTGAGTATGAAACCCCCAATGCCGGAATTCCCCATTCCAAAATAGAAAGTTCATTGGTAGTAAAAGGTGAAAACAGCCTGCATACTGCGATGGCAAAAACAGTTGGATTGCCCTTGGGAATTGCTGCAAAGCTGATACTTAATGGCAAAATTAAAATGACAGGTTTACATATACCAACAGCTAAAGAAATTTACGAACCTGTTTTAGCTGAACTGGCGGTTAATGATGTTTCATTTTTAGAAAAGCGGTATTAAGCGAGGTTAGAATCCATAATTTTTTGTTGGTGCTTGTTCAATTGTTGCCAATAGGTTATCCAAAGTACCAGTGCACCTAACCCGGTAAGAATTCCGAGTATTGGGATGATCGTTGTACAAACCAATACACAATACCAGTACCCGGTAGTGTAAGTGGCCCTGTTATTAATATCTTCAAGCATTTCACCATCACCCATTCCAAGAAATGATATTTCCTGTTGTGATTTATACTCATTACAAATAGAATCTGCAATGCGGCTAACTACTGTAAACTGCCATATCCAGCCAAATAGAGGGATGAGTTGTAACCAGACTTCTCCGGGTTGCATCAGCCTGTTTTGCGGCTGTATGGCTTTCAGTGTATTTTGCTGTGCCAGCAGAAAAAAAATATAGGGAATAATCAACAGTATAAAGACAATCAGTACAGGAATCAGCAGCTTTCCAAAACTTATATCATCCATCAGGAATTATATTTAAGAAGGGAAATTAAATCTTTTATTCCTTCGGTAGCCGGCTTTTCTATCGTTACCAGGTTTCCATTTGAAGAAACGTAAGGTATCTTTTTATCTACAACATATACCGGAATTCCCGGTTGAGTAAAATTTACCAATCCTGCAGCAGGATATACAACGAGAGAAGTGCCGACTACAACAAAGATATCAGCATCCCTGACAACGGGGATAGCATTTTCAATCATTGGCACCGGTTCCTCAAACCAAACTATATGCGGACGAAGTTGTGCACCGTCATCAGCCACATCACCAAGCTCTATATTTCCTTTTATTTCATAAATGAGCGATTCATCTTTTTCACTCCGCATTTTAAATATTTCTCCATGCAGGTGAAGAATATTGGTAGAACCGGCTCTTTCATGCAGATCGTCTATATTCTGGGTGATGATAGTAACATCATAGTCTTTCTCCAGTTCAGCCAACCCGTAATGAGCAGCATTGGGCTTGGCATCCGCCACATTCTTTCGGCGCATATTATAAAATTCAAGCACCAGTTGCGGATTCTTTCTCCATGCCCTTGGAGTTGCAACCTCAGTTACATCATATCCCTCCCACAATCCATCACTGTCACGAAAGGTTTTTAATCCGCTTTCGCCGCTGATACCGGCACCGGTAAGTACTACTAATTTCTTTTTCGACATTTATCAAAGATACTATGCCACAGAATTTCTGTGGCATAGTATCGGGCTGGTTATTTCAACCTGGTAAACAGGATGGTAACGCTATCCTTACTTACTAACTGCAGACTGTCAGCAGTCAGTTGGATCACTTTATACAACACACCTGTTGTATCAGCTGCATTCTTTTTCCACTCAAGATTGCTTTCATTATTCCATGCATAAAAGGAACTGTCTGCCATTGCAGAATCATTTAGCGACCGGATAATATTCCCTTCTTTTGAAAACTCATACCTATAATCTTTAAACGTGGAATCATTTCCTGGTTGTGCATCCGTTCTCCATTTACCAATGATTAATTCCTTTTTGATTTCATTTTCTGGTTCAGTTGTGTTTTTCTTTTTACGCAGCAAAAAGAAAACTCCTGCTCCGGCTGCAACAATGAGCAGCCCGATGAATAGTTTGTTCATGGCTATACTTTTAGGGTTAAAAATGTGAATCTTTTATTGATACTATATAGCCTGAAAATGTAACCTTCGTGAAATGTTAAACGAAGTACTTCGGAGAAAGAAATAAATTTTATTGCAAAGAAACTGGTTTACTTCTCTCCTCCCAGTTCCATTACTACATCCCATTCGTTGTCGGTAACAGGTTGTACAGATAAGCGGCCCAATCGTACCAGTGCCATATTGGTCAAACGTTTATCTGACTTTATTTGTGAAAGACTGACTGGTTTCTTCAATTTTTTATGAGGCTTAAAATCAACTGCAACCCAGGCCGTTTCATTGGTAGTAGGGTCCTGGTAGGCTTCCTTAACCACTTTGGCAATACCGACAATCTCTGTTCCTTCATTACTGTGATAGAAAAAGGCTAAGTCACCCTTTTTCATTGCCCTGAGATTGTTACGGGCTGCATAATTTCTTACACCGTCCCAGAAAGTTTGTTTATCCTTTTCAAATTGTTCCCAGGAATATTTAAACGGTTCAGACTTAATAAGCCAGTATGCCATACGAAGGAAATTTGATTTTAGTTTTCAAAAATAAAGAGTTGTGGAATAATAAAGTTCATAACAATATAAATCTGGTAAGTAGCTG
Source organism: uncultured Chitinophaga sp. (assembly GCA_964634265.1). GTDB lineage: Bacteria > Bacteroidota > Bacteroidia > Chitinophagales > Chitinophagaceae > JJ008. The sequence continues at coordinate 36,615 of CAZWIM010000025.1, read as the reverse complement.
GTTCCCGTATTTGTTCCGTATCTAATATTTTAAACACTAAACTTTAAAAAATGAAATCTCTTAAATCCATTTGCCTGATGTTGTTTGCTACACTTGCCTACACCGTATCTTTTGGACAGAACATGATGAACGAAAAAACAGTTGAGGTTGGAGGTGCACCAATGTATCCTTCAAAGAACATTGTGGAAAATGCTGTCAATTCTAAAGATCACACTACCCTTGTGGCCGCTGTAAAAGCAGCGGGTTTAGTAGAAACATTACAGGGTACAGGGCCATTTACTGTTTTTGCACCCACCAATGCTGCCTTTGACTTGTTACCAAAAGGAACAGTAGAAAACCTGGTCAGGCCGGAAAACAAAGCTAAACTTACAGGTATTCTAACCTACCATGTTGTAGCCGGACGTCTTGGTACAAAGGAATTGGATGAGTGGATAAAAAAAGGAAACGGAACTGCTGAATTAACAACCGTAGCTGGTGGTAAGCTTTGGGTAATGAAAAAAAGCGGAAAATACATGCTGAAAGATGAGAACGGCGGTATGGCCACAGTAACTATCGGTAATGTGTACCAAAGTAATGGTGTAATACATGTGATTGATCATGTAGTACTGCCAAAATAATAATCCAGTACTTGTTTTGTAATAAATGAGGCCGGCTGCAATATGCCGGCTTTTTTTTACCAGCCGCTGGCTAATACATCTGCCAGGTGCATTGTTTTTAAATTATATCCTTTTTGACCAATATAGCCCTGCAAATGCATAAGGCAGGAATAATCAGTTGAGATAAGGTATTCTGCACCAGTGGCCAGCGCATTCTCAACTTTTTGCTCACCCATTCCTATAGAGATAGGTTCAAATTTCACTGCAAAAGTTCCGCCAAAGCCACAGCAGGTTTCCACATCATTCATTTCAACCAGTTCCAGTCCTTTCACATTAGCCAATAACTTTCTGGGCTCCTTTTTAATCTTGCATTCTCTGAGTCCCGCGCAACTATCGTGGTAGGTCGCTTTTCCACTTAATGAAGCGCCAACATTATCTACTTTTAGTACATTGACCAAAAACTCTGAAAACTCAAAAATGCGTTTACCTAAATCTTTTACTTCATTATGTACTGATGAATTATCAAATAGCCGGGCATAGTAATTTCTGACAAAACCCACACAACTGGCACTGGGTCCAACTATATAATCGGTTCCGCTGAAATCTTTTATGAATTTGGAGCATACGGCTTTGGCTTCATCCCAATAACCGGCATTAAATGCAGGTTGTCCGCAACAGGTTTGTGATTCGTTATAACTGACAGTGCAGCCTGCTTTTTCCAGCACTTTGACCATATTAAACGCCGTTTCCGGGTTTAGCTGGTCAATAAAACAAGGTATAAATAACTGGACGTTCAATTTTTTATTTTTTGAAAGACCTTACTAAAGAAATCATTTTTGCAGCAGTAATAGCCGCTTCCTCTCCTTTATGTCCGTGTTTACCACCGATACGTTCCATTGCCTGTTCTTCATTGTTTACTGTCAATACACCAAATATCACCGGCACAGGCAATTGAAGGTTTAGTTGCAGAACCCCTTCTGTAACAGATTTACATACATAGTCAAAATGCGGAGTATCTCCTTTGATCACACAACCCAAAGCTATAAAAGCATCTGGCTTTGTTTTCTTTCCGGTGTTTTCCCAATAAGCTTTTATTGTAAAAGGTATTTCGACCGCTCCGGGTACTGTCAATACGATTGTCTGCTTTACTCCCTGTTTTTCCAGTTCTGCAATAGCACCCCTTTCTAATTGGTCAACAATGGTGGCATTCCATTCTGTTTTCACCAAAACAATACAGGCATCCTTTTTCAGAATGCCTGTGCTATTGGTTAATAATTTACTATTAGCGATATCAGCCATAGATTATTTTTCAGTGCTGTAAACTCCCATCTGTGCCAGGTAGTTATCTGCATCTCTACCCTGGTCAGAAGTAGGGTATTTCTCTTTGATCTCTTTATAAAGTTCGATGGCACTTTTGGTATCATTTAAAACTCTTTGAGCTAAATAAGCAGCCATAAACAGGCTTTCAGCTGAATTAAACTCATCCTCAGGGAAATGATGGCCAGCTTTTTTATAATAATCAAATGCTTCTTTATTCTTGCCCATGTCGCCGTATGCATCAGCGATAAGTTTATAGGCCCTTGCCTGTACAGGCTTTGAGCTACTGCTAAACTTTTTCAGGTGTTTAACTGCCTTTTCGTTTTCGTTTAGCTTAATATAACATACTCCTGCATAATAATTGGCAAGATTAGCGGCATCAGTACCACTGTGCTTATCAATAACCTTCAGGAAACCCAAGTGCTGGCCATCGCCATTCAAAGCCAGGTTAACAGAATCAAGCCTGAAATACTCTTCGGCTTTGAACATTGCTTCAGAAGCTTTGGCTTCTTTCGGTTTTTTAAAGAAATTCTGGTACACATACCAGCCTCCGGCACCCAGTATAACAACCACACTGGCGATTGTAAGTACTTTACCATAACGGGTCCAGAAATCTTTGGCTTTGGCAATCACCACTTCACTACTGTCCTGGTCCTGCACAACTTTCTTTTCTGACATAATTCAATTTCTATTTTACAAAAAGGATTTACAAATTAGTCTACAATGAATGGATAGTTCTGGTCTACATATACATCTTTCAGTACTTCGCTGTCATCCGGCCATGGACTTTCTTCAGCAAACTTTACTGATTCAGCTACGATATCATCCACCCGTTTATTAATTACATCAATATCTTCCTGGGTGGCAAACTTATTATCCAGAATCGTTCTTAGTACCTGCTGAATAGGGTCTTTGCTCTTGTATTCATCCACTTCTTCTTTCGTTCTGTATTTCTGCGGATCGCTGATTGAGTGGCCTTTATATCGGTATGTTTTAATTTCTAATAAAGATGGTCCACCTTTTTCCCTTGCTCTTTTTACAGCTCTGCTTACTCCTTCATGTACGGCCTCTGCACTCATACCGTCAATAGTATCTGCTGGCATTTCGTATGCATCAGCCAGTTTGTAAATATCAATTACGTTAGAGGTTCTTTCAACAGAAGTACCCATGGCGTAGTTGTTATTTTCACAGATAAATATCACAGGTAATTTCCAAAGCATTGCCAGGTTAAAGGTTTCATGCAGCATTCCCTGGCGGGCAGCGCCATCACCAAAATAGGTAAGTACTACATTGTCAGACCCACGGTATTGCTCCGCAAAAGCCAAACCAGCACCGGTTCCGATCTGGGCACCAACGATACCATGACCTCCATAGAAATTCGCCTCTTTGCCAAAAAAGTGCATACTGCCACCCTTTCCTTTGGCACAACCTGTGGCTTTTCCATATAATTCTGCCATACAACTGTTCACAGAAACGCCTTTAGCAATTGCCAATCCATGATCACGGTAAGCAGTAATAAAAAGATCTTCCGGACGGGTGGCTGTCATACAGCCGGCTGCAATGGCCTCCTGCCCTACATAGGCATGGAAAAAGCCACGGATCTTACCGTCCATTTTGTACTTTTCTTCTGCCATCAGTTCAAACTGACGGATCAACTGCATTAATTCGTACCAGTACAGGTAGGTTTCTTTAGAAAATTTGGTAGCCACCGGCTAAAAATTTGAGCCGCAAAAATAAGGGAAAGATGTCAATTTATCATATTCAGGGCCGGATTACAGATTTTTGATTATTACTCATTTATGGCCGGTTTAGGTTCCTTGCAGTTCACCTGATTGTGTGTTGAGGTATCCCCATTATCTTGCAGCAATGCTACGACTACAGCATATATCCCTTTACCAGTTTAAAAATTACCACAGGAACTCTTTCGATTTCAAAGAAAGAATTATTGGAATCTTTGGTAAAAACGGTGTTGGAAAGACCAACTTGCTGGATGCGATTCATTACCTCTGCTTTACTAAAAGTTATTTTACCCGACAGGATAATCAAAATGTACATCATGGAAGTGATGGATTCAGGCTGGAAGGCAGCTTTGTTATACAGGAAAAACCAGAAAAAACGGTCTGTATACTCAGGGAGACTGGTAAAAAGGAATTTTCTGTCAATGATTCATTATATGACAAATTTTCAAAGCATATCGGACGTTACCCTTGTGTGGTGATAGCACCTGATGATGCAGAATTAATTACAGGTGACAGTAAGGAAAGAAGAACCTTTATGGATGCCCTGCTAAGCCAGGTAGATGAGGAATACCTGCAGCAACTAATTATTTACAAGAAGGTACTTGACCAGCGTAATTCTCTTTTAAAAAGCTTCGCAGAAACCGGTAAGTCTGATGTTTCCCTGCTGGAGGTGTTAGACGACCAGTTGGCAAAGGCCGGAGCCTATATCTTTGAAAAACGTAAGTCTTTTATGGTTTCATTCTTACCTGTTGTAATGCATATATACCAGGATATTTCCCGTCAGCCAGAAGATGTAAACCTTTTCTACGAAAGCGAAATGCTGCAGGCAACAATGGCAGAGCTCCTGAAAGTTAACAGGCAAAAAGACAGCTATGCACAGCGTACAACATCAGGTATTCACCGGGATGATCTTGATTTGCAATTGGCAGGTCAGCCGTTTAAAAACCTGGCCTCACAGGGTCAGCGTAAAAGTCTGTTGTTTGCCCTGAAACTGGCTGAAATGAAAATTTTAAAAAAGGAAAAAGGTTTTGCCCCCCTCCTTTTGCTGGATGATGTTTTTGAAAAACTGGATGAAGAAAGGGTAAATAATCTACTGCACAAAGTATGTGTGGAAAATGATGGCCAGGTATTTATTACAGATACCCACGAAGAAAGGCTTTCCTCTCACTTGGAACAATTAAAAGTAAAATACCAGTTGATCAGTTTGTAACTTTGAGCCATGGGCGAATATTCCATTAGTGAAGCGATGCAGCAATTCCTGAACGGCAGCCGGATCAAAGGCGGCATCCAGGCTTTGCAGATTGAAGATGTATGGGAAGAAATCATGGGCAAAACTATTGCCAGGTATACCGATAAACTTCAAATTATCGGTGATAAACTAATTATCACTACATCTGTAGCTCCCTTGAAGAATGAGCTTATTTACCAGAAAGAAAAAATAAAGCAGCGGGTAAATGAAGCATTGCAGCAGAAAGTAATTAATGAAGTGATTGTTCATTGAAGTTTACGAACTCATTGCACCCTGACCCTAGGGTCTACCACCCCGTAAAGTATATCTGCCAGGATATTTATAAGAATGAAAAAGGATGCTGAAATCAAAACAGATCCCATCACGACAGGATAATCCAATTTTTCCAAAGCATCCACTGTTACCTTACCTATTCCCTGCCAGCCAAAAATATACTCTACAAAGAAAGCACCTGCCAGCAATTCGGCAAACCACCCTGTAATTGCCGTTATAACCGGGTTCAATGCATTGCGTAATCCATGCTTCCAGATAACTGATCTTTTACTCAAGCCCTTTGCATAAGCTGTGCGGATATAATCCTGGTCAAGTACATCCAGCATGGCACTGCGGGTCAGTTGAGTGATAATCGCAAGCGGACGAATCCCCAGTGTGATGGCAGGTAACACCAGGTTTTGCAAGGTCAGCCTCCTGTTTCCTTCCTCATCTATTACAAACCAGCTGCCGGCAATATGCAGACCTGTAAGATCACTCAATACAAATCCAAAAAGATAAACCATAATAATCCCCATGAAAAACGACGGAGCAGAAATCCCCACAATACTTGAAAATATGGCAGAAGTATCCAGCCAGGTATTTTGTTTTACAGCTGCCATTACACCCAAAGGGATTCCAATAAGCATAGCAATAAACATGGCAGCAATGGCCAGCATCAAAGTGCCAGGAAGTGCCTGCATCAGTATGGTCCAAACTTCCCTTTTGCTTTGGTAAGATTTACGCAGGTAAGGAATTTTAAGGCCAAATTTTTTCTCACCTCCAAGAAAAATTCCTCTCAGTTTCTTGGAAGCTATCTCCTTTTTGCTGTGAAAGCAGATAGGAGAAACATCATTCAGGTAGAAGATAAACTGCTTCCATTTTGGCTGATCGAGGTAGAGTTCTTTACGAATATTCGTCTGCGTAGCAGAATCACCTGATTGGCCCATCACTAATCGTGACGGATCACCAAAACCCTGGAACAGGAAAAATACCAGCATCACCACACCTAACAGCACCAAAATGCCATACAGTGTTTTTTTGATGATGAATTGCAGCATTCTGGTCAGTTTTGAATGATTGTAGAATCAATGACGACCGGCTCAACGGATGGGGTAGCTACAGGAGGAAGCTGTGCTGGCAATTCAGTAAGCTCATCTTTTATCTTTCCCATGTTTTGCCCGCTATATTTATTCAGCACCGTTCCTTTTTTTATTAAATAGATGCAAGGATTGCTTCTGGCTGCTGTCTGAATAGCTTTATAATCACATTTATAAACTGTAATGTCATTAAAAGTTGTACCATCAGTCAATTTCATTTTATCCCCGGATGCTGCAGTAATGATATATGCCGGGATATTTTTATTTTTTGCAGCCGAATATATTTTTTCAAATTCTTTTTTCCAGCCAGAACCTGCTTCATCCACTTTTTCAATGAATAACAGTACTGCATAAGGCTGCTCGAGCACATATTGAGCAGAATCTATATTAGAATCACCAGATAAGGCAAACCCTTTTATCGGCGGTTCGTTGTTTTTACCTTTTCTTACTATTTTATCATATCGCTTAATAAATTCATATTTGTCTTTACTGAAATCAGCGGGAAATTTATCTGCAGTAAATTCTACCTCTTTTCCTTCTTTCTTGTACACAAAAGTGACTACAGTACTATCGGGCACCGCATTAGCCGGCATTTTCATCTTTTCGGAAATATTGTTTCCTTTTTTGAAAGGCAGACAATCCACTACCGGTAAATAGGTTAATGTGTACCATTGGAAGCCAAAACTAAAAACAGTTACTGCAAACATTAGTCCTGTACCTGTCTTATTTCCAAAAAGAGGCTTTATTTCATTTCGTTTCCAGAACAGAAAGCTAATCATAATCGTAAGCACAACATCTTTCAGAAAAGACGTTTTTGAAGTAATCGGAAGACAATCGCCAAAACAACCGCAATTTGTAGGCTTGCCGGTTAAATAGGTATAACCTGTCAAAAAAGTAAAAAAGACGATCAGCAATAACAATAACCAGCTAAAAAGTTTAATCCTCCAGCCCAATAGCAAAGCAAATCCGGCAATAATCTCGAAAGCATTCATCAATATAGACATCAATAATGTCCATTCATTTAATCCATGAATGCCCCATACTTCAAAAAACTCCTGCATTTTATAACTTAGCCCATGCGGATCATTGGCCTTTACCAACCCGGAGAAAATGAATAAAAAACCGGTAATAATTCGGAAGAAAGTAATAGTTCCTTTCATATCACATTAATATTAATGCAAAAACCGCATAGTTAATGATGTCATGGTAATTGGCATCAATTCCCTCGCTTATAATAGTTTTCCCATCGTTGCTCAGAATTTGCCGGATACGCTGCAACTTCATTAGGATAAGATCAGTAAAGCTTTCCTGGCTCATACTTCTCCATGCTTCGCCATAGTCGTGGTTTTTATCTTGCATTAGTGACTTGGCAGTAATAATATGTTTGTCATATAAAGCAGATACTTCATCAATGTTCATTTCCTCCGGAGCATCTGCCGGTAATTGTAGTTGAATTAATCCAATTACAGCATAGTTGATGATGCCTTTAAACTCGGTTGCAATACCATCAGAAACTTTTTGCTCTCCTTTTTCCTGTATAGTGCGGATTCTTTGTGCTTTGATGAATATCTGGTCAACAATAGAAATTGTTCTTAGAACCCTCCAGGCAGTTCCATAGTCTTTGGCTTTTTTTAAAAATATTTCTTTGCAGTCTGTTACTACCCGGTCATATTGCTGGTTGGTCGTGGTCATAATAATGATGAAGTTCCTGGAATTTATTGCCTGATGGCCTTAATATCTGTCAGTGTATCTTAGCATCAAAAATAACGAACAAAGGCTAATGTTTACCCTGAATTGTAAAGGAAGATTATTGGTGCTGGATAAGCCAATTGTAATGGGAATCATTAATGCTACACCTGATTCATTTTATACCGGTAGCCGATTCACAGGTACTGATGCTATTCTTGACATAGCCGAAAAGATGATCGGCGATGGAGCCACTATCCTGGACATCGGGGGGCAAAGTACCCGGCCGGAAAGCGATAAAATATCGGCAGATGAGGAATTAAAAAGAGTGATCAGGCCAATTGAAGCCATTACCAAAAGATTTCCTGAGGCATATGTATCTATTGATACTTATTATTCAGTCGTAGCAAAGGAAGCTGTACATGCCGGTGCTGCTATTGTAAATGATATCAGCGCAGGAAAATTAGACGATCAGATGATCCCGGTAGTTTCATCCCTGCAGGTTCCTTATATCCTTATGCATATGCAGGGAACTCCGCAAACGATGCAAAAAGCGCCGCAGTATGAGAATATTTGCAAGGAGGTACTTGATTTTTTTATAAACCAGGTGAAGGAAATCCGGGAAGCCGGTATTACTGATGTCATAATTGACCCGGGGTTTGGTTTTGGTAAAACTATTGGTCATAATTTTCAGTTACTGAAAAACCTTTCAGTATTTAAAATACTGGGCCTCCCCTTATTGGCTGGCCTTTCCCGTAAATCAACTATTTATAAAACACTGAATATTTCCCCGGAAGATTCTTTGAATGGTACAACTGTTTTGAATACCCTCAGCTTGCTGAACGGGGCTGGTATTCTGAGAGTTCATGATGTAAAAGAAGCAGCGGAAGCAATAAAGCTTTTTGGTGCATACCTGGAGGCATGAAACTAAAAAGCCTTGCCCGGGGGCAAAGCTTTTTAGCAAGACATTGCAATCATCTCCTTAACCTAATAATTGCATTGAGCGTTTCATAATTCTACGGACTAATATGAGGCAAAGCAAAAAGTACGGTATGATTTCAAGGGTATTTTGTTTTCAGGGTGCGGACGGGTTTAATCAGATCCTGGACTAAAAACGGGGCCACTCAAATTACCCATCCATTGTTGGATACGAAGTTGAGAAATTATCTCATTATCTGTATCATTTTTTTCCTTGAGTCGTATCAACTTTTTCCTGTTGTTGCTTTCTTAATTCATCCATTTCTGCCCTTGTGGGTGCTTTATCATCCACTTTTGTAACCTTAATATCGAAGATGAGGTGCTCGTAGGGCTTGATACCTGAACGAGGATCCGGGCTTGGACCATAAGCCAGCATTGAAGGTATATACACCTTGGCTTCTCCACCCGGCTTCAGGAATTTTACTCCTTCATCAAACCCCTTGATCATTTGCCCTGAACCAACAACAAATTGAAGTGGCTGTACATGGTTAAATGCCGGGTCTGTATTGCTATCGAATTTTTTGCCGGAGAAACTGGTGCCAGTATAGTCTACAGAAATAAATTTGCCTGAATCAATTGGATTTCCGTTACCGGGATTAATAATTTGTACCCATGCTCCTGAAGGAGTCTTTTCAGCCTTAATTCCTTTTTCCTTCAGGTATTTATCCAGGAAATTGATTTCTTTCGCAACAAAAACTTCATTTTCTTTTTGCTCATCGGCCTTTGCAGCAGAATCTGTCTGAAATATCTTCAGAATTTTAACTGTGGTAACTATCCTGTCTCCTTTCTTAAGACTCGGTGGTACTCCCATTGGCGATCTTTTCAAAAAAGTATCAACTATCTGGATGGTTACCAGGCTATCTCCTGCATTAAGCTTAGTCCATAGTTCAGAAATATCATAAGGTTCCAGGTACTGGGTAATTGGTATGTACGCAGGGATTCCTCCATTAGTTGTAATAGCCACGCTGTCTTTTATTGTCCTGGTGAAACTCACTTTCACAAAGTTGCCGTGTACAATTCGCTGGGTATCCCCGCTTCTGTAGATCTTATAGGGCATACCTCCCGGAGTTTTCTGGTAATTGGTCCTTCCACACCCTGCTACAAATAAGGTAATTAAAACAACAATTGAAATTCCTGTCTTCATCTTTCTGTTTGTATTTATGCTTTTATTGTAAAATTTGTTCATTTTCTTTCAATGCCTCCATAAATCGCTTCACCGTCTTTTCAAGCGAATCACTGCTGCGGCCGCCGGCTGCATTATAATGCCCACCTCCTTCAAAATACTTTCTTGCAAAAGTATTACAGTCAAAATCACCCTTACTTCGGAAGCTCCATTTTCTTTCCTCATCCCTATCTATGACCAACGCTACCAGCTTTATACCCTGGATGCTTTGAGGGAAGTTAACAAGCCCTTCCGTATCTCCTGTTTTAATCTGGTATTTGATCAGGTCACTTTTAGGGATAGCGATCAAAACGGTATTGTATTCATAAAAAACTTCCATTCTATGCAGGAGCACATGACCAACAAAGCGGAGACGGTTTTCTAAAAAGTTATCAAATAACCTGTCATGGACAGGGCCATGGTTCAAACCCTTCGATTTAAGATCTGCTACCAGTTTATGTACACCCTGGTGGGCTGATGAGAAGCGAAAAGATCCGGTATCCCCAACAATACCCGCATACAAGCACTCACTTATTTCTTCATTTATTTTACTACCATAACCTGATTCAGTAATAAAATCGTAAATCATTTCACAGGTAGAACTCTTCGACACATCGCTTCTTCCATAATCAAAAGATGCTACATCGGGTTCCTGGTGATGGTCAATGAGGATTTTTGTACATGAAAGTTCTTTTAGCTTATCCGTCATGGTTTTCGTCCGGTGAAAAATGTTGAAATCCAGGCAAAATAGCCATTCGGCTTCATCCAAAATGGTATTTGCCTTTTGCCTGTTCATTTCATAATCTATGACTTCCCTCACACCGGGCATCCAATCGACCCAGCCAGCCCAGTTGGTGGGGGAAATAACAGTAACAGAGTGACCCAAATCAAGCAAAAAAAGGCGCAAAGCCAGTGAAGAGCCCATTGCATCTGCATCAGGCTTCTGGTGGGTGGTTATCACCACCTTTTTGGGTTCTGTCAACAGGGGAAATAGTTGCTCAAGCGGTTTCATAAAACGGGTGCGAAGATAGGCTATCTGTAGTTTAGAAAAGGTATTGTACGTTTTTGATGCATTCCGGGATTGCTTTCTTAAGTAATTAACAATTAGTCTTCGGATACTGACCAAGTTTCCGTTACCTTTGCGGCCGAAAAAAACAAATTATGGGCAATCGTACATTTACAATGATCAAACCGGATGCTTTTAAGAACGGGCATGCCGGAGCTATTCTCGACAGGATTTTACAGGAAGGATACAACATCAGGGCCTTAAAAATGACTAAGCTTACTCCTGAAAAGGCAGCTGAATTTTATGCTATTCATAAAGAAAGACCTTTCTTTAAAGAATTGGTTGAGTTCATGTGCCAGGGGCCAATTATTGCAGCAATTTTAGAGAAAGAAAATGCCGTAGAGGACTTCCGTAAATTAATTGGCGCAACAGACCCTGCCAAAGCTGAAGAAGGTACTATCCGAAAATTATATGCAGCTTCAGTAGGTGAAAATGCAGTGCATGGAAGCGACAGTGATGAAAATGCAATAATCGAAGGAAATTTTATGTTTTCTGTTTTAGAGCAGTTCTAAACATTATTCAATCTTTACGAGGCCAGTTCATTGAACTGGCTTTGTTCTTTAATACCTGGTTCTGATTGTTACGGAAGTCAAATCTCCATTGTATTTAAAACTAGCTCTCTTAAATGATGGAGGCCCAAATGCGCCGGTAACATTATTGGAAAATCCATAACCTTCTTTGGGTATACCCAGGGCGTTTGTATTCATTTTTTGATCACTGTTTTCATCATGAAGTATGGCAATAGCATACTGGCCAGGTTGTATATCACTGAAAACGATTGCTGCTTTTCGGTTACTGATACCCAATTTTGCCTTTCGAACAGCTTTTTCTGCCTGATCAGGAAACCCGCTACCTTCTTTAAATAAACTTACAAGCACATAACCGTTATTATTCCGCAGGCCGGTAATTTCAACATTGATACCTTTTACCGGTTGCTTATACGCCGTTAGCGAGAAAAGACAAAAAAGGATAACAACAATTCTCATAGCCGTCAATATTAATCAGAATAAACAAAATAAAAAAGGCTTCTATGGAAGCCTTTTCAATTAATTAAGGTTCCATCTTCTTATCATGGCTGTTGCCGAACGGCTGTTTCTTTGCCTGTTCCACATTTCGTAAACGGTGAAGCTTCTTTTGTTTTTCCTTGTTTGTTTTTCTTTAATAGCAACAGTTTCGCTGACCTGGCTATTTAATTCTTTCTTTAAAACATCGCTGATCTGAATTTTCTTTGAAACAACTTCGTTACTCATTTTCAACTCCTTTTTTATTGGTTATGATTCATCAATAATTAAACAACAACGAATTCATCGCCTTGTTCAAAAAAAGATAAGAACCTGATATAAAAGCAATGTTAAAATAATCACTAATCAATTTATCCTTTCTGCCATTGGGGCCCCTTCCGAAGCCCAGGTGGCAAATATTTCACTTACTTTCCATGTTTTGCCTGCATACAGCCGCGGCCTGGCGATTATGTAATTAAAAAAATTGATCACATCTTCCTGTTTACAATCCTTCATCACTGATAATACCCGTTTCCCTTTGAATAAGCCTGTTGTAATATTCTTATCCATAGAAGGATCATTCTCAAGAAAATAATTTCCGGTAAATCTTATATCATTTATAATTGAGTCAATCAGCTTTTTTTCGTCTTCTTCATTCCATTTATTGAAAATCAGGTAACGGTCATAAAATGGTTCTTCAAACACTGATTGTAATCGTATAAAATGTCCGGCCAGTTTTGCTGCCTGTCCATAGTAAATATTGGATTTATCCATCAAAGTATAAATAAGGTCCCCTCCTTTCAGAGGCTCACCACTTTTATTTCCGGTGATGGCAAAGTAATAATAGTTGCCTTTTATCAAATAACATCGGCCATACCCCTTTCTTGTCGTATCACTATGGCTTGTTTCATAAATACCCTGCACTATTCCCAGTTGTTTTTCTTTTAATAAGACGCCATCAGGCATCTCCAATTGTACAATCTTAACACTGTCGTTACCATCAACTATATAACTGGTGATTGGAAAAGCACGGAGCCATTGATCTTTTTGTGCTTTTACTACCAATGATAAAAGACTTAACAGGCATAACAACCTCACTCGCAAATGCATATTCTTTATTTTAATCGAACCTATTGACAAATATTGAACCCAGCATACCCTAAAGCTGGTATTTATAGTAATGACCGCTTATCAGAGAGAGGTTATATTTGCCTGAAGCTAACGAATGGTTGTGTATAAAAGACACAATCAGAACAAAACCCTACTTTTGCTGTTCATAATAAATAATGGAAAAAAAAGTAAGTAAAATCGGAGTTATGACATCCGGTGGTGATTCCCCCGGTATGAATGCGGCCATCCGGGCCGTAGTAAGAACTGGCCTTTACCATGGGCTTGAGGTTTATGGAATTATGAGAGGTTACCAGGGCCTTATTGAAGACGACATTTACAAAATGGAATCAAGGTCTGTTGCAAATATCATCCAGCGGGGAGGCACAATTTTGAAAACTGCCCGTAGTAAAGAATTCATGGAATATGAGGGCCGTAAAAAAGCATATGATAACCTAAAGAAGAGAGGCATAAACGGACTTGTAATTATTGGCGGTGATGGTTCTTTCAGAGGAGCCGTAAAATTCAGCCAGGAATTTGATATTCCCTGTGTAGGAATTGCCGGAACAATAGACAAAGATATTCTTGGAACTGATTTCACTATCGGGTTTGATACTGCTGTCAATACGGCTGTTGAAGCAATTGACAAAGTAAGAGATACGATGGATGCCCACGACAGAATTTTTATCATCGAAGTAATGGGCCGTGATGCAGGTTATATCGCATTGCATAGTGGTATTGCAACCGGAGCAGAAAATATCCTCATCCCGGAACGTAAGACGGATATAAATGACATCATCGCATCCCTGAAAGAAAAAGAACGTCGCAAGAAAATGGTTAACCTGATTGTAGTAGCAGAGGGAGATGACTTTGGAGGTGCAAATGAGGTACAAAAAGTTTTGCAGGAAAATTTACCCAAAGCCGAAATAAGAGTTTGTATACTTGGGCATATTCAACGGGGAGGTTCGCCAAGTTGTATTGACAGACTAATCGCCAGTCGCATGGGTTATCATGCCGTTGAAAGCCTGATAGAAGGGCGACACAACATTTTTGTCGGTATACAGAATAATAAGATGAATTATATGCCGCTTGAAAATGCGGTAAAGAACAAAGGCAAAGTCAGTGATGAGTGGATGAAGATTGTAAAGATCCTCGCCAGCTGACCTTTTTTTAAAATACTTACACCTGATTATATGAGCAAGAATATTGAAAAATATCTGCATAAAGATTTTGATAATGAAGCAGGCCGCAAACATGCATTTAAAAGAACAAAAATTGTTGCAACAGTTGGGCCTGCATGTGATACTTACGAAAAATTGCTGGAACTTGTTAAGGCAGGCGTAAATGTATTCAGGCTCAATTTTTCGCATGGCAGTCATGAGGACAAAGCAAAAATTATTGAATATATAAGGCAGATCAATAAAAAAGAACCGTATAACATTGCTATTTTGGCTGATCTGCAGGGGCCTAAACTAAGGGTTGGAGACATTGAAGGTGGTTCACTTGTAATCAACGAAGGCGATATCCTCACTTTCACAAATGAAAAGGTTGTGGGAAATATGGAGAGAATTTATGTCTCCTACCCTAACCTTCACCAGGATGTAAAAGTTGGTGAGAAGATATTGATTGATGATGGCAAACTGGAAGTGATTGTGAAAGAAATCACCACCAATAAAGAGGTAAAGGTCGAAGTTTTACTGGGCGGAACGCTTTATCCCAAAAAAGGAGTAAACCTTCCCGATACACATATCTCACTTCCCTCTTTAACGGAGAAAGACCTGGCCGACCTGGATTTTATCCTCCAGAATAAAATTGATTGGGTAGCTCTTTCCTTCGTGAGGCACCCGGAAGATATTACTGACCTGAAAGAAAGAATCTGCAATGCAGGGTGCTTTTCAAAAGTTATAGCAAAAATTGAGATGCCCGGCGCTATTAAAAATCTTCGTGATATCATAGTAGAAAGTGATGGCGTAATGATTGCACGGGGCGACCTTGGCGTTGAATTGCCTATTGAAGAAGTTCCCCTGATTCAGAAAGATATCATTAAGAAATGCCTTCACAGGGCAAAACCAGTGATCGTTGCCACCCAGATGATGGAAAGCATGATAGACAGAACAAAGCCCAACAGAAGTGAAATTACTGATGTGGCTAATGCCGTTTTGGAAGGAGCCGATGCAGTTATGCTTAGTGGTGAAACGGCAACAGGAAAATATCCCAAACTGGTGGTGGAAACAATGACGAAAATAATTCTTGAAATAGAAGAAAAGGCATACGATTACGACAGGGAAGAATTATTGAAGCCACAGCCAAAATCTCCTTCATTTCTCAGCGATGCGCTGTGCTACAATGCGGGCAAACTAGCCGTTGATGTAAACGCTGATGCTTTGATCGGTATGACGCAAAGTGGCTATACTGGCTTTATGCTCAGTAGTTACAGACCCAAGGCACCGCTTTATATCTTTACAAAAGAAAGATCATTGGTAAATCAGTTAAGTCTGAGCTGGGGCGTAAGAGCTTTTTACTATGATGAAGAAGAAAGCCTGGATGATATTTTCTCTGACCAGATCGGTATTTTGAAAGAAAGAGGGTTCCTTAATAAGGGAGACACTGTAGTAAGTACGGGAAGCACACCGGTTCATTTACATTTACCCACCAACGTTTTAAAAATCACAAAGGTGGAATAATAGCTTATAGCCGCTTTATACGGATATTTCTATAACACACCTCATCACCGTGATCCTGGAGACCGATCCGGCCTTTTTTATAAGTGCCAAATCCGGGCATGTTTTTGAATTTACTACCGGCAACCAGTTTTCGCCAGTTGTCATCCCAGAGTGTGGATGAAACAACATTTTCGCCATTGAGATACAGATCAAGTTTGCCATTTACACATCGGACCTCAGCCAGGTTCCATTCTCCATAAGGCTTTGTTGTTTCTTTTGAACAAGATATCAGATCATAAAGATCTCCGGATCTGTGCTTAATGATTTTTGCATCCGGATGACCGTTATTATCAAGCACCTGCATCTCCGGTCCGGTTTCCCAGGGCCAGTTGTACTTCGTTTTATCTTCATGAATGTAAAAAATGATACCACTGTTACCATTTTTTGCAATTCTCCACTCCAGTTTGAGGTGAAAGTTCTCAAATTCTTCATCAGAAACGATATCCCCGCCATTTTTTATTTGCCAATTCTCTTTTTCAGACGTATCGAGATATAGATAACCATCTCTTACTTTCCAGGCAGAGCCTGCGGATTGTCCCCCATACTTATGCCAGCCTTTAGTTGTCTTTCCATCAAACAACAATTGCCAGCCTTCCTTCTTTTCATCGCTGGTTAAAATATTTTCATTGCCTGTTGAAAGTTTTGAACCGGAGCAGGCAAAAAGTAAAACCGTTGATGTTATAAAAACCGAAAGCTGAATCCTGTTACTCATTTTTTTTAAATTAATCAAGTCCTAAAATATTCCTGTTAAGCCTATCTTTCTTTGCTGTAGAGGCAAAATCATCAAATGCCTTATCCGTAACCCGGATTAGGTGATTATTAATAAAGGAAGCACCCTCTCTTGCTCCGTCTTCAGGATGTTTAATGCAACATTCCCATTCCATTACGGCCCACCCGGAATAATCATATTGTGTCAGCTTACTGAATATTGTTTTGAAATCCACTTGCCCGTCTCCGGGAGAACGATAACGCCCAGCCCTGTCAGCCCATCCCTGGTATCCACCAAAGGTCCCTTGCCTGCCAGTTGGGTTGAACTCAGCATCTTTTACATGAAACGCTTTAATCCGTTCATGGTAAAAATCGATGTACTGAATGTAATCCAGTTGCTGCAATACAAAATGTGAAGGATCATATAACAAACATGCTCTCGGGTGATTATTGACTTCCTTTAGAAACATTTCATAAGTAGCACCATCAAAGAGATCTTCACCCGGATGAATTTCATAGCAAACATCCACACCACACTCATCAAAATAGTTAAGTATAGGAAGCCATCTTCGGGCCAGTTCTTTGAAACCCTCTTCCACCAAACCGGCAGGTCTTTGTGGCCAGGGGTGGAAGGTATGCCATAACAAAGCACCACTGAAAGTTGGATGCGCAGTTAAGCCCAGGTTTTGCGAAGCTTTAGCGCCATATTTTACCTGTTGTATGGCCCAGTCAGTTCTTGCTTTCGCATTGCCTCTTAAATTTTCAGGTGCGAATCCATCAAATTGGGTATCATAAGCCGGATGAACAGCTACTAACTGACCTTGTAAATGGGTTGACAGCTCAGATATTTCTAACCCGCATTCATTTACTATTCCTTTCACTTCATCTGCATAGGTTTTACTTTCTGCTGCCTTTTGCAAATCAATACATCTTGCATCCCAGGTTGGTATTTGTACAGCATTATATCCTAAAGCTTCCGACCATAAACATATAGAACGAAGATTATTAAATGGGGCATTATCACCCATGAACTGCGCTAAAAATATTCCCGGGCCTTTTATAGTAGTCATTGTGAGTAGAAAATTAAATATTGACTATTTATACCTCAAAGCTAATCCACTTATGATCACTCTGTCCGCTCTTCACCACATTTTCAATAAATGCCATCCCTCTTACACCTTCTTCTGTGGAAGGGAAATCGAGCCATTCTTCTTTGGGTTGCTCTCTACTTATTTTAGCATTTAACGTCAGTGCAAAATTCCTGTACAGGTTGGCGAAAGCTTCGAGGTAACCTTCCGGATGACCCGCCGGTGTGCGGCAATTATGAGATGCAAGTGAATTAAGATAGCCTGTTCCTGCACGATAAATTTCAACAGGTTTATCCAGCCATTTCACCAATAATGTATTTGCATCCTCCTGTTTCCATTCAATACCCCCCTTTTCACAGTACACTCTTATTTTCACATTATTTTCTTCCCCGGCTGCTACTTGTGTAGCCATTAACACCCCACTTGCGCCAGTATTAAAGTTCAGCAATACAGCGCCATCATCATCCAGCATTCTTCCCTCAACAATTGTATTCAGGTCAGCACAAATTTTTACTACCTGCAATCCAGTTACATATTCTGCCAGGTTGAATGCATGAGTGCCAATATCTCCCATTGAACCGGCTTTACCGCTTCGCTTCGGATCGGTTCTCCAGCTTGCCTGTGCCTGCCCGGTACCTTCCAGGAAAGTGCTTAGCCACCCCTGCGGGTATTCCACATACACTTTTCTTATTTTACCAAGTGCACCTGACTGCAGCAACTGCTTTGCCTGCTTAACCATTGGGTAGCCGGTATACGTATGGCATAATAATAATTCGAGCCCTGTTTCTTCCACTTTGGCTTTTAGTTGCCTGGCTTGCTCCAAATTAAAGGTGATGGGTTTTTCAATCACCACATGAAAACCTTTTTCCAGCGCCATCATCGCCGGTTCAAAATGCACAAAATTGGGAGTTACTATGCTGACAAAATCAATCCTTTTTTCAGCAGGCATAGCCGCTTCTTTATCCAGCATTGTTTTGAAGTCCGTATAAATTCTGCTTTCATCCAAAAACAAATTGCGTCCTGATTCTACAGCCACTTCCGGGTTAATGCTTAATGCCCCTGCCACCAACTCAATTTGCCCGTCCATATTAAGAGCCAGCCTGTGTACGGCGCCAATGAATGCATCTTTACCGCCACCAATCATACCCATTCTTAATTTCCTGTTCAGCATTGCAAACGTTTGATAGTATTAGCTAAAATGTGTGTTTAAAAATAGTACATTTAGTTTTTCATCGTATTTTTCAAAACTAACGAATCAATCAACAGCTTGTGTATGAAATTGACAACCCGCTTCCAGTTATCCGCCATGATGTTTATGAATTTTTTTATCTGGGGTATCTGGTTCGTAACGATGGGAACTTACCTGGGATCAAAATTAGCAGCAGATGGCGTACAGATTGGTTTGGCTTATGGAACCCAATCACTGGGAGCCATTATCGCACCTTTTATTATTGGGCTCATTGCTGACCGTTATTTTTCTGCTCAAAAAATATTGGGCATACTTCATATTGCAGGAGCCGGGTTAATGTACTACCTGTCCACACTTGATAGTTTTACCTCCTTCTATCCTGTGTTATTAGCATACATGGTTATTTATATGCCTACGCTGGCATTGGTAAACGCCATTTCATTCAAACAAATGCATAATCCGGAAAAGGAATTTTCTTTTATCCGTGTTTGGGGTACTATCGGCTGGATAGTAGCAGGCTTATTGATTGGCTGGCTTGCATTGGAAAAAAAGGGATCACTTCAAAATACTTTTTTGATATCAGCTATTGTTTCTGCTACGCTTGGATTATTTAGTTTTTCCTTGCCTGATACACCGCCTCCCAAAGCAGGAACTAAAGCCAGTTTGGGAGAGATTTTAGGTCTTGATGCTTTGGGATTGCTGAAAGACAAGAATTTTCTTGTATTCTTTCTTGCCTCGATGCTCATCTGTATACCCCTGGCATTTTATTACCAGGAAACAAATATTTTTTTAAATGAAGCTGGTGTAGAAAATGCTGCAGGGAAAATGACAATGGGGCAAATGAGTGAAACAATTTTCCTCTTCCTGATGCCTTTGTTCTTTGTAAGGCTTGGAGTAAAAAAGATGCTGCTTATTGGAATGCTGGCCTGGGTGGTTCGTTATCTCTGCTTTGGATTTGGTGATGCAGGTAGCGGTGTCTGGCTTTTATATGCGGGTATTATTTTACATGGCATCTGTTATGATTTCTTTTTTGTAACGGGGCAGATTTACACCGACCAGCGGGCAGGTGAAAAGATTCGTTCTTCTGCTCAAGGAATGATCACATTGGCGACTTATGGTGTGGGAATGCTAATCGGCTTCTGGTTTGCCGGCTATATAGCCGAATATTTCAAAACGGCTGATGGTCACAACTGGAAAAATATATGGATGGTTCCTGCTGCAATTGCTGGTGTTATAATGTTATTGTTCTTATTTCTTTTCAGGGATCCCAAAAACAGTCAGTCAAAGTAATTTTTCAAACATGAATTCAAGTAAAAAATCAAGACGGGATATGCTGAAACAGTTAGCTGCCGGTTCAGCCGCAGTGGCTGCATTCCCCGCTTTTAGTTCTTTTGATTCCATTGATGAAGAATTAAAATTAAAAGATAATATCAATCATTCTGTTTGTGCATGGACCTATAGCTCACTATCGTTAGATGAGTTATGCCTGACTGTTAAAAAGATTGGCTTTTCAGCCATTGATTTACTGGCTCCCAAAGACTGGCCAACCGTGCAGAAGCATGGTATTACCTGCTCAATGTGCTACACAGCAGGAAAAATAAGCCTCACTGATGGTTGGAACCGAAAAGAAAACCATGCCTGGCTCATTAAAGATTTTGAGGATGCCATTCCGCTTGTATCCAAAGCTGGCTATAAAAATATAATTTGTTTCAGCGGCAATCGTAAAGGTATGGATGATGAAACCGGGATGAAGAATTGTGCAGAAGGACTGAAGCAAATCATGTCACTTGCTGAAAAGAGCGGTGTGGTTGTTCAAATGGAGCTTTTTAACAGCAAAGTGGATCACAAGGATTACATGGCAGATAAAAGTACCTGGGGTGTAGAGTTATGTAAAAAAATAGGTTCACCTAATTTTAAACTGCTCTACGATATTTATCACATGCAGATCAACGAGGGAGATGTGATAAGAACGATAAAGGATAATCACACTTACTTTGGCCACTATCACACTGCCGGAGTACCAGGAAGACATGAAATAGATGAGTCACAGGAGCTCTTCTACCCTGCTATCATGCGGGCCATTGCTGCAACAGGTTATAAAGGATATGTGGCACAGGAATTCATACCTTCTTCCAAAGACAATAAAGAAAAAGTGGCCGCATTAAAAAAGGCTATAAAGATTTGTGATATATAAAACTTTAGCAGGCTCAATACCTATAATCCAATCTTAAATATTCAAAAATTTATGCCAGACAATCAGTACGATGCTATAGTAATAGGTTCCGGTATCAGTGGCGGCTGGGCTGCCAAGGAACTAACTGAAAAAGGCCTTAAAGTGATCATGCTGGAAAGAGGAAGGAATATTGAGCATATAAAAGGATATGTGAATGCCATGAAAGAATCATGGGAATTTCCGCACCGGGGCAGCCGCACACAACAAATGATCAAAGACTACCCGGTTTTGAAAAGAGATTATCCCTTAAACGAAACTGTTTTAGATTATTGGTGCAAAGATTCAGAGCATCCCTATACTGAAGTCAAACGGTTTGATTGGTACCGTGGTTATCATGTGGGCGGACGTTCGCTGATGTGGGGTCGTCAGAGCTATCGTTTCAATAAATGGGATTTTGAAGCAAATGCAAAAGAGGGAATTGCCGTGGACTGGCCTATACGGTATGATGATATTGCGCCATGGTATAGTTATGTTGAAAAATTTGCGGGTATCCAGGGAAGTAAAGAAGGATTAGAAGTATTGCCTGATGGTGAATTTATGCCAGCTATGGAACTGAACTGTGTGGAGAAAGAGGTGAAGAAAAGAATGGAAGCTTATTATAAGGGAAGCCGCCACCTGATAATTGGTCGTAGTGCCAATATTACTCAACCACATTATGCAAGAACTAACTGCCAGTACCGAAACCGTTGCTGGCGGGGATGCCCGTTTGGCGGCTATTTCAGTACGCAGTCTTCTACACTGCCGGCTGCTATGAATACAGGCAAACTTACGCTGAGGCCATTTTCTATTGTAACAAAAATATTGTACGACAAAGACAATAGGAAAGCTACCGGTGTAGAAGTACTGGATGCAGAAACCAATCAAACCTATGAGTACAAGGCAAAGATTGTTTTTGTATGTGCATCCGCACTAAATTCCACATGGATACTGATGAATTCTGCAACTGACATCTGGCCGGATGGATTGGGCAGCAGTAGTGGTGAACTGGGTCACAATGTGATGGATCATCATTTTCGCTGCGGTGCCAGTGGTACTGTAGAAGGGTTTAGTGATAAATATGTTTATGGCAGACGGCCAACTGGTATTTACATTCCCCGGTTTAGAAATATTTACAATGATAAGAGAGATTACCTGAGAGGATTTGGTTACCAGGGAGGTGCTGGTCGGGGTCGCGGCGTAGAGGTGGCAGAAATGACGATTGGCGCTGATTTAAAAGAAGCGCTTAGTGTTCCCTCGGATAATTGGGGTTTTGGAATTACTGCTTTTGGCGAAATGTTGCCCTATCATGAAAACAAAGTGGCTTTAGACAAAACCAAAAAAGATAAATGGGGGCTGCCGGTTCTTTCATTCGATGTGGAAATAAAAGAGAATGAAAAGAAAATGAGAGCGGATATGATAAATGATGCCAAAGAAATGCTGGAAGCTGCCGGGGTCAAAAATGTTCAAGCCAATGACTGGGGTTATCATGTAGGAATGGGTATTCATGAAATGGGCACTGCCCGTATGGGAAGAGACCCCAAAACCTCTGTACTGAATGGTAATAACCAGGTATGGGAAGCCATGAATGTTTTTGTAACTGACGGCGCTTGTATGACCTCAGCCTCTTGTGTAAACCCATCTTTGACTTACATGGCCCTTACGGCAAGGGCTGCTGATTTTGCAGTGAATGAACTTAAAAAAGGAAATTTATAATGGACAGACGAGAACTACTTAAACTTATTGCGTTGGTAACCGGGGGAACTGTTATCGGCGGCGAGTTTTTTCTCTCAGGCTGCAAAGTGAGTGATAAACCTGCGGTTAATTTTACAGAGGATATCATTGCCTTATTAGACGAGGTAGGCGAAACTATCATACCTGCTACTGCAACTCCCGGGGCAAAAGCAGCGGAGGTAGGCAAATTCATGAAAGTAATGGTGACGGACTGTTACACGGAGAAACAACAATCCGTTTTTATGCAAGGAATAAAAGAACTGGAGGAGTCATGTAAAAAAGTACATGGGAAATCCTTTATGGAGTGTAATGCAGAACAACGGTACGAATTTCTTATAGGCCTGGAAAAAGAAGCGAAGAAATTCAATGAAAACAGAGATAAAACAGATGAAGAAAGAAGGAAAGAACATGAAAAAATGAATGAAGGATTGGCATGGAAAGATCAGAGAGAATTTGAAGGCACACCTTCCCATTATTACACAATGATCAAGCAATTGACGCTGTTCGGCTTCTTTTCGTCCAAAACAGGTATGACAGAAACGTTAAGACATAATCCTTCTCCCGGCAGGTACGATGGATCAGCTCCTTATACAAAGGGTGAAAAAGCCTGGGCTGAGTAATTTTCATTATTTAATAGATTGTATATGAATTATAACAGAAGGGATTTTATAAGACTTACAGGTGGTTTAAGTGCAGGCTTTGCATTCAGCACATCTGCCACTCTTTCACTATTTCAGGGTTGTGATGCAGGTTCTGATAAATTAAATGAATTTGGCATTCAGTTATACACTTTGCGTACTGATATGCCCAAAGACTCCGCAGGCATTTTAAAACAATTAGCAGCATTTGGTTACAAAGAAATTGAAAGCTACGAAGGTCCGCAGGGAATGTTTTGGGGAATGGGTCATACCGGTTTTAAAAAGTACATGGATGAACTGGGTATGTCTATTGTTGCCTCACATTGCGACATCAACAAAGAATTTGAAAAGAAAGTGGAAGAAGCGGCGGCTATAGGAATGAAGTATCTAATTTGTCCCTGGCTCGGGCCTCAAAAGACCCTGGATGATTACAAGCGGCATGCTGAAACATTTAATAAAAAGGGTGAGTTGTGCAAGAAGAGTGGATTACGTTTTGCTTATCATAACCATGATTACACCTTTAAGTTACAGGAGGGAAAGCTGCCGCAGGATGTACTGATGAAAGAAACTGATCCGAATTTTGTTGATTTTGAGCTGGATATTTACTGGCTGGTTACTGCAGGGGAAGATCCTGAAGCATGGTTTAAAAAATATTCTAACCGATTCCGCCTTTGTCATGTCAAAGACCGCAGTAAAACACCAGTTGCTGATAATGGTAAAAATTCAGTTGACCTTGGAACAGGAAGCATAGACTGGAGCAAAGTACTGAAAACAGCAAAAGCAAATGGAATGAAGCATTTTATTGTTGAGCAGGAAGCCTATCCTAACGGAACACCGCTTCAGGCTGCAAAAATGAATGCAGAATATATGAAGGGTTTGAAAATATAGTTATACTAATGAAGACCGAAGAGCTTTTACCTCTTCAGGATTTATTGAATTATTAGAATAACTCTCTGCTGAATCTTTAAAAGCAGGATGAACAAAGTCCATCTTGCTTTTTTCTTTTCCCCGTAATGAAGAATGAAACTCAGTACAACCGGTTTTCTCTGCCAGCATTTTAATATTATCCGCCCTGACCCCGCTGCCCGGCATAATGATGATTTTCTCATCTGCCAGCTTATTCAATTTAGTTACAAGATCAACGCCATCCACAACAGAAGGTTTTTGCCCGGAAGTCAAAATTCTCTCGCAACCAATACCGATCAATTGCTCCATCGCTTCAAAGGGATCTTTGCACCGGTCAAAAGCCCGGTGAAACGTTACTCCAAGCGGGTAAGCAGCTTCCACCAGTTTTGCTGTTCTTGTTATATCAATATTTCCATCCAAATTCAGTAAGCCAATGACCACTCCATCACAACCAAGTTGTTTACAAAGCTTGACATCCTCCAGCATAATTTCATATTCATCATACGAATAGAGAAAATCTCCTCCCCTTGGCCGGATAATCGGGTAAAGTAAAACCGGAAATGCTTCTCTGCACTTTTTTATAGTAGCAAATGACGGCGTAGTACCGCCCTCAGCCAGATTGGCACAAAGTTCTATGCGGTCAGCCCCTCCCTCTACCGCAGACCGGGTGGTGGCAAAATCAGATGTTGCAATTTCTATGATGTACTTAAAATTTTCCATTATTTTTTATGGTTGGCTTTTTATAATTGACTCATGGCTTCATATTAACCAAACCAGCTTTTAGCATCAAAGACCTTTGTGCCTTCTTTGGTGGTTACACAATAATTGAAACCCTTTTGAACAGCAAATGCACCGTGTTGGCCTTTATTATTGATAGCAAGAAATCCGACTTGTACCTCTTTTGCCAGGGCTCCTTTATTTTTCACAATTCTCCTGATGGCTTCTTTACAGGCCAGTTCTGGTGATAAGCCACGACGCATGGCTTCCACCACGGTATGTGCGCCACAAATCTTCACTACCTCTTCTCCAACTCCGGTTGCGGAAGCGGCACCCACTTCATTATCCACAAAAAGTCCTGCCCCAATGATCGGCGAATCACCTACCCTGCCATGCATTTTAAATGCCATTCCACTGGTGGTGCAGGCTCCTCCTAAGTTGCCATTGGTATCCATCGCCACCATGCCAATCGTATCATGATTTAATAAGGCAACAGGCCAGGGGTAATCATTTTGTTTCTTCTTTTCCTTTTCAATTTTTTCTTCCAGTTCTTTTACAGATCGCATAGGATCATATTCGGATTTCTTCAACCATTCTTTCCAGGCTTTTTCACTTTTTTCAGTCAGCAGGTTTTCCTTTTTAAATCCTTGTTCCAAAGCAAATTGAAGGGCGCCGGCACCCACCAGTTGAACATGCGGGGTTTTTTCCATAACCAGCCTGGCTATTAACACAGGGTGCATAATATGTTCAAGTGCCATCACACTGCCGCAGTTACCTTTTTCATCCATAACACAACTGTCCAATGTAACCTTTCCGTCCCTGTCGGGCAAGCCTCCATAGCCAACACTGTTGTCTGTTGGATCAGCCTCAGGCACCTGTACCCCTTTTACCACAGCATCAAGGGCTCTTCCGCCACTTCCAAGAATTTCCCAGGCGGCCTTATTAGCCTTTACGTTTGGCGCCCATGTAGAAATGACAATTGGTTTTCCTTTTATACCGTCCATTTCAGAAAATGCAGTTTCAGCTTTACCCACAATAAGACCTGCGGTTCCGAAAGCAGAAGTTTCTATAAACTTTCTCCTGTTAATCATTGTTTTAGTTTAAGCCATCCGAAATTAAAGGATAAAGTCTCAACCAGTATAAAAACAATTAACATTCTGTGAAGAATAAATATTTGATGTTTAAACATTGATTTATTAATTTTACACCCTAAACACACACCAAGTATGAAAATTGAGATCATTTCAGGAAGCCCGAGAACAGCCAGTGTAACCAAACGAGTGGCTTTGCATTTAAAAAACTGGATAAGTCAAAATACAGCACACGAAGTGGATATTATCGATATGAAAGATTGGAGTATTCCGCCGGTTCAATCTGTATGGATAACTCCCGATAAAGCCCCCCTGGAGCTTCAACCGCTTGCTGAAAGAATATTTAATGCAGATGCCTATATTTTGGTAACTCCGGAATATAATGGCAGCTACTCTCCTGCTATGAAAAATATGCTGGATCATTTTCCTAAACGGTTGCACAAACCTTTTGGCATTGTAACAGCGTCACCTGGTGCCATGGGCGGCATGAGGGCCTCACAACAATTGCTTCAATTGATCCCGGCCTTATTCGGAATAGCTTCACCGCACATGCTGATAACACCTGCAGTAGATAAAAAATTCAGCCCTGATGGTGATCTCCTGGACGAAAGCTTTCAGCAGGCAGTTCATACATTTATTACAGAGTTTCTATGGCTTGCAGAAAAATTAGTGACAGAAGAAGTAACCGTATAAAATAGAATTATGGAGGCAATTTTACATAAAGCAAATACAAGAGGTCATGCCAATCATGGCTGGCTTGACTCATATCATACTTTTAGTTTTGCCGGTTATCACAACCCCGAGAGAGTACATTTCGGTGCATTGAGAGTTTTGAATGATGATACAGTTGCCGGTGGTATGGGATTCGGTACCCATCCGCATGATAATATGGAAATAATTTCCATACCCACCTTTGGTGATTTAGAACACCAGGATAGTATGGGCAATAAACAAGTTATCCGGCAGGGTGATGTACAGGTAATGAGTGCCGGAACGGGCATTCATCATTCAGAAAAAAACAGGAACCGTGACAAGGAAGTCAAATTCTTCCAGATTTGGGTTTTTCCGAATAAAAAAAATGTTGAACCCCGCTACGATCAGCAAAGCTTTACTGATACTGATAAACACAACAGGTTATTAACAGTTGTATCACCCCTGGGAACCAATGATGGTGGAGTTCAAATTCACCAGGACGCCTGGTTCAGCCTGGGCAAACTCGATAAAGATTTTACTGCCTCTTATTCACTACGTAATAGCAATAATGGTGTGTATGCTTTTGTAATTGAAGGTGACATTACAGTAAACGGACGATTGCTGAATAAAAGAGACGGATTGGCCATTTCAGAAACCAGTATTGTTACAATAAAGGCTAACAGTAATACCGAATTATTATTAATGGAAATACCACTTTTATAATAAAGCAGCTGACATGAGTACTAAAAGATCCATCGAATACATTATCGCACCGCCAGCGCCACATATGGTGGGTGATGGTTTTAGGGTACATAGCTTTTTTCCGGGAGGAAGATTAATCGACAAGAAAAGGATGAGTCCTTTTTTTCTTATGGATTATGGTTCAAAAATTGATTTTTCACCCTCTGAGGAACCGAGAGGAGTTGGAGTGCATCCTCATGCTGGTTTTGAAACAGTGACTATCGCTTATCATGGAAAAATTGCTCACCACGATAGTGCAGGTAACAAAGGAGTTATCGGCGAAGGTGATGTACAATGGATGACTGCAGGTTCTGGTTTATTACATAAAGAATATCACGAGGAAAATTTCAGCAAAACCGGCGGGCCTTTTCAAATGGTTCAATTGTGGGTTAATTTACCCTCGGCTTATAAAAAAACAAAACCAAAGTACCAGGAAATTACCAACGACATGATGGGTAAAGTTTCCCTTGATGACGGGAATAGTTATGTTGAAGTAATAGCTGGTGAATACAATGGTGTGAAAGGCCCTGCCTTCACCTTTACTCCCATGCATGTGTATAATGTGAAAATGAAAAAGGGAGCTTCTGCCACAATGAATTTTCCTTCACAGTACAATACAGGTTTATTAGTGATTGAAGGCAATGTAAAAATGAATGAAAGTCCGGTGGCTACAGATCATTTCGTTTTATTCAAAAACGATGGAGAAAAAATAGCATTAGAAGCTACGGAAGATGCAATTGTTTTGGTATTATCAGGCGAGCCAATAAATGAACCTATTGCAGCTTACGGTCCGTTTCTTATGAACACTTGGCCTGAAGTGGAACAGGCCATACAAGATGTAAATGCCGGTAAGTTTGGAGTGCTGGAAGATTGAGAAACTTTTAGTCGTTAGTAATTAGTCAATATTCATTAGTTAGATATACGTATGAGCATAAGTGATTAACTAAGGACTGAATTTTGCTTTTTCTCAATAAACTGTATTAAGCTTTTTCTCGCATTCTGTTGAATCCTCCTCTTCATCCAGCCCATCCAGCCAAAGAGTTGTCCCTTCCATCCCAATGCCTGAGCCGCCCATGTGCTTAACCGAAAAGCATCACTGTGTTCAACTATCTTTCCATCCTTTAGTTTCATAAAAGCTTTGATGCGGTTTGTTACCTTACGTCCGGTTTTCGAAAAAGTATATTCAGCTACCCAGTTGCAGGTAGCATATTCATCATCCAATTGCTGAATATTTGAAAAGGTAAGTGTAAAATCTTTTGCATTCCTGCATAACATCTCCCACATATATTTCACTTCATCACCTTTTAATAAGCCAAATGCCGGATCACTGAAAATAATATCATCACTATAGCAACTATTCATAGCTGTATAATCCAGCTGTTGAAATGAAGTATAGAACTTACTGATAATATCTGCATTCGCTTGCATAAAACTGGTTGAGGTGAACAGAGAATTAGTAAATTTAATCTTTCAAAACAATTTACATGCGAAAAATACTTTTTCTCAGCATTTATCTGGTCTTCACATTAGGTGTATTTGCACAAACCGACCAGGATTCATTATGGATCAGGGAAAACTACACGAAGACAGAGCAATACATTACTATGCGGGATGGTGTAAAGCTATTCACTACTATTTATTCTCCTAATGATAAAAGTGAAAAGCACCCAATCCTGATGAACCGGACACCTTATTCCTGTGCACCCTATGGCAAAGATTTCAGTGCCAGGCTTTGTAGCACTCACTGGAAATACTATTGCAGGGAGAATTATATCATCGTTATACAGGATGTTCGTGGCCGCTGGATGAGTGAGGGTGAATTTGTAGATGTCAGGCCATTTAATAAAGACAAAAAAGGAACAGATATTGATGAAGCCAGTGACACATATGACGCTATTGACTGGCTGGTAAAAAACTGGCCTGAAAATAATGGAAATGTTGGGGTGTTTGGTATCTCCTATCCTGGCTTTTATTCTACGATGGCTGCAGCATCAGGTCATCCGGCTTTGAAAGCTGTAAGTCCCCAGGCCCCCGTAACGGATTGGTTTATGGGTGATGACTTTCATCATAATGGTGCTTTTTTTCAAATGGATGGATTTAGTTTTTATTCAGGTTTTGGCAAACCAAGGCCAAAGCCTACCACAGTTGGTTCACGGGGATTTGATTTTCCCATAAGAGATAACTATAAGTTTTACCTGGAAAATCCTCCCTCAAAACTGCTGGAGCACATGAAAGATAGTGTGCAGTTCTGGAAAGATATGTATGCACACCCCAATTACGATGACTGGTGGAAAGCAAGGGATGCCCGAAGGGCTATGTATAATCTTAAACCTGCGATGCTGGTAGTAGGTGGTTTGTTTGATGCAGAGGACTGCTGGGGCGCATGGAATTTGTATAAGTCCATAGAAAAGCAAAACCCTGGTATTCATAATAAAATTGTAATGGGTCCCTGGAGCCATGGTCAGTGGAGCACCAGGGATGGGAATTATCTCGGCAATATCCGCTTCAACAGCAATACAGCTTTTTGGTACCAGAATAATATTGAATTACCTTTTTTCAACTATTACCTGAAAGGAAAAGGTGAAAATCCAAATCTGGCAGAAGCAACTGTATTTTTTACTGGTGAAAACCAATGGAGAAAACTAACTCAATGGCCTGCTGCCAATTCTGCCAGGGACATTTACCTTGCACCTGACGGAGCTTTGTCATGGAATTTGCCTAGCTACGTAAAAGCAGGAAGTTTTTCTGAATATATCAGCGATCCGGCTCACCCGGTACCGTATACAGAAGATGTGCATTTCAGGCGCACAAGAGAGTATATGACCGACGATCAACGCTTTGCTTCGAGAAGACCGGATGTTTTAACATTCCAAACCTATCCGCTTGAAGAAGACCTGACCTTAGCCGGTCCTGTCATTGCTAATTTAAAAGTCAGCATCAGCGGAACAGATGCTGACTTTGTTGTAAAAGTGATTGATGTTTTTCCGGATGACTTCAGGTATCCTGGGTCAGCTCAATCTGCAAGCCGTACTGCCGGCGGTGATTATCCCATGGATGGCTACCAGATGCTGGTAAGAGGAGAAATAATGCGGGGTAAATTCAGGAATGGCTTTGAAAATCCTGTTCCTTTCAAACCCGGCAAAATTGAAACGGTAAAATTTGAGCTCCCGGATATCGCACATACTTTCAAAAAAGGCCATAGGTTGATGATACAGGTACAGAGCAGCTGGTTTCCACTGGCAGACCGAAATCCCCAGCAATTCATGAATATTTACGAAGCAAAGCCTGCTGATTATAAAAAAGCTACTATACGAATACATCATGACGGAATTAATCCTTCTTCCATTTACTTACCAATCATGACCAAATAATGAATATGCAAAAAGTAAAACTTTTTCTTCTTGTAATACTTATTCAAACAAGTGTCTTTGCACAAAACAGGCAATTAAACCTGATACCCTGGCCTGTGGAAGTAAAACAAGAAGCCGGCATTTATACTTTAAAAAATAAAATGACTGTTTCCAATTCATCTACGGCTATTGGATGGGAAAAACTTTTTCCTTACCTGCGGGATGAAATGAAAAAACAATTTGGCATTACCCTCTCAGAAGCAGAAAAAGGAAAGACAGGCGATATTGATTTCTTTATGAAACGCATGCCAACCTCAGGTAAGCCAGCTTATACTATTGATATAGGAACGGGTGGTATAAAGATCAACAGCAATTTCGACGAACCGGCTTTTCATGCTGTTCAAACGTTATTTCAACTGATTTCTGTTGATCCGGGTGGAAAAAAAGTGATGCCTTATGTGCATATTTTCGATCATGCACGGTTCAACTACAGGGGTATGCATTTTGATGTCAGCCGCCATTTTTTCCCGGTTTCATTTGTCAAGAAATATATTGACTACCTCGCTTATCATAAGCTCAACACTTTTCACTGGCACCTGACCGATGACCAGGGCTGGCGGATTGAAATCAAAAAATACCCGGAGCTAACAAAGGTCGGCGCCTGGAGAAACGGTACGATCATTGGCCACTATCCCGGAACAGGAAATGATAATATCCGTTATGGTGGCTATTATACACAAGAAGAAATAAAGGAAGTGGTAAAATATGCTAAGGAAAGATTCATTGAAGTAATTCCTGAAATTGAAATGCCCGGGCATGCTTCTGCTGCTATTGCCGCTTTTCCCTGGCTTAGTTGTTTTCCTGAAAAACCAACGGAGATTTCTGCTAATATGATCTCAGAAAGAAGTGCAGAAGAACAAAAAAAAGGTCGCATCAAATTAGTACAAGAAACATGGGGAGTATTTGATGATGTGTTTTGTGCAGGCAATGATTCCACTTTTATTTTCTTGCAAAATGTGGTTGATGAAGTGGTGGAGCTTTTCCCTTCTGGCTATTTTCATATCGGCGGGGATGAATGCCCGAAAACGCATTGG
The DNA here is from genome assembly GCA_964634265.1 of uncultured Chitinophaga sp. Taxonomy (GTDB): domain Bacteria; phylum Bacteroidota; class Bacteroidia; order Chitinophagales; family Chitinophagaceae; genus JJ008. The sequence continues at coordinate 4,484 of CAZWIM010000025.1, read as the reverse complement.
AAACAATGCCCCAAATGCCAGCAGCGGATGAAAGAACATAACCTGAAAGATGAACATGAACTGCAAAGCTGGTTTGTACAAAAAATGGAAAAATACCTGAACAGCAAACGCAAAACACTTATTGGATGGGATGAAATTCTCGAAGGCGGCCTTGCTCCTAATGCAATAGTTATGAGTTGGCGGGGTGAAGCCGGTGGCATTGAAGCAGCAAAGCAAAAGCATAAAGTTATCATGACACCGGGCAACCCTGTGTATTTTGACCACTCACAAAGTGAAAACGAGGATAGTGTGACCATCGGTGGTTATAATCCCATAGAAAAAGTATATGCCTATGAGCCGATACCAGCAGTGTTGAATGAAGAAGAAGGTAAATATATACTCGGAGCCCAGGCCAACCTTTGGACCGAGTATATTAAGAATACAAAGAAAGTCGAGTACATGCTTTTCCCCCGTATGGCTGCCCTGAGTGAAGTGTTATGGAGTACAAAAGAAAACAAGGATTGGAAAGATTTTGAAAGAAGATTAGTTAATCAATTCAAAAGATATGAAAAATGGGGGGCCAATTATAGCAAGGCATATTATGATTTAAAGGCAAGCATATTACCCGGAGAAAAAGATGATCATGTTCTTTGGAAACTGGAGTCAAAACAGGAAGGCATAACAATTAAATATATTACCCATTATGCAGGAAGGCCATATCCTTCGACATTTTCTGAGGGCATCACTTACGATTTACCAGTTAAGATCAATTCAACAAAACTTATTGCAGCAATTGGAATGATAGGAAATAAAGCTATTAGTAACCCGGTTTATGAAGTATTTCATTTCAACAAAGCCACCGGCAAAAAAATAACTCTCACCACTCCCCCGTCAAAAAGCTATCCCGGTGATGGTGCTTTTACATTAGTCAACGGAGTCCAGAATGAAAAAGGAATGGCCCGTTCAAAGGAATTTCTTGGCTTTAGTGGTACTAAATGCGAAGCCATTATTGACCTGGGAGAACCGGTTGAAGTAAAGAAAATAGTCGTACACTGCCTCCGGCAGGAATCTAGCTGGATCTGGCAGCCGCAAATGGCGGAAGCTTTTGTTTCAGACGATGGTCAGAATTGGGTATCGGTCAGATTAACTGATGATTTTGTGTCAAAAAAGAATGGTAATGGAAAAGGTACTATGACCCTGGACTTCGAAAAAACCAAGACAAAGTTTGTAAAAGTTCTGATAACCAATTGGGGCGAAATACCAGCTGGGTCACCCGGTGCGGGAAACAAAGCCTGGCTTTTTGTAGATGAAATTGAGATTAATTAACGCAGAAAACAGCAAATACCTGCATAAACCATCATTTTAATGGCTACCTTTACCAAACAAACCAACAATATGGCGAAAAGAACTAATGCAATTGATCTTTCCGACAGTTTTGAAAAGATACCCGTTAGAATATTTCCTTCTTCCAAAGATGGATCTGTATTTGTTGCCCGGCAAATAGCCGATTTCATTCGGGAAAAACAAAAGAAAAAAGAGAAATGTGTATTAGGCCTTGCTACAGGTTCCACCCCAAAATCTTTGTATGCCGAGTTAGTTCGCCTGCACCGTGAAGAAAAACTGAGTTTCAAAAATGTGATCACATTCAACCTTGATGAATATTTTCCAATAGATAATAATGCCTTGCAGAGCTACAACAGGTTCATGAAAAACCAGTTGTTTGACCATATTGATATTGACCCCAAAAACATTCATATTCCCAATGGTGAGATAAAGAAAGAAGACATTAAAGAACATTGCCGCCAATATGAGAAAATGATCAAAGATGCCGGCGGAATAGACCTGCAAATATTGGGTATTGGTAATAACGGACATATTGGGTTCAATGAACCAGGGTCTGGTATTTATTCTAAAACAAGATTGATTACTTTGGACAACTCTACCCGTATTGCCAATGCGTATGAATTTGCCAATATTTCACAGGTGCCCAGGCTGGCCATTACCATGGGCATCAGCACCATTTTGCAATCGAAAAAGATAATTTTGATGGCATGGGGCAGTGCCAAAGCTCCGGTAATCAAAAAGGCAGTGGAAGATGATGATACAGAACAGGTACCTGCTTCATTGCTGCAAAACCATGACGATGTAACTTTTGTTGTGGATGAATCCGCCGCTGCTGAACTAACCCGTAATAAATCTCCGTGGCTTACCGGTGACTGTGAGTGGACACCGAAGATGATTAAGAAAGCAGTGGTAAATATGGCGTTGAAATTGAAAAAGCCTGTTTTAAGTCTTACCAACAGTGATTACAACGAATATGGACTTAGCGATCTGCTGGTAGAAAAAGGAGATGCTTATGAAATAAACCTGCAAGTGTATTACATGCTGCGTGATTCAATAACCGGATGGCCTGGCGGAAAGCCAGATTCACATATGCCAAACCACCCGGAAAGATCGGCTCCATACCCAAAAAGAGTTGTCATCTTCTCTCCTCACCCGGATGATGATATTATCAGCATGGGCGGTACTTTTCAACGTTTACACGACCAGGGCCATGATGTGCATGTGGCGTATCAAACAAGTGGCAACATAGCCGTTACAGACGAGTTTGTAACCAGGTTCCTTGACTTTGCCGTGGGCTTTGAAGAAATCGCCGGAATTGATACCAAAAAATCCGGAAAGATTTTAGATGATGCCAGGAGATTCATAGCCCGAAAAAAGTCAAACCAGGTAGATACACCTGCTATTCGTTCTATCAAAGGGCTTATCCGCCGTTGCGAAGCAAAAGCCACTTGCCGTTATGTAGGAATCAAAGAGGAAAATATCCATTTTCAAAATTTACCTTTCTACGAAACAGGAACAATTGAGAAAAAACCAATGGGAGAAAAAGACGTAAAACTCACCATGGAACTCCTTAGAAAAATTAAACCACAGCAGGTGTATTGTGCCGGTGATTTCGCTGACCCACACGGAACACATATTGTGTGTTTCAATGTTGTAGTGGAAGCATTAAAGCGTATTAAGAAAGAAGCAGAAGGATCAGCCAATTATGAATGGATCAATGATTGCTGGCTTTGGTTGTATAAGGGAGCATGGCAGGAATGGAATATCGAAGAAATTGAAATGGCTATCCCAATGAGCCCGGACCAGGTACTGAAAAAGCGGTTTGGAATCTTCATTCATCAATCACAAAAAGATATGGTGCCTTTCCAGGGCAGCGATTCGAGGGAATTCTGGCAAAGGGCGGAAGAACGCAATGCTGGTACAGCCAATCTTTATGCAGACCTTGGATTGACACATTATGCTGCTATGGAAGCATTTGTTCGGTGGGAATACTGATTTGTTCATTGTTTCTCCCTAAATTTATTGTTATAAAAACTTTTTAGCTATGTCGATATTCAAATCGAGTAATCCTGTAATGCAGGAAAAAACTTACCAGGGCACTATTCTGGAAGGCATCAGTACCGGCGAAGAAATGACCCTTAAAGGGACGATGAATAAGTTTGGGGTAATGATCATGCTGATGATTGGCTCTACCCTTTTTGCATGGAGCCAGTTTTATAAAGGCAGTGATCCAAAACCACTGATGATGATTGGTGTTTTCGGAGGATTAGCATTGGCACTGGTAATGGCATTTAAAATGAAATGGGCAAACTTTCTTGCCCCTGCGTATGCAATTTTAGAAGGATTATTTGTCGGCTCCATTTCTGCAATTTATGATTATGCCTATCCGGGACTACCTATGCAGGCTGTTGCACTTACTTTATTGGTTACCTTAATCATGTTTCTGATATACCGCTACAGGATTATTAAAGTGACCAGCAAATTAAGAACAGTAATTGTAGTGGCCACCTCAGCCGTTGCAATATTTTATCTGATACAGTGGCTTACCTATGCTATAGGAGGAACTGCCGTTGCTTATAATTTTACTAACTCTGCCACACCTATCAGTATCGGGTTTTCCATATTAATGGTTATCCTGGCTTCCTTTAACCTGCTGCTCAATTTTGACACCGTTGAAAAAGGCGTAGAAATGAGAGCACCAAAATACATGGAGTGGTATAGTGCATTTGGATTAATGGTTACGGTTGTATGGCTGTACCTGGAAATCCTTCGTTTGTTATCTAAATTCCAGAGGAACTAACGCTAACGGTTTATATTAAAAAAGCCTCTCAAATGAGAGGCTTTTTTTGTGATCCGGACAGGATTCAAACCTGTGACCTACTGCTTAGAAGGCAGTTGCTCCCTGCCTGCCGGCAGGCAGGTATTCAACTGAACTACCGGACCTTTTTCATTTGATATATTCTTTACCTGAACCAGATTTCTGATAAACTTCGCTTTTTTTACTTCTTCATTTCTTTTAAATATAAAAGCCTCTCCAATGGAGAGGCTTTTTTGTGATCCGGACAGGATTCAAACCTGTGACCTACTGCTTAGAAGGCAGTTGCTCTATTCAGCTGAGCTACCGGACCTTTTAAAGAGCGGCAAAGATAATTTTTTTTAGC
>CAZWIM010000024.1:43592-45339 GCA_964634265.1 uncultured Chitinophaga sp. | reverse complement strand
GTAACTACGGGTATGCCTTTTGTTTCGAGGTACTCCAGCGTTAACCCAATATCCAGGATGGATTTTACTCCCGCTGAAACAACGGCCACAGAGGTCTGGGCCATTTCAGTAAGGTCGGCCGAAATATCCATGCTGGTTTCGGCACCGCGGTGTACCCCGCCAATGCCACCGGTTACAAATATTTTTATTCCAGCCATCGCTGCTATCCGCATCGTAGCGGCAACGGTGGTAGCGCCGTATAAATTTTTACTGATGACATAGGGCATATCCCGCAAACTGACTTTCCATACATCTTTTGCTTTTCCAAAATATTCAACCTGCTCTGCCGATAAGCCCACATGGCATTTACCATCGAAGATGGCAATGGTGGCGGGCACAGCGCCGTTGTCCCTCACTACCTGTTCTACGGCGAGTGCTGTTTCTACATTCTTCGGGTAAGGCATGCCATGAGAGATGATGGTGGACTCAAGGGCCACAACGGGTTGCTTGTGGGTGAGGGCTTGTTGTACTGCGGGGTGTATATGGAGGTATGGGTTCATGTTGTTTTTGCTTTGGTTCACATCCCCTCCCGGGAGGGGCGGGTTTAGTAAGCGTTTTGCTTTGAAAAACCGGGGTGGGTTATACTAACTAACCCACCCCTTTCAACAATTCTTTATGCTAAGATACTGCTGCCCCTCCGGGGAGGGGGGATGAAAGTCGCTCTGCTGCCATGAAAACGGGACGTTTATGTATGCCCTTCGTTATCTCAGGATAAGTTTGCAACAACAGCTCATCATTATTACCGCCCCAGGTAACAAAATAAAAATCTATCCCGGATAATATTTTGATATAAGTCCTAACAGTTTTTCCTGGTTCAGGTGTGTGGCGATAGCACCGTTTACCTGCAAGATCTCGGCGGATAAAGTGTGGGCCAGCTTCATACATTCTTTGTCATCCATGCCTAAAAACTTTCCAAGAAGAAAACCGGATAAAGAACCATCACCGGCGCCGGTGCAATCCACCACTTCAATATTGGGCGCATGCAGGGTGGTTACTTTGTCTTTCTGGTAAAGGGCCGATCCCATCTTTCCGTTGTGCAGCCAGATATTCTGCACACCGCCATCGAGGAGTTCCTGTACCTGCATCTGCACCATACTGGCCTGGTCGCTGCAAAGTACGGGCAGCTCATCTTCGTTGGGCGTTACCATATATAAACCCTCCAGCTTTACCCCTCTGAACTTTCTTGCCGGGGGAACGGAAACAGGCTCCAATATAAAAGGTATGCCGGTGCTGTGGCTGAACTGCAATAACCACTCACCGGTGTCTACATTAATATTGGCATCGGCCAGAATGTAAGAAGCGGTGCGGAGCAGGTCGGTATACTTTTCCAGGTGCTCCGGTGTGATGAGGTGATTGGCGGCGTTGGTCAAAAATGCAGTGTACAAAGAGCCGTCCACATTCAGGATGCCGGTATATTTTCCCGACAAGCCGTTTTTAGTAATGGAAGCATCCATTTGCACACCGGCGCTGCGGCATACCTGTTTCAGCCAGTCGCCATCACTATCGTTGCCAAATACGCTGATGAGTTGCACCGGCACTCCCAGTAAAGCCAGTTGATGTGCAATGTTGCGGCTTACGCCACCGGCAGTTTTGGTCACCATAGCATCGGTGGTGGTGGCCAGCAATAATTCTTCTTTGGCATGAAAGAGTTCATCCACCAGGGATGCGCCAATACAGATTACAGGATTTGACATGCTGCAAATGTAAA
>CAZWIM010000024.1:39640-43492 GCA_964634265.1 uncultured Chitinophaga sp. | reverse complement strand
TCTTTATTGGCTTTGGCGGTTTCTTCTCCTTCGGGTAAAAGGCCTTCGAGAATCTTCCGGTTCTTCAGCAATGCATTGTTGATGTTCCGCACCAGCGGACTTTGTCCACCCCTGGCTTTTTGTTCATTATTATAGTTGTTGCGGCAGTAGTCGTTGCAGAATTTTTTATCAGCACGGCCCCGGAGAACGGCTCCGCAGGCAAGGCATTTCCGGGTTTCAGTAGTGGATGCAGGCATTGATAAGGCTTTTTCAGAGGCTTAAAATACAACATTTTATCCGTGTACAAACGTTTCTACACGTTTAGCTTCGGGAGTAAACGGGTAAAAACCGGCTACGGCTTTTCGGCGCTATCATCTTTGTGTTGTCAATCGGTTAAGACGTCGGCCGGGAGACTGAGATAAATAAATTAAAAACCGTTTCCGCCAAACACAAACACACGGAGACACAAAACTTAAAGTTATGTACGCATTAAAAAACAAAGTTCAACTGATCGGTAACCTGGGTAATGCACCTGAAGTTAAAACTCTTGAAAGTGGTAAAAAGATGGCCCGTTTTAGTGTGGCCACCAGCGAAAACTACCGCAACGCTAAAGGCGAGAAAGTAACAGAAACCCAGTGGCACAATCTTGTAGCCTGGGGTAAAGTGGCGGAGATCGCTGAAAAATTTCTGAGCAAGGGAAAAGAAGTTGCCATTGAAGGCAAGCTGATCAGCCGCAGCTATAATGACAAAGAAGGCAACAAGAAATACATCACTGAAATACAGGTGAATGAGTTGTTGCTGCTCGGCGCAAAGCAAGAAGCGTAATATTCATAGCCACAGATTACACGGATTAACACAGATTCCGGCCTTCGGCCGGTACCAGGAAAAGTGTTAGCGTTAGTCTGTGGCTTACTCTTTTTTATATGGAAAAGCTTTTTCAAAAAAGTGAAACCTACAAAATAATCGGTTTATGTATGGAGGTTCACAGGGTGCTTGGCTTCGGGTTTTCTGAAATTGTTTACAAAGATGCAATAGAGACCGAGGCGCAACTTTCTGATATTCCTTTTTGCCGAGAAAAAGAATATGTCATTAAATACAAGGGAAATATTTTAAAACACAAGTATTTTGCAGATTTTGTCATGTTTGAAAATATTATTCTGGAGATAAAATCCAGTAAAGACGGAATAGCCGATGAACATGTTTCCCAAACGCTTAACTACATGAGAGCCTCCGGTTGCAAGGTTGGGCTTATTGTAAATTTCGGCAAGAAGAGCTTAGAACACAAACGGCTGATTTTTTGATATATTCAACACTACATTTTTATCTATTGCGAAACAATATGATCTGTGTTAATCTGTGTAATCTGTGGCAAAAACCAAAACAATGGCAGCTTTCACTCCCGATACATCCAATATATTTTTTCAATTAGCGGCCGACCTGGTGAACCAAAGCAGCCGCAATATCTTTTTGACCGGTAAGGCCGGAACGGGCAAAACCACTTTTCTGAAATATATCCGTGACAACTGTCCCAAGCAAATGGCGATCGTTGCGCCAACCGGCGTAGCAGCTATTAATGCAGGTGGTGTTACCATTCATTCTTTTTTCCAGATACCTCCCGGTATTTTTTTACCTACCCAGCAACGAACTGGTTTTGCCACATCCACTTCCAATACTGAAGTATATAACCGGCATAGCCTGCCGGCAAGGCTTCGCTTTAATCATGATAAAAGAAAAATGCTGCAGCAACTGGAGCTGCTGATCATTGATGAAATAAGCATGGTACGCTGCGACCTGCTGGATGCGATTGATACTGTGTTGCGCCACATCCGCAAAAGACACCATGAACGGTTTGGCGGTGTACAAGTACTGTTTATCGGAGATATGTTTCAGTTGCCCCCGGTAGTGAAGGAAACAGACTGGCGGCACTTATCAGAATTCTACAACAGTGCTTATTTTTTCGATAGCCAGGTGATAAAAGAAGAACAGCCTCTTTATATCGAGTTTGATAAAATATACCGGCAGAGTGAAGAGAAATTTATCCGGGTACTGAACCAGGTGCGGAATAATGAACTGGATGAAGATGGTTTGCATATTCTCGAGTCCCGCTACAATCCTTCTGTCAGGAGAAAAAAAGATGATGGCTACATCATACTTACCACACACAATGAACAGGCAAGAAATATAAATGTATCTCAACTGCAGCAGCTGAATACAGCAGCCGTGCAATATGATGCCCAGGTAAAAGATGACTTTCCGGAAAATGCTTACCCGGCCGATGAAACGCTTTACCTGAAAGTGGGTGCACAGGTAATGTTCATCAAAAATGATATTGCTGACAGGGGTAAGCGGTATTTCAACGGAAAGATCGGAGTGGTAACAAAGCTGGAAGAAGATGCCGTGTTTGTGCAGTGCGATGACACAGAAATAAAAGTGGAGAGAGAAAAATGGGATAATATCCGCTATACCCTTGATAAAACATCGCAAACCCTGAAAGAAGATGTGCTCGGCAGTTTTACACAGTTTCCCTTGCGGCTGGCATGGGCCATCACCATTCACAAAAGCCAGGGTCTTACGTTTGACAAAGTGATCATAGATGCGGGAGAAGCTTTTGCGCCGGGGCAGGTGTATGTGGCGCTTAGCCGTTGCACCAGCTTAGACGGACTGGTCCTGAAAAGTAAAATCAAAACCGGCAGCTTATTGACTGACCCTAAGATCATACAGTTTGCTCGCAAAAGTTCTTCTTCTGTACAACTGCAAAATGAATTAGCACAGGCCAAAAAAGAATACCAGTTGAGAATTTTGGTCGACACATTTAATTATGCTGCTGTTATCAACACTGCTGTTTCGCTGAAAGAATATGTGTTGGAAAATGCTGATTCATTTAACGGCGGGGCAATAGAATGGGTTGAAAAATTATTGGACCAACTCAATCCGCTACAGGATACAGCAGTTAAATTTCATAGCTGGCTGCAGGGCCAGTTTCTGCAAACGGAACCGCCGGAAGAAAACAAAGCGTTGCAGGAAAGAGCTGTGAGGGCCGCCGCTCATTTCAACAATGAAACAGACAGTGTAACCCGGTTTTTACAACAACCGGATATTATTACCGACAGTAAGCAGCATGCAAAGGAGTGTAATGAATTGTTGAAAGATGTGTTTGCCGGGCTTGCAGCCAAAAAACATTTGCTCGGCGGTTTCTCGGGAAAGATAGATATCGCTGCCTGGCATCAGCGCAGAAAAAATTTTGTACTGCCCGCATTCCCGGTTAATGTGTACGCCGGTGCTTCTGCACAGAAAACAGACAGCCCTCACCCGGCTTTATACATGCAATTAAAAAAGCAACGGGACGCATTTTGTGAAAAAAAGGATTTGCCAATATATATGGTAGCCAACAGCCAGACATTAGATGAGATGGCCCGTTACCTTCCTCAATCACTGGAAGAATTGAAAAAGATCAGTGGAATGGGTGAGGCAAAGATCCGGCAGTATGGAAAGTCTTTCTTAGATATTATTCTTGAATATTGCCACGAACATGATCTGTCTTCTCATATTGCTGAAAAAACTCCGAAACGGGAAAGAAAACCCAAAACCGGAACGGTTAAGAAAAAGGGAGACAGTAATGCTGAATCATTCCGCTTATTTAAAGAAGGAAAAACAATTGCTGAAATTGCCAAAGAAAGAGGACTGGCTGTTAGTACCATCGAGGGTCATTTGTGCCAGTTCATCCGCAGCGGCGGAATAAATATTGAAGAAGTAATCGGTAAGGAAAAAGCTGTAATGATTATGGAAGCATTGAAAGACTTTGATGGCACAACTGTTGGTCCTGCAAAAGCAAAGCTGCCGCCGGAGATCAGCTATGGTGAAATAAGAATGGTG
>CAZWIM010000024.1:0-39540 GCA_964634265.1 uncultured Chitinophaga sp. | reverse complement strand
TCCTGCAAAAGCAAAGCTGCCGCCGGAGATCAGCTATGGTGAAATAAGAATGGTGGTGGCATCAATGAATTTGCAGAAAGATTAATCACCTGATCACCATCACCGTTCCTTTTCTCGTTTCTTTCGGCTTACCGGGAATGGTGAATTCTGCATACCATACAAATATGTTACTGTCGGTTTCTAATCCCTTTACTTTTCCCTTCCATCGTTCAAACGGATTGTTGGAATAAAAAACCCTTTCTCCCCAACGGTTATAAATGCTTAACTGGTAATCTGTCAATGATAATAAACTTCCTAAAGGACCAAAGCCATCATTCCGGCCATCATTATTTGGTGTAAAGGCAGAAGGAAAATAAATACCGGAGCAGGAAAAATCTTTTTCGGCCTTACCGGTGGCTGTTAACGGGCAAACATCGGTGCCAGATATTTGTACATTGTAAAACCCTTCTGACAGTCCTGAGATAATTGTTGTTGTTTGCGGAGGTGTGGTATTCCATAGCAGATTCAGCGGCAGGCCATCGGCACCCGTTACATCCACCGTTAGCGAACCGCCGGTGTTGGTCTGGCAATTTACCGTCTGCAGCATGATCACTTCTGCATCTATTATATATATGTCTTTGCTAAAAGTTGAAGGTGCATTATCTGGTCCGCTGGCTGTAAGAGTAACTGTATATTTTCCCGGCCCGGAAAAAGTATGAGAGGGATTAATGACAGCAGATGTATTATTCGTTCCTGAAGCCGGATCGCCAAAATTCCATGTATAGGTTACCGGGCAAAGTGCAGACGTATTGGCGAAGTTGACTGTTCGGCTGTTTACACAGCTATAGGTAAATGAAGCATCATTGGCCGGTGCTTCTTTTATCAGGATATCATCAATGGCAAACCCATCATAATTGTTGCAGATAGTTCCGGCACCAAAAACAAAACGGAATATTACACCCGGTCTTCCCGCCAGGTATGGCATAGTGTGCTTAGCTATTACCCACCCATTGCTTCCGTTGCCTCCCTGGCAGCTGCCTGATGTTGATTGCCTATTGCCTGACCAGCCATCTCTTGTTGTGCTGAGCGGGGCCAGGTAAGTTATTGGTGAAAAATTATACCAGTTTGTATTTAAACAATTGGTAGCGTCTGTTGCAGCTCCCACCGTTGCCCATGATACACCGTTATCCAATGAGTATTGCAGGCTTGCTCCGTCGAAGCGGCGCTCCATTTCCCAAAACACTTTAAATTCAATGTAGGGATATTGCAAATTGGTAAAATCAAAACAGGGGCTTTGGAGCCAGGAAGCTTCGCCATCTGTATAAGTACTTCCGGTTAAACCTCCAACCACCCAGCATTTAGTGCCACCACCGGCAGCATTGATAACAGGTTTCGCTGGTGTACCCCAGGCCCAGTCATCTCCGGTACCACCGGAGGTCCATCCACCATCAGATAATTCAAAACCTTCGTTATAGGGAAAGCTGTTTATACCACCGGTACATTGACAATACGCTATGACACCTGAAAAAAATATGAGAACCGATAAAATAATGATCCGCATCTGCAAAAGTTTCCGCAACAGTATCTCCGCTGCAATAATAGAAACGGCAAATTTACACCATAATGAATGATCAGATTGCTGATAAGTTTCTTTGTTAACCCGGAGTCATCTATTATTAATTATTCACATTTAACAGCATTAGACTTGTCACATTGAAGTTTATCTATAACTTCATTTTACTACTTACTTAACCCATTTATGGAACCAGCCAACAGCATTGCTTACCGCATTGTAAGCACACATGAAATTGCTGAAGTACGTCAGCATATTTACAACGGACAAAACGGATTGTTTGCATTAAAAGCCTTTCAACCCGGAGAAGTAATTGCTGACTTTTCTGCCAGCACTATCTCTGCGGAACCCACTTACCTTACTGTACAAATAGGTATTGGCAAACACATTACCCTGCAGCCGGAATTTTTACAGTATGTAAATCATAGTTGCGAACCGAATGTTTTCTTCAATACCACCACTATGGAATTAGTGGCATTGAAAGAACTTATGCCGGGCGATGAGCTTAGTTTCTTTTATCCCTCTACTGAATGGAAGATGAGCCAGTCGTTTGATTGTTATTGTGGCCATGCCTGCTGCCAGGGAAAAATAAAGGGTGCAGCGTATTTATCAAAAGAAGCAAGAGAAAGATACCAGCTTACCGATTTTATTCTACAACAGCTGGCAAAGCAAGATGCCAGGAAAAAAGTAGCCTGACGAATGAAAACCGATGAAGCGAAAAGATTACTGAAGCCGTATATCGTTTGGGTCCTCGCTCCGCACCTTGAGTCGGAAGATTCGAACATTCAATATTATTACGATTTCAGCCAAAGCATAAAAGAATACACCCGGGTTTTTGAAGAGCTGGATACGGAATGGAAGTGGCAGCCGGTAACCATGGATAATTTCAGATCTGTAATTAAATCCATTGCTGATGACAAAACAGGCAAAACACCTCTTATCCTCAACCTGTGTGATGGTGATGAAGTAAACGGCACACCGGGTGTTTCTGTTATACATGAATTGGAAAAATATGGCCTGATTTATACCGGGTCTGATGCTCGCTTTTATAATATCACCACCTCCAAAATCCCGATGAAGAAAGCATTTGACAAAGCAGGGGTGCCAACTGCGGCATGGAGGGTGATCACCGAAAAGAAAGGTTCTGTAAAAGGGCTTTGTAAACGAATAGGAACTCCGCTCATTATTAAGCCAGCAGTTTCGGGCGGCAGCATGGGGGTGTCTGTAAAAAATGTAGTGAATACGGAAGAAGAGTTGGTGAGCCGGGTGGAAGAAATTGCAAAGGGCTACCGTGGGTGGAACCTATTGGCTGATGGCTTATTTGCAGAACAATTTATCACTGGCCCCGAATACACCACATTTATTACCGGGTCTGCCGATGACCCCGATAATTGTATGGTTTATGAACCGGTAGAAAGAATTTTTCATCAATCCCTGCCCGAATCAGAAAAGTTTTTATCCTTCGACCGGTTGTGGGAGATCTATGAAGACGAATCACCCATGCCGGAAAATGAAAATTTTTATGAATACAAGCCTGTGACGGGGGAATTGGTTAAATCATTAAAAAAACTAAGTTTTGATGCTTACAAAGCCTGCGGCGGAAAAGGCTATACCCGCATCGACATCCGGCAAGATGCTGCTACGGGAAAATTATATATGCTGGAAGTAAATGCCCAATGCGGACTGAGCGAGGATGAAAACTATACTTCTATTGGCGCCATTTTAAAAGCTTCCGGCGTTTCTTTCACTGAAGTGATTGGAGAGATATTAAAGGATGCATTAAGAAGAAGTGTGCTTACACAAGTACCCGCAAAGAATAAAAGAACAGCAAAAAACAAAACTATTATTAAGGTGAAATAGTGTTCCCGCCTTATTACCTTAGCAACCCATGAAAGTTTGTGTACTGCAGCCCGACTATTCCACCACCGGGGTTGATTATAAGAATTATGATCCGCCAAGAGATCTTGCACCACTAATTCCTGATGCATCGGTACACAATGTTTTTCTAAACAAACTCACTACATACAAACAGCTTAAAGAATTAAGTAAGCAGGATTACGACATATTCATAAATCTCTGCGAAGGTTACCTGGAATGGGAAGTGCCAAGCATTGATGTTATCTATACGCTGGAATTGCTGAATCTTCCTTTTACGGGACCCACCACCAAGCTATATGATCCGCCAAAGGAACTGATGAAATACCTGGCTTATTGTGAAGGGGTGAAAACACCCGGCTATGTTATTATTCATGAACTGAAAGATGTGGATGAAGCTGTAAATCATTTGCAATTCCCATTATTCGTCAAACCCGCCAAAGCAGGTGACAGCCTGGGAGTAGATGAACATTCGCTAGTACACAACAAAATTGAGTTGCAGCAAAAATGTATCAGCATTATTGAAGAGTATGGGCCATTACTCGTGGAAGAATATATTCCAGGAAGGGAATTCACCGTTTTGGTGGCAGCCAATTCGGATGAACATAGCTGTACAGTTTTTAAACCAGTCGAATATGTTTTTCCCGAAGGAAGAACTTTTAAAACCTATGCACTAAAAACATCCGAACTGCACCCCGATTGTAATGTGCCATGTACTGATGAGTTGCTGGATTTACAACTGCGATCAGCTACGGAGAAAATATTCAAAGGATTCAATGGAGTGGGTTATGCCCGGCTCGACTTCAGGGTGAATGATAAAAACGAAGTTTATTTCCTCGAAATAAATTTTACCTGTTCTGTTTTTTATAAAGACGGCTACGAAGGCTCTGCCGATTATATATTAAAACATGATGGTATCGGCCAGACTGGTTTTCTGCGGCACATTATTAAAGAAGGTATAGCAAGGCACCAACGAAAGAAAAAGCCTTATTTAATGAAGGGCAACTCCATTGCCGGCTATGGTATTTATGCAATCCGCTCAATCAAAGCAGGCGAAATAATTTTTAAGGGTGAGGGAAAAGCCCAGCGAATCATCACAAAAAGATTCGTAGAAAAAAACTGGAATGAAGATGAGAAACTTCATTTCCGGCGATACGCTTATCCAATCAGTAATGAAGTGTTTATCCTTTGGGACGAGGATCCGTCTGAGTGGGCTCCTCAAAATCATTGTTGTGATCCCAATACCGCTTTTGACGGGCTGAATGTAGTGGCGCTGAAAGACATTACCAGCGGAACAGAACTTACACTTGACTATTCAGATTTTCTCGATGAAAACATGGAACCATTTGATTGTCAATGTGAATCACCAAAATGCCGGGGCCGTATTTCGGGCAAAAACGGAAATACTTTAAATTTGCGGGAGCAAACCCGTTACGGGTTAAACGACTTACCAACCCAACAGTCTTAGCACTACTCCATTAAATTTTACTGACTCATAAGATGATTTATCTTAAAAAGATGAACTATGTCCCGTTTTGCCGTACTTAAACAGATTATGTTACAACATCGCAGCCGCCTGGTGCTGACCTATATTCTTTTTTCACTGGAAATGCTGGGAGCCCTGCTCAGGCCTTTTTTCCTGGGTGTAGCCATAAACGACCTGATAAAAGGTAGTTACCAGGGGTTGATACTTTTATCTGCCGTTCATTTTGGCTGGCTTCTGATTGGTACCATCCGTCACCGGCTGGATACAAGAACATATTCGGCTATTTATACCTCATTGGTAACAAAGTTTCTTGCTCGGAGATATAGCAAATCTGATGTTTCAAAACTGAGTGCACACTCTAACCTTGCAAGAGAGTTTGTTGATTTTTTAGAGTTTGACCTCGTGTATGTTATCGAAGCATTGTACAGCATTTTTGGCTCACTAATTCTCTTGTTCTTCTATGATACGGCTGTAGTATTGGTGTGCCTGAGTATACTTTTACCTGTTGTAGCAATAAGTTACCTGTATGGTAAACGAATGAAAATGCTTAATAAGCAAAAAAATGATGAACTGGAAAAACAGGTTGATGTTATCTCCACCGGCAATACACACCTGATCAAACAGCATTATGACAATCTAAGAAAATGGCAGATCAGGATCAGCGACCAGGAAGCATGGAACTTCGGGCTAATGGAAATACTGGTGATGGTTGTCATTGGCGTCTCACTGCTAATTACCAATAAAACAGCCGGTGCAGGTATTGAAGCTGGCAGCCTGGTTGGTATCTACAGCTATATTCAACGCTTTGTATCCGGGCTGGATACAATCCCCTACACCGTTCAGCGTCTTTCATCCCTGAATGATATTACAAGAAGGATCGAATTACAGGAAGAAGACCTTACGAGTCCGCCACTCAAAGAAGTTGCCTGAGAGTGAAACAACAAAAAAGGAAGGAGTGTTCCTTCCTTTTTTATTATACATTTCATTTTACTTAATGGCTCTCAGCACCTGGCGACTGCCATCATCCATCGCTTTTTTAGCAGCATCATCAATTTTACCTTCAAATTTTCCGTCTATTTTAGGCTGTGTTTTCACTGAGCCATCTGCCAGGTTTTTCAATATCATATTTGCTTCAATAGTAAAAGAAGATGCTGCATTGGGATCAGCATTTTTTACGGCTTTCAGTAATCCACCGACCTTGCTGCCGCTTTTTATCCTAACAAATGTTGTGGCAAGAGAATAATCGCATTGTGAGCTTTTGGCCTCCTCTTCTGAGGATACGGTCACTGCTTCTACATTACCACCTATTAAAATGCCGGTAAGATATTGTTGTAATTCAGAAGAATTAATGTCGTCATTTCCTGTGGGAGTCAGTACACCGATTCTTATTTTTCCGGAACCTTTTGGATCGTTGGCTGCGGGCTTATCATTATCATCGTTGTTATTATTATTCTTTTTGTACTGATTCATGATGTCATTTATATCCAGTTTGTCCTGCAGATCCTGTTCATTTTTTGTTTCTGTATATCCAATGGGAATTTCGAACAACATTGAATCCAGTTTGGCTGTTGTCAATTCTAATGTTTCCAGGTTTGTTTCAAACTGGCTGGTGGTTTTTTTACCATCGCCCATAATGATGGTGGTTGTCTCTACAAGAGGAAAGCCAAGCTTTCCTTTTCCGCGGCGACGAGTTACAAATTTGTCGGTACATTCCGGTTTTTGGCGGTCAGTTTGTTGTGGATTATTATATCGTTTATAGTTGACGGGGCAATTGAATTGCGGAAGATCAATATACCAACCGTCTGTTTTTATCAACAAGCTGTCCTTCATGGTACAGGATTCCGGAGAGGGAACCATTTTATTACTGGTCCATACATGCCGGGCATTAAAACCGTACATCTTTTTTCTCTCGCCGGTATCAGTAATACTGTATGAAATATAAATGATGCCCCCTTTTTGTGTAGTTGTAGGTTTTGGTGGTGTTTTTGTTTTGGGAACAGTCTTTACATCTTCATCAATTACCTCTTCGTCATCTTTGGCAAAGGGTTCTATATAATAGAGTTTCTTTTTATCATTGATCTTGATGGTACGCTGCAGGTCACACTGTTCTATGGTAATGGGACTGGCGGGCATGCCCATCATGCTTCCGGGTTCTGTACGCTTCCGCATTCCTTTCACATAAATGGTGGATTCTGTATTCATGCCCATCACTTTGGTAACCTGGCGGAGTTTGTATTGCTGTGCTTCTGTTTTAGTAATTGGGAATAAAAATGCAATGGCTGCAATTACAAGAAGGAAAAACTTTTTTTTCATTTTTTATTTAAGGTTTAATGGTTTTAATAATGTTAATTAAAGGTAGTTATTCAGTATAAATTTTATACTGAGGAAAAGATAAATTGGCTGGAAATTTTGGGTGTAATTATCTGCCCATAAATACCATCAAAATCTGTACATCGCTGGGGTTGATACCTGATATGCGGCTGGCCTGGCCAAGGGTACGGGGCTTTACCCTGGTCAGCTTTTCTCTTGCTTCATTACCAAGAGAAGATATTTTTTTATAATCGAATGTTTCTGGTATTTCCAGTTCTTCCAGTTGAGACATTCGTTGTACCAGTTCTTTTTCCTTTTCTATATACACATCATATTTAACCTGGATAGCAGCTTGCTCAATAGCTTCTTTTGTATAAGGCGATAATGCTTCTTTTAGCTTTGGAACAGCGTCTGCAAATTCATCTAATTCCACATCCGGGCGCAGCAATATCTTTTGTGCCTTTTGCTTTTCAGAAATAGGGGAAGAATTGATTTTTGCAAACCATTGGTTGATTTCATCCGGCTCGATGGCCGTTTCTTTCAGAATAGTTTTTATTTTCTCAACAGACTCCCTTTTATCTTTCACTCTATCCATTCTTTCTTGTGAAGCAAGACCAAGTCGATAGCTCATTTCTGTCAATCGCAGATCTGCATTATCCTGCCTGAGTAATGTTCTGAATTCGGCCCTTGAAGTAAACATCCGGTAAGGTTCTTGTGTGCCCTTGCTGATCAGATCGTCTATCAATACGCCGATATAAGCATCGCTTCTTTTTAAAATAAACGGATCAAGATTTTTTGCTTTTTGATGGGCATTGATGCCAGCCATTAAGCCCTGGCAGGCCGCTTCTTCATACCCAGTGGTTCCATTTATTTGTCCAGCAAAAAAAAGATTTCGTATCAGCTTGGTTTCCAATGAATAATTAAGCTGAGTAGGGGGAAAAAAATCATATTCTATAGCATAACCTGGCCTGAACATTCGGGCATTTTCAAAACCAGGTATATTACGAAGAGCTTCGTATTGTGTTTCTTCCGGAAGTGATGTCGAGAAGCCATTTAAATATATTTCAACGGTATTCCAGCCCTCCGGCTCAACAAACAGCTGGTGTCTCTCCCTTTCTGCAAACCGGTTGATCTTGTCCTCTATACTTGGACAGTACCTGGGACCTACTCCATCAATCCGGCCAGCAAACATAGGACTACGGTCAAACCCTGTTTTCAGAATATCATGAACCTTTTGATTGGTATATGTTATCCAACAGCTTCTTTGAGATTTAGGTTTTTCGATAACCAGGAATGAGAACCCCAGGACTTCATTGTCTCCAGGCTGTTCTTCCATTTTACTATAGTCAAGGCTACGCCCATCAATTCGTGGGGGTGTACCGGTTTTCAATCGATCACTCTCGAATCCCAGGGAAACCAATTGTTCAGTTATTCCAGTAGCCGCCTTCTCAGCCATTCTTCCGCCGCCAAAATTCTTTTCACCTATATGTACAATTCCGTTTAGAAAGGTACCGTTTGTCAGCACTACAGATTTTCCCCTTATTTCATGCCCCATGCCGGTAATCACACCCGTACATCTTTTACCTTCTATCAATAACCCCTTAACCATATCCTGGTAGAAGTCAAGATTGGGTGTCTTTTCCAGCAATTCCCTCCACTTAAGATGAAAAAGCATCCGGTCATTTTGTGCCCGGGGACTCCACATAGCTGGACCTTTACTCCTGTTCAACATCCTGAATTGGATGGTTGAAAGATCGGTTACGATTCCAGAATAACCACCCATGGCATCAATCTCCCTTACGATCTGACCCTTGGCAATTCCACCCATGGCTGGATTACAGCTCATTTGAGCAATGGTCTGCATATTCATGGTTACCAAAAGGGTTTTGGAACCAAGATTTGCCGCTGCGGCGGCAGCCTCACAGCCAGCATGACCGGCACCAACTACAATTACATCGTATTCTGGAAACATGGGGTGCAAAGGTACACTTCAACCACCTCTGTTAAAAGCATATTTTTGGAATAACCTTGTGTTCCACGGGAAACAATCGAAACTGCTTAACCTAAACGTTCCACGGGAAACACTACTTAAAGTATTGATTCAGATACAAATTTTCCTTTTCTCTCATTTTCCTCGATAATTTTTCATCTTTATCGCCATACCCACACAGGTGTAATACACCATGAAAAACCACCCGGTGCAATTCCTCCTTGAATGAAACTCCTAATTGCCTTGCATTATCCCTGACCCGTTCGACACTAATGTATATCTCAGCCATTATTGTCTTATTCTGTCCCGATAAATCAAAGGTTATAATATCTGTGTAATAATCATGCCCCAAGTAATCCTTGTTGATTTGTAGCAACTCCCTATCGGAACAAAAAACATAGTTTAAACTCTCCAACATCCTTCCTTCCTTTCGAAATATCCTTTCTAAAAAGACCTTCAGATTTGATCTTTCAGTAAGATTTGTCTTATAAGGGAAAAAGAACCTGATCTTCTCAGAATGTGCCATTTTTCAAATTTCGTAAGCAAATGTAAATCAGCAAGATTAGCTTTGTGGTAATTATAGAAAAATGATTGTAAAGCTATCCGAATTGAAACCGGGCCAGGAAGGCACCATTAAGGAGTTCAACAGCCACGAAATTTTTCTAAAACTGATGGAAATGGGATGTGTCCCCGGTGAAAGGATTTTAATGGAGCAGGTTGCGCCATTGGGAGATCCGGTATCTGTTCAGGTTGCAGGATACCACCTTAGCCTTCGTCTTAACGAAGCTGATCAAATATTAATAGAATTAAGTAATTGATTATCAATATTTTAATGAAAATAGGATTATATTTTGGCTCCTTTAATCCTGTCCATGTTGGCCATTTAATTATTGCCAATCATTTCCTTAATGAAACAGACCTTGAAAAAATTTGGTTCATCGTTTCGCCTCACAATCCGCTTAAGAACGAAAAAGGGCTGCTTAATGAATTTCACCGCCTGCAGCTTGTAAGGCTGGCAACTGAAGAAGATAACAGAATTAAGGTTTCAGATATCGAATTCTCCCTGCCTAAACCCTCTTACACAGTCAACACACTGGCATATCTCGCAGAAAAAAATCCTGAACATGTATTTTGTATCATCATGGGCAGCGATAGTTTCCAGAATATTGATAAATGGAAAAATTACGAGGTTATTTTAAAAAACTACCCGATATATGTTTATCCCCGTCCCGGCTTTGAGATACGCAATCCAATGAATACCGATCTTAAAATAGTATCCGCCCCGTTGCTGGAAATTTCGGCTACACTAGTACGTAATAACATACGATCCGGTAAATCTGTCCGCTATTTACTCCCGGATAAAGTGCTGGAAGAAATTGAAAAAGGCGGTTATTATAAAAAGTGATCAAAAGGAAACAAAGCCCAGCAATAAACAGGCTAAGACTATAAAAGGCGGTGCAATCCTTGTAAAATTCAGCAAGAGAAATGTGCCTAACATAACCCCAACATTAAGCAGGCTAACAGTTTTCAACTCAGTAATAGATATATCCTTTGTTATATAAATAGTGGACGCCACCATTATACCAACTACCGCTGCATTGATTCCTTCTAAGGACCGGTAAACAGCGGCGTATTTCTTTAGGTTATTCCAGATCGGATAGAAAAATAAAACCAGCAATGCGCTGGGCAAAAAAATGGCAATCATACCGATCAGGCACCCCAGCACCTGCATCTCGGTTCCCATGTCCTTCAATGCCATGCCCCCGGTAAAGGCTGCAATGGAAAAAACGGGGCCTGGCATTCCCCGTACAATTCCCATTCCTGTATAAAGATCATTTTCATCGATCTGTACCGCATTGGGGTTTTTATTTTTAATTACCTCCGGACGAACACTCCACTGCTCGTACATCATGGGTATCAAAACTTGTCCTCCCCCAAATACAAGGCTTCCCATCCGGTAGGTATTTTCAAAAAGATTAATAGGTCTTCTGTTGGGCCAATCATTCTTTCTCGCCATTTCACTCACAATTCCTGCAGTGATGAAAATAATTCCGAAAAGCCAAAAATTCCACCATTTAATTTTTCTTGGCTTTTGTTCAGTTTGGGGAATTCGCTTACGACTTAAATTCGTAACAATTCCACTGGAAATAATAACGGCAGGTATAACCCATGCCTGCCCGAAAAGAAAATATGTGGTAGCCGCTCCGGCCAGCATTATTACCCAAGTAATAAAATTATTTACAGCAAGGGGGAAGGCTGTAAACGCAGCAAAAGCAAGAAAGCCTACTGCCATAGGGGCAATAAATTTGAAAATATCAGTTCCGAGCTCCCGCTGATCTATATACTGTAGCAGGAAGGAAAGCCCACCCATCAAAATGCTGGCGGGTAATATCCAGATTATCAGTGTAAGTACAGCCAGCGGTACTCCACCTCTTTTATAACCAATTAGTGTAAGTGTTTGTGTGGAAGATGCTCCGGGCAAAAGCTGACAAAACGCATTATACTCCATAAGCTCCTGCTCGGAAACATATGGCTTACACCGGACAAAAGTCTTCATCATCATCCCCAAATGTGCCTGTGGCCCGCCAAAAGCAGTAACACTGTGTAACAACACAGCCTTTAGAAATGGTAGGTGTCGCAGCAGCATTGGGCTTTAAATATAAATAAATTCATGAAAGGCGGTAATAATGTGTGGTAAAAGCCCAATTACAGTAAATTCATAAAAATTTACTTATGCAAAAAAGTCTCGTTACTTCTTTGTTTTTGCTTTTCTCCTTTTTGGCCTCCGCACAACCGGTAGCCGATAAACTTAAAACAAAAGCATTTGCTGCTGCCGAGAAAATAGAACCCAAATGTGTAGAGTGGCGCAGGGATTTTCATCAAAATCCCGAACTCGGCAACAGGGAGTTTCGCACAGCTAAGATCATAGCTGCCCACCTGAAAAACCTGGGGATAGAAACAAAAGAGAATGTAGCGAAAACAGGTGTTGTAGGTATATTAAAAGGAAGTAAGCCCGGGCCTTGCATTGCCTTGCGGGCAGACATAGATGCTTTACCGGTCACCGAGAGAGTGAATATTCCTTTTGCTTCCAAACAAAAAACAACCTATAACGGACAAGAGGTTGGTGTCATGCATGCCTGCGGTCACGATACACACACTGCTATATTAATGAGTGTGGCTGAGATATTAGCAGGAATGAAGAATGAACTGTCGGGAACTGTTAAGTTCATCTTTCAACCGGCAGAAGAAGGTCCGCCCGAAGGTGAAGAAGGTGGCGCTGCATTGATGATCAAAGAGGGTGTAATGGACAATCCTAAAGTCGATGCCATTTTCGGACTTCACATCATGTCGGATATCGAAGCAGGAAAGATTGAATATAAGCCCGGAGCTTATATGGCATCGGCAGATTGGTTTACCATAAAAGTAAAGGGTAAGGGAAGTCATGGTTCAAAACCATGGAAAGGAGTTGACCCCATTCAAACAGCTGCACAAATCATTGAGGGGCTGCAAAACATTGTAAGCCGGCAGATGGAATTAACAAAAGCCCCGGTTGTTATCACCGTCGGTAAAATAAATGGTGGCGTTCGTCAGAATATCATATCAGAAGATTGTGAGATGAGCGGAACCATCCGGACACTGGACAGCAAAATGCAAACCGAAGTACATCAGCGTATAAAATGGACAGCAGAAAAAATTGCAGAGGCAAACGGGGCTTTGGCAGATGTAAGTTTTGACACTAAAACACTGGTAACTTATAATACCCCGGAGTTGGTAAAAAAAATGTTGCCGTCTTTTGAGTCCGCTGCG
Source organism: uncultured Chitinophaga sp. (assembly GCA_964634265.1). Classification (GTDB taxonomy): domain Bacteria; phylum Bacteroidota; class Bacteroidia; order Chitinophagales; family Chitinophagaceae; genus JJ008. The sequence goes on along the minus strand of CAZWIM010000024.1, from coordinate 26,520 downwards.
GGCGCCGCAAATGTAAAAGAAGGCGAGTGGACCACCGGCGCTGAAGACTTTTCTTACTATGGCATAAAAGCACCTGCTCTCTTTTTCTTCCTCGGCGGAAGCCCCAAAGGAAAAGATCCCAAAACAGCACCGCCACATCATACGGCTGATTTTTTTGTAGATGAGGCTGGAATGAAAACGGGTATCCGGGCCTTTTGCAGCTTAGTGATTGATTATATGTACCGCTGATAATCTTTTCAATAGTTGTATGAAAAATATTTTCTGGTTATTGCTGATAGCCCCACTTCTGGTTGCTTCGCAAAAAAAAGATCGCCGGCTTGAATCAAAACTCCGGGAGGCCATTAACGGATTCAATGGCGATATTGGAATTTATGTAAAGAACCTTCGTACCGGAAAAGCCGTATCCATCAATGCGGATACAATATTTCCTACCGCCAGCATTGTGAAAGTAGCAATACTCACAGGCATAATGGATAAAATTGAACGAAAAGAATTGAGCTACGATTCAAGCCTTGTTTATAAAGATTCATTGCTCTATGCCGGTTCAGATATACTCGGTTCGTTTAAAAACAACGAGAAAATTTTGCTAAAGAAGGTGATCTTGCTGATGCTGACCACCAGCGATAATACAGCCAGCCTCTGGCTACAAAGCCTTGCCGGCGGCGGCACCCGCATCAATGAAATAATGGAATCACTGGGATTAAAAGAAACGAGAGTCAACTCAAGAACCACGGGCCGTGAAGAATACCGGACCAAATATCAATGGGGACAAACAACTCCAAAAGAAATGGGAACGCTGTTTGAAAAAATTTACTGTAATGAGGTTTTCTCCGCAGCTGCCTGCGAAAGAATGATGCGCTGCCTGGGCCGTAACTACTGGGATGAGGATGAAGCCATTTCACAAATACCACCAACGATAGAAGTTTTTAGTAAGAACGGATGTGTGAATGCCAGCCGAAGCGAAGCGATGATCGTTAATGCACACAAGAACCCCTATGTATTTTGCATATTTACCAAGAACAATAAAGACACCCGGTGGGACCATGACAATGAGGCCTGGGCCATGGCAAGGAAAATATCAAAGTTGTTGTGGGAGTATTGGGGCGACAATTAATTACCTGAACAACTGATATACCAGCCAGCTCATCACATAAGCCAGTGCTGTCATATATACCAGTTGAATGATTGGCCACTTCCAGCTGCGGGTTTCCCTTTTTACTACGGCCAGTGTGCTCATACACTGCATGGCAAAAACATAAAAAAGCAGCAACGACAAACCCGTAGCTAATGTAAACACCGGCGTTCCGTCAGGTCTTACTGCTGCTTTCATTTTTTCTTTGAGTAACAAACTGCCATCGTCGTCATCGGCTACACTGTACAAAGTAGCCATCGTTCCTACAAAAACTTCTCTCGCAGCAAAAGATGTTACCAAAGCAATACCTATTTTCCAGTCATAGCCCAGCGGCCGAATGGCCGGCTCCATGGACTTACCAATAATGCCCGCATAGGAACTTTCTAATTTTTCGGTTTGATATTCCTTGTCTAATTGTTCAATATTAGCGCCGGGCTGTGCTTTTAATTGTTCATATCGCTCTGAAATATTGTGCATGGTATTGCCGGGGCCGAACGAAGAAAGTGCCCATAGTACCAGGCTGATGATCATAATGATTTTACCAGCATCAAAAACAAATATCCTTGCCTTGTTCAGCATTGTTGGCAAAATATTATTCCACCGGGGCGAACGATAGGTGGGAAGCTCAAGTATAAAAAAGCTTTTTTCTTTGATCCTGATAAACCATTTCGCCACATAAGAAACGATCAGCGCCATGATTAGGCCAAGCAGGTATAGCCCCATCATCACCAGTCCTTGTATACTCAAGAAACCCAATAAATAACCCTGCGGAATAACCAGGCCGATCAGAATAGTATATACAGGTAACCTTGCCGAACAGCTCATCAACGGAGTAATCAATATAGTGAGCAGTCTTTCCTTCTTGTTCTCAATATTTCTTGCACTCATAATGGCGGGCACTGCACAGGCAAAGCCACTGATCATCGGCATCACACTTTTCCCGTTCAAGCCTACTGCCCGCATCAGCCTGTCAGACAAAAAACTGATCCTTGCCATATAGCCGGAATCTTCCAGTAGTGTTATCAGCCCAAACAAAATCATGATCTGCGGCACAAATACCAATATGCCGCTGAGACCGGCAATCACTCCATTAATCAACAGGTCCGTCCACCGGCTGTCGGGCAATGATGCCGATAGTGCCCCGCTGAGCTTGGCAAAGCCGAGTTCGATCCAGTCCATCGGGTGCTGCGCCAACCAGAAAACACTTTGAAACAACAGGAACAACACTGCCAATAAAATAAGATAACCCCATCGGCGGTGCAGGAATATATTATCCAGCCGCTCGGTAAATAATGATTTCTGCAACGGGTCCGGTTCCGATACTGCCTGCTGCATGATCTGCCGGATCCGGCTGTAGCGCTGCAATATCTCCTCCGCCTGTGTTTTGGTGGGATTGAAATTATTTTTTACTTCTATGTTTTCTATTAATTCCTGTTCCTTACCGCTGAGCAAAAATGATTCATGATTGATGAGATAATGAATCGCAGTGTAATCACTCAGTTCCGGAAAATCCAGTTTCAGCTCGTTGATAGCCTCGGCAGCGAATGATTTATTGTCAATGAAATCTCTTGACGGCACTTTATATGCTTGTTGTGCAGTAAGTGCAATGGCCTTTTTTAGTTCCGGGATGCCTTTGTTCTTTAGCGGGTTTACCGACACTACCGGCACACCCAATTCTCTTTCCAATGCCGGGATATCTATTTTGATTCCTTTGCGCTTAGCCATGTCCATCATCGTGAGGGCAATGACGACCGGAACTTTCAAATCGATAAGCTGTGTACAAAAAAGCAGGTTTCGCTTCAGGTTGCTGGCGTCCGCTACGGCCACAATAACATCCGCTTTCATATCACTGTCCTGGCCCAGTAATACTTTATACGTAACCCATTCATCCATTCTCTTTGGATAAAGACTGTAGCTGCCGGGAAGATCTATGATCTCGGCCGCCAACGAAGGGGATATTTGAGAAGAACCTGTTTTCTTATCTACAGTTACGCCGGGGAAGTTGCCTACCTTTTGATTAAGCCCGGTCAGGCAATTGAACAGGGAGCTTTTGCCGCTATTGGGGTTACCAACCAATGCAATATGTAAGCGATTGTTTTTCACTTCAACAAGCACTAACCAGCCCGAAGGAGGAAAGTTTGCAAAAGTAATCCTGCCGGATGGATTGACCTTACGAAATACGGTGTTTAACCCCTGCAAACGGGAAAAGAATGACGTAAAAATGATGCTGGAAAAAACCTTTACGGCCGGGCATTAATACCTTTGCAACTCAATTCTAAAATCATGGTATCATCTTTATTGAGAGTGTTTGTCATTGCGTTGTTCCTGGTGGCCTGTGCTGCACCCAAACAGGCTTCCAAAACCGAAAAGCAGCTTATTGAAAACCTGAAAGCACATATTACCTTCCTGGCAGATGATAAATTAGAAGGCCGCCGCACCGGGAGTGCAGGAGAACAGCAGGCGATGGAATACATCAGCAACCAGTTCAAAACCATTGGTCTTTCTCCAAAAGGAACTGACGGATATTATCAGCCTTTTGAAGTGAATGACGGTAAAATCATGAGTCCACAATCACTTTTCATGATAAATGGAGATGGTTTAATAGAAGAAAAGGAATACTTCGCTTTTCCTTTTTCTCCTAATATAAGTATTGATGCCTTTGTTTCTCCCTCTTTGCAGGAAGTAGAGATGCCGTGGATTATTGATCTGAAAGATGGACTTGAAGAAAACAAAAGCAACCCGCATTTTGACCTGAATGACTATATACGCAACAATGCCAAAAAAGCAAAAGAACGTGGCGCCACCGCTGTGATTTTATACAATAGCTCATCCATTGAGGATAACCTGAAATTCAATGGCAAGGACCGTTCAGAAATGCTTTCAATACCCGTTTTGTATGTGACCAAGGAGAAGGCGAAGAAGTACTTCCTGCCTGCCGAATCTTCATTTAACCTGAAGATAAATGTTGACCTGGCTGAAAAGAAAAGAACAGGCCACAATGTTGTCGGTTTTTTGGATAATGGCGCAGCCACTACTGTGATACTTGGCGCCCATTTCGACCACCTGGGATTTGGTGAGGACGGCAACTCTATGCTGCGGACAGGGGAAAAGCTCATACACAACGGGGCCGATGATAATGCCAGCGGTACAGCTGCGCTGATTGAACTGGCCCGAAAACTGAATGCATCAAAAGCTAAAAACAACAACTATCTCTTTATTGCATTCTCCGGGGAAGAGCTGGGATTATATGGTTCAAAATATTATACCGAGAACCCGACTATTGACATGAAAACGGCTAACTACATGATCAATATGGATATGGTGGGCCGGCTGAATGACAGTACAAAAGCATTGACAGTGGGTGGTTATGGTACTTCTCCCAAATGGGGGGAGTTTTATAACTCAACCCTCTTAAAAGAAAAACAAGATTTCCTATTTAAATACGATTCCAGCGGCACCGGCCCAAGTGATCATACTTCTTTTTACAGAAAAGATATTCCTGTTCTTTTTTACTTTACAGGCTTGCATACCGATTACCACAAACCATCTGATGATGCTGAGCGCATCAACTACAATGGAACTGCTAAAATTATTTCTCATATACAGACTCTCATTGAAACAACGAATAATTCACCAAAGCTGGCTTTCACCAAAACAAGAGAGGCGCAAACCACTTCCAGCAGAACATTTAGTGTTTCGATGGGCATCATGCCGGACTACACATTTTCAGGAACAGGAATGAGGGCTGATGGTGTTACCGAAGGCAAGCCGGCGCAAAAAGCCGGAATGCAGGCAGGAGATATTGTAATTCAGCTGGGCGAACACCCCATTACCTCCATGGACAGCTATATGAAGGCGTTAGGCAAATTCAAGAAAGGAGACAAGACGGTAGTTAAATTTAAAAGAGGTAACGAAACGCTGGAGCGAACTGTTGAGTTCTAAGTTGTAACTTACAGTATATTTCTAGTATGGCTGAGCGCAGCAATAAGCTGATCCTTGACACAAAGGAAATGACCGAGGGTTTCTTTGAAGACACCCGGCTATTGGGCATCATGGCGCCCCTCAAAGACTACCAGTTTTGCTGGCACCTGAATAATACTATCGGTCTTAATTTTCGCCTCAACAGTGATCTTGAAATTCCATTGCTCCGAAAAGGAAGAAACTATTTCTTTACCGTGTATGAATACAATGAACCCACCCGGTTCTTATCGCATTATTTATATAATACAAAATTTGACGGCGAGTACCTGTTGCCCGAGTTTAAACATCTTGACTTCCTATGGCTTATGAAAGGTGATGCGGTGGCGGATGAAACAATGCAGGAAACCATACAGGCTATTAAAAGTTTCAATGGGGTGCAACTGGTAACGGAGATCCCGATTGAGCAGGTAAAGAATAAGGAAAACCTGGTGTTTTAGTTTTTAAAAAATGTACCATGTGGCAGGAAAGCGATAACAAACTATACCGCAAATTTCAGTTCGCTGATTTCAGCGAAGCCTTTGCCTTTATGACGAGAGTGGCAATAGAAGCAGAAAAAATGAATCACCATCCACTGTGGACCAATGTTTGGAACACCGTAGAGATATGGCTCAGCACACATGATGCAGGAAATGTGGTAACAGGTAAAGACAGAGAGCTGGCAAAAAGAATTGATAAACTAACCGAACGCTGATTTTATGATGATGATTAACGCAGCTATCATCAAAAGATATCTTTATTATCATAATATCCTGCGTTTTTAAAAATAACTTACCCTGGCTGCTGCTTCTACTATATTAATGATTCGGCCCGCCGCTTTTGGTTTCAACCCGCAGACCGCTACTGATAATCTCTTTCAGCAACGAACAGGAGTGAGCGGTGAAGCCTTACAACAAAATGCCCTTGCTGAGTTTGATAACATGGTGGGCCTTTTGCAAAAGAACGGCATTGATGTGCTGGTTATAGAAGACACTCCAACACCTGTAAAACCCGATGCGGTATTTCCCAATAACTGGATAAGCACTTCGCCCAACGGTAAGGTTTTTGTTCACCCGATGTATGCGCCTGTCCGGCGCCATGAGAAAAGAGATGACATAATAAAAAAGCTGAAAAAAAAATTCAACGTAAAAGATTTCCAAGACTGGAGTGAATTTGAGGCGGAAGGAAGGTTTTTAGAAGGAACGGGCAGTATGGTGATGGACCATGATAATAAAATGATCTATGCGGCCATATCCGAAAGAACCAATATTGCGGTGCTGGAACGCTTTGCCGCAGAAAACCACTACCAGGCCATTGCTTTCCTTGCAACAGATAAAGATGGCTTTCCTGTTTATCATACCAATGTGGTGATGAGTTTGGGAGAAAAGTTTTGTGTGCTCTGTGAAGAAGCCATTGAGGAAGAATGGGAGCTGATAGCTGTACGGCAACTGCTGGAATCAACGCACCACAGCATCATTCCCATCACAAGGGAACAAATGCATGCTTTTGCCGGCAATATACTGGAGGTGAAGAATAATAATGGCGAACACCTGCTGGTACTCAGCCAGACAGCGAATGATTCGCTGCGCAAAGAACAGAAACAAATGCTGGAAGCCTATGCCAGGCTATTACCTGTTGCCATTCCTACCATTGAACAAACCGGCGGCGGAAGTGTAAGGTGTATGATGACGGAAGTGTTTTTGGAGAAGAAGAAGTAAATAATAGGCAAGGTTTAAACTAATTGCTTATTCTGTTTCCGCGAACAATTTCTGACAACATCCAATTAAGACGATATCATGCAGCTGAAATCCAGTGTCTTTTTATGGTGAATTATGATGCGCAATGATTTGGGTTGAAGGATAAACAAAAAAATTAATTGTTGCTTCTTTTAAGAATTTATTTCACCCAAACCTTTTTCTCTCCCCTTGCTATCATTCTACCAACAGGTAAAATTTCTTTTCCAATTATATTCTTTACATTTTCAATTGCCTCTTCTTTCACACTCACCAGCAATCCGCCATTTGTTTGCGGGTCGGGTAATAATGTAAAGGCCTCCATTACGTTCACACCTTTTTCAAACTTCACCTTATCACTGTAACTGCTCCAGTTTCGGGTGGTGGCATCCGGGAAAATGCGCTGGGCAATATAATCTCTTACTCCTTCGGCTACCGGCAGTTTGTCGTAATAAATTTCTGCACTAAGGCCGCTGCCTTCTGCCATTTCTATCAAATGTCCCAGCAGGCCAAAGCCAGTTACATCCGTCATGGCTGTAACGCCTTTTATTTTTCCCAGCTCTTCACCCAATTTATTCAATGTTGTAAGCTGATTTATCATTCCCGGCAGATGCTCTTCTTTCAGCAATCCTCTTTTTTGTGCAGTAGATAAAATGCCAACGCCAAGTGGTTTGGTCAAAAACAAATAATCACCTTCCTGTGCGGTATTGTTTTGTTTCAGGTTTTCTTTTGGCACAATCCCGGTGACGGCCAAACCAAAAATCGGTTCGGGAGAATCTATACTGTGGCCGCCCGCCAAAGGAATACCGGCTTCTGCACAAATGCTGCGTCCGCCATCCAGCACCCGCTGCGCCACATCTGCAGGCAGCTTTTCAACGGGCCATCCCAGGATAGCAATGGCCATTAACGGCGTTCCGCCCATGGCATATACATCGCTGATAGAATTGGCGGCGGCTATTCTTCCAAAGTCAAACGGATCATCCACAATGGGCATGAAGAAATCGGTAGTTGAAATAAGCGCTGTGCCGTTTCCTAAATCGTATACAGCTGCATCATCTTTACTGCTGTTTCCTACCAGGAGCTTCTCGTTATCCGGAAGGGAGATGTTGCTCTTCAGCATTTCATCCAGCACTTTGGGAGAAATCTTGCAACCGCAACCGGCGCCATGTGAGTATTGAGTGAGTCTAATGGAGTCGATAGTCATGAGTCAGAAGTCTTAAGCCTTCAAAGTTAACCCTGTTAGCTTATTTCTTTCTGCGAAAAACTATACCTGTACTCTTCTGAAAATCGGAACTGAAGCGAAGATTGTACACATCTTCACCATCATGCACCACCAGCAGTCCGGTGTTGGGAGGATATTTTCCAAGGTTCTCAGCAAAAAGTACCAATGTAAAATCTTCATTACCCGGTGTGATGTAAATGGTTTTCTTAATGGCGCTTGCTTTTAGGCCCTGTTTAGCCATCAGCACTTCGCCATTCAGGAAAAGGCTTACAGTATCTCCATCGATTTCTCCATTATCATACAAGGCCAGCTCCAGGCTGTCTGATGTAAAGTTCACGACCTGTGAGAATTCAGATTTTCTTCCGGCAATAGATGCGGCTTTCTGTGTGATGTCAACTGCAGGTATCGGAACTTTTTCAATAACAGGAGTGCTTGCTGTTTCTCTTTTCTCTACGGCTTTAACCCCGGCCATTGTTTTTTCATCCGCTGCATCATTCTTACCCGCTTGGTTGATAACTGGTGAAATGATGGGTTGGGTTGAACCGGCAACAGTAGTTGTTTTTGCTGTCGTATTGTTATCTCTTGAAGTTGAAATTGATTTTTCAGCTGCACTGGTTGTCTTTACAGGAGGCTTGCCTGTAGTTACTTCTTGTTTGGCAACAACAGTATTGGTGTTTGCTGATGTAATAACTGCGGCTTTATTATTTTTTGCAACAACCGGCGTAACGCTATTATTGTCCGTAACATTTTTTGCTTTGTTGTCAGGAATAGTTGTTGTTGATTGGGCAGCTATTGTCTTTTTATCACCGGTTACTTGCTTTGTGGTACTGTTTGCAACGGGTTCGGCAACGGTAGCCGGTTGTTTGTCCGACGCAATTTTTACGTTGTCGGGAGTATTGGCTTTACTGATTACTGAATTTTTATCGGCATCAACGGTTGGTTGATTATTCACGGCTGCTTTGGCAATGTCAGGGTTGCTTATTTTACTACTTGCAGCGTTATTATCAGCTACAGCAGCATCTGGTTTTTTTGTATCACTTATTGTTGCTGCAACTTCTGTATTTTTTATAGGTTCTTCTGCCGGTGGCTTATTTACAGCCATCTTTGTTTCAACAGCCGCAGGTTGTATATCAACGGTTGACGCAGGAATATTTTTTGTATCTGTTTTAGGCAGATTGCTTTCCGCTTTTTTCACAGTTGGTATTGATTCTGCTCTTTCAAATTGTGGTTGGGCAACAACAAGGTCAACAGTTGATGAAGCAATTTCTGGTACGGTAGAATATTCCGTTTTTATTTTCTCGGGCTTTGCAATTTTTACAATCGGTGCTCCCTCAGTTCTTTCTTTGTAAAACACCACATCATTGGCAAGCTTCAATTCTTCCAGGTGTGGAAAAATTTTGGAGGCTGCCAGGTCTTTTTCTTCCTCCAGTCCCACTTTTCCGGTGATAGAGTAATATCGTTTGGTGGCATTGGTCTTCCAGGTGCCGGCAAGGTACCAGGTGCTGTCTCCTTTGTTGCGGCGGAATGTGCTGGTTACTTTTATTCCCTTATCAAGTTTGCCCCGAAAATTATAAGCGATTATCTCATCATCGGTGACCTCACATAGATCGCCTTCAATGGTTCCCTTTACTCTTTTTACAATGTAATACAATGTATCGTTTACGATGAATTCGCTACGGGAATAACCATATACTTTGCCGCGGTACTCGGTCAGGGCGATTTCAAATGACTGGTCTTTGCGGACGGTGGCACTATCGTTATGCACGGAGCCAACCCATAAACCAGTCAGGCTTTGTCCATAGAAAAACAAGGGGGTAACGAGCAGCAGGGCTGTAAGCCTAAGACTTTTGTTGTTGCAGACGGGTTTCACGAACAAGGATATTGGCATTTTCTGTGGATACGGATGTACACTTTATCGTATGTAATAACGTATCCAGCGCCTCCCGATTGTGTAAAGACCTGAAATAAAACTTATCGTAGTACTGGAGCAAAATTTCGAAACTTTCAGTGATTTTGCCCTCTTTTAGCCATAAAATGGCTGATTTTGCGTTCTGTGGGCCCAGTTTTTGGCTAATTCGCTCTATCGCCCCAATCATTCTTTCGGTATCCAATTGGCCATATTCCAGTACAATATGTTTGAGTCTTTCTTCAAAAGGGATGTCCAGGTAAAATACCGGCGACCGGCGCATGGTGGCCCACAGATCGTTGGGAATGTTTACATGTCCGATGCGCTGCGACTCATCTTCAAGCCAGATGCCGGAAACCTGGGGTCTGAGGTTTGAGGTATGAGAACCGTCATCTGACCTCTGAACTCCGGCTTCATTCAACTTTTGTGCCAGCAGGTTCTCAAACATCTCCTGACTCGGTTGCTCCGGCATACCAATATTGCCAAAAGCAGATCCTTTGTGTTTGGCAATACCCTCCAGGTCGATCACTTTTTCTCCTTTTTCTTCCAGCGATTTCAATAATTCCGTTTTACCTGAACCGGTGAATCCTCCAAGTATATTGAAACGGAAAGGAATTTTGAAAGTATCTAATACATAATTTCTAAACTTCTTGTACCCGCCAATAAGCGTATAAACTTTAAAGCCATACAGGTCCAGCAGCCACGCAACCGCTGCGCTGCGCATCCCGCCTCTCCAGCAGTGAATGAGTATCAGTCTTGAGTCCTGAGTCGTGAGTCGTGGTTTCTGCTCAGCAAAATGGGACTCAACCTCTTCTACTATTTTCTTCATTTTGGGACCGTAGAAATCCAAACCGGCCTTTATTGCCTGTTCACGGCTTTCTTGTTTGTAGGTAGTGCCCACTACTTTTCTTTCTTCATCGGAGAATAAAGGCAAGGAATAAGCGCCGGGAATATGTGCATGATTGTATTCACCCGGACTTCTTACATCAAAAACCGGGTGGTCTTTTGCCAACTCTAAAAACTGCTCAATATGTATTTTCTCAACAGCCAATTTATCAAATTACAAATTATCTAATTTGAAAATTAAAAATCCATTTATTAAAAAAGCTGCTTTTTAATAAAGCAGCTCATTATCAAATTTTCAAATCAGCTAATTATCACATTACCTGTTCATACTCGCCAAAAACTCTTCATTGTCCTTGGTTCCTTTCATCCGGTTCTGCAACTCTCTCATTGCTTCTTCGGTATTCATATCCGTCAGGTAAACACGGAGCAGGTTCATCCGCTGCAACACATCTTTTTCCAGCAACAGGTCATCACGCCTTGTACTGGATGCCACGATATCAATAGCAGGGAAGATGCGTTTGTTAGACAATCTTCTGTCAAGTTGCAATTCCATGTTACCGGTTCCTTTGAATTCTTCAAATATCACCTCGTCCATTTTGCTTCCTGTATCCACGAGAGCTGTAGCAATGATCGTTAAAGATCCGCCTCCCTCAATTTTACGGGCAGCGCCAAAGAACTGCTTTGGTTTTTGCATGGCGTTTGCTTCCACACCACCTGACAACACTTTACCAGATGCAGGAGCCACTGTATTATGCGCCCTTGCCAAACGGGTAATAGAATCAAGCAGGATCACCACATCGTGTCCGCATTCCACCAGGCGTTTTGCTTTTTGCAAAGCAATGGTAGAAACCTTCACATGCTTTTCAGCCGGTTCATCAAAAGTGGAAGCAATCACTTCTCCTTTAATACTGCGTTCCATATCGGTCACCTCTTCCGGACGTTCATCCACCAGCACCACCATCAGATAACATTCAGGATGATTGGCCGCAATGGCATTGGCCACGGCTTTCAACAACATCGTCTTACCTGTTTTCGGCTGCGCCACGATTAATCCCCGCTGGCCTTTACCTATAGGGGTGAATAGGTCCATGATACGGGTAGAATAATCAGAAGCAGTTGTAAATAAATTCAGCTTCTCATAAGGAAACAGGGGAGTTAAATAGTCAAACGGCACCCTGTCACGAACTTCTTCCGGGCTCTTACCATTGATGGTATCTACTTTTAATAAAGCAAAATACTTCTCTCCTTCTTTTGGAGGACGTACTGCTCCATGCACTGTGTCGCCTGTTTTTAAACCAAATAGTTTTATCTGGGAAGGAGAAACATAGACATCATCCGGAGAAGACAAATAATTGTAATCCGAAGAACGAAGGAATCCATATCCATCCGGCATCATTTCCAACACTCCTTCACCCAATATCACCCCGTCAAACTCTACATTAAACTGTTGTTCACGGCGCTGAGGATATATTTTATTTTGGGCTCCTTGTCCTGTATTTTCAGCAGCCTGCTGGCTGGCTTCATTCAAAATAGCTTCGGCAAGTTGTGCTGTCTTACTATCCATTTCCGGTTCAGCGGCAGGTACTGATTGCTCAGCTACATCAGCCACTACTTCTTTTTCATCTGTCTTTTTACGTCCCCGCTTTACAGGGGCTTCTTTCTTTACAGCCATATGAGGTTTTTTGGTATTGGTTTTTTCTTCATCACCGCTTTCCACCACCGCTTCTTCGCTGCCGCCAGTGCTGGTACTGGTTTTAACAATGCGCTTTCTTTTACCATCATCGCTTGGTTTAGCGCCTTTAGCCCCGGCTATTGCCTGGCTGTCCAATATCTTGTAAACCAGATCTTGCTTACTTAACTTTTTGGCGTTGGGAATTTTTAACTGCTCGGCTATATCCAGCAGTTCAGGAACGAGCATGTCGTTCAGTTGTAGAATATCGTACATATAAAAAACTTGATGTTAATCACAACTCGCAGTAACCAATCTTGAAATCTGAAATTTTGAGTTTATATTGAAAGAAACAGGCGGGTAAATGATGAACTAAAGCCTGGGAGAACTATACTTATCAGCCTCTTTCCGGTGCAAGTATACAGCAAAACCCGGAAAATCAAAAATTTTAGCCTTAAATCACTGATTAAAGTCCGGCAGCCTTACTAATTTCCAGCATTCTGTCAATCGGTTTTTTGGCAGCCAGTCTGAGTTCCTCATCCATCGTAATTTCCGGTGTTTCATACTCCATACACAGGTATAATTTCTCCAGGGTATTCAGCTTCATATGCGGGCAATCATTACAGGCGCAGCTATTATTGGGGGGCGCAGGTATGAATGTCTTCTCCGGAGAAGCCTTCATCATCTGGTGTAAAATACCGGTTTCTGTTGCCACAATATACTCTTGTGCTGAATCGGTTTGTGTGTACTTTAATAAACCTGTAGTGGATCCTATATAATCTGCTATCCGCAATATTGGTTCTTCGCATTCCGGGTGGGCAATCAGTTTTGCTTCAGGATGGCGGACTTTTAACTTGGTTATCTTTTCCAGGCTGAATATTTCATGCACCATACAGGCGCCATTCCATAACACCATATTCCGCCCGGTTACTTTGTTGATATAAGCACCTAAATTCTTATCCGGTGCAAAGATCAATGGCTGGTCTTTTGGAAAACTTTCTACAATGAATTTGGCATTACTGCTGGTGCAGATCACATCGCTTAATGCTTTGATGCCGGCGCTGCAGTTGATATAACTCACCACTTTGTGATCAGGATGCTGCTCTTTGAATTTTTTAAACAAAGCAGGAGGACAACTGTCACTCAACGAACAACCAGCCTTCAAATCAGGTATCACTACTTTCTTTGTTGGATTCAGAATCTTAGCTGTTTCTGCCATGAAATGAACCCCGGCAAAAACGATCATATCCGCATTGGTCTTTTCTGCCTGCTGTGCCAGCCCCAGGCTATCGCCAATGTAATCCGCCACATCCTGTATATCCGGCTCCTGGTAATAGTGCGCCAGTAATACCGCATTTTTTTCTTTCTTCAACCTTTCAATGGCAGCAAAAAGATCCAGTGTGGGATCCAGGTCAATATCCAGGAAACCTTTTGACTCCACATCGGCTTTTGCATTTTCCAATATTACTTTCTCGGTGCTCATCTTGTTACTTTTTTCCGGGGCTGATATTCAGGAGGGCAATGTTCAGTCAACTCCGGCAATTTTTCAAAACAAAATTTTTCATCGCCTGTATTAATACAATAGTATTATTAATATATATTTTTAAAAAAGAGCTTATTATTATTACAGGTGTGAATTGGTGGATAAATCAATAAGACAAAATTACTGTTTTGAAGTAATTCACATTAATAACAAGGAAATCCACATCATGTTTGCAGGCTAATACTGCATTTGATGAAAATATCCACAGCATTGTGAAAACGACACCTGAAAAAAATCAACAATGTGGAACGATTTGAGGCATGTTAATATCCAACGGAAAAAAAGTGAGTTTTGTACACCGGTAAACTATTTACCCGGTAACTAAAAACTTCATTCCTAAACTTTCAGTTTCATATCCACGTTTCACATCAGGGATATCCACATAAAATCATTTGAATTCACATCCTGATGGGGAGAAAAAACTATCAGCCAACAGCATAAAAATCGTTTTTACAACAATCAACATGAGTAAAATCATATGGTTTACTAAATATATAAGCGGAATAAGCTTTACTCATGAATGACCTAATTTTACATCCAATAAAATTTTCCATATGAAGTTGCTCAAACAATCATTGCTTGCTTTTTTACTCTTTGCTTTTTCTGTTACCAAAGCTGATGAAGGAATGTGGCTGCCACAACTGCTGGCCCAGCTGAACGAAAAACAGATGAAAAGCATGGGTATGAAGATCAGCGCCGCTGATATATATAATATTAATAAAGGAAGCCTGAAAGATGCTATTGTAAGTTTTGGTGGTTTCTGTACCGGTGAAGTAATTTCCTCAAAAGGCCTGGTACTCACCAACCACCACTGCGGTTTTGATGCTATTCAAAACCATTCCACCATTCAGAATAATTATATAAGGGATGGTTTCTGGGCCCGCAATAATGCAGAGGAAATTCCCAACCCCGGGCTATTCGTCACTTTCATCATCCGTATTGATGATGTGACCAAACAGGTGTTGAATGGGGTAACAAAAAATATGGATGAAAAAGAAAGACAATCTGCTATTGATAAAAATATTGCCGAGTTAAGAAAGAATGTAAAAAAAGAAAGCTACCAGGATAGTTTTATCAGGGCCTTTTTTGATGGAAACCAATATTTCCTGTTTGTAACAGAAACCTATAAAGATGTACGCCTCGTAGGCGCACCACCATCATCCATTGGTAATTTCGGAAAAGATACTGATAACTGGATGTGGCCCCGTCACACCGGTGATTTTTCTATGTTCCGCATCTATGCCGGCAAGGATAATAAACCGGCCGAATATTCAGTGGATAATGTGCCCTATGTTCCCAAACGTTCTTTATCTATTTCACTCGATGGGGTGGCAGAAAATGATTTCACCATGGTCTTTGGTTTTCCCGGCAGAACCACCCAATATTTACATTCTGCAGCCGTAGAACAAATAATGAAAGTAAATGACCCCGTAAAAATTGCCATTCGTGACAAAGCACTGGCGGTGATAGATGGGTTTATGCGTAGAGATGAGCAGATCAAAATTCAGTATGCTGCCAAGTATGCCGGCATTGCCAACTCATGGAAAAAATGGCAGGGCGAAGTATTAGGACTCACCAGCACCAATGCACTGGGTAAAAAACAAGCCTATGAAGCAGAGTTTCAAAAAAGAGTCAACGCAAATCCGCAATGGAAAGAAGCGTATGGAAACTTGTTGCTTGATCTCGCCAAGACTTACAACGAGTTCGAAAAATACTCCCTTGCCCGTGATTTCTTTAATGAGACTATGAGCCGCATAGAAGCGTTTGCTATTGTCAACCAGCTCAACAGCCTTCGCAATGCCAAAGAGAAAAACGGGGAAAAAGGTTTCAGTAATGCGTTGCCGGGTGTAAAAGAAAGATTGGCTGAAATCTATAAGGAATACAGCCCGGTGGTGGATAAGCAACTTTTCGTTGCACTGATGGATAAATTCATAAAAGATCAGCCGGCTGAATTTGTAGCTCCCTACCTGCTGAATAAGCTGAAAGAAAACAACAATGACATTAATAAACTCGCCGATGAATTATATACTAATGTAGATCTGTTCCAGAATGGAAATAAAGTATTGCAGCAACTGTCTTCCAGTCCGGAAATAGTGATGGCCGCCAATGATATGAATCATGCCAACCAGTTAATAGCTGAGTTGAGTAATTATTACAACAGCACTGTTTCAAAAAACATCACCGGGCTTCAAACCAGGATCAACCAGCTGAACCGTACTTATATGCAGGCGCAGATGGAGGTGATGAAAGAAAAGAAATTTTACCCGGATGCCAACAGCACCCTTCGGGTTACATACGGCAATGTAAAAGGTTACAACCCCAGGGACGCTGTTCAATATGATTTTTACACCTATCTCGACGGGGTGATGGACAAATACAAACCCGGCGATTATGAATTTGATTTACCGGCCAAACTCAGAGAGCTGTATAAAAACAAAGACTATGGCCAGTACGGAAGCAACGGTAAAATGCCTGTTTGTTTCATAGCCCGTAACCACACTACCGGCGGTAACTCAGGCAGCCCCGCCCTTGATGCCTACGGCAATCTTATCGGCCTCAACTTTGACCGGGTATGGGAAGGAACCATGAGTGATATTAATTACGACCCCTCTATCTGCCGCAATATCATGGTGGATATCCGCTATGTATTATTTATAGTAGATAAATACGCCGGGGCCGGCCACCTGGTAAAGGAAATGAACCTGGTACACCCCAAAAAGAAGAAATAGGCCCCAACCGGCTACTAAACAACGGTTTTACCATATTTAAAAGCTCCCGCAAGGGGGCTTTTTTTAGCGATTTTCCACAGTTTTTCCCCTATTTTTGCCCGCCCGTATCGAACCCATTTTTGGACGGACGGGTCATTCCTTTTATAAAAGAATAATACTGTATTATGTCTATCATTCAAACGATCAGGGACAAGGGTGCCAAAGTATCGGTGGTATTGATTGCCCTGGCCTTAATTGGATTCATTCTTACTGACTATTTTGCCGGTAAAGGCCGCGGAGGATTTTCAGGTTCAAACACTGTGGGTAAAGTAAATGGTAAGAGCATTGGCTTCGAAGACTTCAACAAGAGAGTGGAGCAGATGGAAGCGAATATGAAACAACAGTATGGTGCCAACATCGACCAGGCAATACTGAACAGCCAGGCAGTGGAAGAAACATGGAACCAGGAGATCAACCGGGTATTGCTTTACGGAGAGATTGATAAACTCGGTTTCCAGATCGGAAAAAAGGAACTGGGCGACATTTTATACGGACCCAATGCACCGGCCGACCTGAAAAGACAATTCAGCGATGAGGCAGGCAACTACAATGCAACGCTGGCCAAACAGAACATTGACCAGATGCTGAAAAAAGGAACAGCAGAACAGAAAGAAAATATCAATAGCTACATCAACGAACTGGAGCAGATACGCAAGTCTGAAAAATTTATTTCACTGCTCACCAACAGTGTGAACTTTCCCCGCTGGTTTGTAGAAAAACAAAATGCCGATAACAGCCAGATGGCAAACATCTCTATGGTAAGGCAGACTTATGCTACCATACCAGACAGCACTATCAAGATTTCTGATAAAGAAATTTCTGATTATATCAGCAAACACAAAGATGATTTCAAGCAGGAAGAAAGCCGCAGCATCAGCTATGTTACTTTCAGCGCTGCACCAAGTGCTGCTGATAGTGCTGAAACAAAAAATAGCCTGTTATCTAAAAAAGAAGATTTTGCTGCTGCTGCCGATATGGAGCAATTCCTGATGAGCGAAGGTGTTACCAATTATTACAAAGGCTACATCAGCGGAAAAACTATACAGGTAGCTGCAAAAGATTCCATCTTCAGAACACCGGTAGGAGGCATCTATGGTCCTTACCTCGATGGCAACAGCTATGTATTGGCAAAGCTCGAAGGGGTTCGCACCATGCCCGATACAGTTAATCTTCGTCACATCCTGGTGGCCACCATGCAGCGGGATCAGCAAAGCGGTGCGATGTACCCTGTAAGAGATTCTGCTACGGCTAAGAACTTAATCGACAGTATCCGCAATGCAATCAGCACCGGTTCCAACTTTGATACGGTTTGTGCAAAACTGTCTGACGATCCGGGTAGTAAGGATAAAGGCGGTGTGTATGAAAATGTTTATTCCGGCCAGATGGTAGCCGCTTTCAACGATTTCATTTTCCTGAATCCAGTGGGCAGCAAGGGTGTTGTAAAAACAGAATTCGGTTATCACTACATAGAAATATTATCACAAAAGGGAAGTGGCGCTGCTTACAAAGTTGCCTACCTGCCTAAAGAAATTATCGCCAGCCAGGAAACAGACAACAAAGCACAGAACGACGCCAATACGTTTGCTGCCGACAGCCGCGACATAAAATCTTTTGATGAAGGTTTTGAAAAGAACTGGAAACCCAAAGGCTATGTAAAAGGAATTGCTACAAATATTCCCCGCATCGGAGCCGAGATAAGAGGTGTGGGTTACTCAAGAAATTTTGTAAGAAGCATCTATGATGCAAAGAGAGGCGAAGTGCTGAAGCCAGAAAGAATAGATGATAATTATGTGGTGGCTGTAGTAACTGAAGTGATTGAAAAAGGAACAATGGGTGTGGCACAGGCCCGCAGCTCGGTGGAACCACTGCTGCGCAATAAAAAGAAAGCTGAAATTCTGAAACAAAAGATAGGTAAAGTAACAACACTGGAAGCGGCAGCACAGGTAATGGGTAATGCACCTATTGAACCGGTTGACAGCCTTCGGATGAGTTCAAGAAATATCAACCCCAAGCTGGGTTATGAACCCAAAGTGGTAGGTGCCGCTTTCAATCCTGCCAACAAGGGTAAAGTAGTGCCCGAAGCACTGGATGGTGCTTATGCAGTATATGTAATTCGTGTTGACAATGTAAGTGCTACGCCATCAGAAAGCGGAAGTGTTGCTGATCAGCGTAAATTGCTGGCCGACCAGGTGAAGCAATACATCAACAACCAGCAGAGCCCGGCCAACCCGGTGAATGCACTGAAGAAGGCCGCCACGATCGTAGACAAGAGAGCAGACCGCTACTAAACTTTTATACAACCAAGACCAACTGCAAGAGCCCTGTAGCGAAAGCTGCAGGGTTTCTTTTTACGGGATGCGCAAACAACCTCCCGTACCGATTTGTTATTTTTACAATTGAATCATGAGTGAACCATTTGTAAATAAGGTAGCCGAAAGCGGACTCATCACCCTTGACCCGGAAAAATTTTATCCAAAGGGTGAGACAGCTGTTTTTGATTTAAAGGATCATCTCTTCATGGGCCTTATCCTGAAAGAAAAAGATTTTCGGGAAGCGCTGAAGAAACTGGACTGGTCTGTTTACCAGGACAAAAATGTAGCACTCACCTGTTCTGCAGATGCTATCATTCCCGTTTGGGCATGGATGCTTGCAGTATCTTACCTGCAGCCCGTTGCCAAAGAAGTGGTAATGGGTGATGAAAAAGAATTGCACCGCAGTTTATACCTGAAAAATATTAATGCAATTGATGTAAATGAATTTGCAGATCAGCGGGTGGTTATTAAAGGTTGTGGTGAAACACCCATCGCTGATTATGTATATATGGAGATCACCAAAAAACTCCGCCCTGTTGTAAAAAGCATCATGTACGGCGAACCCTGCAGCACTGTGCCGGTATATAAGCGGCCCGTGGTTGACAGACCATAGACCACAGCAGCTTTTCGCCACCGTCGTCCATGGACAATTAACTACGGACCTCCTAGAACCACCCCCTCTTTCGGAAAATCCATAGCATCCCGATAGGAATAAATAGCATAAAAGCAACGGCACCCCAGAATCCCCATGGACTGTGTAGCCAGGGAATCTCATCAAAGTTCATCCCGAAAATGCCGCCGATCACAGTGGCTGGCGCCAATAGGCAGGTAACAATGGCCATAACCTTCATCACTTCATTCATCCGGAGGTTCACATTATTGATATGCAGGTCCTGCATACTCACCATCACATCACGGTAGTTCTCTACCAGGTCAATAGCTTGTACAATGTGATCATAAACGTCTTTGTAATATTTGGTGTGACGGTCTTCCAGTAACTCACTTTCGCTGCGCAAAAAACCATTCACCACTTCCCGTACCGGCGCAAAGTTCCGTTTCAGTACGATCAGCTCTTTGCGCAATTGGGTGATATGTGCAAGGGCCCTTGGATTTTTTCCATGCATCACTTCCTCTTCAACCTCCTCAATACGGTTGCCCAGTTTTTCCATCACCACGAAGTAATGGTCAACGATCATATCCAGCAGGATATAACAAAGAAAATCAGCTGTGCGCTGCCGCACCTTACCATTGTTAATGCGCAGCTTGTCACGCAGGGAAGAAAACACATCCCGGTGTGCATCTTCCTGGAAACTGATCACCACATCCTTTGCCAGAATAATACTGATCTGCTCCTGCTCCACCGCATGTTTCTCTTCATTATAGTAAAGCATATTCAGCAGGCAGAAGATGCTGTTATCAGCCTCATCCAGTTTGGGCCGCTGGTTGATGCTCAGGATGTCTTCAATAACGAGAGGGTGAATATCATAATTAGAACAGATCGCCTCCACATCTGCCTTACGCAATCCATCCACATTGATCCAGGTGGTGCGGCCGCTGGTCTTGTATTGAAAACAATCATTTACCGAAGTCAGCCTTTTTTCTTCCAGGTGCTCTGCATCATAGTCAAAAATATGTACATGCACTTCCTTCGCTTCTTCCCGGTGAGGTTCTATAGTTGGGTTTACCGATAATATCTCTTTCGTTCTTTTGGTGGCAAAAAGATTTGGCAGGTAGAGATACCGTAAATATTTCTCGGGGCGAAGCCTGACGTTCATAACAGGGAAGGTAGAAAAAATTGCCAAGGAATGAAATCATTTTCCACAGAATAGTACTTCGGTTTAAGACAATTGAACACTGCCTACAAGCAGGCAGGCATATAGGCCACAGAGCCCAAACACATAGATAGCTATCGGGAGTGACTATGTGGTTCAAAAATTTTATCCCCGGAAAAAAAAGCACCCTCCTTAGGAAAAACTTTATCAATAAACCCGGAGCCTCTTTTACAGTCATACCCGGCGTAAAAATGGTAACTATGAAGCTAAAATTATTCGTTCTCGCTGCCCTGTTAACAGCAGGCATCAGCAATGCAACAGCACAGCATGTAAGAGTAAGATTGAATTTTCCCGTGGGTGTTCGCATTGGTGCTCCCGGTCCTGCCCCTTTCAGCGGAGCTGTCTGGATTGGTCCCGAATGGAGATGGCAGCGGGGTCAGTATGTGCATGTACCCGGCTATTGGGCAAGGCCCCATCGTTACGGTGCTGTCTGGGTTCCCGGTCATTGGAAGTATACCCGCCGCGGTTATGTATGGGTGCCCGGCAGGTGGAGATAATTGTATAGCACTATCGCCATGAAAATGCAGAGGGCAAAAAACAAGGGCAGACAAATAGTCTGCCCTCTTCAATTTGTTTTCCAAAATATTCTTTGTGTCCCTTGAGCCTTTGTGGGAAACAAACAGTGCCCTCTGTGTCTTACCGGGAAACAAATCGCTCCATCACCTCTGCATACTTCTTCGTATTCCCTTCATCATAATCCGCAAACCTCGCCACTTCTTTTCCTTGGCTGTCGATCATCACCAAAAAAGGAATCGTGGCGAAGTTGAAGATCTGCTGTACTTCCTCAATCCTCTCCTGGTCAATGATCAGTTGTCGCCACGGCATGGCATGTAACAGCACCGCCTGTTGCCAGGCATCCTTGTTCGTATCAATAGAAATACTCGTCATGCGCAAACCCTTTTTACCAAACTGCTCCTGCAGCTGCTTCAGTTGTGGTAGCTCTTTAATGCAGGGACTGCACCAGCTGGCCCAGAACACCAGCACATTCAGTTTCGCTGTTGTGTCGATCAATGTTTCCAGTGTATCCGCCACTCCGGGCAACCGCAAATTCGGGTAGGCCACTCCGGCATCGGGACGAAGCCGCAGGTAATCACTGATTTTTTTACCTGCTGCTGACTGCAGCACTTTTACATCAAACAGCGAAAGCAATTGCTTCAGTTCTTCTTTGCTGTACAGCTCTTTTGAATCAGCAATGCTTTGCAGCAAAAAGAAGGATCCCGGGTTTTCCTTCACGGTTGTTTGCAGCAGCAATAGTTTGTGTTTACGCAACGCTGTATCGGCATCCCCCATCCAGCCGATATCATTTAACTGGTAGCGGTACAGCAGTGCTGTTTCTTTACCGGCTGATATCTGCAATGCAGTATCCGGCCAATAATTACCACTGATGCTGGTGGTTCCCCTCTCCAGGTAAAACACATCCCGCAGCAGGCCCGGGCTTTCGTTCAGCACATGGTTTTCAAACTGCAGCCGCACAGGCCTTATGGTATCATCGGCTTTCCAATAATGTATGGCTGCTAAAAAAGGAACAAAGGAACTGTCAGTACGGATGCGGAATACAAATTGCCCGTCTTTGCACTCTGCCGAATCCAGCGGCGTCTTCCATTTCTTCGCTTCTGCCAAATACAGCTTGCCATCGGGTATGCCGCTTGCTTTTCCTTCGATGATAATATCGGGAGCTGTTTCTTTCTTGCTGCTGCAGGAAGAAAGAATCATCACACTTAAAACGAAAAGGAAGAAACGCATACCGGCGAAGTTAGAAAGAAGAAACAAGCACAAAAGTTATGCTGTTCCTTTTCAAAACAGGAGAAAGTTATTTGTTCTTTTTACGAAGCAGCACAAAACCCAGCAGCGCCAGCACCACAGCGGCAAAGGCAATATAGATTCCCATGTACGAAGTGGTTGATTTGGGTGGTTCTTCTTTTTTATTCAGTTTGTCCAGGTATTCTTTGGCAATATTCTCCACGGCCTTCACCACCTTTTGGCCGCCGCCCGTTACCATATTATGCCGGCTTGCAAAGGCCTCCGAGTGGTTTTTTATATACTGGTTGATCTTTTCCAGCGTCACTTTATTGAATTCATAACCGATATCAACCGTATCGGCATACGACAAAAATTTTTTTGCTTCTGTCCATGCCTGGGTTGAGTCGGGGTATTCGTAATAGTGATCCATCAGCTGCCGGATATTGATCAGCCGGTAGCGGTGCTTCCAGTATTTTTTTGCAGGACCGGCCCAGTTACCATCGCCATAAGACAGCAGCAGGATACCATCCCCGTTAAACTGGTACAGTTCTGTCCACCGGTGACCCACGCCGCTGTGAAAATAATTCCATAGCTCAAACTCCACTTTCATTTCAACGGTTTGGCCGTTTTCTTTTTTCTCGTACAGCACCGTTGGTTTTAGCATGCCAATAATATCGGCCCGGCTGCTGAAGCTAAGCAACAGGATGAAGGAAAGAAAAAAATATCGGAGAGAGTTGTGCATTTGAAAATCTGAGCCGGAGCTAACGGTTTACGTATTGCAGATAATGGGAACTTTATATTCGTCCGCCCGGAACTGCTGACTGGTTTTTTTTGCTTGGTTTTTTATACAGTTCATGTTAGCGGTTAGTTGCTGATTGGCTGTTCAGTTTCTTTTGTTGAAAATCTTCGCCTCTTGTGAAATGCTCAATTGCCAAAACTAATAACATAAAGCAAAGAAAAGTTACTTTTTGCATCACGGCCAGCAATCCCCAGTCTCCTGCACCATACAAGTACAAAGTGAAATAGAATATAAGCAGGCTCACAATACAAAAAAACTTCAGCCAATGAAGCCTGGTCCTTAGTATAAAGACTGTAATGTAAAATAATCCAAGCATGGTAAGAGTACTTGAAACTGTCACCATTATGTCGTGCAAGGGGGTAGCAATTAGAAAAGTAAAAAGCATATTGGCAATGCCAACAGATTGTAAAACTAACGCTGTATGTTTATGGGGTATTTTACGGGAGGTATGAAGAAAGAAAAGTACATAACCAATGGAATGGAAAACCATACCGGTGAGTGCCCAAATTCTGGATGGGTTCGCAGTACCATTTAGAGCCTTCGCTAAAAATAAATTGCTGAAAAAATTCTTTGTCCAGTTAAACCCTGCAGAATTTTTGTCAAGGATTGAGCCGCCGGGATAAAGCAAGGTGGCAATTAGCAGAAAAAGCATCGTTAGTACTACACATAGCAGCACTGAATATTTTTGCATTAGTTATCACAATTTAATTATCGCCACTTTTAATGGTGTTTCCAGGGGATCAGTTGCAGTGAACGCTAACGTTCGAGTATTTGCGAAAGCAGGGAATTCATTGATTGTCCAGCCCGGTACAAAAGCCCATTTAAAAAGACGTTGTTGAAGTTAAGAACTAAAGCCGAACATTGAACGTCGAGCCGGAACCACTGCAGATGCTTGTACATAGCTGATGTTACAAAGTCCTGCCCTGCTTTTGCAAATACTTCTGTTGTAGGCAGCTGTGTCTACCATTTTATTTCTCCCGTGTCTAAAATTTGCGTTGTTGCTCTATAGTTTTTAATTTTTGCAAGGGTAACCACTTCCGGATGTTGAAGAACATACTTTCTGTCATAGTATGCTTCGTCAACTTCAAACTCAATAACCTTTGTCAATTTAAAGTCATTGTCAAGTGTGTTTGGCAGAATTGCTAAATTTTCTGTTATGTAGTCATTGCCTACACTTGGATAAACTATACAGTCATACTTGAAGTCATTATTTTCTTTTTCATGTTGAGCAAAAATTCTTTCGGAAAAAAGAGCAGAGATTAAGTATTCATAATGGTGTGAAACCTTTTTGGTGTATTCCCGTCCCAAAACCTTGAAATAATAACGCATATAATTCATAAAAAGAGATGAGTTATAATTGCTGTGCTCTTCAAAAGCCTTTGTAGCTTTTTGAACTCCTTCATTAACTTTGAAGGCTTCGTCGCTATGCAGTATTGGAAATCCTAAAAGTTTTTTGTTTATATCTTTTGGTTTCCAAACACCAACTGTTACAAGTTTATTTGTAGGCGGTCTTATTTCTTTTAGAGCAGTGTCAATATTTTCTGCTGAATAAAAAGAATTCGTCAAAGGAGTGTTTGCTCTATTATATTTATTTATTTCTTTTACTTTATCAAGACTGGGGTGTTTCAGAAAACTTATATCGGTTATAGCTTCATTTTTTCCTGTAACCCATTCGTTAACGATTAGCCTATATGTTTGAAAAACCGTGAGTTTATTGCTGACCAAAGCAAGATAATTGAACGCATAAAAAATATAGTTCTTGAAATTCTCAAAATCTTCTTCAGAAAATGTTTGATAGTTTAGAGTTTTTAATTTTTCATCTAATTCATTGTAGTAGGAAGTGAGTGCTATAAAAATTTGTTCTTCTTCCTGTGTAATAGGTTGTTTGTTTAAGAGTTTAAATGAAATATCCTGTTCAGGAGTAGTATAAGAGCCTTTAACCCATTTCTTAGGTTCTGGAATTTCTGGTAGGTCACGAAAATTCGTTTGCCAATTTGGAGGTGTTTCAAATACTCTGTTTTTGATTGTTTTATCCCAGATGTCGATTGTCTTTTCTATGTCTCCTCGTAATTCGCCAAATTGAGGTTTACGGATTTTATGATGTGAAAGATTTGTGTTTTGTGTCCTGTAGTGAAATTGCAAGGCAAAATCATGAGTTGCATTTTCTATAAGTTCGAAAAAGAATTCGAGTGTGGGTTTTTGAAATTTATTTCTAATCTTAAAGCCGCTGTATGTTTTTGCATAAAACACAACAGTTTTTGTTGTTTCGTTTACAATTTTCTTTTCAATCCAAATATTAAAGTAACAGCATTCCTTATCGTTGGGGTCTTCAGGAGTAATTCCGAAAATATAGTTGTAGCCATTGTCTGACAAAAGTCCCATGAACTTGTCAAAAGGTAAGTGTACCCAATGCTCAACTTTTATAGGATAATGTTTGTCAATTTGCATGGTGTCTTACAGTTGCCTACAACAAATAAATTTACGCCACTCCAGGCATAAATTTTAGTTGATAATCAGCACAGTTTTATGCCAGCTCTTGTCAACTTTTCTCCAACCTTTCAAATATCTTCTCCGGGTTCTTCGGTTTAGTAAGAGATGGTCTCCTTATCCACTACAACGGCTTAGCGGTTTTAAGTTTCGCCTGCTTCCCCGGCAAATAAAGAGAGGTCTTCCCGGTAACTGGCATACAGCCAAAGAGCAGCGGGGCTTTTAGTCCCTGCAAAGACGCCCAAACCCCGCCCAACGTATAAAAACATTGAAAATCAACCCCAACCCACCTTAGCAAAGCCCACTTACGACAAAACAATGCCTATTTACTCTCTGACAATTGCAACTTTCTCTCTGACATTAGCAACTTTCTGTCTGACAATTGCAACTCTCTCTCTTGCAATTGCAACAAACTGTCTTGCAATGGCAACTTACTCTCTTACAACTGCAACAAACTCTCTTACAATTGCAATCTTCTCTCTTACATTGGCAACTTTATCTCTGACAATTGCAACCTGTGTTGCAACAATCAGCAACTGCGTTGCAGCAATCGACATCTGCATTGCATAAATCA
>CAZWIM010000023.1:0-49724 GCA_964634265.1 uncultured Chitinophaga sp. | reverse complement strand
GTTGCAACAATCAGCAACTGCGTTGCAGCAATCGACATCTGCATTGCATAAATCAGAGAGTCTTACGGGTAAATAGAAATGAAAAATGCTGCGGGCCCTCACTATTTCAGCCCGCCGCTGTTCAGCAGTTTCCTTATCAGCGAGACCTGCCCCAAATGATAGTAGCTGTGTTCTACAACAGCTTCCAGGTTACGGTACCATGTTCCGTATTTCGGGTCAACAAAGAAATCATCCATCTTTTCATCGGGCAGTTGTGCTACAGCAGCAATAAATTTTTCTGCATTGCTGAAAAACGCAGCGGTAAGGGCCTGCCAGTCATTTTCATCAGTTACCGGCGGCATATCAAAACTGTATTTGTCCTTTATCTCCAGCGCACCGCCACCGAGCACCTGCAATAAACCCCGCAGGTAATAATTGATATGATAAGTAAGCAGGGCAATACTGTTCAGCTCACCCACTTTTTGTGTGGCCTGCTGCCAGGTTGTGGCAGAGAGCTGTTCTTTGTAATTGGTATTGGCAATCCAGCGGCCATCGAGGTACACTTCTCTGAGGCGCCCGGCAATGAATTCACTTCTGTTCATGGTATTGAAATTATTGTAAGGGGAAATAAGAAGGAATTTTTTTAAAAACGACAGCCTTCGACAGGCTCAGGCTGACAGTCGTCCAGAATGTCAATGTCACTCTGAGCCTGCCTACCGGACAGGCAGGCTTGTCGAAGAGTGATGAACGAACGGTTCAAGGTGACACCTTATTAATACTTCCAATCGTAGTGCTACAGCTTTTCATACAGGGCCCGCAGCTTTTCCCTTGTCATGATCTTTTCCCAATCTTTTCCCAGCGCATTTTCCCAAAGCGGTTTCATGCCCATAGATACATTGATCATTTTTTCAAAATCATCATCGCTCAGTCCCTTGCAGATACCGGTGGGTATGTCAATATTGTTTTTCTCCACCATGTATTTAAACTCCTTTACTCCTTCGGGATAATATTCTTCGAGGTGGTTCATGACAATACAATTACCGATACCATGTTTGGTGCCAAGTAAATAACTTAAACCATAACTGACAGCATGCGCCACACCTACCTGGCTGTAAGCAATGCTCATGCCGCCGGCATAAGAAGCCATCATCAGCTTATCATCACAATCATCATCCCATGCGGGTTTGTTGACAAATACTTCACGGCAAAGCTGCAGCGCTTTTTCCCCATAGCTTTTACTGAATTCATTCAGGTAAGTGCCTTCCAGGCTTTCGATGCAGTGGATATAACAATCCATACCGGTGTAAAAACGTTGGTTTACCGGTGCATCTTTAGTCAGCTCCGGGTCGAGTACAATTTGATCAAATGGTGTGAAGTCTGAATTCATGCCCAGCTTTTTGGTGGGGCCGGTCAGCACCGTTGTTCTTGATACTTCCGCACCGGTACCACTCAATGTGGGAATACCGGCTTTGTACACACCGGGATATTTTACAAGGTCCCAGCCCTGGTAATCAGCAGAAGAGCCGGGATTGTTCATCATGAGTGAAACGGCTTTGGCTAAATCCATTGTGGATCCGCCACCAATACCGATTACGCCGCTCACGGAGCCAAACTCTTCTTTCAACTGGTTGGCCAGTTTATCTACATAGCTTGTCTTAGGTTCGTAAGTCACATCGGCAAAGATGATCTTGTCGTTACCCCGCAGCGGTACCCGGCTGACCAGGGGTTTGCCTTCAAAGAAATGATCCA
The DNA here is from genome assembly GCA_964634265.1 of uncultured Chitinophaga sp. Classification (GTDB taxonomy): domain Bacteria; phylum Bacteroidota; class Bacteroidia; order Chitinophagales; family Chitinophagaceae; genus JJ008. The sequence goes on along the minus strand of CAZWIM010000023.1, from coordinate 47,996 downwards.
CTAAAAATATCATGGGCTGGCCGTCTTTGCGGTGCGGCGCCAGTATTTCATCTAACTGATTGAATGATCCGCGGCCATAGACTACATAGCCGACCATTTTGAAATTGCGAAAAGCCATACAAGAAATTTGGCCACAAAAGTACACGAAAAACATGGCCACAGATTACACAGATTCACACGGAAAAAGACAATAATCTGTGACCATCTGTGTAATCTGTGGCAAAAATCACAATAGTTTGGCAGCTTTTTCCAGGTCTTCTGGTGTATCGATCTCTACACCCATATAATCTACTACGATCATGCGGAGAGGAATACCATTTTCTAAGTAACGAAGACACTCGACCTTTTCGGCCGATTCAAGCGGCGTCATCGGCCATTGGGTAAAATTCATCAGGGCCTGCTTGCGGAAAGCATATACACCAATATGTTCATAGTATGTAGTGGGAAATTCTTTATCTCTCGGGTAAGGAATCACCGCACGGCTGAAGAAAAGAGAGTTCATGTTTTTGTCCACCGCTACTTTTACAAAGTTCGGATCCATGATATCGTTCCTGTCGGTGAGCACCTGCATCATCGATGCCACCTGCACAGCGGGATCATCAAACTGCTGCAATAATTTTTCCAGCGGTTCTTTCTTTACAAACGGCGTATCGCCCTGCACATTCACAATGATATCTACGTTCATCGCTGCTGCTGCTTCCGCAATACGGTCGCTGCCGCTTTCATGTTCATGCTGGCTCATTACCGCTTTGCCGCCCGCTGCTGTTATTTCTGTATAGATAATATCGCTGTCGGTTACGACAATTACTTCATCAAACAAACCTGTGGCGACTGTTGCTTCATAAGTATGGCGTATCACTGTTTTATCACCCAGTTGCTGCATTAGCTTTCCCGGGAAACGGGTAGCTGCGTAACGGGCTGGTATCATTGCGACCTTCTTCATGCTTCAAATATCCTTACAATCCTATTTTAATCCAATTAATCGTGGTTCTGTCCTATAGTCCTCCGCTCAACATAACCACCAATTGGTTTTCCTGCATATACATTTCAAACACATAAGAAGCGCCATCATCATAGCTGATCCTGATCTTCTCGATAGTAAACGGTCCGCCGTATTCGGGATCGTCAACCGTTTTGAAGAGTTTAATATCATATTCTCTTTCACCCTTCATTATTTTTTTACTGGCAGTCGGAAACTCATCTTTATCTCCAAACACATCTTTGAACTCCGGTATCAGTCGCAACAACAAAAAACCCTGTTGTAACGAAAAGCCGGGAAGGAAGTAAGTATCAGAAGCATATTCATAAGCCAAAAAATCATGATGCTCTGCACCGTTCTTGTATAGTTGTTTACTAAGCTGCCATCCGCTTTCCGGAATCTGGGGCGTTGCTCCACTTCGGGTAAGCAGCTTTTGACCAAAAGGTAATGTGACCTGCGACAGGTATTGTTTCATTTCTTTCACGGTTGCCAGTTTTGGCGGCGGCCAGGGAAATAAATAACTGTCCACGATGTAACCGGTCTTGTTATTGTATTTTACTTTTCGCCAGTAGCCGGTCAGCCCTTCGGTGATGATGGTTTGCCAGCCACCGTCTTCATCAATCAGCATCACTTTAGTACCGTAAGGAATTTTGTCCAGCACTTTCGAAGAGGGATCTGGTTTTTCCCGGATGCTCAGCCCGGTTTTCGCAGCGACATACAAAGGATCATTCTGGCTGTGCAAGGTGAAAGACACCAGTACAGCCAATGCAGCAAGAAGAATTTTCATAACAAACTATTGAAGTGTTTATGATTTGGTAAATGGTTTCTTTAACAGCAGCAACACATCTTCATCTCTTTCTTCCGGAAAATCATGGTCAATACCGTAACGGACCTCTTTTATATTTAACCGGCTGAAAGTACCGAGCAACCGGTCCCAGATGGAAAACACAGCGCCATAGTTGGTGTCTGTGTACGGTTGCTTCCAGTGATGGTGCACCTTGTGCATATTGGGAGAGATGAGAAAATAACTCAGGGCTTTATCCACTTTTTCCGGCAGGTTGATATTGGCATGTGTAAATGCAGTAGCCAGTACCACCAGTGTCTGGTAGATCATCACACTGTACATCGGTGCACCGGAAACAAAGATTAACAACATAAAAAAGATGCCCCGCAGCAAACTATCACCGGGATGGTGACGTAGGCCTGTTGTTACATCCACATTGGTATCGCTGTGATGAATGACATGAAACCGCCATAGAAATTTATTCTTATGCATCACCAGGTGTACGAGCCAGCTGCTGAAGTCCAGCGCAAATACACCGATCAGCACAGTAGCCAACACACCGGCATTGAACCAGTAAACAAGACCGAATTGATTGTGAAGGCACCAGTCAGATAATTTAACAATGAAAAAAGCAAGACCGGTATGCAGTATCAAATGCAGCACGGTCAGGACAAAATTCACACCGGCATGACGGATTTTATTTTTGCGGTAATGGGCTTTAAAAAGCGGGATAGCCCCTTCTAAAACCCAGAAGAAAAGTAAACCGCCAACGAGTATGGCCATCCGTTCCAGCGGCCGTTGTTCAAGGGTTTGAAAATGTGCAATGATCTGTTCCCACATGGCAAAGAAATTATTGGCAAAAGTTACGAAGGAAAAGGGTTAGTAATATTATTTGTTACCGGAAACAGTTGATTCTTCCTTATTGTCTTCAGCAGGATCCGGCCATTCATTACCACAATCAAAACAATGGTAAACAGATTCGACAGCAGGAGCATAGCTGGTAATAAAAACACCGATGAGAACACTGATCCAATTAGAAGCTTTCCGCGGAGTACTGACCAACTCTACATTGTGTGATCCGCATTGAGGGCAGGCATGTGCCGCCTTGCTTTCCCTTCGCAACCGGGCCAATAATTCGGCAGCCCGTTCGGCCTGTTGTTTCACCACCATTATCTTGATACCACCTACTGCATTGGTCAATATCGGGTCTATTGTAACTGTATTTTCATCTTTCAGCCAGCAATTGATACCGGCTTCTTCCAGCACACCTCTTGCAATGTGCGCCTCTACATAATTCGTATAGCTATTCAACACTACATATTCCATGTTGCTTATTTATCTTCCATACTCATCCCCGTATTCTTCCGCATACTTTTCATACCGTTTGATCAGCTCAATATTTTTCTTTTCAATTTCAGTAAGGAAGCCGCGGATATCAACGGTGTTGGGTACATACCAGTCTTCCATTTCAAATTGCTGACGCAAATGTTTTTTGCTGAAGCAATAGCCATGACGGGCAAAGATCTCGTTGCGCATAAACTCCAGGTCTTCTTTCATCAGGTTCTCCACATCTTCCGGTTTCAGCAATCGCTGTGAGGATTCAGGCCATGTGCCTACATCGGTGCGGTATTCAAATTTTTTCCGTTGCAACTGGTATTCTTTTTCGGCACGGCCTTTTGCATAAGGCTTCCAGCTGCCGTTTATATGATCGGGGCTTGTATCATCCATTACCCAGTTAAACTCTCCGTCATCTTTATGATCTCCCGGTTCTTTGGCATTAAAATAATAGAAATCTCCCTCTTTCTTAAATGTGCCGCGGAAAGGCCGGTCGTTGCCACCAACAATAGTGCGACCTACCACCGAGTCACCGGCTACGACGGTAATCAGCATGGTGATTTTATTGGTGCCAAATGGTCCTACAAAGGAACCTAATAATTTCTCGTAAGGCTTAACGGCAATCTGCAGTGGTGTTTGCTTTAATTCTGTTGTGCCGGCCTGGATGGTGGTATCGGTCTTGTCTCCCTGCTTGTCTGCAGGAGCATCTGTTTTTTTATCATTATTGCAGGCAACAAAAAGGAACCCGGCGATGAATAAGCAGCTAATTTTTCTCATGGTGAAAGGTTTAAATTTGGTGAAAGCATTGCTAACTAAATATAAAACAAATTCTTTCCCGCACAAACATATTGAATGCAGGTCTGCTGATTACACTGGCTTTCTTTACCTGGCTGATGGCCGGAATAACCATTGACTATATTCCTTACAATACAGATGTTGGCTTTTTACGCATCAAGCAGCAGTACATAGACATTGACCAATGGCGCATTGCCTTCTTTATTCATGTATATGCAAGCATCTGGGTATTGCTTGCGGGTTTTACACAGTTTTCGAAGTGGATACAACGAAACAATCCCAGGCTGCACCGGGTGATGGGTTATATCTATGTAGCAGATATTTTGCTGATCACAGGACCGGCCGGTTTGCTGATGGGTTTTTATGCCAATGGCGGATTGCTGTCAAGAATTGCTTTTGTGTTGCTCGCAGTTTTATGGATATACTTCACAGCGATGGCCTTGATAAAGGCAAGACAAAAAGATTTCAAAGCCCATCGCCATTATATGATACGCAGCTATGCCCTCACCTTATCTGCATTAACATTAAGGGCATGGAAATATCTAATCACCAATGCATATCATATTGACCCCAACTGGGTTTTTCCGCCAATGGATGTGTACCGGGTGGTAGCATGGCTGGGTTGGGTGGTGAACCTGCTGTTTGCAGAGTATTTGATTAGGTCATCAAAGTTTCGGGCAAGGCAAACCAGAACCGGGTATTGAGGTTGGAATTGCTTTAATAATTAATGTACAGACATAAAAAATGCCTCTCAATTAATTGAGAGGCATTGGTTAATTTATTCAATCCCCTTTAGGGGTCGGGGGTTTACTGATTCAACATCAGCGGCATTACCAGCATCAGCAGTTCTTCATTCTCATCCTGGTCGGTTGGTTTAATGATGCCAGCCTTGGTAGGCGTTGACAATTCCATGTTTACCTCATCGCTTTCTGTAGCATTCAGCATTTCGATCAGGAAGCGGGCATTGAAAGCAATCATCAGGTCTTCGCCATTGTACTGGCATTTCATTCTCTCATTTCCTTCAAAGCTGAAGTCAACATCCTGTGCGGCCAGCTGCAGTTCGCTTCCGCTGATACTCAGCGCCACCTGGTTGGTACTTTTATTACTGAACACACTTACACGGCGCAATGCACTTTGAAAATCGCTTTTGTTCACCGTCAGTTTGTATGGATTATCTGCCGGTATCACCACTTTATAATCTGGGAAACGGGCATCGATCAGGCGGCAACTCATTTGGGTAGTACCGTGTTTTACAAACAGGTGATTGCTGTTATAGCTCACAGTTATTTCATCTTCATTGGAAGGAATAGCTGTTTTCAACAACGTCAAAGGCTTACGGGGCGCAATGAATGAATCGGTTTTGGGACATTTTACATCCGTTCTTTTATAACGAACCAGCCGGTGTGCATCTGTGGCCACACACTGCAATCCTTTTTTATCCAGTTCAAAGAAAACACCCGTCATGGCCGGACGCAGGTCATCATTACTGGTAGCAAAGATCGTTTTATTGATAGCAGTTACCAATGCCGAAGCGGTCATATTAAATGAAGTGGTATCATCAGCAGCCGGTTCTTTCGGAAAGTTATCCGGGTTTTCGCCCATTACTTTATACTTACCATTATCACTGGTAATTTCTATACCAAAATTCTTGTCGATATTAAATGTCAGCGGCTGGTCAGGCAGGTTTTTCAGCGAATCCATCAGTATTTTGGCGGGTATACATACTTTACCACTGTCTTTGGCTTCAATATCCAGCTGAACCCTCATTACGGTTTCCAGGTCGGTTGCCACTACGGTCAGCTTATTTTTTTCTACTTCAAACAAAAAATCTTCCAATATAGGCAATACCGTGTTGGCGTTGATAACACCGGCGATATGCTGCAGTTGCTTTAATAAAGATGAGGAGGATGCTATGAACTTCATCGTATTCTTGGTTTGTGGCGAAACTACTGATTTTTGGTTAACAGCCAACACTTTAGACACCGGAGTGGATTACTGGCAAACGACTGTGGAAAGGGATTTCCCCGCCTTGTTCCTTTTCCCTTCTTTTGTATCTTGCTTACTCTCAACTACACAGCATGTTTGATAAACTTTTTGGCTGGGGAAAAAAGAAGGCAGGACAACAGGCAGAGCCTGAAATTTCTTTTGGCCGCTATTCAGATAATAACAAGCCGCTGGCAAAAGTGAACCGCTGGACGGATGCAGATAATTTGTTTAAGGAAAAAAAATATCCGGAAAGCCTCGATGCATTTTTTGAATACCTGCGGGATGATACTATACAGAATGTGGTGTATGAAAGAAACGGTGCGGAAGGAAGGTTTCATTTTTACCAGGGTTCAAAAATTGTAAGGGGCAGTTTTGATACCGAACTGCTGAAAGCAGAAGTTACACTGGCCCGTATGCCCCAGCCCAGTGTGCCGGTGATGCGGCGCTTGCTGGAGATGAACTTCAATCTTTATTACAGCCGCTTTGCAATGGATAGCGACCGTCTTTGTATGCGGTTCGACAGTGATGCAGAAACAGCCAGTCCCAGTAAATTATATTATGGTTTGAAAGAGCTGGCAACAAAAGCAGATAAACAGGACGACTTGCTGGTGCAGGATTTTACCATATTGGAAACAAGCGACAGTGAACACATTCTGGTGCTTTCAGACAATGAAAAATCGGTGAAATATGAGTTCCTGCAAAAATGGATCAAACAAACGCTGGATATAATTTCACCATTGGATGCCGATAAATTTTCCGGTGGTATTGCCTACCTGCTTTTGGCGCTGATCTGCCGCATCGATTATTTGATCACTCCCGAGGGAAAACTGCTTCATGAGCTGGAAAAAATAGCCGGTATTTATTTTAAAAAAGACGAACAGCCGGTGGTGGAGAAAAACAGGGATATGATCGAAGAGTTTAAAAAACTACAGGCAATGCCCAAAGAAGAGGTGTTTAAAAACCTGTTTCGTTCCAAGCATACTTTTGCTATTGTGGCACCGCAGCAGTACAAAACCGTTGCAGACAATATTCATGCATCCAACCAGAATATGCTTTGGTATAGGGACAATAACTATCCCTACATCGCTACACAGATCAGTGAATATGGTATTTCTTATTGCCAGTATTCATATAGTTTGCCCAGCGCTATTACAGAGCTATTCCATTTGTTTATGATGGTAAACTATCCCGATTATTTTGCGGCATTAGGCTATAAAACTTCCTACTACGATCCGGCCACCGGAAAATTTGACTATGAAGAGATAATAGAAAAGGTATTATCCATACAGCAAAAGTGGAAGGAGAAATACCCGCTGATGGATTTTAAAACACAAAACCTGCGGTTTGACAGCCTGGTAAATTTTGATCTGACATTTACGAATGAGATGGAGTTTTTAAATATGGAGCCGAAATAAATGAGATTGCCAAAAGCAAAATGAAAGAACCAAAACAATACATTAATCAATCTAACCAGTGGTAATGGACCCGCAATTAATAATAGAAAAATATCAAAATGCTATCATACAAATCGCCACTGGCGGTGGCACCGGCACAGGATTTTATGTAAAGGAGTATGACCTTATTATTACCAATGATCATGTGGTGGCTGATAATGCAGAAGTAACTATTGCCGGTAAAACATTTGACAAGGCTTTATCGAGGGTCTGGTATACCGACCGCAAGCATGACCTTGCCTTTTTGGAAGCGCCAAAAAATATCGAACTGCCGGAGGTACGACTGGGAATGTATGAACAAATGAAAGACGGTGATGTGGTAGTGGCAATAGGTCATCCATACGGACTGAACTATACCGCTACACAAGGTGTCATTTCCAAAGTAGACCGCATAAGAGAAGGACTGAAGTATATTCAGATTGATGCCGCGATAAATCCCGGCAATAGCGGTGGACCACTGGTGAATATGAATGGGGAAATTATCGGCGTTAATTCATTTATCATTCGTGGCGGTGATAACCTTGGATTTGCACTACCCGTTAATTACCTGAGAGAAGCGCTGCAATTGTATACGCCTAACAGGGGTCAGGCCTCCACCCGCTGTTTCAGTTGCGGATATTTGGTTACTTCTCAAAATATTGATTCAAAAAAATATTGTCCCAGCTGTGGTACAGAAGTGAAATTGCCGGAGATACCAGAGAAAGAAGTGGAGGCTATTGGTGCGGCAAAAACAATTGAGGAGATATTAAAAGAACTGGGGAAGGATGTAAAATTAGCAAGAGAAGGCGTTAATAACTGGAGTGTAAAAGAGGGATCTGCAAAGATCAAGATAACCTATAACCCGGATAATTATTTCATTGCCGGCGACGCCTATTTATGCCAGATGCCATCGGATGCCACTAAGATCAAACCGCTGTATCAATTCCTGTTACAGGAAAACTATCGCATGAATGGACTGGTGCTAAGCTGTGTCAAACAAAATATTGTACTAAGCAGTGTAATGTATGATCTTGACCTGACCAGGGATAACGGAGTAGAAGCGTTCAGCCGTTTATTCCGGCAGGCCGATCATTACGATGACTTTCTGAAAAAAGAATATGGCTGTACGGAAAGGCTGGAGGAATGATGTTGACCTGTTGATTTTTTCCCATGCATAAGAAACCATTGACCAAAGAACAGGCCCTGCAAAAATTAAAGCATTACTGCGCCTACCAGGAACGCTGCCATAGTGAGGTAAAAGAAAAATTATACCAGCTGGGTGTATGGAAGAAAGACCATGATGAAATTATGGCCGCATTGATTGAAGAGAACTATCTGAACGAAGAACGGTTTGCTATTGCGTTTGCAGGAGGAAAATTCAGGGTGAAGCAATGGGGCAGGGTAAAAATCAAGTATGAGCTGAAACAAAAGCAGGTAAGCGAATACAGTATTAAAAAAGCGATGAAACAAATTGATGAGGAAGAATATCTTTCTGTACTTAATAAGCTCGCCAAAGAAAAATATGCTGCGCTAAAAAGTGAGCAATACCTGGTACGAAAAAAGAAAACGATGGTTTACCTGCAGGCAAAGGGCTTTGAAGCGGACCTCGTTAGAAAAGCAGTGGAAAAAGAATGACTTAATTATTCTTATTTATCGCCAACGGTTGAATATTTACCGGTCCGGGCACCAATCTTCAGTAAAAGAAGCCGGAATATTTTCAACTTGATAAATTCTCCCGGTTTCATTTACTCATTTTTATGAAAACGGTAGTGCCAGATCCCCTGGCGCTGGAGATATTCAGAGATGCCCCCATTGTTTTAAGCAGATCTTTAATAATAAGGTACCCAAGGCCATGGCCTTTTTTGTTGTCTACATTTGCTGCTGTTATCACTACCTCTTCTTCCATCAGTCTTTGTATTTGTTCCGGGGACATACCAATTCCGCTATCCTTTATTGAAACAATAATATCACCATTTTCCATTTTAGTATCAACCGAGATGTTACCCTTTTCAGTAAACTGTATAGCATTTGTAAGCAGGTTATAAACAAGAATCTTTAATGGCTCGTAAAACTGGTTAATTTCTATTGACGGATCAACATTATTTTCAATGACAAGGCTTTTTTGGCGGGCCAGTGTTTGTAGAATACCCAATACCTGTGCGACCAATTCATGGAGGTTAAAGACTTCTTTTACCATGCGCCGGTTTTCATTCTGGTATTTGATCCAGTTCAGGATATTGGTGGATAGTAACTGCAGCTCCTGTGAAGTATTTGTCATTTCCCGAACAGTTTCTTGTTGCAAATCTTCACTCATTAACTTTTTTTTCTCCAACAGGTTTTTGCCTGCAGCGGTAAGAAACTTTAGTGGCGTTACAATATCGTGACTTATGATAGAAATCAACCTTGTTTTGATGCTATTGTTCTTTTCTAATATTTCATTTTGTTCTTTCAATTCTTTTGTTTTTTCGGCTACCTGTTTTTCCAGCCTTCGTTGCCGGATTTTGAATTGTTTTGTCCGATAATTAAAGTACATGACAATCAGACCGGCTAGAAGGCCTGCGCAGACAACATAGAACCACCAGCGCTGATACCACGGAGTGCTAATGACAAAACTGATTTCTTTATAAGAATAGTTATCTCTTCCAAAACCATTCATTTTTCTGATACGGATATTATAGACACCCGGTGTCAAATTGTTGAAACTGAATACTGCACCAATGTTAGCATCAATTGGCCTCCATGAATTATCATCTCCAAGCTGATATTCGAGGTAAACATTCTCTTTATTGCACCAGGCTGAAAAGCCCAACCGGATATGTAAATCATGTTTTCCGGGCGAAAGCGGTGTTTGGCCAAATGAGGTTGGATCAACCCGCTTGTTATCAATCATTATTTCATCCGCAAAGATCTCCCCATCTGGCAAAGACGGAATTGCTTCTTTTGGATTTACCCATAGAAGCCCGTCCATTGTTGGAAAGGAAATGGTTTTATTCCTGAGCGTAATGGCACAGGGAAGACAACCTCCGTTCATTTCTGTCATTACCATTCCGTCATTAAGCCCAAAGTAGTGGTAATATACCCGGGGAAGATCGTTTTCATAAGCATTGATCATATCTGCAATACTTGCTTTGAAAAGACCATGGTTGGTACTTATCCAGCAGAATCCTTCCGTATCTTCCACAAAACAATGAGTGAATTGTAAATAACGGTTTTTATCCAGTGGCAGCGGTTTAACCTTGCCGTTTTTGCTGATATAAAGGCCATTGCCATATGTTCCGAAAAACAAATACTCTTTGTATTGCCAGATTGATCTGACACAATAATTACCGGACTGGTAAATTTTTTCTGCTTTATTTCTGGCAATATCATATCGTAACAATGCATTACAATTGGCAATGTAAAGTATACCGGGTTCGGTTTCTTTAATGTCAAAATGAATCTGTGGGTTCTCATTGTCAGAGTAAGAAAAAAGCATTTTCAATGAATCTCCTTCAAGGCGGGAGATTCCCAATTCGTTGGCAACATATAAAATACCGTTAGCAGAAGTTATAACCAGCTGCGAATAGTTCTCACGGATCTTATCAAACTTTTTAAGCGTTTTCGTTTTGAGGTTATAACAGTTCAGCCGGGATCCGCCAAGTTCCTCGTTCTTTGCCATGAACCAGAACAGGGAATCACCCATCAGGTAAGTGCTTATACTAAATTTTTGGATGCTGGCTAAAGCAGGATTTTCCGGAACTTTTTTACCCAACACATGTCCTTCATTCGTCATAATAGTTCCATCGGGCAGCTCCAGTTGCGAATAATAAGAAGTTCTCTCATCAACGGAGGTCCGCTTTTTTCGGAGTTGTGTTACTTTGTTTTTTCGGATAATGATAATTCCTTTTGAGTCGGTTCCGAGAAATAACGTACCACGCTGTTCATCATATTGTGCGTATCGGATCAATGCATCCTGGGGCACTATCGTACAAATAATGGTAGCAACGAGCTTTTCCTTTTCATATGAGATCTTCCAGGCGTTCCCGCCATCAATCAGTATGGGATATTCCATGCCGGTTTCCCAGGCCAAAAAGCTTTTCGTTAAAACCGGCTTTTGTACATTAGCGGCATTAAATTCTATTTTGGTTTTACCAAGCGATTTACTGAAAGGGTCTATGAGCCATATATTGTTATTCTCATCACAGGTGAACAGCTTATCCCCACATTTAAAGGAAGAACTGAGTTGTTGTATCGGAAAAGGCATATAAACAGGTGAAGCTGCCGATATGGAAAAGTAAAAGATCTTTTCAATGCGGTTGATAATACACAATGTATCGTTTACAGGCAATACACGGTCAAACTGTAAGGTAAAAGGTCCGTTACCGAACTGGTGTTTCTTTTTAAAAAGAGTATCCGACACACTAAGCGAAATAGCATTATTCTTGTTGTTTCCCGAGATACTTATCTTTTCATAAAAAGAAAGATTATTTTTTTGAATAGAAAAAATATTACCGGTGTTATCTGCTGTGTATATCCTCCCGATGTTGTTCTTTACAAGGAAAAGCATTCTTTCATTGGTAATCTGTTTATTATCGTCGTTAGTGTAAGTTTTAAAAGTCATTCCGTTGTACCTGACCAAACCGGCCTCTGTAGCAACCCAGAGAAAACCGGTTTGCTTATCCCACTGCATTCCTTTAATGCCATTAGAAGGAAGGCCGTCTTCGGTACCGTACCGGGTAATACGATAATCCTCCGTTTGTGCAACAGCAAAAAAATAGCAGCCAAGAAGCAGTGTAATAATTAAGTACCGAAGAGCCATAACTGATAGCATTACCAAGTTACAGCATCCCGCTTAATAATTTACATTATAAAGCGTGGCAAGCTCCAGTAACTCTTTGATATTACCGGCATTTGTTTTTTCATAAATGCGGCTTTTAAGGGTGGATACGGTATTCATCTTTAGGTTTAGGGTCTCCGAAATTTCCTTTGTGCCAATACCTTTCAGTACATAGTGCAGAATTTCCAGCTCCCTTGGCGCCAGCGCTTTGAAGGGGTTGTCATGGTGGGGCAGTACAATCTTCCTGGCCGGGGCTTCATTTTGTATAAACTTTTTCAACACCTGGATAATCTCTTCTTCGCCTGCAGATTTGGATAAATAATAATTGATACCAAACTGCTTCACCGCTTCACCATAAATTTCTGCTGGCTGCATGGAGAAGATCATAATACGCAGATCGGGGTATACCCGCCGGATATTGGGAATTACTTCCAGTGTGCTTCCGTCTGATAAAATGATATCAAGAACGAGATGGGTGTACCTTTTTTTAATCAACTCTTTCATCAGGCCGCCACAGCTATCAACCTCCTGTATGTCGGTATAACCAAGATTAAGTTGCAGGTAAAGCTTCAAACCCTTTCGGATCATGCTGTGATCATCGGCCAATAATATCTGTGGGTGCATTTAATTCAAAACTATTTTATTATCGTTACCGTTCCTTTGAAAAACTGCTTTTTATCATCATTAAGCACAATGGTGTAAACAAAGGTATCGCCTGACTGCTGTATACCCTTATACTTTCCGTCCCACGGGTTATTGATATAATTTCTTGTTTCAAAAATTTTCTCTCCCCACCTGTTGTAGACACTAACTACAGCGTCCGGGTACAGTGCCAACCCTGGAATATTCCACTTATCATTCCGGCCATCGTTGTTAGGAGTAAATGCAGTGGGTATATAAAGTTGAGAAACGGGTACAATTGTGACAGCATCTTTACCTGTGCAAAAAGTTGTGCGGTCTGTTACTTCAAGTGTATAGGTGACAGGTGTAAAGGCAGGCGTTGAAACCGGATTCAATACTGTTGCTGACGAAAGGTAAGTCCCCGGTGTCCAGAAATAACTGTAATTACCCGCAGGTGAAACTGTTGCATCTAGAGTGGTGGCAGTATTTACACTGATGTATTTATCAGGTCCGGCATTTACGACCGGAGCAGTATTGATGTTAATATTCTGTGTTGCCGTCGCTGAGCCACAACCACTGGTATCTGTAATTACTAGCGATACAGTATAATTTCCACTATTGGCGAAAGGTCTGCTGAACGGAGGAACCTGGTTGCCTGTGCCGTTGCCAAAATTCCATGACCAGTTTCTTACACTCGCTGCTGAAATAGCGGAGGCATATTGTACCGGCTTGCCGGGGCAAAGCGTATCTGCCACTATAGTAAATGAAGCAGTGGGGTTATTATAAATTACCGGAATGTTTACCGTGATAGTATCTGGCTGACAGCCGGTGGTAAACGTTGCAGAATGTCTTACAGGAATATTTGTTCCTGCAGCTGGAAAACTATGAGTAGTACTGTTGCTGCTGCCCGAAGTAACGACTTGCCCGCCACCAAAATCCCAATACCAGGTTGTGGGGTTGGAAGCATTGGGTGTTATAGACGAGGTAAATGTTAGTACACTGTCTTTACAACGGTTGCCCGTAATGGTCAAAGAAAGTTGTGGCCCGGTGCCATTAATGATATTGATTGTTTTAATGGTATCACCGATACAGCCATTATCCGCATACACCCGGTAGCGTACATCATGATTGCCGGTGGTTGTAAACCGTTTTTTTGCATTGATGGTGTTTTGAGTGGTGGCATCATCAAAATCCCATAAATAATTGGTGTAATTAAATAAGCCATTTGCCGTAGAAGTTGTCCCCGTAAAGCGAACGGTATCGCTCAGGCATAGCTGGTTTGAAATAGTAAAATCAGCAGGTGGACCCGGTTTTACCAGTACTGTGAGCTCAACATTTTCGGTTTGGTTACAGTTTTCAATTACGGTAGAAGAATAGGCAATCGGGATTTTATAAGTACCCGGAGCGTTGAACGTAAAATCTTGTTGAAGGGTATAAACGTAATAGGTTCTTCCATTGATTATTTCGGTGCGTACCAGGGGTGGATTGTTTACCACAGAATCGGCATTGGGGTTTATACCCGGCACCTGGCTGAACTTCCAGGTAATGGAATTGGCTGCATGAGCTAATTTGGCATAAAGCCTTACCGGTGTTTTAGGACAGGTGAAAGTGTCGATCTTTCCATTTGTATTCAGGGTGTTTTGTATCTGGCTATAGCTGTTCAGGTTGTTCACAAAAGTGCCGACATTATAACCATAGCTTTCAAAATAACCAAGACCGTAAATGGTAGCATTAAAAACAGAATCGCAGGTAAGCCGGTGTTGTCCGGCTGCACCGGTTATCCTGGTGATGGCTACGGAATATGCAGGGTTGTTGGGATGAGTGATTATATTAATGGGGTCAAATGGATTACCATCTATTCGCAAAGATGGAATGCCGGTTGATTGGACCAGCACATTCAGGTAGTTAAAATCAATAAACGTTTTTCTGTTCGCATAGAACAGAGCGTCTTTACTGCCCTGTTCTATAGGGCTGAGGTAAATCATTTCCGGGTCTCCATAAGCAAACTGGCTATTGTTCCAGCAGCGGTTGCCCCCCGGCGTATATTGTGCTACCATGATGGGCTTGTCAGCAGTTATATAATCTCCCCCGATACTGTCTATGATTTCATAATAAAAGTTATTAATCAAACCAGTCATCGGAACCCCATTTCTTCTGACCACAGTAGAAGGATCATCTACTGCTATCCGGTAGAAATTTTTGAAGGGATCGTTTATATCAGTGTTTGTATTATTTATCATATGATAAGTAAGGTAACGGGTGCCCCATGCCTGAACAGGGAATGCCTGTTGCATCATTACTTCTCCCCCATCACCATAACAAAAACGGATTCCTCCACTACCGGAAAAAAGGGCAAAAGGATGGCAATTGCCATCATTACCGGGAACAGAAACAACCTTGCTTCCTGTAAGGTCTTTACTGGACTGCCAAAGCTGATTGCCGCCACTCACCAGTTTACCCATTACATTGTAAATATCTCCCTTGTTAAGGTTTACTGTAAAAGTTTGCCCGGGCAGCACTCCGCTTTGTGTAGTGTCCGAAGGGGTAATTTCAAGACGGGTATTATCTTCCGAAGCAACAACATAGAACCAGGAATACCAGTTGGTGCCGTTGGCTGTGGTATTGGAATAAGAGTAAGGAACTTTGGAATTGGATTGAGATTGTGAATAGTTAAGCGAATAATATTTATAACCATAAGCCTCCACAGGAATCAGCATGGTTGCCCCGGATGTTTGTGTATTATACATGTGTGCGAATACAACGATCGGTGTATCGCTTACAATACGTACTGCTTTATTATGTAGTCCCTCGGCTGTAATGCGGGCATCGTTTGTTCCTGATTTTGGAATTAATATTGTTGCATCAACAGTATTGGCGGGAATATTCAATGTCTGGCTCCAGCCTGTATTAGGTATGGACACAGTTACCGTTGCAGCGGCTTCAGTTGTAAGGTAAAGATTCAGTTCCTGCGAATTAGGAGGTAATGCACCATCCGGGATAAAGAACCAGGAGTTATATCCATACCCCAGCCAGAATTCTTTACCCTTGTTAGAAACATTCTGTGCAAAAGCACAAGTGTGCCCCCAAAGAAAAATCATAAGTATAATTAACCACCTGAAATGCATAGTGTATTGAAAGGTCAATATTCATCAGAATAGCAAGAAATAACAGTAGAATTTATTCTACAACCCAAAATCGGCTAATGCTCTAACCTTGCTCTCCTTTTCATCCAAAACGCAAAATTTAAGAAAAATGAGTAAAAGCTGCTTTGGGAAATTGCCAGCATCTGTCCTGGCAATTGTTTTCCTGTTTTTTTCAATTGTTGCTGCCGGGCAGGCATTTTATAACACCACCAACTGGCGGTTCAGTAATCCAAAACAATTTGGTTTTGCTGTAAGCGATCTTGATTTTTTTGATAACAACAAGGGTATAGCCGTTGGGGCTAATGGTGGTATAGCCTATACCACTAATGGCGGCACTACCTGGAGCTATGGTAATTTTTCATTTTTGAATTTTGCCGGCCTGCAAACTTCTACCAGTTTCCAGGATGTGCATTTTATTTCTTCCACTACTGCTTATGCCGTTGGATCAAACGGTTGTATGGCCAAAACAACAGATGGCGGAGCCACCTGGAGTTTTGTTAACAATCCACTTTTTAGAAATGCAAGAAATGTAAACACGGTTTGGTTTCTGAATGACAATAAAGGATATATCGGCGGTGAATGGAATACTCTGGATTCAATTCCCAAAGTGTACTTTACCAATAATGGGGGTACTACCTGGGACTCATTGGTTTCACCTTCCGGCGGAACCATTACCAGAATAGGCTATATCAACAATCCAAATATTGCTCCCCAGCTATACACAGTAACCGGTAAAGGAAAGGAGATACAGCGTATCATGTTTTTTGATGATAATACAGGGTATATTACCGGAAATTCCCAGCACTCCAGCGGAGGCCCCACCATACAAATACCTGCGGTCAATACTACAACCTGTCTTCCAACCGGAGGGCAAACTTCAGCACTGGGTGCACAACATGCTTCATTAGTGTGGAAGTTTTCTAACGGGGTGCTTTTGGATTATTCTACTACCAAGGAAAGGTTGGGTTATTCGGGTAATACCGTAACACCACCAGTGCCTTGTGGGGGAAGCACTGGTTTATACCGGACTGTTTCTGCGGCCACCTCTTCTTTCAGGGCGATGCTTATAATGGATGCCAATACGATTTTGCTGATTGCGAACACCAATAATACCGCCATGAAAATTTACACCGGGCTGTCTGACAGTACGGTGAATATGGCTACCGGCTTAAAGGAAAGAGGAAGGTATGAGATTGTTAACCTTACCAACCCGCCGACAGGGTTTCCTACTATTCCGGCCGTCAATCCAATTTTTACATTTACAAATCCTTCAAATATTGTCAGGGCTGCCAATGGAAAGATATTCGTTCCGGTTCTCTCTCCTGTGATGAACCCGGTAAACAGGATGATGACCTCAACCAATAATGGCGTTACCTGGACAGAGGAAAGATGGTTGCCTACCGGCAGAAACTACAGCGAGTTTGGGGGGCAGAGCATTGATATCTTACCATCCGGCAAGTTTTTTATTGCCGGTCAAAATGGAGTTGTTGCAGACTCAACCTCCGGAACACCCTGGGCCAGCACCTATGTACAGGGAACAACAGGCTCATTTAATAAAATGGATATCGCCGATTGTAATAACATTATTGCAGCCGGAGGCGGAATTATTGCCCGTACTAAAGACGGAGGCAAAACATGGGATCAGGTTGTAAGGCAAGATTTTATTAACCTGAACATTGGTATTAATTCCATTGCTTATGCTACCGGTAACCCGGCTAAAGCTTATTTTGCTACCAGCGTTGGAAATATTTACAGAACAACGGACATGAATATAGCTCCACCGGCTCAGCCTACCATTGATCCTGTATATTCTTTGTCTGGTTTCCAAATGTGGGATGTGGCTACTTCTGGTAATGATAGCGTTTGGGTATGCGGGTACACAACAACTCCTTCCACAGCTCAGAATTCAAGGATATTTCGCTCAACCAATGGTGGAAATACATGGACACAGGTAACAGCCTTTCCTACCAACCCAAGTGCAACCAATTACTTACTCAGGCATATCGAATTCCCGACAAACCTGGTGGGATATGCTAGTGGTACAAGAGATACCGTTTGGAAAACCACTGATGGCGGTGTAACCTGGAACAAACTGCCGTTACCAACTCCAGGTGTAACTCCGCAGATTACTTATAATGATATGTTTGCGCTTGATGCCAACACGGTGTTTTTAGTGGGTAATGGATTTCCAAGAAAGGCTATTTTCAGAACTACTAATGGTGGCAGCACCTGGCAGGACATAACAGGTAATGCCCTTTCTATTTTCCCGGTAGGTAATTTCAACTCAGTGGTATTCCATGATGCTAATAATGGATACATCGGGTGTGCAGGCGGTTTCCTTGTAACGAATGATGGTGGTACTACATGGAGAATAGATCAGACGGCCTCATCCACTAACCATACCAGTATCGGGTTTGCACCAAAGAAAGTTCCGGCAGGTACACCAGCCGCTAACAGAAGACTTTTTAGTGTAGGCGCTTTTAGCAACCATATACTTGAATATGGAGATACTACGAAGCTGAATGTTTCTTCTTCTGAATTACTGGTGTCTTCCTGTAACAATACAGCCAATGGCTCAATAACCGTTACAGCTGCCGGTGGCATTGCGCCATATACGTATAGTATTGATGGCGGAGCCTTCCAGTCATCTGGCACATTCAATAATGTAAGTGCAGGTAATCATACAATCACTATCAGGGACGTTGCCTGTGGATTGGTTACAAAAACAATAATTGTTCCTGTTCGCCCCGCTCCGAGTGTTAGTGCGGGTCCTGATAAAACAATTGTGGAGGGAGATGATGTAATGCTCCAGGGTAGCAGCAGCGGATCTCCGGCGACTATTTTGTGGAGTCCTGCAGGTACAATTGTATCTGGTGGCAACACATTAACTCCAACAGTGAAACCCCAAACAACCACAACATACTCCATGACCGTAACAGATGCTAACGGATGTATTTCTACAGATAATGCAGCTGTAACAGTATTGCCATACTGCCTTAAAGTGATGAACGCCTTTACGCCAAACGGAGATGGAATGAATGACAGGTGGATAGTTACTAATAACGGTGGACTTTGTGTAACCAATGTTTATGTTACCGTTTTCAACCGCTATGGTGGTGAAGTATATGTGAATCCCAATTACCAGAACAACTGGGATGGAACGTATAAGGGTAACCCGGTTCCGGATGGCACTTATTATTATGTGATTAACTATACACTTTTCAACGGAAGAAAAGTAACTGTGAAAGGTGATGTAACAATATTGAGATAATTATTCAAACAACATTATTATGAAAAAAAATAAATTCATTCTGTTACTCCTGCTGGGTGCCGCTTTAAACAGTACTGCACAGCAGTTACATACATCATCTATGTATGATCTGCAGGGGGTTTATCACAATCCGTCTACTGCCGGTACACAAGGTTTTAACTTTATCGGGGCTTCTTACCGTACCCAGTGGAGTGGTTTCAGCGGCAGCCCTAAAACAGCCACTGTATTCGGATCGTTTGAATTGCCGGAGCAAAAGATCGGTTTGGGAGGTTATATCTACCAGGATAAAACCGGACCGACTTCCAGAACAGGAGTGCAATTGGCTTTTGCAAAACATATTCCGCTGAATAATGGCGGAAAGTTTTCACTAGGTATTGAAGCAAGGGGTCTGCAGTTTTCAATTGACAGGGCCAAGCTTTCAGAAACATTAGGCGCCGATCCTGCATTGGGGACATCAGAGAACCGCTTCAAATTTGATGCAGGGTTTGGAATTTCTTATAATGGTAAAAAATTACAACTGGGTGCTTCTGCATCGCAGCTAATACAGTCAAAGCTTGATTTTTATTCCGGCAACCTGACACCAACCGAAGCCGGCCGCCTGTATCGTCACTATTATTTTCATGGTGCGTACAAGTGGAATGTGGATGGTGCCACTACAATTACCCCCAACGCTTTGGTTATTTACCTGCCCAATGCACCCACAACTTACCAGTTTGGAGCAAGGGTGGAACATAATGAGGTTTTCTGGTGGGGATTGGGTTACAGGGTTGACCAGAGCTTTATGTTATCAGCCGGTGTGAATGTGCACAAGAAATTCACCCTGGGATATTCATTTGATATATATCAATCACCCATTAGTGTGTTTGATGCAAATGCAAATGCCCACGAAATTTTATTACGTTTTAATATGCACAGATCTAAATAACGTCTTTAAAAAGCAGAAGGTTAATGGTTATGGTTAGACGGCCCCGTATTTACGGGGCTGTTCCTTTTTTACGATGACAAAACCTAATTTTACTCATAAATAAAAATAGCTTGTCAAACCTGCTGGTAACTATCATTCAAACCAATCTTCATTGGGAAGACAAAGCCGCCAACCTTCAAATGCTGGAAGAGAAGATCATCGGCATAAAAGAAAAAACAGAAGTGGTAGTGTTGCCCGAAATGTTCAGTACCGGGTTTAGTATGAAACCAGAGCAGCTGGCGGAATCAATGGAAGGAGATACAGTGCAATGGATGAAAAGGATATCAGCAGAAACAAAAATCATTCTGACCGGAAGTGTTATTATAAAAGAGAGTAATAATTATTTCAACAGGCTGATATGGATGCTACCCAACGGACAATTTGGGGTTTATGATAAACGCCATCGTTTTGCTTTTGCCGGTGAAGACAAGCATTATACTGCAGGCAATAAAAGACTGATTGCTTCTGTAAAGGGCTGGAAGATTAACCTGCAGGTTTGTTACGACCTGCGTTTTCCTGTCTGGGCAAGACAGCAATCACAACCGGAAGGGCCCGAATATGATGTATTAATATATGTTGCTAACTGGCCCGAACGAAGAAGCCTTGCATGGAAGACTTTACTACAGGCAAGAGCTATCGAAAACCAGTGTTATGTAATTGGAGTAAACAGGGTGGGTAATGATGGCAACGGAATATACCACAGTGGTGACAGTATGATCATTGATCCGATGGGAGAAGTATTGTATCACAAGAAAGATGAAGAAGACGTTTTCACTATTTCACTGGACAGGAATCATTTGAAAACTACCAGGGCAAAGCTTCCTTTTTTAAAAGATGCCGATGGGTTTATAATCTTGAATGAAACGGAATAGCAGGTTATCGTTCAGTTTTGTCTTTCTTTATCAACTCCATCACCTTTTCTACTTTAAAATCTGTATTTCGTCTAATTGCATCAATAGTGGGCAACGCTTCAACTTCCGGTTGAACACCCCTGCCATTCTTAGGCGTTGTTTTATCAATAACGAGCCGGAACAATGGAAGGCGGAAACGAATACCTGTTACAGGTAATGTTACGTCAGGAATCAGCCAGGCTGAATTACCATAAGCACCACCACCGGTTTCTTCACCTACTACAGTAATATTGTCCTGCTTTACTAATGCGGAGGCAAACAAAGTTGTGGCAGAAAAGGAATTACCCCCTGTTACAATATATACTTTGCCATCGTAGTGATGGCGTTTCTTGGGTTTGAAATAATGTCTTTCGAAATAACCGAAATGATAATTGCCATCATTCTTCTTTCGGGTGAAGAATAACATAAACAGTTTATTCCAGAAATGATGTTCAATGTATTTTTCGTAAGCACTGCTTCTTCGTATAGCAAACAATGAATCGCTGATTTTAAATTTTTGAGCAGCAAGGTAGCGGGTAATAAGCGTTGAGTTGGTGACGCTGCCGCCGCCATTTCCCCTGACGTCAATGATCAAATGACCTATTTTATTTTTTTCCAGTGCTTCAAAAGAGTTGTGAAAGAACTTCTTCAGCCCTACACCTTTGCTAAAGGTTGCCAAATCCATCATGGCCGTACGGTTTACTGTATCAATACGCAATAAACGGGCAGCATTTAATCTTAATTCTCTTTGCTGTTTCTTTGTCAGTTTTTGTGCGGGCCTGAAAGTACGGGTACCCGTTCTTCCGGCTGTATCTGTAGCCGGATCGTAAACAGGAATAACCGTTGTTTTAATATTGCCAGTACTGTCTTTGAATTCGATATCATATTTTTCAGCCGGGCCAAAAAGCAACGTATAAAGTGAACCGAAGTTTCCCCTGTTGCTTAAAGATTGGTATTTATGTGTACGGTTATAGCCATCGGTGGATACATAATCAAATAAAGTATCTACTAATGATTCTGTTGTCCGGCCATTGATCCTGGTAATAACAGTACCCCGTTTCAAAATACTATCGCGGCGGTTAAGGTTGGCATTTACCACCATGGCCTTATCCCACACTTTCATACTTAATGGAAACATTTTACTCAATCGCACCGTATCAGTGTAGCGGCTCCATGCCTTGGAGGGTCTTACGGTAGTATGGCCGCAACTGATTTTTGCTGTAACATAGGTAAGGACTTTTCGAAACGCCGGTTCTGTCAGGGAGTCGTTGAGTTGTTTCCGGCCATATTCAAAGTAATAATCCATGCTGTCTTTTGGTGTATACCAATACAAGCCGGGATGATGCTTTTCTAAAACCTGGCGGTAAACAGTATAATCCTCCAGTAGCTCTGCCGGAGAATATTTTTTATGGGGAGAAAAAGAGGATTTGCTCACACCGCATCCTGCCAATCCCGCTGCCAGTAATAATATCAGTAGTATCCTCATGATCCTTTCAAATCCCGTTAATCTTAATTCTGTTTCATGTGATTCCATCCCTGTGCGGTGATAGCATGCTTTCCACCTCCTTTGGTAATAATGTGGGCACTTTGTTCGGGTTCTGTCATATATCCTACCACACTTATTTGTTCATTCAGCACCAGTTTATCATAATCTGATTGTGAAATGGTAAACAGCAATTCATAATCCTCACCCCCACTTAACGCACAGGCGGTTGGGTCTATTTCAAATTTAAAGGCTGCTTTCTTCATTTCCTCTGCTATGGGTATTTTTTCTTCGTATAACACACAACCAAGATTACTTTCTTTACATATATGCAGTATTTCGGAACTCAGGCCATCACTGATATCCATCATAGAGGTTGGCTGCACTCCCTGCGATTCAAAAAACTCAACAATATCTTTTCTCGCCTCCGGTTTTAACAAACGGCCAATAACGTAGGACTCTCCTTCAAGATCCGGTTGCACACCCGGACTTTCCATGTATATCTTTTTTTCTCTTTCGAGAAAAAGCAAGCCTACATAAGCGGCACCAAGGTCTCCGCTAACGCAAAGCAGGTCACCTTTTTGGGCTGTACTTCTTTTTACAAACTTATCAGGAGCCACTTCTCCAATTGCAGTAACAGAAATGACAAGGCCCCTTTGAGAGGAAGTCGTATCACCACCTACCAGGTCAACACCATATTTATTGCAGGCAGCATACACACCTTCATAAAACTCATCAATAGCCTCTACACTAAAACGATTACTGATACCAATGCTCATGATGATCTGTGTGGGAGTGGCATTCATGGCATAGATATCACTCAGGTTGACGATTACACTTTTATACCCTAAATGTTTTAATGGAGTATAGATGAGGTCAAAATGAACCCCTTCCAGCAAAAGGTCAGTCGTAATGACCGTCTGCTTGCCGAAATGATCAATAACGGCCGCATCATCACCCACACCCAAAACAGAAGAAGCATTTTGCAATTCAATATTCCGGGTCAGATGCTCGATAAGCCCAAATTCACCGAGGCTTGATATTTCAGTACGTTCGTTGCTCATAATTCTTTTTTATTATTGATGACAGCCACCATCTCATCGTGTATTTTTCCATTTGTGGCTAATACTTTGTGCTGGTATACCGAAAATTGATTACCCAGGTGATCGGTAACTTTTCCACCAGCTTCTTCCACAATCAGGTAACCAGCAGCACTGTCCCATGGTTCTAATTTATGTTCAAAAAAGCCATCAAATCTGCCACAAGCTACCCAGCAAAGATCAATGGCGGCAGAACCCAGCCGGCGAACCGGCACACCTTTGCGCACAAAACGTTCAAATATTTCCAGCGGCCCATTGGGCATATTAATATAAGTGTAAGGAAAACCGGTAACCAGGCAGGCTTTGATAGCCTGCGTTTCATTGCTCACTTTAATTGGCTTATCATTGAGAGTGGCACCTTTACCTTTTTCAGCAAAAAAGAATTCATTCATGTGTGGATTGTACACCGCACCCATTACCATTTCACCATTATGTTCAATACTGATCGAAACACAGTTTAGCGGAATACCATGGGCAAAATTCACCGTGCCATCAATCGGGTCAATGATCCATTTATATTGTGAATCGGCAATGATCTCTCCTGTTTCTTCCGTCAGGAAATAATGATCGGGATAATTTTTCCGGATTACATCCAGGATGGCTTTTTCTGAAGCATGGTCTGCTTCTGTCACCAGGTTATTGACTCCTTCTTTATTACTAATAATAAAATCACGGTTAAAAAATCGAAGTATTTCATCCGCACCGGCCCTTACAGCCTCTGTGAGAGTTGTTTTAAGCATGGGCAAAGATAAAAAAGCAGATTTTACCTGCCCGACTGCATTAAATATATATTTGTTGTGGTCAGACGGGGATTTTAGATTTGAAACCTTTAAACCTATGCAGCTTTCGGTCATAATAGTAAACTATAATGTAAAGCACTTTCTTGAGCAATGCCTTTGCTCAGTTCAAAAAGCATGCAGCGGCCTTGCTGCTGAGGTGATGGTGGTGGATAACAACTCGACTGATAACAGTTTGGAATATCTTTCTTCCCGTTTTGAATCAGTTCAGTTTATTAGCAATAAAGAAAACCTTGGATTTGCCAAAGCCTGTAACCAGGGATGGCAGAAAGCTAAAGGGGATTATGTTCTTTTCCTGAATCCTGATACCATTGTACCGGAGGATTGTATTAACAAATGCATCTCTTTTTTTCAGTCACACCCAGATGCCGGTGCATTGGGTGTAAAAATGCTGGACGGCAGCGGTAAGTTTTTAAAAGAATCCAAAAGAGCCTTCCCTTCTCCGCTCACTTCTTTATTTAAGTTGTTTGGCCTCGCAAAATTATTTCCCCGTTCCGGCACATTTGCCCGTTATCACCTTGGCCACCTGGATGAAAACAAAAACAACGAAGTGGATGTACTGGCCGGCGCTTTCATGATGATCCGAAGAGAGGTGCTGGAAAAAGTGGGCAGCTTTGATGAGACCTTTTTTATGTACGGAGAAGACATAGATCTTAGTTACCGGATTCAGCAGGCGGGGTATAAGAACTATTATTTTTCCGGAACCAGTATCATTCATTTTAAGGGAGAAAGTACCCGTAAGGGCAGCATGAATTATGTCCGGATGTTTTACAAGGCTATGAGTGTTTTTGTGAAAAAGCATTATGGAGGCAGCAGGGCCGGAGTATTTAATTTCCTGATTCAAACTGCTATTTGGTTCAGAGCCCTGCTAACAGCAATTGGTACATTTATACGCCGGGCCGGGCTACCCCTGATCGATGCCGGCCTGATACTGCTTTCGTTCTGGCTGATGAAAAATGTCTGGAATGAGTATGTCAGAACGGATATACGCTATGAAAACAAATTGCTGTGGATCGCTTTTCCTGCCTTTACTATTTTTTATCTGATATCAGCTTACTATGCAGGATTGTATGACCGGTGGTATAAACGTTCAGAACTGGTCAGGTCTACACTGATAGCAACATTGGTTTTATTAGCGGCCTATGCACTATTACCAGAACATTACCGGTTTTCAAGAGCCATCATTTTATTTGGTGCCTTGCTGGCATTTGCATTGATCAGCCTTCTTAGATGGCTGCTGATAAAAACAGAAGTGCTAAACAGCGATAAGGAAAAACAAAACCGCTACACAACTGTCGTTGCAGGAACGAAAGACGAATACAGGCAGATAATGGAATTACTGCAGGCTGCGGGTTTGCAACAAAGAGTGCTGGGCAGAGTGGATCCTTCCGGAACTGATGCAAATTCATTGGGTTCTGTTAATAATCTTGCACAACTGGTATCAACAGTTCCATTTAGAGAAATTATTTTTTGCGAAGGAAAATTATCATTCACTGAAATTATTAATACTATACAGCGGCTCCCCCGCGGTGTGGTCGCCAAAATACATGCAGAAAGCAGTCATAGTATTGTGGGTAGCTGCTCCGGTAATACTGCCGGAGAAATTGTAACAAAGGAGAATGGATTTAAGCTGGCTGACCCGTATAATCGCCGGATAAAAAGACTGATCGATGCGGGTCTTGCTTTGCTGGCATTGATTACATTTCCCGTTCATCTTTTTTTAGTGAAAAAGCCGGGTTCTTTTTTGACCAACTGTTTTAAAGTATTGTTTGCACAAAAGACATGGGTAGGATATGCTGTACCGGATAAAAACCTGCCACCGTTAAAGCAGCCAGTACTGGCATCCAACGGTATTCCGGCCACAACAACTCAGCAATTACCAAAGGAAAGCCTGCAAATGATGGACTACTGGTATGCCCGGGATTATGAACCGGCAACAGACCTGAAGATCATCCGGAAAATGTACCGGGGGCTAGGAGGGTAATAACTTTCGCAATCAGTGCACAGCAATACTCCATTTCTTATATTCGTAACTTCAGATACCAACCAACCACAGAGCAGAATGGCTACCATCATTGATATAAAATTACCCAGGGCCCTGGCGGCAGCTTTGCGCATTCCGCCCAACGACCCGAGAAGACAACAGATAAGGGTGTTAAAAAAACTATTGAAGAAGGCAAGGTTCACCGAGCTTGGTCAGCATTACCGGTTTGACGAAGCATTATTAAGTAAACACCCCGGAAAAAAATTCCAGGAATTGGTACCGGTGCATGATTATAATAAGATATATGAAGAATGGTGGAAAAAAACACTGGATGGTGTTCCGGATGTTGCCTGGCCGGGAAAGATCAAATATTATGCATTAAGCTCCGGCACATCTGATGCAGCCAGCAAATACATTCCGGTAACAAGGGACATGCTGCGCAGCAATACCATCAATTATTTAAAGCAGCTTTTCAGCCTGATGCGCTATGAAGAGGCCAATAAGAAAGCAATGACTAAAGGCTTTTTGATGATTGGCGGTGCCACTGATCTGAAAAAAGGAAAAGCTGGTTGGTATGCCGGTGATTTGAGTGGTATACTGGCCAAAAAAAGACCTTTTTGGTTTCAAAGCTTTTATAAACCGGGGGGTCGCATTGCAGCTATGTCCGACTGGAATCAGAAACTTCATGAAATAGTTGAACATGCCAAAGAATGGGATATTGGTTATATAGTCGGTGTTCCTGCATGGTGCCAGATGTGCATGGAAATGGTGATTGAACACTATAAGGTAAAAACTATCCACGATATTTGGCCGAACTTCAGCTTTTTTGTACATGGTGGTGTGGCTTTTGAGCCTTATAAAAAAGGATTTGAAAAACTGCTCGCCAAGCCAATTGTTTATATAGAGAATTATCTATCCAGCGAAGGGTTTATCGGCTTTAAAACAAGAGAACATGCAAAAGGCATGAAGCTGATTTTGGATAATAATATCTTTTTCGAATTTGTTCCATTTGATGACAAAAACTTCGATGCAGACGGAAACATCATTCCAAGCCCAGAGGCCAAAATGATACATGAAGTGGAAGAGGGCAAGGAATATGCCTTGCTTATGAGTACCAATTCCGGCGCATGGCGTTACCTGATTGGTGACACCATCAAGTTTGTTGATTTGGAAAGATGTGAAGTAGTAATAACCGGTCGTACCAAACATTTTCTCAGCCTGACAGGCGAACACCTGAGTGTGGAGAATATGAACAAAGCGATTGAACTGGTTAGCGAAGAGCTTAATGTAAGCATTCCAGAATATACAGTGGTTGGATTTCCACATGATAATATGTTTGCCCATCGCTGGTATGTGGCTACCAATGACAAAGTAGATGCAGAACAGCTTTGTAAACGAATAGATGAAAATCTCCGTCAGCTGAATGACGATTATGCCACTGAAAGAGATAGTGCCTTGAAAGAAGTCTTCCTGGAAGTGTTGCCGGAAGAAAAGTTTCTACAGTTCATGGAGCAAAAAGGCAAACTGGGCAGTCAGCATAAATTTCCCCGGGTGATGAAAGGAAAAATGCTGGAACAGTGGAACAGGTTTTTGCAAACGGGTCATATCTGAAAAGGATAAACTCTTTTTGTACTTCTTACTTCGTACTTAGCAATGCTTGAAGCAATCATCAAAGGACTTGGTTTTGGCTTACTCCTGAGTATTTCAGTAGGACCAGTGCTTTTTTCTATCATCAAGCAAAGCCTGAATAACGGACATAAGGGAGGTTTTGTTTTTGTAGCCGGCGTTTCAGCAAGCGATATCTCCCTGGTATTGCTGAGCAATATTTTTACAACATTGCTGGAAAACCTGAAATTGTATAAAACAGAAATTGGAATTGCCGGTTGTATATTTTTGGTATCAATGGGGATATTCTTTCTCTTTTTTAAAAAGGTAAAAGTAAACAAGGAAGGAGAGCAGGTTTTTAAATTCAGGAAGAGGGATTATGCCAAAATGTTTTTATCGGGTTACCTGATGAATACACTGAACCCGGCAATCTTTATTTTTTGGATGACAACATCCACAGCAATTATTGGCCACACCATTAATCAACGCATTGTTATTTTTACAACCTGTCTTTTATTTATGTTGCTGGCAGATTGCCTGAAAGTGTTGCTGGCCGGAAAGATCCGCCGGAAACTGACACCACATAATATTCATATCATTAACCGGGTGAATGGAATCATATTAATTGTATTTGGCATTGCACTTATATGGGGACTTATTTTCTATGGCAAAAATCTCTGACAACAAGGCAAGGAACTTTTTGAAAGGAGTTTGGAAGTGGACCAGGCGGATTTTCCTCTGGCTTTTCATCTTTCAGTTCTTTTATATCATTCTGTTAAAATGGGTGAATCCGCCAATTACCATAACACAGCTGGTGAGCTGGGTAAGCGGTCATGGATTGAAAAGGGATTATATCAGGAGCAGCTCGATGTCGCCCAATGCAAAGCTGGCTGTCATTTCTGCAGAAGATCAGCTGTTTCCTGACCACAGCGGCTTTGACTGGAAGAGTATCAAAAAGGCAATGAAGTACAATGAAAAAAAGCCTGGACGCATCCGTGGTGCAAGTACTATCAGCCAGCAGGTAGCCAAAAATGTTTTCCTGTGGCAGGGGCGCAGCTGGATCAGAAAAGGGCTGGAAGTATATTTCACTTTCATGATCGAACTGATATGGGGAAAGAAGCGAATATTAGAAATGTACCTCAACGTATCAGAAATGGGAGAGGGAATATTTGGAATTGAAATGGCTGCCAATAAGTATTTCAATAAACCGGCAAAAAATCTGACCAGGCAGGAGGCAGCGATGATAGCAGCCTGTTTGCCCAACCCAAAACGATATACAGTTAAGCCTTTATCGTCTTATGTTTCTTCCCGGTCACAGTTTGTGATGCGGCAGATGAGTAACCTGCAGACCGATCCGGATATTCAGAAGCTTATTGGTCTTTCTCCTCCTTAATTAACTACAACCAGTTCAATCTTTTCGCTGTTGTGGGTGGGCGGATAGGATTGATGATTGATGGCAAAACGAAGAAAATACTTACCCGGATTTAATGCGGGATTAATAATAACTGAGATGTTTTTTTGAGCGATTGCTTCCTTAAGTTTTATACCGGTAAAAATATCCCGCTGCCATTTACCGGCTTTAAATATACCTATTCGAATAGTGTCGGTTGTTGATCCGGGGCGATCAACGAACTGCCTGTAATGTTCAGGAATTGAAACAGTAAAGTTGAGGTTAATTTCTTTGCCTTCTTTTATCCTTATCTTTTTTACAGCGGGGCTTATATTCATTTTTGAAAATGATATAAATGCAGAATCATATTTGTACCCCACAGCGCCAATCGGCGTTTTTATAGAATCAGGAAATCGCCATAGATCCCATATATCTAAAAAATATACCGGTTTGCCCAGTAAAGAATCTTCAATCGGCCAGAAATTATAATTGTTTCGTCTCTCTTTATACAGGTTGAGAGAGTAGGTCATTTGACCTGAATAAAACCAAAACTTCGATGCCCGCTGATAGGAATTGCTGAACACAACAGGTAGTCTCTTTGTCTTTTCCCGCATTTCCCGGGGCCATTTTTTCCAGGCATGATAACGGTGCTGAATAGCTTTAACTGGAAGAACATCAACAATCATCACCACCCTTGCAAAAAGAACAAGCAGTAATGTAACAGGTAAGAGACGGTATAACCATTTCTGCCATTGTATTTTTTCATTCAGGTATTGATGAGCAAGAATAATAACAGCTACCAGTGCCGGCGAAGTCCAGTTGCCTTCCACTTTTCCCCGGAATGAACTGAAGAGAAAAAAAGCATAAATACCAACGAGGGTGAATCGTAAAGCCTTTTCAGTAGAAGTTTTTGCTTTACACAATAAAGCAGCGGGCAATAGAATGAAACCTGCAATTGGCCCTGCAACCAATAACTGTCCGCCAATATAATCAGTAGTAAAAGAAAATTTGTAGGGATTTACATTGCTTTCAAAAAGGTGATACCGAAAGCTCACCCAGTCATGCTGATATTGCCACCACAAATGCGGAGCAAATAATAGTAAGGAGAAAATACCAGCAACATATAATTGATACTTTGTGAAAAGCTTCAGGTTGGAAAGCAGGGCAAAGAAAACGATCAGTACTGCATGATACTTGCTGTAAAGTAAAAAAGCAATGGATAAACCCAGCAACAAAGTGTTCAATGCTGATTGAACAGCGGCAAACTTTTTATAACACCAAAAGAAAAGAGCGGTGAAAAATATCAGGGGTATATCCGGTACGGCCACAAAACCGGTGAGCTGAATGACAGCCATTGATAATGCAATAGCATAAAACAGGAACGGATTTTTATTTTCTGTCAGCTTTTCGATAATTACCAGCGAAAGAATATTTAAAAGCAAGGGGAAAAGCCGTACACCCAATTCGTTTGGGAAAATAACGTAGCCCATTTTTACCAGCAGGGCCGTCATTGGGGGATGGTCAAAATAGCCCCAGTCAAGGTAACGGGAAAAAACCCAGTAATAAGCCTCGTCATCCTGCAGTTCGGTAAGACCGGCCTGTAATAGTCCCAGCAATAACCACAAACCATAAAATAATGTGCGGTGATTTTTTGCCAGTAGTTGTTTCATGCAGCTGCGAAAGTAATTACAAATCTCATTTCAGCAGGGCGTCAACGGCTATGATAGCTTTTTGAAGCCGCTGTTCATAGCTGCCGCTGATATCCACCCACGGAACGTCCTGGTTTATCATCAGGTCTTTGTAGATACTGTATAATTTCTGACGGGTATGCAGGTCCGGGTATTCCCGCAATTCGTCATCTACCCATGGTAGATCTGTATTGCACAAAAGGTACAGGTCATATTTTCGCTCAACAATCTGATCCAGTACAAAGCGGTGACACTTGTTGAAAACAAACTCACACCACACTTTCATTACATACATATCGGTATCAATAAATAAAGGGAGGTGTCCGCCATTCTCCAGGTAGGTTTGTGATTGATTCTCCAGTGCAACCGTGTATTCGTCTTCTAATGCCAGCTGTCCTTTGGCAATCGTCAGCAGGTCTTCGAATTCGTAATCCGTTCCATTGGTCAGCAGGTATTCCCGGGCAAACTCCGGGCACCAGGTTGTTTCATAATGCTGTGCCAGCTGTTCACATAAGGTGCTTTTGCCGGTGCTTTCGGGTCCGATAATTACAATCTTCTTCAGCATGAGTGGAAAGTTACTTTGTTGCCTGATTATTTCTACCTTTTGTGACGGAATAAAAAAGGTTTCATTTTTTAAAGTAAAAACTCATCAGGGCCGTCTTCCTGTAAAAGAGCGGCTATGACAGTGGCAATGGCTGGAGAAAAACAAAATATCATACAGGCGGTGAAGAATTATGGCCGGCAATTGTTCGGATTCATTCGCAGCAGGGTTGGCTCTGAAGAGGATGCAGAAGATATTTTACAGGATGTTTGGTACCAGCTCAGCAGCCAGACAAGAAGTGAAGATATTGTGAGCCTGAGCGGCTGGCTGTATCGGGTGGCCCGCAACAGGATTGCCGATAATTACCGTAAGAAAAAAGAAGACCGGCTGGAAGATATGGCCGTTGAAGGCGAAGATGGTGAATGGCAGTTGCCCGACATTTTATTTTCGGCAGAAAGCGACCCGGCCACAAGGCAGTTGCAACAACTCTTCCGGGAAGAGCTGGCCGAAGCCTTAGGCGAGTTGCCGGAAAACCAGCGAAATGTTTTTATATGGAATGAACTGGAAGAGATGACGTTGCAGGAGATAGCTGACAAGGAAAAGGAAAATATCAAAACAATCATTTCCCGAAAGAGGTATGCGGTGCAGCACCTGCGGGCAAGACTTGAATATTTAAACAATGAATTTTTTAATGAATAAAAAAAACAAAATGAAAAGTGTAATCAGAAGAAAACCGTATTTGATCCCTTTGTTTATGATTCTCGGGATTGGGGCAGTAGCCTTGTTTGGCTGGATTGTGATGTTATTGTGGAATGCTGTGTTGGTTCCTGCGGCGGGAGCATCAATCATCACATTCTGGCAGGCCCTGGGTTTGTTAGTACTTAGCCGGATATTGGTAGGAGGATTTGGTGGTGGCAGGGGTCGTTATAGCAGAAGCAAATGGGGCAATATGAGTCCGGAGGAAAAAGAGAAATTTAAAGACTACTGCCGGAGCAGATGGGGAAAAGACAAACCGCAGGAACCGCAAGTCACAGAAGTGCAGTAAACAAAGAAGCAACAGGTTAAACGGCCTGTTGCTTTTGTGCTTTATTTCTCCACTCAACTAGTCCCCAAAATGCCATAAACAATAACACCACATAATACACACTGGTAAACACATACTGCTTAACAAAGTATAATGGTATGGAAGCAATATTCGTTGCGATCCACCAATACCAGCTTTCCACTTTTTTCTTGGTCATTAGCCACATGCCGGTAAAAGCAGTGGCAGATGCAAAAGCATCGGCCCATGGAATGGCATCCGGCGCAAAATCTTTTTTAAGATAAGTAAGCAATAAAAAAATAGCAATATAAAAGGCAGCAAAGAATGCCGATTGATACAGCCACCATTTCCGGTCAGAGAAACTGATGTGTACAACATGATGCTGTTCCTTATCTTTTTTAGCCCACAAGATCCAGCCATAAATACTCATCACTGTATAATAAAAATTAACCGATGCTTCACCGATCAGGTCGCCTTTAAAACTTAGCCAGATATAAATGATGGTATTGATTAAGCCTACAGGGTAAACCAGGATATTTTCTTTCCGGCTGAACCACACACTGGCAATGCCGGCAAAAACAGCAATACGTTCCCACCAGGAAGAATGGATCATACCATCGGTAAACTGTTGCCAGAATTCTGCTAAGCTCAAAAAATAGATTTTTTCAAAAATAGATTATTCAGCGGGCCGCCGGTATTTTTTCCAGGGACGTAAATACAGAATTCCTTTATGGGTAGCAAAACGGGTAGGCACCTGCTGCCATTTATTGTTTTCAAAACGCCAAACCAGGAAATGCAGGTGTGGCACAAATGCATAACCTGTTTTCCCACTAAGTGCAATCGGCTGTCCTTTTTTTACTGTATCACCGGTATTTACTAATGCGCCATTATATTGTAAATGCCAATACCCGGCACGGGAACCATCGGTATGTTGAATAGCAATATTGTTTCCTTCAGAACGATATTTTCTGTTGAGGCCACCTTTCTTTCCATCTTCTTTAGCTCTTACCACTATTCCTTCTCTTGCTGCGGTGATGGTATCGCCCCTTTTCATATTAAAATCAAGCGCAGCTCTTTCTTTGTGGGTAAAACGACTGAAATAACCTTGTATCACACGGTACTTCTTTCCTTCCGGAAAGGGTAGCGCATACACATAGCTTGTATCATCTTTAAGTATCCCTTTCTGCAACAGCTTTACCTGTTTACGCAAGGGATTTTTGCTGACAGCACAGGAGCTTGTAAGCAAAACAAGAAAGGGTATAAAAAACACACTATTTTTTGACAGCATTATTCTTTTCAGCTTTAATCATTGCATCATAGTCTATTCCTTCTTCTTTCATCAGTTGCAGACCGTAATTCCGCAGGTAGGTAATTACTTCTATGGCCTTTTTTCCTTTCGGTGTTAAGCTGTATTCTGTTCGGGGTGGCACTTCCGCAAAAACTTTTTTGGAAACAAAACCTTCCGCTTCCAGCTCTTTTAATGTTTGGGTGAGCATTTTCTGGCTGATATGAGCTATATCTTGCTGCAACTCGGTATATCGTCTTGTTTTATTTCGCAATCTCCACAGCACCGGTATCTTCCAGGTGCCGCCGAGTTTTTTGAAAACAAAATCCACAGGGTTATAAAACCGTCTGTTTTTGATTATTACGTCAGGCATATATTAAAAATACAGCTTACGCACCAAAAAGTTCGTTACAGCCTAATTGGTGTTTTACATGGTTGTGCTGCAGTGCTGTTACAACTTTACAGCACAAAAATTTTGGTATATGTCAACTATTAAAGAGATAAATCAGTACGTACATTTTCATGGTGCTGCGTCCAAAGGAAAAATTTTGATGGTAGCGAGCAGTCCCGCTGTGTCTAAACAAACCGGATGGCCGATTGGCTTTTGGGCAGCGGAGCTAACCCATCCGCTCCGTGTATTCCTGGAAGCAGGTTATGAAGTGGAGCTTGCGTCCACCGAAGGTGGTAAAATAGAAATGGATGGTTTTAGCAACCCGACTGATGCCAGTGGTTATTCTGCTCATGATGTGATTTCATTAGGCTATATGCAACAGCAGTGGTTCAATGATATGCTGGCACACACAAAAAAAATTACAGACCTGAACCCCGCTGATTATGCAGCCATCTTCCTGGTGGGTGGTCAGGGGCCGATGTACACTTTCCGCGGCAATAAAGAATTGGAAAAGCTATTTGCCACTTTCTATGAAAGCGGCAAACCCAGTGCCGCTGTTTGTCACTCTACCACTTTATTGCTGGAAGCCAAAACATCCAATGGTGAATTATTGGTTAAAGGAAAAACATGGACAGGCTTTGCCGATGCAGAAGAGGAGTTTGCTGATAAAGCGGTAGGAATGAAAATTCAGCCCTACCGGATTGAAGAAGAAGCCAGAAAAATACCCGGAACAACATTTAAAGTGGCTGCACCTTTTTCTTCTTATGCCATTGCAGACGGAAATTTAATTACAGGTCAGCAACAGAACAGTGGTGCTGCTGCAGCTGAACTCGTTGTTGAGCAATTAAACAAATAACAAATGAATATCGCCATTATCGGAACAGGCAATGTCGGAGGTACACTGGCCACAAAATGGGCACAGAAGGGTCACCGTATTTTTCTTGGTGTAAACGACACAACCAATTTTAAAGGAGCAGAACTACTAAGCAATCCCGATACTTCTGTGCATCCGGGAAAAGAAGCAGTACGGCTGGCTGATGTGATTCTTATCGCTACCCCTGCTACGGTGGCTGCAGAAGTGGCACAATCACTGGGAGATACCAGCAGCAAGATCATCATTGATGCTATGAATGTGGTGATGGGAAGAGGGCCTGCAGGCTTCACAAATACTGCTGATGCCATACTATCTAATACGCAAACAAAAGATGTGGTGAAATGCTTCAACACTACCGGGTTTAATAACATGCTAAACCCGGTTTATAACAATACTGCTATTGATGCGTTTGTGGCAGGTGATAGTATAAAAGGAAAAGAGGTAGCTATACAATTGGCAAAAGAGGCAGGCTTTGCTGAATGTTATAATGTAGGAGGCAATGATAAATTCTTCCTGATGGAACAATTTGCTTTCTTCTGGATCAACCTGGCGATGATGCAGGGACTGGGAAGAGAAATTGGCTTTAAGCTTCTGAAACGATAATCGAAGCACAGTATGATAACAAAAAAGGTTTTCAATCCGCTGGCTGTTGCACGATACATGAAAACAGAACTGATAGTTTCAGTTTTACTGTCAGTTGGTGTTTACTTATTATATCATACCGGACAAATAGAAAAAGTAAGCCTTCCTTTTTCTTTTGCGGCAATTTTAGGCAGTGCACTAGCCATCTTCCTCGCATTCAGAAACAATAATGCTTACAGCCGTTGGTGGGAGGCCCGTACTCATTGGGGTGGCATTACCAATAACAGCCGCATTTTTGCCCGCCAGGTTATTGCCAATGCAGATAATGCTGTACAAACGGGCAAGGCTACTGTTGAAGAGACATCAGCCTATAAAAAAGAAATGGTTTTCCGTCAAATAGCATTTGCCCATGCACTACGATTGCAACTAAGAGGGCAAAACAATCATGATGAATACAAACATCTTTTGAATCAAAAAGAATTTTTGGAGGTGGCCGAGAAGCAGAACCCGGCCAATTATCTTTTACTGGTGCAGGGTAAAAGGATCAAAGAGGCAATGAAATCAGAAATACTGGGGCCATTTGATAATATAAGCCTTGAGCCAACACTGGCTGGCTTCAATAATTTCCAGGGGGGATGTGAACGCATTCGCAATACACCCCTGCTGCGGCAATATCACTTCTTCACCAAGTTATTCCTACTGGTGTTTATGATCGTTTTACCCTTTTCATTGGTAGCCGATTTCAACAAAATGGGTATTCCATGGCTGATGATACCATTGAGCATATTAATCTCCTTTGTATTTGCTGTAATGGGTAAAGTGGGAGAGGTAAACGAAGACCCGTTTGTAAACCGGGTTACTGATGTGCCAATGACTGCTATATGTAATACTATCGAAAGAGACCTGATGGAAATGCTGGGAGAAAAAACGCCTCCCAAACTGCTTCCTGAAAAAGGGTTCCTGCATTAAAACAGCTCTTGTTTTAATTCTTTATTTTGTGCCATGCACAAAAAAATACTCCTGCTTGGTAGCGGCGAATTGGGTAAAGAACTGGTCATAGCATTAAAAAGACTGGGACAAACTGTAATAGCTGTGGATAGTTACGCCGGTGCACCGGCTATGCAGGTAGCTGATGACTTTGAGGTAATTGATATGCTGAACGGTGAACAGCTGGATACAGTAATTGCCAAACATAATCCTGACCTAGTGGTGCCAGAAATAGAAGCTATCCGCACAGAACGTTTTTATGATTATGAAAAGCAGGGAAGAAAAGTAATACCCAGTGCTAGAGCCGCTAACTTCACCATGAACAGGAAACTGATCAGGGACCTGGCAGCAAAAGAACTCGGCTTAAGAACAGCGAAATACTTCTATGCAACCACATTTGAAGAATTTACAATCGCAGTTAAAGAGATAGGTCTGCCCTGTGTGGTAAAACCGCTGATGTCTTCTTCCGGCAAAGGGCAAAGTGTATTAAAGAAAGAAGAAGATCAGCAAGTAGTCTGGGATTACGCTATTACCAACTCAAGAGGAGATATTCAGGAAATCATTATTGAAGAATTTATTTCTTTTCACACAGAGATTACTTTACTGACTGTTACACAACAAAACGGGCCAACACTATTTTGTCCGCCCATTGGCCATCGCCAGGAACGGGGCGACTACCAGGAAAGCTGGCAGCCCGTTGCCATTAGTGAAAGCGACTACAACGATGTTTGCGAAATGGCAGAAAAAGTAACAGCAGCATTAACTGGTCCCGGCATCTGGGGTGTGGAATTTTTCCTTACAGATAAGGGAGTGTATTTCTCAGAATTAAGTCCGAGGCCGCATGACACAGGAATGGTAACACTGGCAGGAACACAAAATTTGTCAGAGTTTGAATTGCATGCAAGGGCAATCCTTGGTTTGCCGATTCCTGAAATAACATTAGAAAGAGCCGGTGCCAGTGCTGTAGTGCTGGCCAATAAATCAGCAGAGCAATTTTCTATTATTGGAATTGATGATGCATTAGCAGAAAAACAAACAGACGTTCGCATATTTGGTAAACCAACTACGAGACCCTATCGAAGAATGGCTGTTGCATTGGTTTATGATAGTATTGATGCGGATATCAATGCGTTGCGTAAAAAAGCAAAGGAGGCTGCAGATAAAGTTCAGATTGTATAATCAAGTTTCTTTTGTAAAGAAAAATTAACAACGCCTCCATACTTCCTCTTTCTTAACCGCTTGTCACTACCACATAAAGATGTGGCTTACTGCTATTGTAACGATTATAGCTTTGTGACCGTTAAACCAAAAACCTTATTTATGAAAAGAGTTTATTTTTTACCGGCACTATTAATTGCCACTATTACAGGTCTCATGGTGGCCTGCGGACACAACAGTAATGCCGAAGGACAAACCATCAGCAAGGATTCACTGATCAAAAGAGGAAATTATCTTGTAACAACAATGGGTTGCAATGATTGTCACTCACCCAAAGTAATGACAGCAATGGGACCAGCATTGGATACAACCCGTCTATTATCCGGGCACCGTGGTGATGTACAGTTACCACCAGCCAATACTGATGCATTAAAAAATGGCTGGGCCTTATTTTATGCTGAAGGTACTGCCATGGTAAGTCCGCTGGGCACTTCTTATGCAGCTAATATTACTTCAGATGCTACGGGTATTGGCAACTGGACATTGCAACAGTTCAAAACAGCGATAACAAAAGGCAAGTGGAAAGGAATGGAAAACAGCCGAAACCTCTTACCACCTATGCCATGGGAAAACTATAAGGACATGAGCGATGCCGATGTTGAGGCTATTTTTACTTACTTGCAATCAACTAAACCTGTAAACAATGTGGTGCCTGCACCGCAACTGGCTTACAGTGAAATTAAACCTGATAAACCTTAAAACAACCAACTATGAACAGGATCAAAATCTTTAGTACGCCGCATAAAGCGCTGCGCAAATTAATGGCCGAATTTTCTTTGCTGGCTGGTAAAACTGATTATGCCAATGAAAGTGAATTGCAGGTCCTAAAACAGCTGGGCAACGAAATGTTTGATTTATTAAAAGAACATGCCCATATCGAAGAGTCGCTTGTATTAACTGCATTGGACGCCAAAGCCCCGGGCTCATCGGAAGAGAACATAGAGGAACATGAGCAACTGGGAAAAGTACAGGGCGAATTAGAAAAATGGCTCAACAGTTTTGATGGCACGCAGTCAGAAGAGGAAGGCTTTCAGTTTTACCTGGCTTATTCTTCCTACCATGGCCAATACCTGGAGCATATTATACATGAAGAAACCAACACCCAGGAATTATTATGGAAACACTTGACAGATGAAGAGCTGATGGGTTTGCACATGCAGATCTTAAAAAGCATTCCGTTTGAAATGTTCCTGGTTTGGGGAAAACATATCACCCCTGCACAAACGAGGAAAGAAAATCTTGCTATGCTTACCGGGATGAAAATGATGTTGCCTGCTCCGGCTTTTGAAAAAATTGTTTCGGTAGTACAGGCATCTGTATCGGCCAATGAGTATTATGAATTAATGACTGAGTTAGGAAAGTTGCCTGCAAAAGCAGCCTAGTATAAAGTAAAGCCATGAAAAAAGCCGGTTGGTGAGTAATCACTGACCGGCTTCTCAATTTATAACGGAGTAAAATAATCAACCGACTTCCACCATCTTCTTCAGGTTTTCTAAACCAACACCAAATTGATGATTGAGATTTTTGTTGATCATCGGCCCCATCAGTCTGGCCATCGGCCAGGGAAGCTCGCCGCTGTTTTGCCAGGTAACTTTCGTTTCATTACCATCTCCCCATGGCTCAAAAAGCCAGTTGTCTTTTGCCTTACTTTTCCAGGGTTTTAAAAATTCAAGATCGAAATGAATATGCTTGTCATCACTGCTGATAAGGGTAAGGCTGCCCACACCAACTTTTTTTCCCTGCCAGCTATATTTATGTCCGGGGGTGCCTGCATTACCGGTTATGTTGTTAGTGGCTGTCGGATCACTTTGTTGCCAGGGGTTCCATTTGCTGTAGTGGGTAAGATCGGCCACATAACTTTTTACTTCAGCAGGGGCTTTGTGAATGACAATAGATTTTTCAACATTATATGTTTTTGGCATCAGGTAAGCTCCGATCAAAAGACCTGCGATAATTGCTGCCAGTATATAAATGAAGATCATAACGTTTGTTTTAAGGAACTTCAAGTTAACGATTAATAAACCCTGAACCAATGATTATTGTGTCAGCGGAATGTGCGGTAAAATTTTCCTGGTTGCAGGTAAACGATTCCTCTTTGTGTATAAAACCTTGTGGGAATATCAGTATAGTTTCCGTTTTTGTCATATCCTCTCACTTCAAAATGCAAATGAGGAAATGCGGAGTAGCCGGTATTGCCGCTATAGCCGATCAGCTGACCGGCTGAAATCATATCACCCGTATTGACCAATACACCATCTTTTTTAAAATGCCAGTATTGTGCTACAGATGAATCATCATGCTGAATAAAAATATAATTGCCATCCGCCAGGTTTTCCTGTTTTAGTCCTCTTTTATCAGAATCGCCCCTGGCACCAATCACCACGCCGCCCCTGGCTGCATAAATTTTCGTACCGCTTTTTACTTTGAAATCAAGTGCCATGCTTCCCTTGTGACTGAATATACTTTCATAACCCTGAACAAGGAAAACTTGTTTCCCGGTTTCAAAAGGAAGTGAATACACAAAACTGCTGTCATGCCCGGTTTTGTACTGGCCGGTATGATAAAACTTATATCCAGATCCGCAGGCGGAAAGGAATAACAGTAAGAATGGCCATACTTTCATTTCCTGAAATTACAACATACATCAGGCTTTTTTTCGTTTGCTCATAAACACCATCAGCAGGATCAGCAATACACCACCCGCTGCGAAATACCAGTATTTTTTTACCAGCTCAAGAAAACCTGCCGGCTGGCTGGTTACCGTTCCTTCTTTTGCTACCCCATCCTTTGGTAACTGCCAGTAAGTACTGTCTTTTGGCATACTGCTTAATACGCCGGATGACTGAAACTGCAGGGTGTCGGTTATAGTATAAGGATTTTTAAAATCGTTGAAGTAAACCTTACCTGCCGGAACTATAAAACTTTTGTTCTCGTTTTTTAATTGTACCTCCACTTCTCCATCATAAACGATAAGCCGGCTGCTGTCCTTACTGTGACTGTAAAGAAACCTTGTTCCTTTACGCAACAGTTTTTCGTTAATACTCTCAATCACCAAATTTTTATTACCATCTGCTTTTTCTCCGTTTACAAACAGGACGCCGTCATTTATTTGTATTAACAGGTCATTACCGTCTGTGCCGGTAATAACAGCTCCGGTGTTTGGCATGATCATCATAACTGTATTGCGGTCGGGGCTCATCATCAGCAAACCTTTAGGCCCTGTTTTGAGTATCATGCCTTTTTCAGGCTTACTGTTGTTCGGGATCTTTTGCCCGTTTTTGGTAATGCTGATATCATTGGATAAGCCTTTCAGCAGATCAGTAGTGCTTGATCCTCCATCGGTAGAAATAATCCTGCCCATTCCTCCACAGTGTCGGGTAAGCGTACCCAGCTTTGCTGCTTTCTTTCCATTGATGAGGACTTCAGGGTCTCCGTCAACAATCACAAAATTATTAGGTCCGCCACAGGCAGCATGTACACCACGGTCACCTTCGCAGGCGGCCGGCATACCGTCAATCAGCACATTGCCGTTTCCGGTAATTACAGGTCCAACGCAGACCAACGGGTCTGCAGGTGTACCATGTGAATCACCCGGGCACATAGCTTTACTGCCAACTCTTGCATAGAGATTTGAACTTACTGTCTGCACTTTATATTCTTTACTATACTTTTTTCCTTCATATTCGGCAGTTAGAATGATTTTGTTTTCACCGATCGTATTAAAAACAGGGCGGCTGCTGGCGCCTTTATCGGGTTCAAAGCTGGCAGTACCGCTCCATTCAATCTTATCGGTGAGGTCAACTTCTTCATTATCTTTTCCGGTGATCTTAAAGGATGCGCCAAACAGCCATCCTTTGTCAAATACTTTTGGACTATTGCCTAAAAGAAACAGCAACTCAGGCACAAGTTCTCCGGGATTCAGCGTAAAGGTCATGGTTGATTCCTCTTTTCCGTCATACCGCATATAAAAAGTACCGGTGATCTTATCTCCTTCTTTCTGGCCGGTAACTCTTGTAGTAACGGCTGCTTCTTCAAATCTTTTTCCATCCTGCATTGCCTGGTTCAGCGGACCTGTAATACTTAACTCAGTTCCGTCGAACGTACCGGTAATGGAGCCGGTAAAAGCAATATAATCACCCGGGTCTGTCTTGGGACCGAACTTCAGATTGGCTGTAAGCACAGCCGTGCCTCCGGCATCTACTTTCATACTTAATTTATTGGTATAATAGGCTGCGTTGAAGTCGGGCCCTTTTGGTATCAGGGAAACGGTGCCTTTGTATTCTTGTTGTGAATGAGAGAAAATGGGAAAGGCTGCCAGCAGAATTGCGGCTGCAAGAAGTTTCATAAAAAAGTTTTGATGAAGTTCAATCAAAAAAGAACGCTTAACAATGATAATTATCAGCAGATGGTAAGGCCCGGTATTTTGAGAATAGTCAGAAGATTATATGACCGGTATCATTTTTACTGGCAAATACCAGGAGTAATTTAAAAAAATTTTTTATATGCGGTTATTAAAAGCTATTAGTATCCTTTGTGTAATCTCATGTATGCCGTTTGTTTCTTTTAACCAGGAGAACCGGTTATATGACGGCGTTTATACTTATACATGGGAAATACCCAAGCCGCCGGAAGGCGATAAGGTTCAGGTTTCAAAAAACCAGGGCAGTATCACTATAACCGGAAATACCGTAACATTTACTTTTGAGGTGAAGTTCATCAATAAAGAAAATCCTGAAAATGATTATACCCTGTACTCGTTAAGTGGTTCAGGTACTGCCAGTCAAACAGGAACCTTTGCCGTAACAGCAGAAGGCAATGGAAATTGTGTGGTGTATGAAAACGGAAGAGAACAGGATGATGTTCCTTTTACCCTGAAATTGTCCGGTACCTTTTCTGTAAATGGAGATTACCGCTATATTACAGGAACCATTTCTTCAGTAAATGCCGAAGGTAAAATTGTAAACACCAGGCCATTACATGCAATGTGTAAAGCCGAATCAAAAACTGACCCCGGTGATGCAACAACTGCATTTGGTTCAATCAACGGACAGGTTGAAGTTCTTTTTCCGGGAGAAACTGATTGGCAGGATGCAAAGCCGGACATGCTGATGCCCCCGGGTACACGCATAAAAACAGCAATGGAAAGCACCTGTATACTTGGCTTTAAAGACATGAGTACTTTTTCAATGAAGCCTGAATCGGAAATTGAAATTGCTGATGTAAGTGAGGACGCTTCAAAATTTAAACTGGTACTAGGGAAGTTATGGGCCAATATAAAAAAGATGGCAAGAGACGGAAAGATGGAAATTGCTACAACCCAGGCTGTTGCTGGAATTAAAGGTACCACGTTGGTTCTTGAGACAGATGGTAAACAAACTGTTATAAGGGTAATCGAAGGTGTTGTGGAATTCACTTCATTAAGAGACAATAGCACCGTTATGATCGGCACCGGAGAATCTGCCACTGTCAACGAAACCGGATTAACAGCAAAGACAAATTTTGATATAACAGCAGAAAAGGCCGGCTGGAGTAATATATCAGCAATTACGAATGAGGATGGTAAACTGCCTTCAAAAACTAAGCCTTTCAACGGATTTAATACCTATCTTCTGGCTGGTGCTGCCGTGTTGGTTATTGTGACAGCAGTTGTTCTTTTTATGAAAAGAAGAAAATAATGAATTCATAAAAGGATATCCGTATAGCTTATAGTAAATCATTTTAGTGAGGGATTAGCTGTTTGGTGCTTTACCGTACCAATATGTAAGGGTTGCTATTTGTATTCCTTTATCTAAGAAATTTTCAACAACGTTGATTAATGTGAGTGAAATCCAGAGGATGAATGGTACAAAAGATTTTTTTCTATTAATACCAGAGAATGTTCATCATAAATTTGGAAAAGGCCCTTCGATGGTTGTAACTTAACAGTGCAAATGAGAGGTATGGACAATTAGCCATGCACCGGACCGGGGGATTGCGGCCCGGCGCTTACTGCACAACAAGTTACTGTTCTGCGGCAAATCCAGGTAAGGTATATGCTTTAGACTTGATAAACAGCAATACACAGTTGCGTATATTACTTCTTTATCAGGCCAACATTTAAAACTAGTTTTATGAAAACGATGTTTAAAGTGTTCTGGCCGGTAATAGCCCTATTGGTCCTGAACGCTTGTCAAAAAGAAAAGGAGTTGGTAATCCCGTTTCAGCCAACGCCTGTCCCTGTTCCTTCTT
Source organism: uncultured Chitinophaga sp. (assembly GCA_964634265.1). Classification (GTDB taxonomy): domain Bacteria; phylum Bacteroidota; class Bacteroidia; order Chitinophagales; family Chitinophagaceae; genus JJ008. Next base: position 3,784 of record CAZWIM010000023.1, on the reverse strand, counting down.
ACGATAAAAATGCATTGGTCGTTACTGCCGATGATGGTGGTGTTTTTTATGCCAATTATGCATTAACCGGAAGCCTCAGATGGACTTATAACACTCCCGGAATGACAGCCTTTGCTCCTGCTGCTATAAGCAGCAACTATACCATATTTGCAGATGCAGCTACTTCTTCTGTTTACTGCATGGATACATGGAGTGGGGGTATTCTCTGGGAAAAGGGCTCAATATACTCTTCCTATTTTATTTCACCGTTATTGGTGAATGACTTCCTTTACATAACCAACGATACAAAGCTGCAGGTGTATAACCCGCAAAACGGAGACCTTCTCAATGAGTTTCCAATCATTCCTTATCCGCACTCATTGAATTATGTGAAGGGCTTGCTGATCTACAACAACTGCGGCGGGCACCTGGTGGCTATAAAAACTGATGGTGTGCAGCAATGGGAATACCAGTCACCTGCCGGATGTTATCATACTAACCCTGCTATTGCTGATAATACCATTTATATACTTTCAAGCAGTGGTTACCTGAGTGCTTTAGACGTAATGACCGGAACTGAACTATGGTCTAAGTATATTGGCGATTATACTTTTGATGCATCATTGGTTTATGACGAAGGCCTGCTGTTTGCAATAGATCATAAACAAACGGATAAAATATATGCTTTCAGCGCCGGCAACGGTGATTTGGTACATACTTATTTGCTTCCGGCCGGGGAAAGTTGCAATATGTTCCTGACACCGGCTGTAAAAAACGGTAAAATGTACTTCCTGACTGAAGAGGGAACGCTGGTTGCTTACTCCGTGGAAGACGAAATAGTATTATGGCAAAAACAGTTTGATGTGGAAGGCTGCCGCATTAATACACCAATAAAAAATGGCAACAAACTGGAAAGAACAGAATCACACGGTGATATGACTTCTGTGATTTTGGCCAATAACTGGTTGTATTTTGGATCAGGCAAACACGTCTATGCTGTCGATGTCAATGGCCTCACAAAATGGGAAACACCGCTTACTGGTTTCATTTACAGCGCACCGGCAGTGCTTACAGAGTTTGGCAATGTATTCCGTGCCGGAACGGCCGGTGTGGTTATTAAATGATTCGTACATGAAAGACCCCTGAAGGCCTCCGGCTGATGCCGGAGGCTTTTTTCATATTGCAATATCTTTAGCACATCCTAAACTAATTACTATATGAAACTAGATCTCGCTGCTATGCGGCCGGTGAATGTACAAAGAGCCAGAGAAGGATTTAAATGCTACGACAATCAGCCCCTCACCTACTGGACCACAGCTCTTGCCGGTGAAGTAGGCGAACTATGTAATATGATCAAGAAGATGCAGCGGGTGGAAAGGGGTGGATTGGATGGTGGCAGCAGTTACAGCGCCAAAGACATCACCAGGGAAATGCTGAAAGAAGAGATCGGGGGCATTGCAATCTATCTCGACCTGCTGGCCTCATTATTGGATATAAGTTTGGAGGAAGCCATTGTTGACACTTTCAACAGCAAGTCAGAAAAGCATGGTTTTAGTCAGTTTATTAAATAGAAATTTATATGGAACAACGCAAACTGATTCTCTATATCGCTATGAGCCTTGATGGATACATTGCTGCGCCGGGTGATGATCTTTCTTTTCTCAATCCCATGATGAAGGAAGGGGAAGATTATGGATACGGAGCATTTATTAAAACCGTGGATACTGTGATATTGGGACGAAAAACATATGATTGGGTGATGAAACAGGTAGATACATTTCCCCATGCTGACAAAGAGGCTTATGTGATAACCAGCAAAGCAAGACCCCCGGTTGGCAATACACATTTTTACACCGGCGAACTGAAGGAGCTTATTGCATCATTGAAACAAAAAAAAGGGAATACTATTTTTTGTGATGGCGGTGCTGTCCTGGTAAATGCTTTATTGAAAGACCGGCTTATTGATGAGTTGATTATCTCTGTCATACCGGTATTGCTAAGCGGCGGTACCCGGTTGTTTGCCGGGAATAACCAATCACAAACTCTTGTTCTCAAAGAATGTAAGACCTATTCAACCGGACTGGTTCAGTTACATTACACGGCAGACCGGCCTCTTTCAGTATAATTAAATGACAGGTTGGTACCCTGCTAATTATTTTATTGACGATCTATTCCTGCCTGTATTATGATATGGCAGTGCAATGGCATTATTCTTGATCGATAAAGGGAGATAAAATCTATTATATGCTAAAATTAGTTTTAGCTGTAAGCGTTGCTACTTTTTTAATAATCCTTACATCTTGCAGCAAAGATGATGATACAGGCAAGCTAACTTATCAGCTAAGAACGAAGAATGCCAGCGCCACCGTCAACCGAACTACAAGCGGCAGCCTTAACTGGACTACCGGTTATGCCTATGCAGATAAAATAAGGTTTGAAGCAAGAAAGGATGGTGGAAGCCGCATGAGTTATGAGTCAGGGGCAGGTTTTAGAATTAATCTTTTTGCTCCTTCCAGTGAATTGGGAAGTATCTCTATATCGCCGGGCAGTTATAGCGAAATTGAATCTGCAGTCAGACTTAGTTCTTCGGGGCCAGATACTGCTTTTGTGCTGCGGGGCAGCTTTATCAACAATATTGGCTTTGCTGTACCAGTTTTGTTGTTTGTAAACGAACCGCTTGAATTTAAAGCTGCTGCCAATGACATAACTATTGGAAGCGGAGCAAATATTACTGCATTAACCACTTTGGATCTATCGCTGCTAACAACAGGGATTACCGAATCCATGCTAAGTATGGCTACACATACCAATGGGGTACTGGTAATATCTGCCGCCAGTAATGCCAATATCTATACTATCATTTTGTCTAACATCAATAACATTGATGATGTAAAACTGGGTGTTTAATTTATTTTGTTTTCCATGATATACAGCCCTGGTTTTGCCCGGGGCTTTTTTATGTACTTTGTGTTGTGTAAACCATGCCAGCTTTTATCAACGATACGTTTATTCCTGCTGATGACGCCAAACTCCATGTGTCCGATCTTTCTATGCAACGGGGTTATGCAGTATTCGATTTCTTCCGCACAGTAAACGGGAGGCCATTGTTTATTGATGATCATCTCGAAAGATTCTTTTCCTCTGCGGCTGCCATGCACCTGCCGGTAAACAAAACCAAAGAAGAGCTGATCCGCATTGTGCAGCAATTGCTGCAACAGTCTTCATTACCTGAAGCAGGTATCCGCATCATGCTCACCGGCGGCTATTCACCCGATACCTACACACCGGCTTCACCCAACCTCATCATCACCTGTAACCCGGTGAAGACGGCTACTGCTGCTGATTTCGAAAAGGGTTTTTCTGTCATCACTTATGAACATCAACGGGAACTGCCGCATATCAAAACGATCAACTACGCCATGGCGGTATGGTTGCAGCCATTCTTAAAAGAAAAAAAGGCAGATGATGTATTGTATCATTATAACAACATCATCACAGAATTTCCCAGGAGCAATGTATTTGTAGTAACAAAAGAGAAGAAGCTCCTCACTCCTGCCCGCCATATGCTGAAGGGGATTACCCGTAAAAAGGTGTTATCGTTAGCGGCAGATGTATTAGTAACAGAAGAACGGGACATTCACCTGGAAGAAGTATATAATGCAGCTGAAATATTTCTCAGCAGCACCAGCAAAAGACTCATGCCTGTTGTACAAATAGACAATATTGTTATCGGCGAAGGAAAACCTGGTGTAATAACAAGAGAGCTTTACCGGCGTTTTTTAGAAAAAGAGAAAAACCAATAAGG
>CAZWIM010000022.1:0-50303 GCA_964634265.1 uncultured Chitinophaga sp. | reverse complement strand
ATGAAATTTTTTATTGATACGGCAAACCTTGCCCAGATCAAAGAAGCAAATGAACTTGGCATCCTGGATGGTGTGACCACCAACCCTTCGCTGATGGCCAAAGAAGGCATCAAAGGTGAAGAGGCAGTGATGAATCATTATAAAACCATCTGCGAAATGGTGGATGGTGATATCAGCGCCGAAGTGATCAGCACTGAATTCAAGGCTATTATAGAAGAAGGAAAAAAGCTGGCTTCCATCCACCCGAATATTGTGGTGAAAGTGCCGATGATCAAAGATGGTATTAAAGCCATCAAATGGTTTTCCGACAATGGCATTCGCACCAATTGCACTTTAGTGTTCTCTGCCGGACAAGCTATTTTAGCTGCAAAAGCAGGCGCCACTTATCTTTCTCCTTTTATCGGCCGTCTGGACGACAGTAACTGGGATGGCATTGAACTGATTTCACAGATCAGGCATATCTATTCCATACAGGGTTTCAAAACAGAAATTTTGGCCGCTTCCATCCGCAATGCTTTGCATATTGTAAAATGTGCAGAGGCCGGTGCTGATGTATGTACCTGCCCGCTGGATTCTATCCTCGGCTTATTAAAACATCCGTTGACGGATATCGGCCTTGCAAAATTTCTGGAAGACGCTAAGAAGACTTTATAAAAATACACTTCATAAAGAAATGCCCTGTTCCCAAAGAGAACAGGACATTTTTTTTAAGGCAATATTCAAAGCTTATCTCTGAAATGCTGAATTGATTTTGGTAAACCCGATCAGTTCATCGGCCCTTGCCCCAAAGTTTCGGAAGTAGACTAATACCATATAGCTGTTCTCGGTGCCCCAGTAGTTCCCTTCTGTATTTTCATACAGCGCCTGCACACCAGCCTGCTTTTTATCGGTAAGGGTAACATAAGAGTAGTTGTAATAACCTTGTTTTAGATACAGAGCTCTTTCATACACTCCTTTTTCCTCGTTAAAAATCATCTTTGAATTTTCATCCTGCAAATAATTTGTCAGTTCACCAAACAGGTAAACAGATTTGCCTTCATATGCCCTGTTGCCCGGCGGCACATAGGTAAAATGCACCCAGGCATAATCACTCTGCCAGAGGGCATTGGAGTTATCCCTGTTTTCAACAGTGTAAATGCCATTAAAGTCCCTGTAATAGATATACAACTGTTGCCTTCTTTCACCATCTGGTTTTACATATACATCCACCCGGTTGCTGGTATCATTATCAACGATCTTAGTCATTCTGTCACTCATCAGGCGCAGGCTTCGAAGGTCTATCCAGCGCCATTCCTTGCCCGATTGAAAGGTGGTATTTTCTTCATCGCTGTACTCGTAATAATTGCCCCGAAAAACAGTAGGACGGTCAAGCAGTGAAGCATTATTCCAGATATTGTTCTGCAACACCACCACTTTCAGGTCCTGCGGTGAAAAGGCATTGATCTGTCCTTGTGTTGTACTTACATTTACCTGCACCCGTTGATGTGTTTGAAAATAATTGGTATTAAAAGGCTGCAGTACCTGGGCAGATACGGTTGCTTTTGTATTGACGATGAGCATACGTTTGGTAAAAACCAGTTTGCTGGTGTCATCATTCAAAAAAACCTTGAGTAAATAGTTTCCAGCTTTGCTTGGCGCTCCATTTCTTTCAGGTAACACAGCCTGGTAATGTGTATACCTTGTTTGTGCCAGTGAAGAATGGCGGTAGTTGGTGATACGATTACTGGTAAAGCCACGGATATAATCAAACAACTGGATGTTGGCCGTTGTCCAATCAGCATTACATAACTGGAAGCTGTAATAGTAATATTTCACATCTGCATCCATATCGTCAAAGTGCAGCTCCAGTTGTTCATTGGAGTTAAGCATAATAACCGGGTAACTGTACATGTCTCCCGATTTGAACAGTTTGACCGTTTTAATATTGGATTTATAAACATGATCAGGGATCTGTGCAGTTGCACTCACAGAAGTTAAAAGCAAAACGAGAAGAATATTTCTTACCATATAATTACCGGTCAGATTGAAATACAATATTGCTTAAAATAAGCTAAAAAAGGGAAGAAATCTTATCAACCGCCTTATTTTTGAAGAAGACAAACAATTCAACTTGAAGGTTGCAGGATTTATAGCAAACCGTATAGCATTTGACCGGTCCGGGAAAACAGGTGGAAGAAAATCATTCTCCCGTTTTATCATCCGTTTATCAACTGTGGCAACAGTGATCAGTGTGGCAGTAATGATCATTACTCTTTCATTGGCCAATGGGTTCCAGGAAACGGTAAGCCAGAAGGTATTTAGTTTTTTGGGGCATTTGCGGGTACAGGAAAAACAACCGGGTAAAGCCATCATTTCAGAAGAGATCCCCATTATCCAAAACGATACATTGGCCCGGGAGATCAAACAGCATCCGCTGGTCAAAAGCATTCATCCGTTTGCTACCAAATATGCCATCCTGAAAACAAAAGAGGAAATTGAAGGTGTACTGGTAAAAGGATTTGACAGCACTTACGACTTCAACCACATCAAAGGATTCATTAAGCAAGGCAGGCCCATACAATTCAATGACAGCACTTACAGCAGGGAGATCATGATCTCTGACTTTACAGCAAAACAGCTGCAACTGAAACTGAACGACAAGATTCTCATTTATTTCATCAGGCCGGGCAGTGATGCAGAAGAAGGTTTGCCGAATATTCGTCCGGACAAACTGACTATCACAGGCATTTTTAAAACTGGCATCGAAGACTATGACCGCACATTTGCCATTGGAGATATTAAACTGATTCAACGATTGAACGACTGGCAACCCAATGAAGCCGGCGGTTATGAAATTTTCTTGTATGATTATAAAAAAACGGATGAGGCAGTAAAAGAAATTTACGAAATAGCTGATTTCCCGATTACATGGGATACAGTAAGTGCAAGGGATATATCACCCAATATTTTTGACTGGCTGAATATGCAGGATGTGACCCGTAATGTATTGATCGCTTTTATGGTGATAGTTGCCATCATCAATCTCATCACCTGTCTTATCATTTTGGTATTAGAACGTTTACGGATGATCGGCATATTAAAAGCATTGGGTGCAACCGACTGGACGGTGCAGGATATTTTTCTCCGGCATTCACTGATCATAGCTGTAAGGGGTATCCTTATCGGAACTGCGATTGCATTAGGTCTTTTATGGCTGCAAGATGCCACCGGTTTTATAAAACTGAAAGAAGAAGCTTATTACCTGAGTACCGCAGCAGTAAAAATTGTATGGTGGCAGGTAGCGGCCATTGCCTTAGGCACATTATTAATCTGCCTGCTGGTTTTAATGATACCGACCTTCCTTGTCAAGCGGATCCAGCCGGTGAAAGCAATTCGTTTCAACTGATCTATACACAAAAGTGTGAAAGAATAATGCCGGTGGCTACGGCTGCATTCAGTGATTCTGCTTTCCCTTTCTGCGGGATGGTGATATTAGCGTTGCAAAATTGAAGCACTTCATCACTGATTCCTTTTGACTCATTGCCAATAACGATTACACCTCCGGCTGGTTGTTGCATTTTACTGATATCCTGTCCTACCAGCACTGCGGCATAAATACGGGCATCTTTTTGCTCACCCAGCCACTTGCTTAAAGAAGTATAAAAAACGTTGACCCTTGCAATACTTCCCATGGTAGATTGTACTACTTTAGGATTATACCTGTCTGCGCTATCCTCGCTGCATACGATATGCTTTACACCAAACCAGTCGGCAATACGAATTATTGTTCCTAAATTACCCGGATCCTGAATACTATCCAGTACCAAAATGAATTTCCCCTTTTCTGCAACAGGTTTTATAGTGGCAAATTGTCTTACCACAGCCACCACCTGGTTAGGAGTGGAAAGCTGGGAAATTTTTTCAAGTTCAGCCCCGTTGATTTCAGTAAGATCATATGCATTGGCAGACGATTTGTTTTCCTCAATCCAATCTTTTACAGCAAAAACCTCTAATACTGAATCTGAATGATCTGTTAATAGTTCTTTCACCAGCTTGGGGCCTTCGGCTACAAATACTCCCTCCTGCTGCCTGAATTTTTTCTGGCCTAAACTTTGAATATATTTGACCTTTGATTTAACAAGCATCTTTCTTCGTTTACTTATTTATGTCAGCCCGCCATTTTTATTTCAGCAGGTTTTTCCTGCATCTTATTGCAGCAGGCTGTTTTATTCTTTTTATTTCTTCCTGTACAATTGTAAAAAATTACCCGCAGGGCAAGCCATTTGTTTACAAAACAAATATCAACGTTATTGGCAACTTCACCAACGAAGAAAAAGAAACACTTGCTTCCCGACTGAAAGGGCAACTGGATGACAGTATGCGATCCCGTTCCGTTTCAAAAGTAGCCTGGAGTGTGATGAAGAACCCACCGGTATATGAAACGGGCAATGCCGACAAATCGATGATCTTCATGAAGGCGCTTCTTAAGTCTCTCGGTTATTTTACTGATACTATTTCTTACCAGTCACACGTTGATACTGTCAACAAGCAAGAATACAGAACAACCGTAACCTTTGATGTAAAACCCGGCAAAGTGGTCAGGATCGACTCTTTTGCTTATAATTTTAAAAACCCGGAACTGCAGACCCTTGCTCTTGCCAATCAAAAGTATGCATTGATAAAAAAGGGAGACCCCTTTGCCAAATCGGCTATTTCAATTGAATTAGACCGGCTGGTTGACATGTACAGGAATAACGGGTTTATGCGTTTCGGGCGGGAAGAGATGATCGGCCTTTGGGACACTCTTGACGTATCCTTACTCAGGCCCACCTTTGATCCGCTGGAGCAGGCAGCTATTCTGCAGAAATTAAGAGAACGCAGAGAAAATCCTACGGCCAATCTTGAAATAAGATTGAAACCCGGCTATGACAGCAACAAACTAAAAAAATATTATATCGGTAATGTAACTGTATACCCTGACCTGGTATACGACACTACCGGTTTTACAACTACAACAGAAACAGTAGACGGGGTCAAGATCATCTCTTATCGTAATATGTTCCGTCCACGAACACTGACCCGTAATATTTACTTCCGGCATGGCGACCTATACAACCTGAAGAAATACCAGAAGACCATCAATCGTTTTAATTCACTAGGCGCATGGCGCCTGGTCAACATTGAACAGGAAGTAAGAAAAGGACAGGATACAGCTGATTTTATTGTAAGACTAACCCCTGCTCCAAAGTATTCTTTTACCACCAATATTGAAGGAAGCCAGAATTTCAATGCAGTTACCGGCAACCTTTTTGGCTTTGGTATCAATCTGAGCCTGCTGAACAGGAATTTTGCAAAATCTGCCAGCCAGGGAACTACTTCCATACGTTTTGGTGTAGAGCTGGGCAACCAGTTTGTACAGACACAGCAAGCCAGTATTAGTCATAATATATATTTTCCCAAGTCAATACCACAGCTTAAATGGTTTTCGGAAAAACTCACCAATAACATACGAACACTATTTTCTTTTAATGCAGCTAATACGGAAAGACGTTTATTATATAACCTGACAACCGTGAATGGTGCCTGGGGTTATGAATACCAGTCTACGAACGCTGAGAGAAACCAATTGTTTCAATTAGTCTGGAAGATCCCCAACATTGAATATGCTTATCTGAAACCAAGGGATAGCCTGGTAACATTGATTGCCAATAACCCGGTACTGAAGAATATTTTTACAGACGGTTTTATAGCATCAACTATACTAAGCGCTACATTGAAAAAGAATGTAGAGAAAACGCCCAGCGTCATTTCCTTCAACATTGAATTACCGTTCCTCGCAGGACTTATTCCAAGTAAATTCCTCGACACACAGCTATACCGTTTTATCAAGACCAATATTGACTTTACTAAACAATTCAAATTCCGCAATTCTTCCCTGGTTCTTCATGCCTTTGCAGGCATTGGTTATGCCCTGAACTCTACCGTTAACCCGGATAAGAAAAATGCACTCCCCTTTTTCCGTCAATATTTTGCCGGCGGGCCAAACAGTATGCGGGCATGGAGGCTGAGAAGACTAGGCCCTGGATCCACAGTGAAAGATTTTGGCCAATTTCCCGATAGGTTTGGAGATGTGCAATTGGAATTTAATACAGAGTACCGCTTCCGGTTGATGACTATTGCCGGCACCAAAGTGGAAAGTGCTTTATTTGTAGATGCTGGCAACGTCTGGTTCTTAAAAAAGGATGCGGGTTCCGCTGAAGAAGTTTTCAACTTCAACAGGCTTGGAAAAGATATTGCCGTGGGTGCAGGTACAGGTCTTCGCTTAGACTTCTCCTTCTTCCTGATACGGGTTGATTATGCCTGGAAAATAAAAGACCCAAGCCCGGATCCTTCAAACTCAGACAGCCAGAATAAATGGTTTTATGGATTAAAACAGCCTTTGAAAGGTCAATTACAAATTGGTATAAACTATCCTTTTAGCCTCTAAGCACCTTCTTTTTTTATACTTGCTTCAAATGCTTCCATGCTCATAGCATCATTGAGCAAAAAAGAACCAATCCTTGTACGACATAAACTACTGAGATAAGCACCACAACCTAATACCTCACCAAAATCATTTGCCAGGCTACGAATATAAGTACCGGTAGAACAAACAACTTTAAAATGAACTATGGGCATTTCCACTTTGGTAATTTCAAATTCTTTTATGGTGATCTTCCTTGGCTCCAGTTTAACCTCTTTTCCCTGGCGGGCCAGTTCATACACCCTTTTACCATCAACCTTAATAGCAGAATGAGCAGGCGGTACCTGCATGATCTCTCCTATGAATTGCCGGGTTGCGCTTTCCAGTATTTCCTCGTTGATATGATCTGTTGATTTAAAGTTTTCCGGTTCACTTTCGAGGTCGTAGGTAGGAGTTGTGGCACCTAAGGTAAATGTACCAGTATATTCTTTCTCCTGCGCCATGTATTCATTGATCCTCTTTGTGAATTTACCTGTACAAATAATCAGCAAACCAGTTGCCAACGGATCTAAAGTGCCCGCATGGCCTACCTTTTTTATACGAATGAGATTACGGATCTTTCTTACGGCATCAAATGAAGTCCATCGCAACGGCTTATTTATCAGCAATACTTTTCCTTCCTCAAATGGATTAATTACTTCCTTCATCCGGCAAAAGTAAGCCTTAGGAAGGCTATAAATCTTACTTCGTACTTCAAACTTCTTACTTAGATTGACATTCTTGTTTTTAGTTCCAGGTATTTATTGATGGTATTCACCGTCAGGTTTTCCGGTGTAGTAAGAATAGAGGGGATTCCATTCTTATGCAGCTCTTTTACCATTTGCCTTTTTTCATATGCAAATTTTTCTGCAATGGTCTTTATATAAATTTCTTCAAGTGTTTTTGTTTTGCTGTCGAGCAGTGATTTCAATTCTGTATTTTCAAAAAAGACAACAAGCAGCAAATGATATCTCGCAATCTTTTTTAATGCGGTCATTTCCCGTTGCAGGCTTTCCAGTGATTCAAAATTGGTAAATAAAACCATCAGGCTCCGGTTAGTTACCCGGTTGCGGATAATAGAAAAAAGTTTTTCAAAATCAGGTTCAAGGAAATCTGTTTTTTGACGATACAGGTTTTCCAGTACCTGGTTCATCTGGGTGGACTTTTTGTCAGCCAGTAAGAAACTGTCAATATTTTTTTCAAAAGTGATAAGGCCGGCCTTATCCTGTTTCACCAGCGCTACATTGGATAAAACCAGCGCAGCATTAATGGCATAATCAAGCAAAGTCATACCATGAAAAGGCATTTTCATCACCCTGCCCTTATTGATAAGGCAATATATCTGCTGGCTGCGTTCATCGGTAAAATTATTTACCATCAAACCATCTTTCCGGGCTGTAGCCTTCCAGTTGATAGTACGGTAATCATCGCCCCTGACATATTCTTTGATCTGTTCAAACTCCATACTGTGCCCGATCTTACGTATACGCTTCACTCCTGCTTCCTGTAAACGGTTACTGACAGCCAATAACTGGTAGCGACGCATTTGGATATAAGATGGATAAACTTTCACCATTTGCTCCGCCGGAAATACATAATGCCGTTTTACCAGTTGAAGAGGGGCATGTACAAACAGGTTGATATTACCAAACGCATATTCACCACGGGTGGTTGGACGGAGATGGTATTCCAATTGCTGAGATTTGTCCCGTTCAAGCTTCGCTTTTTTTAACCATTTTCTTTCCTGGAATTGAAATGGTAATTCATCAATAATACTGGTGCGTACCGGGAAACTATAATGGTTTTGTAAGATAAGTGCCACCTTGTTCTCATCACCAATACTGAAGCGGTCACCTGTTATTCTTTCAGCCACAATACCATTTTTTTTGCTATACACCAGCAGCATATCAATTAATATTGCTACGAAGAGTAATAAGAGCAACAATCCGCCAATACGATAGAGGGCCGGCTGAAAATAGCTCAGCACAAATATTACCGCAGCAGCGCCACCGATATAATAAACAATATTATTAAGATGAAAAGATTTAAACATGATATCTGATGTCAGAAGTAAGAGGCCTGATAGTGCCCTTTACTTATAGTTTTCTCCAATTTTCGAAAAGCTTATAAACTTTTGCTCCTGATTCATCAAGCAATTTCTCCAACTCTGAATACTGCTCAATGGTGATGTAGCCGCAGTCCTTGCTGAAACAAAGCCAAACTTTTGTTTCTTCTAATGACCCCATTGAATACACAAGGTATTTCTTGAACTCATTTTCATATGCTCTTCTGCCCCAGCCTTCGGCAATAAGAGCCGCAACCGATCTCGACGACCGAACAATCTGGTCAGTCAATGAATATCTTTCTTCTTTTGGGAAGCTTCTCGTTAAATGAAAAATACTCATCGCCAATTTATATGAGACATTAAAAACATCCAGATCAAATACTGTTCTAATCATAAAAGAAGTTTTATTAAAAGCAACTAACCATTCTTCTTAAATTAGCTGGTTCATGAGTTCCAACCTCTGATTTCTGACCTCCGACTTCTGTCTTCCTTCCTCATCTCGGTACATCCATTCCCTGTATGATCTGCTTGATCACATCATCCTCCGTTATACCTTCCATTTCTTTGTCCGGTGCTAAAATTATCCGGTGACGCAGAACAGGTGATACTACTGACAATATATCTTCCGGCGTAACAAAATCCCTTCCCATCATAGCTGCGGTTGCCTTTGATGCATTCATAATGGCCAGCGAAGCCCTGGGTGATGCTCCCAGGTAAATAGATTTATGGTTCCTTGTTTGGTGTATCAGTTTAGCAATAAACTGCAGCAACCTTTCTTCGATGATCTGTTTTTTAATCTGCTGACGCAATGATATGATCTGATCTCCCTTCAGCGCCGGATGAATCATATCAATGGCTGCTGTATTACCCATGCCATGAAACTGTGTCAGTATAGTTACTTCCTCTGCTTCTGTCGGGTATGGCACCAGTACTTTGAAAAGAAAACGATCAAGTTGTGCTTCCGGCAAACGATAAGTTCCCTCCTGCTCCACAGGATTCTGTGTTGCCAATACCATAAAGGGCGAAGCCATCGGGTAAGTCCTGCCATCCACAGTAGCCTGTCGTTCTTCCATAATTTCTAACAAAGCTGATTGTGTTTTGGCCGGAGCCCTGTTGATCTCATCCACCAATACTATATTGCTGAAAACTGGTCCCCGTTTAAATTCAAAACTGGCTTCTTTTGGATTAAACACTGGTGTTCCCAATACATCGGAAGGCATCAGGTCGGGTGTAAACTGTATACGGGAGAACCCGGCATCCACACTTTTTGCAACCAGTTTTGCTGTCAATGTCTTTGCCACACCGGGCACTCCTTCAATCAATACATGCCCGTCGGCCAGCAGGGCGGTAATGATAAGTCTGACCATCTCATCCTGCCCTACTATGATTTTCTTTATCTCGTTGCGAATTGACAATACTGCTTCATTCAAAGCAGACAGATCGGTTCGTTGCTGAAAAATTTGATCGTCCATTATTAAGCGTTTTTATAAAAAATTTCTAATAATTCATGAAACTCATTCACTTCAGGCTGTGATATGGCCGGTGTATCTTCGGTATATTTAATAAAAGAAACAATACTTCTTACTACCGGTTCCTCAACGCCTGATTTATACCGAAGATTCATGATAAATTCCTCATCCAGCCGGCTGGTTGGCAGCTTGTATTTGTTCCTGACATACTCAAGGAAATAACTGCTCATTTTCTGACAAAGATTGCGATGATCTCCTTTATCATAGTATAAACGACCAATCGTCTTAACAAAATCCATTGAATCGTTCCGCGGTTTGGCAACTACGGGTATATATCGTTGCTTGCGCCGCATCTCCATAAGCACATAAAGTAATAAAAGCAATATCGCCAGCCAGAAAGCAGCACGGAATGGCTTTTTGCCTTCCTCATTTTTCAGGTTCATCAGAACAGTGAACCATCCCTTCTTCTTTTCATTATCCTGCCCTCCTGATTTCTTATTCAGGTAATACTCATCCCAAACTATCTTTTGTACATCAGGGCTTATATATGACAATGCCTTTTCATAATAACCAATATTCTGACTATGAAGCAAAAAGTAATTACTAAAAGCTACCGGCGCCATATTTATATAAAAGTTGCCTTCGCCAGCCTGCAGGTGTATAAAATTCGCTCTTCCTATCTCATCAGTACCTAAAACATGCGTAGTGACAGTATCCACATCATTGAAATACCCGTTAAAGGAACGTCCGGGATATTTGTACCTGGTAGTTCTTTTGGTAATAATGTCATTCAATTGTAGTGTCAGCGTATCTTTTCCGGGAGTCTCACCTGTATCAAATAAAGAAGAGAGATAATAATTACGGACATCACAGCCTAACATCCGCTCAGCAGTTGCAGATAATTCCATTGCAATAATAAAAACGTCGTTTCCCTTCTCCGCAAACTTTATCAGTTGCTTCATTTCAAACTCATCCGCAGAAAACCGTCCTGTCAGAATAATAACAGCCTGTTTTTTTTCATAATTGGAAAGTGAATCCCAGTAACCCGGTTCATGCCGGTCCGTATACACAGTTGCACGGGGGAAAATGCTTTTTAGATTATGATAGGCGACATAAGAACCATAGGGTATCTTATCCGACTTACGCAGCGTAATACGTCCATCAAAATGCCTGTTCTTTTTGTAGTTGCCCGTTGCCACCAGCATCAGTATACCAACAGCTACAAGCCCAAGAATAATATAAGGAAGTTGCTTTTTCAAGGTTATCCTAACTGGTTTTCAAACTGCAGCATCTCTTTACTGATCTGCTGATAAGCATCCCTGCTCACTTCAAATTTTCCATACCAGCTGTATTCATAATGCCGGGTGATACGGAAAAAATCATGATAATGCCTCGTTGAATACAACTGCATGAGGTAATCTAAATTGGTTTTATCCTGCTTGTAACTAATCACATTCTTTTCTGACATCCTTTTCAAAAGCCGGAGGAACATCAGCCTTACAGCTAAGCGATAATTTTCCTGGGCAGCGGCTTTATCAATCTCTTTCTGGTAATTAATGGCAAAGATATCTTCAGGCATTTCCTCCTCTCCTTCCTGACTGTTAACCGGAATGCTTTTCTTACGGAATAAACCTACTTCTGATCCGGCAAGGTACATGATGAGAAATGTAACAAATCCTCCGACAATAATTATCCAGATCAGTGTCTGGAACCATTGGCGCTGGCCAAGCGGTATATAACCTCCCTGCTTTTTTTCCTTTTTAGCTTCCTTATTAAATACAGCATTGGCATACCAGAAATCATCGCCTTCCTGCATCTTTTTAAAAGTACTGTCAGAAACTTTCCGTTGTTTATACTGCATCCAGCTATCATCCTGGTATTCCTTTTCCCAGAAATAATCATCCTCACCGGATTTTTCTCCATCATCTGTATACTCATCAGCTGGCTCTACTTCTTCAATAATCGTTGAATCAATATTATCATTAGTTGACTGTGCCTGTACCGTTGAACTGGTATTAAACAGGAAAATACCAACGATGATTACATTAATAAATGAAATGCGGATATATGAGCTGATCAGTTTCAAAATTTATACTTCCTCCTCCTGTAACTGCAACGACAGCTTTTTACTTAACCGGATGGGATAAATAATAAAATACCAGACAACGAAAACAACTGATAATGCAAATATGAGTGTTGTCAGTACAGATATATCATTATACAATCGTGTGATAAAACCTTCAAAAAAAGCGGCAAGACCAAATACCGGTATCAGGCCCACCATGATTTTTACGCCGTCTTTTGCACCCTGTTTAAAAGCATCAATTCGCCGGATAGTTCCCGGAAAGAGAAAACTTTTACCTAAAATAAGCCCGGCTGCAGCTGCAATTATCAAAGCAGTAATTTCCAATGTACCATGTACAAAAACCACCAGCCAGAAATCCATGCCTAATCCCCTTTCAGTAAAAAACTGATCGAAAGAGCCCAGCATTACTGCATTGCTGGCTTCCATATATAAACTGGGTATACCACAAAAAATTCCTGAGACAAACATGAGGAATGAAACCCTGATATTATGTATCATCAGACTTAGCCAGCTCAATACGGGGTTGCCGTGCTCGTAAATGCCAAATGGATTACCGTTTGCAATATTTTCTTTGGTGTGATCTACATAATCATCTCCAAAAATACTTCTTGGTATCCCTTCATCCTTCATGGATACAAAATAGCCGATGGCAAAAAAGATCAGGAAGAAAACAAAGGAGAAAAAAACAACCCTGTGATGTTTGCGGATGGTCAGCGGCAGATCATACTTCCAGAAGGTAACCAGCCGGTTTGATTCTTCTTTCCTGTTTTTATAAATACTGAGGTAGATCTTTGATGCCTGGGAATTGATGTAAGTAGTAACCTTGCCTGAAGGATAAAAGGTCTTGGCATAAGCCAGATCATCTACCAACTGTGTAAAGTCGGCAGCCATTTCATCCGGGTTATCAGATGGCATATGCTGATTGCGCAACCAGCGGTCTTTGTTTTTCTTTATGAATAAGGCCTCTCTCAAGGAATTAAAATTCGGTTGTAAAATACTGCATTTAAAAAGACAAAAAACAATCCTTCAGCATTTAATTACGTAAAATATTACTAATTTGACCACCTAAACTGCACCCCGCAAATGGCGGTCATAAAAGTCCCGACCAATTTTAATATTGATGTAGAATTTGAAGTGCCTGAATTTTACCGGCGCCTGCTGGCATTACTGATTGATATGCTCATTCAGTTTTTTTACCTGCGTATCGCCAGTGAAATTTACAAGAGCATTGCCATGAACAGCAGTTGGGATATTGACAGCAATTACAACATGCAGGCCGTAGGTTTATTGTTATTTCTTCCCATTCTGCTTTATCATCCTTTGCAAGAAATAACCATGAATGGCCAGAGCATCGGAAAAAAAATACTGGGCATACGAGTGGTTAATGAGATCGGAGGCAGGCCAGGTATAAGCCAGTTCCTGATACGATGGCTGCTACGGGTCTCTGACCTGTGGATTGCACTGATACTTATTATCCTCGTCAGCACACCTGACCTTTTTAAAGATGCAGAAAGTACATTCATTGTGCTGGCAGCCCTTGCTTTCATTATTACAGATATTGTTATGGTTGTATCATCTAAAAAGGGACAGCGAATCGGAGATATGCTGGCAAAAACGATATTAATCCGTACCGGTACAAACGGAAATATTGAAGACACTGTATTTATTGATGTAGCAGACAGTTATGTGCCCTCATTCCCGCAGATCATGCAGTTGAGTGATAAAGATATCAATGCCATAAAAAGCATACTTGAAACAGCCAGGAAAAGAGGTGATTACAATATGGCTGAATCGGCTGCTTACAAAATAAAATCACACCTGAAAATAGAAAGCAGCCTTTCACCTTTTGATTTCCTGGATGTGCTGCTAAAAGATTACAATTACCTTTCTACAAAATAGAAAAGGCCGTGTAAAAGACGGCCTTTTCTATTCTCTCAAATATTATTTACATTGATAATGCTGCCAGTCCCCCAAGAAGAAGGGCTAAACCGACAAATACAAGAGCAATAATGGTGAGTACACCCATATACCGGAAGGTTTTCTTCAAATTCCTGAAAGATTCTGAAAGCATGCCTGTATCATTGGCTGCCAGGGCAGCTTTCATCTTATTCGCAAAGTGAAGCAGGAATAACAAAGGGAAAAAATAAAGTAATCCAATCAGGATATACATCACCGCAGTGGTAGCGCCAAGCCCGGTTGAAGAATAACCTAACCCTTCACGGCGAAACTCACTTTCAAATTCACTCATTCCTCTTGAAATGGCAAAAGAAGCATAAAGCCCTAAAATCACCACCAGCACCAGGCCTATCATGCCACATATTGCGAGAAACCTTGCCCATTTTGCAGCTTCAGAAAGATGGGAACGGGATTCAGGTGTAATACTGAGATCGAATAAAGAATTGTTTTGTGTGTCCATGTGGTTTTTAGTTTTGGTTGAAGATAAGGTTTAGTTCAAAAATTATCAATAAGCCCGGGCAAACAAAACCCTTTGTGAAGACGGTTTCCCTGTAAGAATACATTTTCCTTCCTCCTTAGGGTTGTTAAGCGGTATACAACGTATTGTTGCTTTTGTTTTTTCTTTGATCGCCTCCTCAGTTTCAGCAGTACCATCCCAATGAGCCGAAATGAAACCACCTTTCTCATCCAGCAGTTTTTCAAACTCATCCCAGTTGTCAGCCTTTGTTACATGCTCATCCCGGTACAGCTTTGCTTTATTGAACATATTTTGCTGAATATCTGCAAGCAATTGCTGCACATGAGCAGCAATGCCATCCAGGCTAACCGTATTTTTTTCTTTCGTATCCCGACGGGCAATTTCTATAACATTTCTCTCCAGGTCTCTTGCACCAATGGCCAAACGAACAGGCACCCCTTTCATTTCATATTCGGCAAATTTCCAACCTGGTCTTGCATTGTCGTTGTCATCATATTTCACCCGGATGCCCAGTGCTTTCAATTCCTTTATAATTTCATCGACCTTCTGTCCTATCTGCGTCTTTTGCTCATCTCCTTTATAAATTGGAACAATAACGACCTGGAGCGGTGCAATTTTCGGAGGCAATATTAATCCCTGGTCATCGCTGTGTGCCATCACTAATGCCCCAACAAGTCTTGTGCTTACTCCCCAGCTGGTAGCCCATACATACTCTAACTGGTTTTCCTTGTTGGAAAATTTCACATCAAAGGCTTTGGCAAAGTTCTGACCGAGGAAATGAGAAGTACCTGCCTGCAGAGCTTTTCCATCCTGCATCAATGCTTCTATACAATAAGTATTTTCAGCACCTGCAAATCGTTCACTTTCCGTTTTAACCCCTTTTATCACAGGCACGGCCATAAAATCTTCTACAAAGGTGGCGTATACATCCAGCATTTTTTCTGTCTCTTCAATGGCCTCCTCTTTGGTTGCATGAGCTGTGTGACCTTCCTGCCATAAAAACTCTGCTGTACGTAAAAACAAACGGGTACGCATTTCCCAGCGAACCACATTGGCCCATTGATTAATAAGTAATGGAAGGTCACGGTATGACTGAATCCAGTCTTTATACGTATTCCAGATAATTGTTTCAGATGTTGGCCGAACGATCAACTCCTCTTCCAGTTTCGCTTCGGGATCAACCACCACACCACCTCCATTGGGATCATTCTTCAACCGATAATGCGTTACCACGGCACATTCTTTGGCAAAACCCTCCACATGGGCTGCCTCTTTACTCAAAAAACTTTTCGGAATGAAAAGGGGGAAATAAGCATTCACATGCCCGGTGTCTTTAAACATTTTGTCTAATGCATCCCGCATATTTTCCCAAAGGGCAAAACCATAAGGCTTTATGACCATACAACCCCGAACCGCCGAATAATCTGCCAGTTCTCCTTTCAAAACAAGGTCATTATACCATTGCGAATAGTCCGTTGCTCTCGATGTGATCTCTTTACTCATTTTTTTTAGTTTAATCCTTCGCTGATCTTTATAGTTAATTTAACAGGGTATAACACAATTTTCCTCCGCTTCGGCTGAATCTTTGCTGCTGAATTGCAGACAATTGTGCTCAGTTTTTTGGTGGCACAAAAGTAGTAACTTCACTTTTAACAAGACTAAACCTTTTGCCATGAAACCCCAAATTTTACTCCTGGCAGTTATTGTTGCAGCATTCAGCAGTTGTACCACGGCCTATAAAACCGGGCAAACTCCTGATGATGTGTATTTTTCAAAGTCCCGCCCAATGGATGAATATGTGCGGGCAGAGGAAGAAAATGACCAGTATTACCGCTATGACGATGAATATTATGACGACCGCTACCTGCGGATGAAAGTAAGAAACCGTAACCGTTGGAATGACCTGGATGACTGGTACTACAACGAAAGGCGTTTCCGCTATAATGTTTATACCGGCACCTGCTTCTGCAATGACCCCTGGAACCCCTACACATACTGGAACAGCTATTACAACCCATACTATAGTCCTTACTATAACAACTATGGCTATGTAAGTATCAAGACACCCAGCTATACCAAGCCACGGACTTTCAACCTGAACACTTATACCAGCAACCAACCGGGAAATACAAAAACATACGGCAACTATAATTACACTCCTGTAAGAAGCGGCAGTATTAATAATACTTATACGCCGGCAAGAAACAGCAGCAGTAATGGCAGTGTGTTGAGGAATATTTTCAACGGCAATAATTCCTCATCAGGTACAAAAACCAATACTTCTTCCGGAAGCAGTAATAATAACAGCAGTTCCGGCAGCGGAAGTGGTGGCGGCAGTGCACCGGTAAGAAGGTTTTAACAATAAACCTTGTCAACTGATGCCATTCCGTTCGATTACACGAACCCATTCTCACTACCCTAAACTTCTTTTATGAAGAAAATATTTTTACTGCTTAGCGGCAGTATGGCTGCTACCTGTTTGTCTGCACAAGAACCCGCAGATGCTTTGCGTTACGCCTGGCTTACACCCAGCGGCACAGCCCGGCAACAGGCCGTTGGTGGCGCTATGACATCATTGGGCGGCGATCTTTCAGCTGCCTATGTAAATCCTGCCGGTCTTGCTTTTTACAAGACAGGTGATTTTGTCATCACTCCCGGTTTTGAACTTTGGAAAAACAAAGCCACATATTATGGCCGTACCGAACAGGATAAAAAGAATACCCTGTCCTTTGGTACAACAGGGATTGTATTGGGACATGAAGAAAACTATGGCAAAAGAAAAGGAACCAGTGGAGGGGCTTTCGCATTTGCCATTAACCGATCAGGCAGCTTCAGCAGCAATGTGCTGTACCGCGGACAAAACACCCAAAACTCCTATTCACAAAAATTCCTTGAAGAGATACAAAACAACAACGACAGGGACGCCAATAGTGTGGCACAGAATTATCCCTTCGGTACCAGCCTTGCCTTCAATACCTATTGGATTGATACCATAGCTGGCGGCACCAGCGGCAATTTCCAGTTTCAGTCAAGAGCAACAATAGGAAACCTGCTGCAGGAAAATGTGGTGACCAACAAAGGCGGAGTAACAGAACTGGCCCTTGCTTTTGCAGGACAGCGAAATGATAAATTTTATTTTGGCTTTACCCTGGGTGTACCGTTTTTGCGCTACGACAGGGAATCCACCTTCCTTGAAGCAGATGCCAGTACAGATGCTAATAACAAGTTTGACTACGCTTCCATTACTGAAAACCTGCAAACCAAAGGAACCGGGGTGAACCTAAAAATGGGTGTCATTTTCAAACCGCAGGAATATGTTCGTCTTGGTTTGGCAGTGCATACACCTACTTTTTACCGGTTAACCGATCAGTACAGTGCCTCCGTCATTGCTAATACAGAAAATTACAAAGGTGAATTATCGCAGAGTTCTTCACTGTTTACCAACGGGGAGGATGCAGCTTTCAGCTACTGGCATTTCACACCTTACCGCATTATGGCCAGCGCTTCGTATGTACTGCGGGAAATTGAAGATGTGAGAAAACAAAAGGGCTTTCTGACCGCCGATATTGAATATGTGAACTACAAATCCTCTTCTTACACTACCGACCCGGAAGGAGACGACAGCCAGGGCACCCGTGACTACCTGAAATCACTGAACAAAGCTATTGACCGGGCTTATAAAGGAGCTTTCAATTTTAAGGCCGGTGGTGAGTTGAAGTTTACTACCATCATGGCAAGGTTGGGCATGGCTTATTATGGTAATCCCTATAAAAATTTGGCTGGAGAAAAAGGAAACCGCTTTCAACTGAGTGGTGGACTGGGATACCGCAATAAAGGAATTTTTGTGGACCTTACCTATGTGCATACCATGGGCAAGGATGTACACTATGCTTACCGTTTGCAAAACACATCCTTTGCCGGTGCTGCACTAAGGCAAACCGGCGGCAATGTGCTGCTGACATTAGGATTCAAAATATAGTCGCAATCAAATCCGCTGCTTGAAAGGTGTCTGCTTTGGTGGATGCCTTTTTTATATTAATCCCGAATTCAGTTTTCCAACAATTGTATCAATTTCTCCCGGTCCAAACCACTCCATCTTTTTATCTTTTCTAAACCAGGTCATTTGGCGTTTGGCATACTGCCTTGTATTGATCTTTATTCTTTCTACGGCTTCTTCCAGTACTAAGTTACCATCGAGGAAATCAAACAATTCTGCATAACCAACTGTTTGCAGTGCATTCAGGTGGTGGTAAGGCAATAGTTGTTTTACTTCATCCAACAGGCCGGCCTGCATCATCTGGTCAACCCTTGTATGTATGTTGCGGTGTAATTCTTCTTTGGGCAGTTCCAGTCCGATTTTGATAATATTGAAATCTCTTTGTGCTTTTTCTCCTTTGCGAAAGGAAAAGATAGATTGCCCGGTGCTCTCCATCACTTCTAATGCCCGCATCATCCTTTGGGGATTCTGCATTTCACCGGCAGCGGCAAAGACAGGGTCTTTTTCTTTCAATTGCTCTTGCAACCAGGCAATACCTTTTTCTTCATAGGTGGTAATAATATTTTGCCGGATGGCAGGGTCAATCTCCGGTATAATATCCAGCCCCTCGCAAAAGGCTTTAATATACAGACCGGTTCCGCCCACCATTATCACCACATCATTTTGCTTAAACAATTCTTGTACTTTTTGCAAAGCATACTGTTCGAAAGTAACAGCAGTAACTTCTTCATGAATGGAATGGGAAGCAATGAAATGATGTTTTACTTTCTGCAATTCTTCTGCAGATGGCCTAGCTACTCCAATATTCAGTTCTTTGAAGCATTGCCTGCTATCAGCTGAAATGATCTCAGTATTAAAATGTTTAGCGAGTTGTATAGCCACAGCTGTTTTACCCACTGCTGTAGGCCCTGCAATAACAATGACTGTTTTGATGAAAGGTTGTTTCAAGAAATGATCAATATGCATTCAAACATCCGTCCTCAGATCTCATACTTCTGATTTCGCACTTCGTACTTATCTCATGCTTCTTCCTCCCCTTCCGCCGTTCCTTCTTCTGCAAAACCAATATCCTCTCCTTCTTCATCTTTTTCGGCAAAACCTTCGCCAACAGCAGTCAGGTCATATTTTTCTTCCACATCAGCAAACTTTTCACCCAACAGGCCCTTGGTGCCGTATTGACTGGGCGCAATGCCTTCCGTTCTTACCGTTGAAGGATAACTGATCTTGGGGTTTTCTTCTTTCGAAACATTGATCAGTTCCAGCAGGAAGGTCCAGTTCTTATTGAAATCATACTGGTAAATAAAACGCTGGTTGGGATCCCTGATCTCTGAACCAATCGTTGTTTCGCTCATAATAAGCGGGGTGGCTTTATATTCTTTCTCGTATAACTCCAGCGATATTTCACGGCCTCTTTGCCAGTGATCATTGCTACGGTAAAAAGTAGCCTTGTGTTTATTATCAAACTCGTATGCTTTGAGTATCGCTTCATGCAGTTCAAAGAAGGACTGGTTGTGACGTATCACCACATCCCGGTACACACTTTCATCTTCTTCAAAATATACCCTGAATTTTAAAATTGCCATAAAGCAAATTTAATATTTTAGATTTAAGATTTCCGGTTTACAGGCAACAAACCTATTTCCCTGCCTTTTTCGATCATAAAATCATAAGCAGCTTCATACGTATTAGGGATAATACCATCCAGCATGGCATCTTTCAGTGCATCTTTAATAATGCCTACGGGTTTTGATGGCGGCAAAGCAAATGTTTCCATAATCATTTCACCGGTAATGGGAGGCTGCCAGTTACGGATATGATCATTTTCTTCCACTTCTTTACAGCGTTGCCGCACCAACTGAAAGTTTTCCAGGTAGCGCTTCACTTTTTGTTTATTCTTTGAGGTAATATCTGCTTCGCAAAGCTGCATCAGCGAATCAAAATCATCGCCTGCATCAAACAACAAACGCCGGATAGCAGAATCCGTAATATTTTCTTTGGTCAGGCTGATAGGACGAAGGTGCAGTTCCACCATCTTCCTGACAAACCGCATTTTCTCGTTTTGCGGCAGCTTTAGTTTGGCAAATATTTTTGGCACCATCCTGCCGCCCACCACTTCATGCCCGTGAAAGGTCCAGCCATGTCCTTCTTCAAATCTTTTTGTGGCAGGCTTTGCAATGTCGTGGAGGATGGCGGCCCAACGCAGCCAAAGATCATCTGATTTTGCTGCCACATTGTCCAGCACCTGCAATGTGTGATAGAAATTATCCTTATGCCCCACCCCATCCTTGTATTCTGCACCGGCCAGTTCCACCATCTGGGAAAAGATAAGCTGGAGCAGTCCGCTTTTATATAAAAGATCAAAGCCAACGGAAGGTTTGGGTGCTGCCACTATTTTATTCAGCTCATCCGTTATTCTTTCCTGTGAGATGATTTTTATTCTTTCCGCATTATCAATGATTCCCTGCCAGGTGGTTTCTTCAATCATAAAACCCAGTTGTGCGGCAAACCGGATACCCCGCATCATACGGAGAGGGTCATCACTGAAAGTCTGCGATGGCTCTAATGGTGTACGGATGATTTTATTTTCCAGGTCCTCTAAACCGTTGAAAGGATCCACTAGCTTACCATAATCATCTCTGTTAAGACTTATTGCCATTGCGTTGATGGTAAAATCACGGCGGTCCTGGTCATCAGCAATGGTGCCAGGCTCCACTTCCGGTTTCCTGGAATGGGATTGGTAACTTTCTTTTCGGGCACCAACAAACTCAATATCAAAATCATGATCAATACGGATATGTGCTGTACCAAAAGTCTTAAAGTAATCAACTTTTGGAGCAGGTCTAAATTTTTGAGCCACCGAATGAGCCAAAGCAATAGCATCACCTACACAAACAAAATCGGCGTCTTTGGTTTCCCTTCCCAGCAGTTTATCCCGTACAAAACCTCCTACCAGGTAAGTCTCCAAACCCAGTTCCTGCGCCGCACCGGCCACCTTTTTCAGGATAAACAATTCCTTTTCCGTACATGAAATATCCATACCGGGCAAAGTTAACAGTTAGAGTCTAAGGTTAAAAGGAGTACTTAAGGACGTATGATCTCCAAATGACCATTGTTCCATTTTATTACAGACGAAGGTTCTGCAATAGTTTTATCATCCTGCCTGTAATTAACTATGTAGTCCACACTGGCTTTAATGTGGTCATTAATTTCAGCAAATATTCTGGCCGTGGGTTCACCGGAAATATTAGCAGACGTTGAAACAATTGGTTTTCTGAAACGCTTGATAAGATGTTTGCAAAAGGGTTCATTACAGATACGAATAGCAATGCTGCCATCATTATTCAGCAGGTTATCAGCCAGCCCGATAGCGCCTTGATAAATTACGGTGGTGGGTTTACTGGCCTCCTGCAAATAATCAAATACGGCAAGATCGGGGCTGGCTACATACTGAAGTATATCCCGTTCATCAGCCACCAGGACGATCATGGCTTTTTCATCCGGTCTTTTTTTTAGCTGGTATACTTTCTCCACTGCCTTTTCGTTGGTTGCATCGCAACCTATACCCCATACAGTGTCAGTGGGATATAATATGAGCCCTCCTTCCTTCAGCACCTGCAAACATTGTTCTATATCGTTTTCAAAATCTAGCATAAACTATTATAAACATTCATAACAGCATCCGCACATTTCTGTTGTGTGAACTGCTGTGCATGCCTCCATCCTTTTTCTCTTAAAGAATCAGCAAAGGTTCCGTCTTCAAAAATCTTTTTCATTCCAGTTGCTATTTCTTCTGAAATGGCCGGGTTGACATAAAAAGCTCCGTCCCCGCCGGCTTCAGGCAAACAGGAGACATTAGAAGTAATCACAGGCAAACGACTCCACAAAGCTTCCAGCACAGGAATACCGAAACCCTCAAAAAAAGAAGGATAGATCATGGCAATGGCCGACTGGTAAATGGCCGGAAAAGTAGCTGCCGATCGGAATGCCGGAGATGCTATTGCCTTTTTATTGTCTGACAAAAAGATAACTTTTCTTTCAAGGCCGTTCTGCATTACGAAATCTCTGACCTGCTGCTTATATTTTCCGCCGTTGCCGATTACTACCAGTGGTATGTCTAATTCTTCCCTTAACAGAAAAAGCGCCTTACACACATTGAGCAGGTTTTTCCTTTCGATAATGGAACCCACATACAAAAAGAATTGCTCAGGCAAATCAAATTCCTTTCTTACAGCTACTTTTTCCTCCTCGGACACAATTTTTCCAAAAGCCGGATTGCAACTTTGGTAACAAACGGTGATTTTCTGTTCCGGTATTTTATAAAACTCCATTATATCTCTCTTCGTCTGTTCACTGATGGCAATTACCCTGTCAGCATGTTCGCAGGCATAGCGGAATTTTTTGCTGTAAATTTTTACATCAATAGTATTATACTGTTCAGGATTTCTCTCATGAATCAAGTCGTGTATTGTCACTACTGATTTGATACCCGTTTTACTTATGCCCACTGGTATTTCATGACTTAATCCATGATAGAGATCAATATGCAGGCGTTTCAGGTCCTTTTTAACCCAACTGCTTCGCCAAGCCGAACTGAAAAGTTTGTTGAAAAATCCGGCGGGCAGTACTTCGTGTAAGTTTTCACCCTTCAACTGAAAAAGCTCCCCGGGTTTGGGATTGAAAAGATAGTACTGATGTTCCGGGTGAAATGCTGACAGGGATTGGATCAGTGTACGGCTATAGTGCCCCAGTCCTGTTCCATTATGAAATGCCCTTTTTGCATCGAACCCTATATTCATGGAGCAAAAGTAACCTTGATCGGGGAATAGACAATGATAGATGCGAATACTATTAATTGTGGTAAAGTATTCATATATCACTGTTGACTGTTGACCATTCACTATTTTCGCAGCAAATTTTTCGAAATGAAAGAACTGATACTGGAAGCATGGGGCAACCGTGATTTATTGAAAGAAAATAAGTATAGCGATGCTGTAAGGGCTGTAATTGAAGAAGTGGATAAAGGAAGATTAAGAGTAGCTTCTCCATCCGACAGTGGTTGGGTGGTGAATGAATGGGTGAAGCAGGCAATTTTGATGTATTTCGGTATACAGCAAATGCAAACCTGGGACCTGGCGCCTTTTGAATTCTATGACAAAATGTTGTTGAAGAAAAATTATAAAGAACTTGGTGTAAGAGCCGTACCACATGCTGTGGCGAGATACGGGGCCTACCTGGCTAAGAACGTTGTGCTGATGCCGAGTTATGTGAATATTGGGGCTTATGTTGATGAGGCAACAATGGTAGATACCTGGGCTACTGTTGGCAGCTGTGCTCAAATCGGCAAAGGCGTTCACCTGAGCGGTGGTGTAGGTATTGGCGGAGTGCTGGAACCATTACAGGCAAGCCCGGTCATCATTGAGGATGGTTGTTTTATCGGCAGCCGCTGTATTGTGGTGGAAGGAGTAATTGTAGAAAAGGAAGCTGTTCTGGGTGCCAATGTGGTGCTGACACAATCCACTAAAATAATTGATGTAAGCGGACCCGAACCAGTCGAAATGAAAGGAAGGGTTCCCGCAAGAAGTGTGGTGATTCCCGGTTCGTATACCAAAAAATTCCCGGCAGGAGAATTTGGTGTTGGTTGTGCGTTGATCATTGGTCAGCGGAAGCCAAGTACTGATTTAAAAACAAGTTTGAATGATGCGCTGAGAGATTTTAATGTAAGTGTATAAACAAGTTATCCTTAATAAAAAAGCCTTCCTGTTAACAGGAAGGCTTTTAACTTTTACAAAAAGACACTTTTTATTGCTTAACGACTTTCATAGAGGTTTCTTTTCCATCATTCACCACTTTAACCATGTACATACCTGAAGGCAATGAGGAAAGATCCAGTTGTGTATTAGTCTGACCTGTGCTTCTTTGCAGTACCAATTTTCCATAAATATCAAATACTCGGATATCTGCCATACCCAGGATACCAGGTATAGAAACATTCATGGTTTTTGTTACCGGGTTCGGGAAGACCATAACTGGCTTAGCTGTGATCAGTTCATCCGCTTTTGTAGCTGTACCAAGGGCCACCCTGAGTGTGTAACAGTTCGTCGCATTCCATTGATTAGTGTTGCTGGGATAAACCCTTGCATAATAGGTGCCTGCAGTAACGGTCCGGCTAATAGTTTCATTCGTTGTACCACTGTTGCTGGAGGTTTGTAACGTACTGCCAGAACTATTTAATAATCTTAAATGATAATTAGCGGGCAATGTTGTTAAGGTCATAGTAATGGTTCCACCGGTCGTAATCACAAATTTATAATAGTCATTATCTCCGGATGGGTTAACCAGGCCTTTTATATCAGTATTAAACGGAATGGTAGCAGCACCGCTTATGCTTCCATTGGTCGAAACGTCATAAACACTTGAACAACCGGTTACCACGGTTGCCGTAGCTGTAATAGTGTAACAGGTAGCACTATTGGCACCATTATAACCGAACACCCTGATATAATAAGTGCCGGCTGCCTGGTTATTTAATGTTACTGTTTCAGTAGCTGTGCTTCCGGTTCCTGAACCAATTACTGTTCCGCCACTGTTAAGTATCTGAAGGTCAAAATCAACGCCGGAAGGACCAACAAGGCTAAATACATTATTGGTTGTACTTGTCGTAACTATTTTAAAATAATCATTATCCGTCGTTGTGGTGATAGCAGCCGAATTAGCAACACCTGCAGATATGGTGGCTGCGGTAGCCAATGTTTCGTTTGGTTCAAAGGCACTGGCACAAGTGCTAGCTGTTCCTGTTGTAAATTGAGCCTGATTGTAACCACTGCTGCCGCTGGCGCCACAGTTGGCTCTCACTCTCCAGTCGTACAAGGACGATGCAGTAAGGCCGCTCAGGTTAACAGATGTTCCTGTTGTTCCCGTTGCAGCATTTATCCATGTACCAGATGAATTGAGTTTGTAATCCACATCATACGATGCCGCTCCGCTTACAGCTGTCCAACTTATTGTAGCAGAAGAAGAAGTTACAGATGAAGAAGTAAGTCCTGTAGGTGCATTACATGGAGCGGTAGTGGTAAACTGAGCCTGGGCATATGAACTGCTTTCGGATGCACAGTTGGTCCTTACCCTCCAATCGTACAACGTACCTTGTATAAGTCCGCTAAGGCTAACAGAATTGGATGTGGTGGCTGTAGCAGCGTTTACCCATGTTCCTGATGAAGCGGCTTTATAATCTACATCATATGAAACGGCGCCGCTTACTAAGGTCCAGCTTACTGTAGCAGTAGTATTGGTAATTGAAGAAGAAGAAAGGCCTGTAGGTGTACCGCAACTAGAACCTGCAGTAATAGTAAAGTTGGTATTAGAAATATCAAAGAAGATATTGCCAACAGCTTCAACTTTTATCCTTGCAGTCGTTGTAGGAGTATTAGGTATCGTAACCACTTCGCTTCCATCGTTTGCAGTGCTTGATATCAGGGTGGTGAAGGTATTACCACCATCTGTAGACAATGATATTTTAACATTAGCACAGCTAACCGGAGCAGCAGTAGTATTATTTACTGACCAGGTAACCGTCTGTGAAGAATTACCAGCCCATGAAACAGCTGTATTAGGAGCAGTAACTGCAAACGGACCTGAAGTATTGGTTACAGTAACCACCATATCATCAAATTGAGTTTGACCTACTGATACCGGAGCAGTAGAACTGTAAGGGGCATTATCTCTTACTGTTAAACGGAAGTTTAATGTTCTTGAAACAGAGCTTAACGCTTCGGTATTGGCACCTGCATCGCCGCCCGGCAATGGTCCTGAAACGTTAGCTCCGGCTAAGATTGTTGCCAGTTTTGGGAACAATCTTGTGGGTGATGTAGTTCCGGAGAATGAGATCCAGTTGGGACCAGTTGATTTTGTGGGTGATGCCACACTGTTTGCCCCGGTTGTGGTTGAATTATCGTTTTGCTCCCAACAGTAAGTCAGTACATCCCCGGCATCAGCATCTGAGGCAACACCCGTCAAAGCAAAAGGAGTACTGATGGGAATAGTGTAATCAGCCCCTGCTGAAACTACAGGTGTTGCATTTGCAATGGTAGTGGTAACCGGGCATGTCTTAGAATTCAGATTCGACTGAATTTGTGCAATAGAAGCCTGGTGAAAGATATCAATAGAGTGTGGCGCAAGGTCCTGGCTGGTAATACCGGCATAACCCATAATAGTTATACCTGAACCTGGTTCCTTATTCACTCCTGTACCTTCGCTACTCATGGAGAATGTGTGATTAGCTCCTAATTGGTGGCCAACTTCATGTGCTACATAGTCTATATCAAAATTATCTCCCTGTGGTATGGCATCAAAAGGCGATGTAATGCCACTTCCTTTTGATCCATTTACACAAACACAACCGATACAACCGGCATTACCGCCACCACCGGAAGCACCGAACAAATGGCCAATATCATAATTTGCTTCTCCAATTACTGAGGTAAGAGTTGATTGCAATTGTGAATTCCACTGGCTCATTTGCGAAGCAGGTGAGTAAGGATCGGTGGATGGGTTATAATAAAATACACTCGTTGTATTGGCAACGAGGTTTAGGTGCAATGCAAGGTCTTTTTCATAAACTCCATTACAGCGGGTTAGTGTGGCATTTACTGCAGCCAGTACTAAAGAGACCTGTGCTGAACTAGTTGCTCCAAAATAATTAGAATACTCTGCAGTAACGGACTGGGCAAGCCGCATGGTTTTAAGATTACCACCCGAACGATTTACAATATTCAATTTGTTGACCTGCTCATTAATACTATTTTCAAGTCTCTCCTGGGGAGTAGAACAAACCCAGGGCAGATTTCCTCTGTCTCTTTTTGATTTAAAAACAGCATATACCCTATGATCTTCGGAATAGGGTTCAATAAATTCATTTTCTTTTCCGGTTCTAAAGACCATTGTCTGAATTCCCTGTGGGGAGATACTAAGCTTAAGTGTGGCAGATCTGTCAGTAACTCCTCGACCAGAAAAAGCCCTTATTTCCGGGAACCGGGCCTGCAATTCAGGTTCGAAGTTTGATGCTTCCACCACCTCAAATTCTTCTAACTGCCCCTCTGCATTGGGAAGTGAAATTTTTACAGAGTGCCTGGTGTAATTATCGACAACTGTAAATAAATCCTGTTTTAGAGGCTCGATATTCAAATCAAATAATTTGAATTCCCGGGGGAATGAAAGTCTTGAAACACTTTTGTCTGTAGGAAATCTGTCTGTACTGGTGTGAAATGACCAATAATTGATTTGAGCTTTAGCAAGCAAAACAAATCCAACAGATAGGAAAAGAAGTAGAACTTTTTTCATAAAGTTTGTTTTGGTATTGATTATTTATGAACAGTAAAATAAATGATTATTTCAAAACATATATAACAAGTTGTCGGAGATGACAAAATGTGAATATCTTCTCACTTAGATTATTCAAAAAGCTTCAGGTATTTGCTGATATATGCTGAAATCTGCGGCTTTTGATATCTGTAAAACCAAAAAGCCCTGACAATATTGTCAGGGCCTTTGTGCCCAGGACTGGATTCGAACCAGCACACCTCGCGGCGCCGCCACCTGAAGACGGTGCGTCTACCAGTTTCGCCACCTGGGCATTTTGTTTGCGGGCTGCAAATTTATTGGATTCGGGTTGATTGGGAAAAAGTTTTTTAAACTGCTAACAGGCTACAACCCCTTAGATCACTTCCATCTATCCTGCCTAGTACTTCAAAACTGTCATCCGGCCTGATTCTTCCTGCGTCATCGGTTGCAATAAAGGAACATGACCAAATATTGGCCAAATCAATCACATTAATGGTACCGGAACCCTGCCTTTTTAGGAGAAACGGATCTTCATCATCTCTAAGAATAATTTTCATCCAGGGGGGGCAGTTAAAAATACCATCGCCTTTTGAATATGCCTGCGATAACAGCTCTGTCATGCCGTATTCTGAATGTATTACATCTGCTGAAAATACTTTCTTCAGCTGATCATGCACTTCATTCCTTATCATTTCTCTTCTTCGTCCTTTCATACCTCCTGTTTCCATAATGACGGTATGCTGCAGCGGCATACTGATTTTCTCCGCAAGGTCGAGCAGGGCAAAAGTGACACCAATGAGCAATGTTTTCTGTTTCCTTTTTTCCAATTCAGCTAATAGGGTTATCAATTGCTCATATTCATTCAAATAAAAGCCACTCATAGCATGCTGACTCAGGCCAATTAATTTTTCAACCATGTAGACCAGTGATGAGTTTTTACGCTCCAGGTAGGAAGGCAGCAGTCCCAATATACACCAATCGCTCACTGACCCGTAGAAATGCCCAAAAGCTCTTAAAAAACTTTCTTCATACAATGCCAGGTCTTTTACATAATGATGGCTGTTTACCATCCCGGTAGTACCGCTGCTTTCAAAAATGATCTGCGGTTCAAATTGTGTAGTTACAACCCGGTGTGATTTGAAAAAACGAACGGGCAAAAAAGGGATTTTCTCTATGCAATCCACCATATCAGGGCGACAACCTACTGCATCAGCAAAAGCATGATAGACATCATTGTTGGCGTACTGAAACCTGAATACTTCCAATGCCAGGGCATCGAAACCTGCTTCAGTTACCGTAAAAATTTTATGATTCCATTCGCCTGCCATTACTGCATTTTTTGGGAGCAAAACATGTAAATTTGTTTATACTTAAACAAAGCCGATGAAGTTCAGAATGATCATTGCCGCAGTACTGGTATTTACATTCATTGCCTGCAACAAAGATAAGTTCCAGACAAAACCTACCATCAGTATCAAATCCATCAATACCGAAATAGTCCCACTGAATGGCACATTCATTATCACTTTAGAATGTACCGACAAAGAAGGTGATGTGGAAGATTCATTGATTCTCATCAAAAGAAGGCTAAATAAAAGAATGGTTACTACAGTCCGGGATACATTGCGGTTTAAGATTCCAACCTTTCCTGCCAACTCAAGAACAGAAATACAGGCAGTGCTGGATTACCAGAATATTCTCTCCGCTTTAAATCCGCCTAACATTCCCGGTTCTAATCCATTACAAAGAGAATTAGACACCCTTGTACTCAGAATGGCTGTCAGGGATAAAGCGGGTAATACCAGCGACACGGTTGAATCCCGTCAAATCTTTGTAATAAGGTAATGCTACCCATCATGGGTAAAGAAATACTTCGGTTCATTGTTTATTCTAACATTTTCATAGGCCTTTGTGCCCTTGCCCTAACGTTTGAAACCTTTGTCTTACTTGATATACCGGTGAGCAACAACTGGTTTTTGTTACTGGTTTTTCTTTGCACTGTCTTCATTTACACTTTGCATTATTATATAAAAAGCAAAACCCGGAAAACAGACAGTCGGCTTGATTGGTGCCGTAGAAACAGCAACCTTTTTTTTATAATTCTGTTGCTGAGTTTTTTTCTAAGTGTTGGCGGTGTAGCTTACCATTACAAGGCAATCTTTTTCAAAGAAGAGAAATTCAACTACCGTAATCTTGCCTGGTTTGGCATAATTCCGGTTATTGCACTGGCATACTCCTATCCCATCATTCCATGGAAAAGTAAAAGTATCCGGCAGGTTGGCTGGTTAAAAATGGCATCCCTTGCATTCATATGGAGTTTTACAACGGTCATACTCCCCGTGCTTATGCTTGATGAACAAGGGAACTCAGATTATCCGGTAACTAAAATCATAGCCCTTTTCATTAATCGTTTTTTCTTTATTGCAGCGTTAGGTTTTCTTTTCAATATAAACGACTATGAGGAAGACAAGGATGACAATATCCAAACAATGGTCGTTTTACTGGGGCCATCCAAAAGTATTTATCTGGGAAAATGGTTGTCAGCAGGTATTAATATCCTGACAGGCTTATCCCTAATTTATTATTTTGGCTTGTATCAACCGGCCTTTTTCGCTGCTATCATTTTACCTCCCCTTTTACTTTTCTTTTCTTTTCATAATTACAAGTTTTCAACTGAGGAGGCACCTTTTGTGCTCCGTCACGATGGTCTAATGATAATTAAAGCGCTGCTTCTTATCTTCGCTATTGCAATTAGTTCAACTTAAATCAACGGATATGGCAAAAGCTGCAAAAAAGGTAAAATCAGGTTCAGCTAAAAAATCAATCATAACAGATAAAGCTTTTCAATTCTTCAAAAAATACATCAATAATGCATCTCCCGTTGGTTTTGAAACCTGGGGACAGAAATTATGGATCGAATACCTGAAACCATATGTAGATACACATTTTGTTGACCCCTATGGCACGGCAGTTGGTGTGATAAATCCGGATCATCCCTTTAAAGTGGTTATTGAAGCCCATGCTGACGAAATAAGCTGGTTTGTAAACTATGTAACACCAGAAGGTCTTATCTACCTGAAAAGAAATGGCGGTGTTGATCATCAGACAGCACCAGCATCCAGAGTGATAATTCACGGGAAAAAGGGGCCTGTGAAAGCTGTGTTTGGCTGGCCCGCCATCCATACCCGTATAGGTAATCCTGATCAAAAGGAACCAACGCCGAGAACAGACAATCTGTGGCTTGATTGCGGTGCCAGAAACCGGAAACAAGTTGAAGAACTGGGCATTCACATCGGAGCTGTAGTAACCTACCAGGATGGCTTTGATGAACTTGCCAATGGAAATTATATTGGCCGTGCTTTTGATAACCGGATTGGTGGTTTTATGATTGCTGAAGTGGCAAGACTTTTAAAAGAAAATAATAAAAAGCTGCCTTTCGGTTTATACATTGTAAATGCAGTACAGGAGGAAATCGGCCTCAGGGGTGCAGAAATGATTGCCCGAAGGATAAAACCCAATATTGCAATCGTTACCGATGTAACACATGACACCACCACACCGATGATCAGCAAGAATATCGAAGGCGATGTGAGTACAGGCAAAGGGCCTTCTCTCTCCTATGCTCCTGCCGTACATAATAAACTATTAGGGCTAGTGGAAGAGATTGCAAAAAATAAAAAAATACCTGTACAATGGAGAGCTTTAAGCCGTAGTACCGGTACGGATACCGATTCGTTTGCGTACTCAAATGATGGCTGCCCCTCTGTGCTTATTTCAATACCGCTGCGCTATATGCATACAACTGTAGAAATGTTGCACAGGGATGATATCGAGAATACAATCAAACTGATGTATGAAACTGTTCTTACATTATCTCCCAAAACTAATCTTAACTACCTGTGATGATGGAGTTGCTATATATCGATCCCGGAAGTGGAAGTTATCTGGTGCAGTTGATAATCGCAGGCGCATTAGGAATAGCATTTTTTTTTCGAAACATAAAGAACTACATAAAAGCATTTTTTACCCGTTCAAACAGAAAAACGGATAAAAATTCACCTTCCTGATGAAACCTTTCGAACAATTGGACTCATCCTACAGGGATCCTTCAGGATTCATGTTTAAGATGGATGGCATTTATTACAGGCAGGTAAACAATTTTTTTAAAGAGGATTTTGATTATTTTATTTCATCTGGCTGCTACGATACATTAGTCAGGCAAAAATTACTTATCTCCCATGAAACAATAAAGCAAAACTTTACTGGTTCTGCTGATTGGTATCTAACGTTAAAACCTGAGCAACTCTCCTTTGTATCCTATCCGTTTGAATGGAGTTTTGACATGCTTAAAGATGCAGCAATACTCACACTCAAAACTCTAAAAACAGCCCTTGATAAGGGAATGATTCTAAAAGATGCTACACCCTATAATATTCAGTTTCATGAAGGAAAAATGATATTCATTGACACCCTCTCTTTTGAGAAGTACCGTGAAGAGGAACCATGGGTAGCATATAGACAGTTTTGCGAAAATTTTTTGGGCCCGTTGCTTTTAATGCATTACAAAAAAATGCCGCTTCAGCAGCTTATGTTCGCCTGGCCAGATGGGATTCCGCTGCATGTCATACAATCAATGCTTCCTGTAAAAAGTAAGTTTTCATTTCATACTTATTTGCATGTACACCTTAATGCAAGAATCAGTACAAAAGAAAACTTAAAGACTAACAGACAGGTAAGATTTTCCAGGCAGAAACTGGAAAATCTTATAAAGAGTCTTGAGATTCTGATCCAAAAGCTACAACTACATCAGCAGAAAAGCATTTGGTCTGCCTATTATGAAGAAGCATCACAGCGCAGCAATTATTTAAGTGAAAAGAAAAAAATCATAAGTAATTGGCTTGACTCAATCAGTACTGTAAAAAAAGCTGTCGATCTCGGTGCAAACAACGGAGAATTTTCCCAGCTTCTGGCAGGGAAACATATCGAAACAGTAGCCGTCGATTTTGATTCATATTGTATAAATTACCTGTATAATAGTATTAAAAACAGTGCTACAAAACACATTCAGCCATTAATTATTGACTTATCAAATCCTTCCCCTGACTCAGGCTTCAATAATGAAGAACGACTATCATTTATGAATCGCAGCAATTTTGATCTTACGTTGGCACTGGCGCTGATACACCACCTGGCCATAGTAAAAAACATCCCATTGGAGAAACTGGCCGATTTCTTTAGCCGGATAACCAATAAGTATCTTATAATTGAGTTTGTACCAAAAGATGATGAAAAAGTTGAATATCTTCTCAAAAACAGAAAGGATATTTTCAGCAATTATACTTCGAAAAATTTTGAAAAGTCTTTTGAAAGCAGGTTTAAAATAAATTCCAAAGTAATGATCGGTAAATCAGGACGATCATTATATCTAATGAAGAAACATGACTACGAAAATTAAAAGTATTTTAGGCAGAAAAGTACTATTTCTATTTCTTCTACCTATAATGTGGGTTTTACATGGTTATTTGAATAACTATGGACTGATTCCGGAAAACGATGCACTATTACTTGTTCTGCTTTACTGCGGCGTAGCGCTAGTTCTCGCCGGGATATTCTGGTTATTCTACCGAAACATTTTCAAGGCCGCATTGCTGTCATTTGTCCTTTTATGCCTGCAGTTTTTTTTTGGACCTATACATGATTTTCTAAAAGAAACATTCCCGGGAACTATATTCTCTAAATATTCCTTTTTGCTGCCTTTTATTTTTATCCTGGTAATAGCAACAGCTGTATACCTGGCAAGATCAAAGAAGACTTTTTATCGTACGACAACTTATTTAAACACACTTTTTTTAATATTCATAATTACAGATAGTTTCTTGCTGGCATTCAGTAACTCAAAAAGAGAAAAAAATAACACTGAATCTAACTTTACCTTTTCTCCTTGTGATACTTGCTCAAAGCCAGACATCTACCTGATTGTGGCTGACGGATACCCGGGAAACCGCCAGCTTAAAAATCTCTTCAGATTCGATAACAGCGATTTTGAAAATGCATTAAGGCAAAGAGGATTCTTCATTATAGACAGCAGTATGAGTAATTATAACTTTACACAATATTCTATTGCCTCTATGCTTTCAATGAATTATCTCAATGGAATTAAACATATAAACAGCAATAAAAACGACATAAAAATAAGCCGTGAGGCCATTAGTAAAAGCCAGGTCATTTCTTACCTTCAACAGGAGGGATATAAATTTTTCAATCATTCCATCTTCGATTTTAGAGGACAGCCCTCAGTTGCTATTCCAACATTCCTGCCCCGGAAACTTGAACCTATAACAAGAAACACACTTACTTATAGAATAAAGAAAGACCTTGGCTACCATCTCGTTACAACGTTAAAAATACCTTTTATCATTAAAAAATACCTGACTTTAGATATGGTGAATAATCAAAAAATATATGCAGCGACACAAAAAACTATTCACAAAAAATCTAAAAGTCCAAAATTTGTTTACACCCACCTCATAATGCCCCATCACCCTTTTTTTTATGACAGCACTGGCAAACAACTGCCATTAGAATTTCTAAAAGATGAATTTTATTATAATAAAGAAGCCCGGATCAGCTACCTGAAATACACTAACAAAGAGCTGTTGAAACTAGTTGATGAAATAAGATTAGCAAGTAATACTGAACCGGTAATTTTTCTTGTTGGGGACCATGGCATAAGAGAGATAAGAGAAAAATTCAGCCAACATTATCTATTTATGAATTTAAATGCAGTATTGCTCCCTAACAAAGATTATAATGGGATTTATAAAGGTATGTCTAACATAAATCTTTTCAGGATATTCCTAAATAAACAATTCAATCAAAAGCTGCCTTTACTCAAAGACTCAACTATACTTATTACTGATTAGGATTCTCAAAACATAAGTTTATTTTTGTGGAATGCTGAATGCAAAAAGGATATTGGTTTTAGCCCCACACACCGATGACGGAGAACTCGGTTGTGGCGGTACGATTGCCAAATTCTGCAATGAAGGAAAAGAAGTATTTTATGCAGCATTTTGCCTTTGTTCTAAGTCACTTCCTGCAAACCTGCCTCCTGACACACTGGAAACTGAATGCAAGAATGCCACTTCTGTACTTGGGATCCCATCCTCAAACCTGATCTTATTCAATTATGAAGTAAGGGAACTTCCTGCTTCAAGGCAAAAAATACTGGAAGAACTATTACAGTTAAGCAAACAAATTAACCCTGATCTTGTATTGCTGCCAGCTGCTTCCGATGTACACCAAGACCACCAGGTCATTCACCAGGAAGGTATGAGGGCTTTTAAGAATACCAGTTTTGCAGGTTATGAATTACCCTGGAATAATTACAGTTTTCACACTAATTTTTTCATGAAACTCTCGGAAGAGGAAGTTGAAAAAAAGATTGAAGCACTTAAGGCTTATAAATCTCAATCACACCGCAAGTACATGAACCCGGATTTCATTCGTTCTTTGGCTAAAGTGAGAGGAGTACAGTGTGACAGCCAGTACGCAGAAGCGTTTGAGATTTATAAACTGATCAGCTAAAATTACCAGCCAATTTTTTTACCAAAATTTCCCAGGCCAAAATATTGGCTGAGCTGCATGTTCAACCCAAACTGGTTATAAGCTGTATTGCTTTGATAGTAAGCTCTTGCATAACGAACCTGTAATTTTCCAAACAATACCCCTGCCCCGATTGAGAAACCATTCAAGCCATTGGAAATACCTCCAATATTCAACTCTTTTCTTCGTAAAAAGTTATACCCGGCCTGTACCTCCAACCTGTCACCAACATATATTGCGGCACCTATTATCAAATGGTTGATCAATTTATCTAAAGTAAAT
This sequence comes from uncultured Chitinophaga sp., assembly GCA_964634265.1. Lineage (GTDB taxonomy): Bacteria > Bacteroidota > Bacteroidia > Chitinophagales > Chitinophagaceae > JJ008. The sequence goes on along the minus strand of CAZWIM010000022.1, from coordinate 14,548 downwards.
TTCTTTTGGCTGGTATTCCCAAACCCGTTTTCATTATTGAATAAGGTGTCATTGTAAAAGATGTCAAACTGGTGGATCCGTTGTGCTGTGAGTGAAAAGCTAAACGGGGCTTTTGCCAGCCTTTTTGTAACTCCAATTTGAAGATCAAAAGGTATGTCATCTGCCGAAGAGCCGTTGTATTGCTTCAATTGAGTGCCCATATTTTTAGCTACTATTGAAGCAGAAAACAAATTTGCTGTATCATGAAAAAGCAAACCTGCATCTGCAGCAATACCGCTGGACCGGAATTGCCCGTAGTCGGATTTGATAAATTTGACTGTGATTCCATAATTCCATTTTTCCAGGTATTTTCTTGAAGCCGAAACCTGCATCACCCAGTCCACCGGCCTGAACGTACCCATTTCATTTCCGGAGGGATCTGTTTGCATTGTATTACCGTAGTTAAAATAATTCAGTCCCCATGAAAAATTAGTTTTCAATTGCTCATGATGATACCCAAACGAAAGATGATAGATCTTTATCCCCCCGTAAAAGTTATTAAAAACAGCATTCATCTGGGTATGCATGGAAGGCTTTAATAAAGCAGGGTTATTAAAGACAAGACCGATATCATCAGACATTATGGAAATATTCACTCCGCCTAAGGATGATAATTGCGGCGTATTAGAAAGTTTAAGGAAATTAAATACAGAATTGCCGCCAAGAGTTTGTGCAAATCCGCTTATGTTTAAAAAAGCAGCCAGTATTACAACACTTACTTTCACAGAATACGAAATTAGGCCTTTACAAAAAGAAAATCCCCCAGCAACCAGGGGGATCTTCTTACCAAATGGTAATTAGTAAACAACCAACAACATGTATACTTATAACAAGTTTCCATGTTGTTGGTTGAATGACACTAAAATTTATTCAACAAGTGCCAATTCCAGCACCTGGCTCATCGTTTTTACAAAATGAAAGCGAATACCCTTAATAAAGGCAGACTCTATTTCCTGTACATCTTTCTCATTTTGCCAGCAAAGAATGATCTCCCTGAGCCCGGCCCTTTTAGCAGCCAGTACTTTCTCTTTTATGCCACCTACTGGCAGTACCTGACCTCTGAGGGTTATTTCCCCTGTCATCGCCAGGAAAGGCTTCACCTTCTTGCCAGTTAGTGCAGATGCGATTGCCGACATCATGGTAATACCTGCACTGGGCCCGTCTTTAGGAACAGCTCCTTCAGGCACATGGATATGTATGTTCTTTTTTTCAAATAAGGTTTGATCAATACCATATCGTTTGGCATTTGCCTGCAGGTACGTAAGCGCTGTGCTGGCACTCTCCTTCATCACATTTCCCAGGTTTCCGGTAAGCCTCAACTCTCCTTTTCCATCACTCAGACTAGTTTCGATAAATAAAATATCTCCACCGACATAAGTCCAGGCAAGGCCCACGGCTACACCCGGCATATTCGCTGTTTTATACAAATCGTTACTATAACGGGGTTTGCCTAATATTTTTTCTATATCAACTGCCGTGATATTTGCTTTAAGCTTTCCTTTCAGGGCCAGTTCCTTCGCCTGGTACCTCATTACAGAAGCCAGATGCCTGTCCAGTTCTCTTACACCACTTTCCCGGGTATAATCCTGGATTATCTTCTCCAGTATTTTATCAGAAATCTTGAAATTGCTGCTTTTTAAACCATGCATTTCTTTTTGCTTGGGCAAAAGATGCCGCTTAGCAATTTCAATCTTTTCTTCTACGGCATAACCACTCAGGTCAATTATCTCTAACCTGTCTCTCAGGGCCGGTTGTATATTTTGAATATTATTAGCAGTGGCAATGAACAATACCTTGCTCAGGTCATACTCCAGTTCAAGATAATTATCATAAAAAGTATTGTTTTGCTCAGGGTCCAGCACCTCTAAAAGTGCAGAAGAAGGATCGCCCCGGAAATCACTGCCTACTTTATCAATCTCATCCAGTATCATTACCGGGTTTGAAGATTTTACTTTACGGATTGACTGTAATATTCTGCCCGGCATCGCCCCTATGTAAGTTTTCCGGTGCCCCCTGATCTCACTTTCATCATGCAAGCCACCAAGACTTAACCTTACATACTTTCTCCCAATAGCACTGGCAATACTTTTACCCAATGAAGTTTTACCGATACCCGGTGGGCCAACAAAGCAAAGTATCGGGCTTTTCATATCTCCCTTCAACTTCAGTACGGCCAGGTATTCCAGTATCCGCTCCTTAATTTTTTGCATGCCATAATGATCGGCATCCAGTGTTTTCTTTGCTTTTTTGAGGTCATATATATCTTCCGTGTAATCTTCCCACGGCAGTTCTAGCATTAGATCAAGATGATTGTATACAACAGAAAAATCAGGTGTGCTAGGATGCATTCGCTCCAGTTTCTCTACTCCCTTTTTAAACATCTCCTTTGCAGCTGCTGGCCATTTTTTGGCTTCGGCCTTTTTCTGCATTTCCTTTATCTCCTGTGAATTCGAATCACCTCCCAATTCCTCTTTAATGCTCTTGAGTTGCTGCTGCAGAAAGTATTCCCGTTGTTGTTTATCAATCTCAGTTCTTGTCTTGGTAGTTACTTTGTTTTTCAGCTCTGCGAACTGTAATTCTTTTTGCAGAAGCTGCATCAGCAGATCAGCCCTTTGCCTGATCTGGTTCAATTCAAGCAGTCGCTGCTTGTCCTTAATGTCCGTATTCAGATTGCTGGAAACAAAATGAATCAGGAAAGAAGGATTTTCAATATTGCGAAGTATGATTGAAGCCTCTGTAGGAATATTGGGTGACAACTGCACAATATCTGCTGCCAGATCTTTGATATTGGCTACATAAGCCTTAAAATCTTCATCCTTTGGCGCTTCTTCCTCTTCCAGCTTTTTAATTTTTGCTTTGAAATAGGGTTCATCCATCAATATTGACTCAATCTGGAAGCGACTTTTACCCTGGATGATAATAGTAGTACCTCCATCCGGCATCTTGATAAGCTTCACAATCCTGGCCACTGTTCCAATATCCTCAAGATCTTTGGTCGCAGGGTCTTCGATGTTGGTGTCCTTTTGTGCAATAACACCAATCAACTTATCGCCTTTATAGGCCTCATTCACGGCTTTTATACTTTTATCCCTGCCCACGGTAATAGGCAACACAACACCGGGAAACAAAACGGTATTTCTTAAAGGTAAAAGGGGAATTTCTGCGGGCACTTCTATGCCATCCGGGCCATCATGATCACTTTCATTGAGGGGAATTATGGGAATAAAATCCATCTCATCCTCAGACCTCAGTAAATATTTTTCTATACTCATTTCTATACTGCTTTAGACATATTGTCACCCTGCTAAGACTATAACAGGATGCGGGTTAAAAGTATAACGGGAAATCAGTATTGCCAAGATTCATGCCCGGCCGGGAAAACTGACAAATTATGTAATTGAGGATGAATTAATAGCATAAAAAAGCCCTCCTGTCCGAAGGGCCTTAGTTATTCATGGCTGAGATTATTTTTAAAGAGCCAGACCAACTGAAAGCTGGAAGCCCTGGCTGTTCCACTTATTATCATCGGTGATATCGCTGATATTATTCAGGCCAATCGCATAACGTCCGTTGATTCGCATGGGGCCTACTTTGAAGTTCAGACCAGCCAGCATGGAAAAGTCCCCTTTTTTGAAAGCATCAGCCCCGTTTTGAAGTGTGGTTCTGCTCTGATCGATCAGGATGCCAAACTGCGGACCTGCCTGCAAGCTGAGAAAACTGCCGATCAATTTGTAATTAAGTACAATCGGAATAGAAATATAATTCAGCTTGATATTGCTGTTACCGTCAAAAACATCCTGGTAAACATTCTTGAAGCTACTATCCAGCCTTGTGGCATACTGATTAAAAAGAACTTCGGGCTGCAAAACGAATTTATTTCCCATTCGTATTTCTGCAAAGCCACCCAGGTGATAGCCATAACGGAACTCATCCTTAAAAGATTTACCGTCAACCTTAGTAATATTGGCGCCGCCTTTAACCCCCAGGTGGAATTGAGCCATACTGGCTGCTGATACAAAAATGGCTGCGAAGAGCAAGAGGAGTTTTGTTTTCATGTGTATACTTTTTAAAAATTTGGTTAGTGAAATTTGACCCGGAAAAGTTTCAAGTATAATGCCATACAAACCAATGGCCTGTTAAATTCCGTTAACGACTAATAAGTAATTTCAAAAACAAAAAAAGTAACCGGTTATTGCCTCAAATCCTGTGAAGATTTTATTAAGGATATTTCTATCAGAATATAAATCCGAGGTTCATCTGGAAAATGGCGTTGAAATTTTCCGTCTTGGCCGGGAAATAATAATCAAACATCAGCTGTGGCTGAATGAAAAATTTTCCAATAGAATATTCACCCCGAAGAAAAAGAGTTAACGAAAGTGGCTGGAACTTTATTTGATCGTCCAGGTAAACATTCTCACTGTTAAAAAGAACATTGGTCCCGGTTCTGACAGTTGTCGCATAGGTACTTGATGACTGGTTAAATCCAAATTTCTGAGTGCCGCTGGTAAACGATAATTGTGGTGTAAAGCGGATGTGATCTTTATACGTAAACACATCCAGCCAATAAAAATCGTGTCTTAAAGATGCGATCAGCGAAAAATCGCTGATAGTTTCTTCAGTATTAATATAAGTGAACCCTCTTCTTCTCAAACGAAGATCCTGAATCAGTTCTTCTCTTTGCATATAATCAGTACGGCTGCCCCATCCATAGCTAGCTGCCAGCATCGGCCTTATCCACCATTTGCGGTAAGTGAAATAGGCATACAACTCATTTTGAATTGGAGTAGTATAAAAAGGTAAAGAATCCTTTGTGAAGAATTTGGTATACGAAATGCCGGTTGCAAAATCTTTGTTTTTCAGGTAATCAAAGGAAGGCGAAATCCCGCCCTGGAATAAATTCATTTTCTGCCCATCGTCTACTAAATAGCCCATCGCAGTCAGCCCAAAACCGCTTTTGTGGTAATAGCCAAGCATCGGTGAGTAAGTAAGCTTTTTAGCTGTTGTCAATGCGGCTGCAGATTTTGATTCAAAGTTATAATACCCTTTCCCTATTGATAAACTGCTTAAGAAATAACTGTTGGGTGAAAGAATGGAATCCATAAAGGCATCAAAATCCCGGAACAGGGCATCGTAATCAATCGTTGTATCTATCAGCGAAAGATCTTTGGCGGGTACAATGACAGAATCAGCCTTGCTGTCTTGCGCATATGTATTTGCACACAGCAGGCTTACAGCGGTAAGCAGTATGGACCACTTTTTTAGCATCGGGCAGTTGAGTCGGTCTTCCGGGATATTGGCGGCTTACACTGGCAACTATCAGGAAGCGGTTCGTATGACTAAAAAGTTAAAAATTGGTTTAATACGTATTCTGTCAGAATAGAAAACGTCACAAAAAGCCAAAATATTGAGAGAGAATGAGTAAAAATATCCTCAGGCCAGCTCCAAAACAGTGATTTCAGGTAATATTCCTACCCGTCCGGGGTAACCAATAAACCCAAAACCACGGTTTACATACAATCTTTGAACCACGGACTGACCTTCACCTGCCTCTTTTTCATACAATCCGGCCCATTCCCGGTAAACATACTGCACGGGGCTCCATTTAATGCCGGGAATCTCCACCCCAAACTGCATACCGTGGGTATGACCCGAAAGAACAAGGTTAACATCCGGGTAAGACGGAACCACTTCTTCCTTCCAATGAGATGGATCGTGGCTCATTAAAATTTTAAAGGGATAGTTTTCAGTTCCAGTATATGCTTTTTTCAGATCGCCATATTTGGGAAACCGGGCCTTGGCACTCCAGTTTTCAATACCCAGTAATGCGATCTTGTCCTGGCCCTTTTCCAACACCACATGTTCATTCATCAGCAATCTCCAGCCCATGGCCGCATGTACCTGCTTCAATCTATCCAGGTTGGCCTTTTTATCTTCATCACTATCCCAGTTCACATATTCACCGTAATCATGATTGCCCAGCGTGGAGTAAACGCCAAGCGGAGCCTTTAGCTTATCGAAAACATCAATATAATCATTCATTTCCTCGGCCACATTATTCACCAGGTCGCCGGTGAAAAGAATCAGATCGGGCTTTTCTTTCAAAATTTTCTCCACCCCACGCATCACGGCCTGTTTATCGGTAAAGCTGCCCGAGTGTATGTCTGAAATATGAACAATCTTTAATCCTTTAAAAGACGACGGCAGGTTATCAAATGCCAGCTTTACTTTTTTTACCTGGTAGCGGTATTTGTTGCCAAAGCCATATACTAATGTGCCAAACAGTGTACCTCCCATCAGCATACCAGCCCAGCTGAGAAATGCTGATCTGGTAATATTTTCACCCGTTTGCAAATCTGCTCCTTCTGTTCTTTGAAAAAAAAGCTTCCCGGCTATCCACTGCACACCCCTTCGCAGATCGTCAAGTACAAAAAAGAAAGAAGCAATCAATTTAGCGAAAAACAATCCGGCAATAATGGAAAAAATGGTTGTGCGGGCAAACCGTGCCTGCTTTTCAAAATGGATATAGGGTAATATCATTAGCACAATAATGGCAGCAATTGATAAAACCCAGTAAGCCGAATAGAGAATAGTCCGGGTACGGGGAGAAGCAGAATGTGCCACTACTTTCAGTGCCTGGAAAAAATAAATATCCAGCAAGGCCATGAAACCGATCAAAATCCACCAAAAAGGAGTATTACGCATAAAGAATAAACATCAAATTTAAGCTGGCCTATGTTATGGGCATTGTTTGGCTGAACACTTATTTTTGCCATCCTTCAAATTTCACAATATGAAGTACACTTATTATGGCCATTCCTGCTTCCTGGTGGAAACAAACGGTAAAAAGCTTTTGTTCGACCCTTTTATTTCGGGTAACGAACTGGCCAAAAACATAAACATAGCTAATATTGAAGCCGACTATATATTGGTTTCTCATGGCCATGCCGATCATATAGCAGATTGTGTGGCCATCGCACAGGCTACCGGCGCCAAAGTTGTCAGCAGTTGGGAGATTTACGAATGGCTGGGCAAAAAAGGAGTGAACAATGCCCACCCGATGAACACGGGTGGCCAATGGCATTTTGATGGTTTCAGTGTACGCTGCGTAGTAGCACAGCATTCCAGCGGATTACCTGACGGCAGTTATGGCGGCAATCCCATGGGCTTTATTATCTCAAACGAAGAAGGCAGCTTTTATTATAGCGGCGATACAGCCCTTACCCTTGATATGCAACTGATACCAAGGTGGGCAAAACTAAATTTTGCCGTCTTACCCATTGGCGACAACTTTACCATGGGCTATGAAGATGCGGTGGAAGCAGCCAGGATGATCGGCTGCAACACCATCTTTGGCGTACACTATGACACTTTTGGTTTTATAAAAATTGACCATGCAAAAGCAACTGAAGCATTTGAAAAAGCTGGTTGTACACTGCATTTAGTTGAAATTGGCAAGAGCATTACGTTATAAAATACAGGATTACTGAAAATGGGAAGAATCATTGGCGTTGCAAATCAGAAAGGAGGTGTTGGCAAAACCACTACCGCTATTAACCTGGCAGCAAGTTTTGCCGTGCTGGAGTATAAAACACTATTGGTGGATGGTGATCCCCAGGCTAACAGTACAACTGGCGTTGGCTTTGACCTGCACAACATCACCCAAAGCCTTTATGATTGTATGGTGAACCATGCAAAGGCAAAAGATGTGATCCTGAAAACGGAGATTCCTAATCTCGACCTGATTCCTTCACATATTGACCTCGTTGGTGCAGAAATTGAAATGATCAATTACCCCAACAGGGAAATGGTACTCAAAAATATTCTTGAAGCGATCCGCAATGAATACGATTTCATCATTATTGATTGCTCTCCGTCACTTGGTTTGATAACAGTAAATGCACTGACAGCTGCCGACTCAGTTGTAATTCCTGTTCAGGCAGAATTTTTTGCATTGGAAGGTTTGGGCAAACTGCTCAACACCATAAAAATCGTTCAGAGCCGCTTAAATACATCACTGATTATTGAAGGTATTTTAATGACTATGTATGATGGTCGTCTCCGGCTTTGCAACCAGGTGGTAAGTGAAGTGCGCCGCCATTTTGATGATATGGTATTCAGCACCATTATTCATAGAAATGCAAGACTGGCCGAAGCACCCAGTGCAGGTAAACCTGTCATTTTATACGATGCCAACAGTAAAGGTTCTGTAAATTATCTCAATCTTGCCAAAGAGATCCTTCAGAAAAACGATATGACCAAGATTAAAAATGAAGAAAGGATTTTAGAACTGTAACAAGTTTAAAGTTCAATTTTTAAGGTTAACTGCCCACCGCAAAAACCAACCTTAAACCTTAAACTTTAAACCTTAAACATATTGAACATGACCAACCCCAAACAAAATAAAGAACTGCTAGGCAAAGGCATCCGCTCTTTACTGCAGAGTATTGATACTGATCTGAAGACAAGCAGCGGACATCTGAAGGCCAATGTGGTGGAGAATGTAACAGGCATTAATCGTATTCCTATTGCAGATATCGAAGCTAATCCCAAACAACCACGCCGTGACTTTGATGAAAAGGCTTTGCAGGAACTGGCCGAGTCCATCAAAATGCATGATATCATTCAGCCGGTCACTGTTTCAAAACTTCCTTCCGGTAAATACAGACTTATTTCCGGTGAAAGAAGATGGAGAGCCTCCAAACTGGCCGGCATACAGGATATTCCGGCTTATGTTCGCCAGGCCAATGATGCGCAACTATTAGAACTGGCCTTGCTTGAAAACCTGCAGCGGGAAGATCTGAATGCCATGGAGATTGCACTCAGCTATAAACGAATGATGGAGGAACTGGACTTCACTCAAGAACAGGTAGCAGAAAGAATGGGCAAAGACAGAAGTACAGTGGCCAATTTTATCCGCTTGCTGAAGCTGCCTCCTGATATTCAACTGGCTGTTAGAAACGGGGAACTGAGCATGGGCCATGCAAGGGCTCTCATCAATGTGGACACTATTGACAAGCAACTATACATTTTTAAAGAAATTAAGAACAAAGGCCTTTCTGTAAGACAAACAGAGGCCCTGGTAAGAAACCTGTACAAAGACGGCGCTGTTAAAAAAACTTCAAAAAGCCAGTTACCCGGTCCCTTTCAGCGGATTGAAGATAAATTAGCATCGCATTTCAGTACCCGGGTTAAACTGAGGCACAGCCGGAATGGCAGCGGACAGATCACCATTGATTATTATTCAACAGAAGAACTGAATAAGATTCTCCGGCAAATGAATGCACCGCTTGATTAATCATGAGAATACTTTCAGTAATTATTTTTTCTCTGCTCATTCTTACAACTTCCTGTCTGTTTGCACAGGAAAAGCAACCTCTTGCCATTTCTGCTACAGATTCAATACCTGCAACCGGCAAGAAGAAAAATATCGGCAGCCGCTACGATTCATTAAGCAAAGCACATAGCCCCCGCAAAGCAGCCATACGTTCTGCATTGTTACCCGGGCTCGGTCAGATCTACAATAAAAAATACTGGAAGCTGCCCATCGTTTACGGCGCACTGGGCACCTGTGCCGGTATTTTCATTTACAACATGGGTAACTACAAAGACACCAAGTTTGCGTACCGTGTTAAATACAATATGCGGGTATTCCGTACCGACTCCGCTTCCTTTGTCAATATCAAAGACAACCTGAAACCACTCAGTGAAGAATCACTAAAATTTTACCGCAACCAGTTCAGGCGGGATATTGATTACTCTGCCCTAGTTTTCATTCTTCTCTGGGGGCTAAACGTAGTGGATGCCACCGTAGATGCACATCTTAAAAGTTTTGATGTAAGCCCCGACCTTAGCCTCCGCATCAAACCCGGCTACAGTGATCTTGCCAGGACAAACGGCCTCAGTGTGATTCTGAAAATCGGGAAGTGAGAATTACCAGTTCAATGTCTTTGTAGAAATAAACTCACAGATAATGATTTCTTTATCAGATTCAATTATCACTACGGTGTATTTCTTTTTGTAGGGAATACATTTATAGCTCAATGCAGCACGGGCAGGTTCACGGCAAACAGCGTATGACTTTCTGCTGTCAGCTAATTTCAGGAAATAATCATAAACTTGATCTGTAAACCTTTCGGCAGTAGCCAGCATGCCTCTGGATTCAATGTACCATGCGATAGCAGCAATATTTTCAGCAGCGCTTTGCTTAACAACTACTTTTCGGCTGCCCATTTTTGAATCAATTTTTTACTATAATTCCTTGCTTGTTCAACTGAAAGCAATTTTTCGGGTCTTGTTTTAAGTGCTGCTTTTTTTTGAAGAGCCTGGTACTCTTTCTCTGGCACCAGTACATATTTCTTCTTATCAATAACTATCTGGGTCATAAAATAAAGATACAAAACTTTTGTCCCGGGACAATGCTTAAAAATCCGTACTGGTACGGGTATCCATCGCCATTATTAATAATTACATTTGCTCAACGACTTAAGCTGTTCCACGACAACTTTAAACCCGAAACATTAAACATGAAACTTGTATTAATCGGTTACGGCAAAATGGGTAAGGCTATCGAAGAAGTGGCCATCCAGCGGGGCCACCAGGTTGTTTTAAAAATTGACCAACCTAACCTGCAGGATTTCACCAAAGAAAAAATGGAAGGAGCTGATGTAGCCATCGAATTCACCAGTCCGCACAGCGCATATGAGAATATAAAAAAGTGCATTGACTTTGACATACCGGTTGTATGCGGCTCCACCGGCTGGACCGATAAACTGGATGAAATGAAGAAGCATGCAGCTGAAAGAAACGTTGGCTTTGTGTACTCCAGCAATTACAGTGTGGGTGTCAATATATTTTTTGAAGTAAATAAGAAACTTGCCGCACTCCTGGCCCCGCATAAAGAATACGAAGTGATACTGGAAGAAACCCATCACACCCAAAAAAAAGATGCCCCCAGCGGCACAGCTATCACACTGGCCGAGCAGATACTGGAACAGGTAAAAAGAAAAAAACAATGGGTGAACGAACTCAGCGATAATCCCGAAGACCTCGAAATCATCAGCCAGCGGGTAGACCCTGCACCCGGCACTCACAGCGTCAAGTATTCATCTGTCATTGATAATATCGAAATCATTCATACGGCACACAACCGTACCGGCTTTGCCACCGGTGCTGTGCTGGCGGCTGAATTCATCAAAGACAAAAAAGGCTTCTTCACCATGAAAGATGTACTAAACCTGTAATCGCTTCATGCAGCGCATCAGCCTTTCCATATCATTCCTTATCCTCTCCCTGTTTGTTGCTGCACAGGTCAATACTGACAGCCTTCGCAAAGTTGTCCAGTCAAACCGTCCCTACGAACAACAGATCAATGCCGCCATCCAGTTAGTGGAAAGTTACCAGCTGAAAAATTTTGACTCCACCATTATTGAAGGTGATAAGGCTTTAAAACTGGCCAGGAAAAATACCGACTCCATCAGTGTTGGCAAACTTAAACACCAGATCGGCGTAGCCAGTTACTTCAGTGGCAAATACGATGTGGCAGCTAAAAATTTTTTGGAGTCCATTTCCATTTTTGAAAAGAACAACGACAAAAAGAAACTGGCCCCTGTTTATAATGACCTTGCCAAACTCTACCGCAAAACCAAAGACCTCGATAAAGCCATTGCCAATTACAATAAAGCCGATGCCATTTACCGGGAACTGAACGATACAGCCGGCATCGCCATGATATTAAATGAATCGGGTGTGGTGTTTGAATACAGGGATGATTACAAAGAAGCCATCAATCGCTACACCTCTTCGATGAAGCTGGCTGAAAAAGCCGGTGATTCGCTCAGCGTTTCTTACTCCCTCAGCAATATTGCCGGTGTATATGTCATCCAGAAAAATTATGCGCTTGCAGAACAAAACTTGCTGCGGGCCTTAAAGATCCGGCAGGAACTCAAAGACAGCTTCGCCATTGCCCTCACCTACTCCGACCTCGGTGTGGCCATGAATGGTAAAGGCGATTATGCCAAAGCCATTGAATACTTAACGCTGAGTAATAAGATGGCCGAGAAACTGAAGTACCCCGAACTGCAGTCCAACAATTACAACGAACTTTCTTCCGTAGCACAAAAGCAGGGCGATTTTCAGAAAGCCTTTGAATATTTCAACAAACGTTCTGCCCTGCGTGACAGTCTTTTTACGCTGGAAAAAACAAAAGAGATACAAAAGCTGAATTCACAATACGAATCTGCCCGGAAGGAGCAACAGATACAGGAACAGAAAAACCGGTTGCGCCTGCAGAATTATTTGTTCATCGGCATTGCAGGCCTCATCCTGCTTTCCGCCTTGCTGGCGCATTCACAATACAAACGCTACAAGTTGAAAAAAGAAAGCCAGTTGCAGGCCGAGCTGATGAAGCAGCAGGAAGAAGCGGCCCGTGCCATACTGGAAGCAGAAGAAAAAGAAAGACAGCGCATCGCCAAAGACCTGCATGACGGGGTTGGGCAAATGATGAGTGCCGCCAAAATGAACCTCTCTGCCTTTGAATCTGAGATGCAGTTTACGAGTGAGGAACAAAAAAAGGCCCTGGAAAAAGTAATACAGCTGGTAGACGAAAGCTGCCGCGAAGTCCGCACCGTCTCCCACATCATGATGCCCAATGCCCTGCTCAAAAACAACCTGGCCACCGCCATACAGGAATTTGTAAACAAACTCAGCAGTAAAACCCTGCAGGTAGATGTGTACACCGAAGGACTGGAAGAAAGGCTCGATTCCAATGTGGAAACTGTGCTGTACCGGGTGGTGCAGGAATGTGTGCACAATGCCCTGAAACATGCCGGCGCCACCACCCTCGATATCTCCCTCATCCGCGACAAAGACGGAATCAGCGGCACCATTGAAGACAATGGCAAAGGCTTCGATACCAACGACAAAGAGAATTTTGAAGGCATCGGCCTCCGCAATATCATTACCCGTATCGAATACCTCAAGGGCACCGTCGACTTCGACTCCGCCCCCGGCCGCGGCACCGTCATCGGCATCCATGTACCCTTGTCACCGTGAGCCTGTCGAAGGGTGTCGAAAGGGCAACCCCATTTTCCACTCTCCATTTTCCATTCTCCCCGCTTTAACATTTCCCCAACTGCAATCTCCCCAACCCCTGCATCCATATTGGCGTCAGTCAGAAAAAACAGAATGGCTGCAAAAACCAAATTCATCGTATTTTTCAAACCAGAACCACTCATGAAAAACGGAAAGATCACACTAGCCCTGGTAGATGACCACCAGATCGTAATTGACGGACTCACCTCTTTACTGAAAGGTCATGACAAATTCAATTTTGCCTTTGCTACCACCAACTCCGGCGAGGTAATAGAAAAAATGGCCGACACACCGGTGGATGTATTGCTCACCGATGTGATGATGCCCAAACTGCCCGGCAACCAGCTGGCCAAACAGGTAAAAGAAAAATATCCCAAAGTAAAAATATTAGCCCTCTCCATGAGCGGCCAGGGCGACCTGGTCAATGAAATGATCAACGATGCCGATATATCCGGCTATGTGCTCAAAAATATCGGCAAGCAGGAACTGGTAAACGCTTTGGAAAAAATTGCCAATGGCGGCATCTATTTCAGCGAAGAAGTGATAGATGAACTGCAGCGGGCCAGCAACCGCCGCAGGCAAAAAGAAGAAGCCCACCTCACCAGCCGGGAAGTGGAGATTATACAACTGATAGAAAAAGAATACAACAACAAACAGATAGCCGAAACACTCTATATCTCCGAACGCACCGTAGAAACTCACCGCAAAAACATTTTCCGCAAAACAAATACCAACTCCGTCATCGGCCTGGTAAAATATGCCTATGAGCATAAGCTGATATAAATACTCTTCGAAAGGCTTCTGCAATTATTATGACTTAAAATATTCTTCAGGGAGTGTAGTATATTTAAGTGTTGGCTGCAATACTAAAGAGTCCTCAAACTTTAAAGATTCTAAACATGAAGAAAATTGCATTATTCTTTTTTTTATGCTTATTCATAAAATCTTCGAATGCACAAATAAGTATTCCTGCGGATAGTATTAAAAATGTACTTTGCCATAAGTGGGGATTTAAAGCAATACTGATGGGTGGGCAACGTCTAGCAAACACGAATGAATCAGTTACATATGAGTTCTTACCCGATGGCACCTTTAAAAGAGTTTCATCAGGCGGGAAATCCGAAAACGGTAAATGGGAATTTAAGCAAGAATCAAAAATTGTTCTATTAAAAATCAAAAAGTCGTCATTACATATTTCTGCATTATCCAATGACGAACTGATTGTTTCAATTGGTGATGGATCGGAAGGGACTAATAATCTCGGTATGGGTACAATCTTGAAACCAATTGATGGAAATTAGAAGTACTGCACACAACATGAACTGTGTAAAAAATCAAATAAAAATCTGACTTTTTACCGCTGCACGGTCAGCACACAACACACAATTTATCTGCCGTAGGCATGACAAAGGCCGCTCAG